>JAHBXX010000009.1 GCA_019636245.1 Planctomycetota bacterium | reverse complement strand
CGCTGGAGCAAGAGCCCTCGCACGCGGCTCGCAGCTGAGCGTGAGAGACGTTGGCCAGATCGATGAGGCCAGGCGCAACCATCGGCATGTCTGTTTGCATCGCGCTGACGAGCTGCGCGGGGGCTGGCTTGGCCGCCGTTGCCGCGCTTTTCGTGGGGCCGCCGGTGCTCATAGTCGTCGACAACGCCTTCCGGTCGAGCCGGGACGATCCACCGTTTCGGTGGATGGAACCGATTTTCTGGCTGCTTCCAGCTTCTGCTGTTTTCGGGGCCTGCGCAGGTGCCTTCATCTCCTGGCAGCGCATGCGCGGAGGTAGGCTGCCCAACTCGACGCAGGAGCCGACGAGCCGCGACCAAACCAACCGCGAGAGCTGAAGCTCACGCGGCTCGCGGCTGAGCGTCAAAGACGTTGGGCAAGCCGTCGATGATCCTTCAAGCGGGCCGCTGGAAGATCGAGGGCGATCAGGCTACGACATGGAGTTGCTACTCCTCCCCGGAGATCAACTCATGGACCTGTTCCTGTCGACAGCGATTTGCACCTTCGTGATCGTATCGGCCGTGGACTTGTATCGCCGATTCAAGCGGCTCGAGCGACGCGTCGAGACCTTGGAGCGTCGGAGCCACAAGGCCGACGATCGGGGCGAGAATGTGGCCTGACTCGCCGCAGCAGCCGCCGAGCCGTGAGGCGAGCATCCGCGAGCTCGAGCCCCCTCGCGCGCGGCGCGCGCCTCAGCAGCATGCACGTTGGGCTGACTCGAACAGGCGGTTGCCGGTTCCCTTCCTCTGATGCTCGGCCTCACGGACAGAGGGGCGCAGGAGCTGGGCGCTGTGCTCATGCTGGTCTTCATCGCGTGGGCCCTGGACCGCGGCAGCCGAGAGCGCGCCGAGGCCGTGAGCAACCCCGAGGGTGTCCGGCGTCGCCGACGCACGCGACTGGCGGTCCTCCTGCTTGTCGCCGCCGTGTTGGTGGTAGCCGTTGTCTTCTACGACCCGCGCGGCAAGTAGCTCCTTGCGCGACCCCAGGGCCATCCTGCCCGCTATGCTCCCACCCCAGCTGGTCGACGCAAGCGGCGAGCTGCAGCGAACCAAGGCAACCAGCGAGGGGAGCCCTCGCGCCGCCGCTCGCCCCTGATCGACAAGGGCGTCGACCGCACCCTGACGCGTCCGCACGGAACATCACACCCAAGGCGCATGACCACCTACACCAAGCGCGACATCCGGGCCGCGGACATGCTGGCGATGATCCTCATCGGCTTCGGGTTGGTCCTGATCCTGTTCCAGGTCCTGCCCCTGATGAACGCCAAGCCCGACGTGAAGGTGCAGATGAGTCCGGTGGTCTGGATCCTGGCAGGCGTGTTCGTCCTGCTCGGCCTGGCCCTGAACCTGAAGGTCCGGCAGCTCGTCCGGAACAAGGGGCGGGAGCCCGAGGACTACCCGGATGTCCCTGAGTAGTCGACGCGGCGCGACCACGTGCTCCGCGCCCGTTCCCCCGGTGTGCCAGAGTGCACCACGCGCACGGCGCCTCGCCCGGATGGCAGGCATGCGCCCAGGCCACCCCACCCTCAACGCAACGCCGACTCCAGCGCCGTCGCCGCGTCCGTGCGTTCGTCGCGGTACTTGACCACCAGCGCCGCCGCCACCTGCAGCCCGTGCCGCTGGGCGTGCTCCCCCCCAGCCGGCCGGCTCCCCGCCACCACGACCGCCCCTTCGGGCACCTCGCCGCGCCACGCCCGCCCGTGCACCAGATCGTGCACCTGCGTCGCCGCGGTCAGGACCACCCCGGCGGCGAGCACCGCGCGCCGCCGCACCACCACCCCTTCGAACACCCCGGCCAGCCCGCCGACGAACACCCCGTCCTCGAGCACCACCGGACTCCGGTGCGCCGGCTCGAGCACGCCGCCGATCTGCGCCGCCGCCGACACGTGCACGTCCCGCCCGACCTGCGCGCACGAGCCGACCAGCGCATGGCTGTCCACCATCGTGCCCGCGTCGACGAACGCGCCGACGTTCACGTAGGCCGGCGGCATCAGCACGACTCCGGGCGCCACGTAGGCGCCGCGCCGCACCGCCGAGCCGCCCGGCACCAGCCGCACCCCGTCGCCGGCGGTGAACGAACGCGGCGGAAAGGCCGGCTTGTCGAAGAACGGCCACGGCCCGGCCTCCACCCGCTCCAGCGGGCTGCGGCGGAACCCCGTCAGGATCGCGCGCTTCACCCACGCCACCGCGTGCCAGACCCCATCGTCGCCCCGCCGCGCGGCCCGCAGCCGGCCCTGCTCCAGCGCCGCCAGCAACGCCGCGTGCGCCGCCGGCCAGTCCGGATCCGCCGCCAGCGCGGCGTCGTCGCGCTCGTAGAACGCCTGCAGCGTCGCGTCGTCCATGCCGGTCATCCGTGCGCGACCTCGGCGTCCTTGCGCTCGACGGCCGTGGCGTGCCGCAGCGCGGCGGCGAGCCGGTCGCGCGTCGCCCCTGTGGCCGGCTGCAGCGGCAGCCGCAGCATCGGTCCGGCGATGCCGACGAGATCGAGCGCCGCCTTGACCGGGATCGGGTTCGGCTCGGCGAACAGCGCGTCGAACAGCGGCAGCAGCCGCGCCTGCAGTCGCTGTGCCGCGGCGGCGCTGCCGGCCAGCGCCGCGGCGACGAGGTCGCGCACCAGCCGCGGCACGACGTTGCCGGCCACCGACACCAGCCCCTGCGCGCCGACCGCGATCGACGCCACCGCCAGCCCGTCGTCGCCGGCCAACAGCACCTTGCCGCGCGGCAGTTCGGCGGCGATGCGGCCGATCTGCTGCAGGTCGCCCGACGATTCCTTCAGCGCCACCACGTTGGGCAGCCGCCACAGCGCCGGCAGGACCGCCGGCGGCAGGTTCGCGCCGGCGCGGCCGGGCACGTTGTAGGGCACGATCGCCAGCCCGGGCGCCGCGGCGGCGACCGCTTCGAAGTGCGCGACCATGCCGGCCGGCGTCGGCTTCACGTACGGCGGCACCACGACCAGCGCGCCTTGCGCGCCGAGTTCCCGGACGCGCCGGGTCCAGCGCACGGCCTGCGCCGTCGCCGAGGCCCCGGTGCCGACCAGCAGCGGCAGGCCGCCGGCGTGCTCGCACACCGTCGTGACGACGCGGTCGCGTTCGTCGTCGGTGAGCATCGCCGCCTCGCCGGTCGAGCCGAGCGCGACCAGGAAGTCGGCGCCGCCGTCGACGACGTGGCGCGTGAGCCCGGCCAGCGCCGGCAGGTCGAGGTCGCCGTCGGCGGCGAACGGCGTCGCCAGCGCCGTGCCGAAACCGCGGGGCACGATCATGCCTGCCTCCCCTCGAGGCCGGCGAACAGCGGATCGAGCAGACTCGAGGCGACGTCGTCCATGCGGAACAACCCCTTGCGGCGCACCACCCAGGCCGCCGCCGCCAGCGCGCCGTCGGCGAACGCCGCCGCGCTGCGCGCCGTGTGCACGAGTTCGATCACCTCGGCCGGCGCGTCGACGCCGATGCGGTGTTCGCTGTAGGTCGCGCCGGCGCGCAGCACCCCGACGCTGAGTTCCTCGGCCTGCACCGGGCCGCCGATCGCCCACGACCGCTTGCGCGGGCAACCCTCGAGGATCGTCGCCGCCAGCAGCTTCGCCGTGCCCGACGGCGCGTCGTGCTTCTGCTGGTGGTGGTGCTCGAGCAGGTAGGGATCGCGCGATGCGTCGAGCGAGGCGAAGCGCGCCAGCACCAGCGTGAAGCGGCGCAGCAGGGCGATGCCGAGCGAGAAGTTGGGCGCGATCACGACGCCGATGCGGTCGTGCACGCGCGCGGCGAGGTCCGGCAGCTGCCAGCCGGTGCTGCCGATCACCAGCGGCGTGCCGGTCGCGAGCGCCCAGTCGACCTGGGCCGCCACCGCGGGGCCGCTGGCGGCGGCGATGGCGACGTCGACCGCGGTGGCCGGCGGCGCCTCGCGGGTCACGTTCCAGACCAGCGCCGCGCCGGCGCGGGCGGCGATCGCGCCGCCGAGCCGCCCCTTGCCGAACAGGCCGAGCCGCAGGCCGGCGCTCACGACTGGGCCTCGAGCGGGCGGCCGACGGCGCCGGCGTGCGCCGGGTTGCGGGCTGCGCGCCGCGCCGGCTCGGCCGGGAAGAACTCGGCGTGCAGCCGCTGCAGCGCCGCGGCGGCGTGCTCGCGCGGCACCACCAGCGACAGGTTGCGGTCGTTGCCGCCGAAGCAGAGCAGCTCCGGATTCGTGGGCGACAGCGCGCGGCAGGCGCGTTCGACCACGCCGGGGGCGTCGCGCAGACCCTCGCCGACGGCGGCGACGATGGCGCGGTCGCGGGCGATGTCGACGCGCGCGAGCCCGGCCAGCGCGGCGACCAGGCGATCGAGCGGCGCGTCGGGCTCGACGGTGCAGGCGACCGACACCTCGGCGGTGACCACGAGGTCGATGCAGATGTCGAGCGCGCCGAAGGCGGCGAACAGCTGCGCCAGGTAGCCGCTGGTCGCCAGCATGCGGGTGCTGGTCATCGTCAGCACCGTGACCGGGCCGCGCATCGCCAGCGCCGCCACGCCCTGCCGGCGGCCGCCGCCGCGCGGATCGATGGTCGTGAACGCGCCCTCCGGCCGCTGCGTGTCGCGCACCGTGATCGGCACGCCGGCGTCGACCGCCGGCTGCATGGTCGCCGGATGCAGAACCTTGGCGCCGAACGCGGCCAGCTCGGCGGCCTCCGCGGGACTGAGCACCGGGATCGGCCGCGCCTCGGGCACGAGCCGCGGGTCGGCGGTCAGCACGCCCTCGACGTCGGTCCAGATCTGCACCTCGTCGGCCCGCAGCGCCGCGCCGAGCAGCGACGCCGACCAGTCGCTGCCGCCGCGGCCGAGCGTCGTCGTGTGGCCCTCGGCGGTGGCGCCGACGTAGCCCTCGGTGACGACGATGCGGCCGGCGTCGAGTTGCGGCGCCACGTGTTCGGCGACGAGCGCGGCGATGGCCTCGCGCTGCGGCCGGGCGTGGCCGAAGCGGGCGTCGGTGCGCAGGAAGCGCCGGGCGTCGACGTGCGCGACCGCGGCCCCGCGCTGCGCCAGGAGCGCCGCCAGCAGCAGCGTCGTCAGGCGTTCGCCGTAGGCGACGATGGTGTCGGTCGTGCGCGGCGTCAGCTCGCGCAGCATCGCCACGCCGCGCAGCAGCACGTGCAGTTCGTCGCGCACGGCGGCGATCGCCGCGGTCGCCCTGGCGTCGGCCCCGCCCAGCAGTTCGCCGGCGGTGGCCTCGGCGTGGCCGAGCACCGGCGCGACGGTCGCCAGCGCGGTGTCGACGTCGCCGTCGCGCGCCGCGTGCGCGGCGGCGAACAGCGCGTCCGTGGTCCGACCCATCGCCGACACGACCACGCACGGCCGCAGGTTGCGGGCGGCGAGCACGCGGTCGGCGACGCGGCCCAGGCGCTCGGCGCCGGCGACCGACGACCCGCCGAACTTCATCACGATCAAGGCTGCGCGCTCCTGCCGAAGGCCTCGGCGACCGCGACCAGCAGTTCGCAGCCGGCGCGCAGGTCGGCGCCGGTGATGTGCTCGTCGAGCGTGTGGGCGACACGGATGCTGCCGGGGCCGCACAGCGCCACGCGCTGGCCGGGCACCAGCCGCCGCAGCCGCGGCGCGTCGCTGCCGAACGTCACCGGGGCGTGGGGGAAGCCGGACAGCCGCGAGAAGCGGTCCGCCGGCGTGTCCGCCACCACCTCGACCCGACCGTCGGCCGGCGCGAGTTCCCGCACCTGCGCCGCGAAGCCCGAATCCGGCAGCGAGCGCACGAACAGCTGCGCCTCCGCGTGCGCCGGCACGACGTTGAGCGCGCCGCCGCCGGCGATGGCGCCGAGGTTCCACACCTCGGGCCCGAGTTCGGGATCGCTGGCGGTGGGCAGCTGCCGCAGCCGCTGCAGCCAGTCGAGCAGCGGCCAGATCGCCGATCTGCCGAGTTCGGGCGTGCCGGAGTGCGCGGCGACCCCCTCGGTCGACAGCCGCAGCTGCAGGGCGCCGCGCTGGCCGGTCGCCAGCACGTTCTCGGTCGGTTCGCCGTCGATCGCCGCGGTGCAGGTCTGCAGCCGCGGCGCGAACTCGGCCGCGGCGAGCACGCCGATGCTGTCGGTCTCCTCGCCGACGACGCCGAGCCAGGCGCAGCCGGCATGGCCGCGCGCGAGCAGCGTGCGGATCGCGCCGAGCTGCGCCACGATCTGGCCCTTGGCGTCGCAGGCGCCGCGGCCGTGCAGCACGTCGCCGTGGCGCCGCGGCGGCAGGAACGGCGGCACGGTGTCGAGGTGGGTCGAGAACAGGATCCGCGGCACGCCCCAGGTGGCCAGCACGTTGTGCCGCCCCGGCGCCACCGGCTGCAGCTCGACGACGGCGCCGAGTTCGCGCAGCAGCGCGCGCAGCGCCGGCAGCCCGTGGTCCTCGCGGCCGGTGGTCGTGTCGGCGCGGCAGAGCGTCTCGGTGCGGTCGAGCAGCCAGGCGGCCTCGGGCGCGTCGGCCGCGGCGGTGTGCGTCGAAGTCACGGTTGTCGTCCCACGGCAGAGATCGATCGCTCGGCGCGGCGGCGCTGCGCGCGGATCGCCACCGCCGCCCACGGCAGCGGGTCGCCCTCGTGACCGGAGTCGATCGTGGCCGCCCGCCGACGATCGCGCGCACGATCCGGGAAGGCGCGGAAGCGGTCAAGCACGGCACGGCGAATCGACGCGCGAGCGCCAGGCGCGAACGCGCGGCGGCGGCGCTACGATGCGCGGCCGGAGTCCGCCGCGTGTCGCCCCTCCTCGCCTTCGTCCGTCTGCTGCCGGCCTTCGCCACCGGCCTCGGCCTCGCGGCGCAGGTCGTGACCGTCGGCGGCGCCGGCGCCGACTACCCCGACCTCGTGCAGGCGGTCGCCGCCGTGGCGCCGGACACCGTGCTGTCGGTGCGGCCGGGCAAGTACCGCGGCTTCACCACCAGCAAGCCGCTGCGCATCCACCTCGACTTCGATGCCACGACCGGTCGCATCGAGCCGGCGCCCGGGGCCGCCTACGCGATCGTGCTGAACGGCATGCCGGCCGGCGGCACCTTCGTGCTGGCCGGCGCCGGCGCGCCGATCGTCGGCGGCACGCTCGGGGGGATCCGGATCGCCAACACCGGCGGCCGGGTGTTCGTCGAAGGTCTGGTCGTCGACGGCGGCGGCGGCGCCGCGATCGACGTGCAGAACACCGGGCCGGTGCTGCTGCACGACTGCGACCTCGCCGGCACGCCGGGGCTCGCGGTGCAGACGGCGACCCTGGTCGCCAACGCCGTGCGCGTCACCGGCGCGGCCGGGCACGGCGTGGCCGCGTCCGGCGCCGCGCTCGACTTCGCCGGGGGCAGCTACGCCGGCAGCGGGCTGCCGGCTCTGCGGCTGGTGAACTCGTCGCTGCGCCTGGCCGGCGACGGCACGACGGTGGTCAAGGTCGGCGGCACCGGGCTGCTGCCGGTGCCGGCGATCGACGCGCAGAACGCCGTCGTCGCCTGGGATCCGCAGCGCTTCCTGGTCGTGCCGGCGAACGGCGCCGCCCCGCTGGTCGCCGCGGGCGGTTCGGTGCACATCGAGGATCCGCCGCTCGTGCGGGCCCGCGGCGGCGCGCCCGGCGCCCTGGGCTCGATCCGCTGCACGGGCAACGTGCCAGCACCCGGACTCGTGGTCGTGGCGCCGTTCGCGCCGCCCCTGTTCCTCGACCTGGCCGGCCTCTACGTGGACCTGGCGCAGCCGTACGCGGTGGCGCTGGTCGGAATCGTCGACGCGGCGGGCCTCGCCGGATCGTTCACGATGCCGACCGCGCCGGCCCTGCTCGGCTCGGTGTCGTGCGTGCAGGCGGCGACGCTGCCCCCGTCCGGGCTGTCGCTGTCGGCGCCGGCGCCGTGGATCACGTTCTGACCGCCTCCGCCGTCAGCGCACGAACTGCTTCAGCGCCCCGACGACGTCGATCTGCTCGGCCTCGGTCAGGCCCTGGAAGATCGGCAGCGCCAGCGTCACAGCCGCCGCCGTCTCGGCGACCGGGAAGTCCTTCGGGTCGGCGCCGAGGTGCTGGAAGCACGGCTGGCGGTGGAACGGGATCGGGTAGTAGACCGCGCAGCCGATGCCCTGCTGCCGCAGATGGGCGATCGCCGGATCGCGCTGCGCTTGCGGCACGCGGATCACGAACTGGTGGTAGGCGTGCCGGTCGGTGTCGGTCGGCAGCTCGGCCCAGCCCAGCAGGTTGGCCTCGGCGAACAGGGTCCGGTAGCGCTGCGCGTTCTCGCGTCGCTGCTCGGTGACCTTCTCGATCGAGCGCAGCTTGACCCGCAGCGCCGCCGCCTGCAGCGCGTCCATGCGGAAGTTGCCGCCGATCGAGTGGTGCTTGTACTGCTCGGCCATGCCGTGGTTGCGCAGCAGCCGGCAGGTGGCGTGGAAGGCGTCGTCGTTGGTGGTCAGGAAGCCGCCGTCGCCGAGGCCGCCGAGGTTCTTGGTCGGGAACGTCGACCAGCCGGCGCACAGCCCGTCGCCGCCGCACATGCGGCCGTTGTGCCGGGTGCCGATCGCCTGCGCGGCGTCCTCGATCAGCGGCACCGAATGGCGACGACAGATCGACAGCACCGCGTCGGTGTCGAACGCGGCGCCGAACAGGTGCACCGCCATGACCGCCTTCGGCCGGCGGCAGTTCCGCAGCGCGTCGTCGAGGCGCTGCGGATCGACGTTCAGCCAGCGGGGCTCGACGTCGACGAACACCGGCCGCGCGCCGGTGCGGGCGACGACGCCGGCGGTGGCGAAGAACGAGTAGGTCGGCAGCACGACCTCGTCGCCGGGGCCGATGCCGAGCGCCATCAGCGGGGCCAGCAGCGCATCGGTGCCGGACGACATCGCCAGCGCGTGCTTGCAGCCGAGGTACTGCTGCAGTTCGCGTTCGAAGTTCTCGACCTCGGGGCCGAGCACGTACTGGCCGGAGCGCACGACGCGCACCACGGCGGCCTCGACTTCGGCGAGCTGCGCCTTGTCACGGGTGAGATCGATCAGGGGGACGGGCATCAGGGGGGCAGAGGATAGGGAGCGGCGTGGGCGGCTCCAGGGTCTGGTGGCGGGCGCGGCCGCGGCACGGCGGCGGCGGCGCCGTGGACGGGCTATGGTGGGGAGCGGTCGGCCGCCATGCGCGCCCTGTTCCTCAGCCTCGCGATCGGCATGCTCGGCTCGGCCGCGGCGCAGGCACCGGCGCCGGCGCCGGTGCCGCCCGGCCCGGCGATCACCGTCGCGACGCACTATTTCTACTGGTACCAGTGGCCGAGCGAGCACTTCGCCCGACCGGACGCGCCGGGCCCCGATGGCCATTGCCACCAGTTCCCCGCCCCGGAGCAGGTCAGCTACCTGTCGGTCGACTGGCACGCCGAGAACCTCGCGGCGATGGGCGATTGCGGCATCGACGCCGCGCTGCCGGTCTACTGGGGGGCGCCAGGCGCCTACGACCTGCCGCCGCTGGCGTTCTCGCGTCGCGGCCTGCCACCGATGGTCGCGGCGCTCGACCGGCTGGCGGCGGCGGGCACGCCGGCGCCGAGGCTCGGCCTGATGTACGACACGACGACGCTCGCCAACGCGGTGCGCGGCGTGCAGCCGGCCGACGGCAAGGCCGACCTGACCACGCCGGCGGGGCGGGCGCTGTTCTGCGGCACCGTCGTCGAGTACTTCGCAGCGATCCCGGACCGGCACTGGGCCCGGCATCGCGGCGGCGTGCTGGTGGTGCTCTACGTCAGCGCCTTCGCGGCGAAGTGGGATCGCGAGCTCGGGGCGACGCTGCGCCGCGCCTTCCAGCAGCGGTTCCCCGGCGAACGGGTCTGCCTGGTCGCCGATGCCTCGTGGGGCGACATCGGCCAGGACCTGACCACGCGCTGGGGAGCGGCGCTCTGGGGGCCGTCGTTGCATCCGGGCGTGGCGCAGATCGGCCCGGGCTACGACGACCGTGTGGTGCCGGGGCGCCACTCGCCCGTGCGCGAGCGCGAAGACGGCGCCTTCTACGCCCACTCGTGGCAGCGCGCCCTGCGGCACCGGCCCGAACTGGTGCTGCTGGAGACGTGGAACGAGATGCACGAAGGCAGCGAACTGTGCGCGACGCGCGAGACCGGCACCGCCTACCTCGAGGCGACGCGCGCGTTCGTGGCCAGGCTGCGCGCCGGCGACGATCCCGGCCCGCCGGTGCCGCTGCGCTGGCCGGAACCGCGGCCGCGGCCGCAGCTCGGCTGGGGCGAGGAAGCGGCCGACGCCGTCGAGGTTGCCGCCGACTACGCGGCCGGCACCCGCCGCGGCCTGCGCGAGATCGCGCAGGACGACGGCGCGCCCGAGGTGCGCGACGGCACGCTGCGGCCGCGCCGCGACGGCAGGGGCGGCGGCAGCTTCCTCTACTTCCAGGTCAGCGACCACTTCGTGTTCGACACCGCTGCCGACTTCGTGCTCGAGGTCGTGCACGACGCGGTGGCGCCGCTGCAGGTCGAATACGACTCCCGCGACCGCCGGCAGCCGCTCGGCGGCGCCTACACGCCGAGCCGGCCGGGACTCAAGCGCCGCGAGGGGCCGTGGGTGGTCGAGACGTTCCTGCTGCGCGGGGCGCGGTTCGCCAACCGGCAGAACGGCGGCGCCGACCTGCGCCTGGTGCTGCCCTGGCGCACGGGGGCCATCCGCAGCGTGCGGTTGTGGCGCATGCGCTAGGCGCCGGCGTCACGACCGGTGCAGCGTGCCGTGCCGCCAGCGGTCGGCCAGCGAGTAGATCGGCTCGCAGAGCAGGTCGACGACCGGCATCGTCGCCAGCAGGCCCTCGTCGAACGAAGGTTCGGTCTCGGTGACCGCATCGGCGAGCGCGCCGTAGCGGTTGCGGTAGCCGCCGAGCACGCCGCGCAGCGTCGCCGCGTCGAGGTGGTCGTGGAACCGCACGTGCAGCAGGGTGATGCCGACGGCGCGGTTCTGTTCGACCTCGGGCACCAGGATCACCGTGCGGTCGTCGCTGCGGCCCTTGGCGACCATGCACTGCCGCTCGGTGGCGACCAGGTGCTTGGTGCCCTTCAGCAGCGGGTTCTGGCTGGTGCGCGAGCGCAGCTGCCGGGCGATGCCGCGCTGGTCGACGACGTGGATCCGAGCCGCGCCGCCCTCGACCTCGCCGTCGATCGCGTAGCGGGTGCTGCCCAGCACCTCGACCACGGCCGGATCGAGCCCGGCCAGCGCGCGCAGGTCGCGGTAGCCGAAGCGGTCGCGGCCGGCGCCGGCCTCCATCAGCGCGCGGACCAGCGGCACCGTCAGCAGCGCCTCGTCGGCGCGCGAGATGCCGACGGTGACCGTCTTCGCCTGGTGCTTGATCGCGTCGACCGGCCGCGTGAGCTGGTCGATGCCGTGCGTCAGTTCCTCGGTCAGCCGGTCGACGACGACGCCGGGCGCGCCCGGTTCGCCGAACTCGACCGCGAACGCGTCCAGCGGCAGGAAGCCGAGCGCGTAGTTGCACAACGACGTCAGCCGCGAGGCGGTGCTGGCCTCGAGTGCGCCGTCGTAGCGGCCGAGCAGCAGGTCCTTGCGGAACTCGATCCAGTGCGGCTGCAGCGGCGCCCGCAGCCGGCCGAGCACGTCGCCGCCCGGTCGACCTTCGGCGAACGCCTCTTCGATCGCGCCGCGCATGCGCCGCAGCGGCAGCGCCAGCTCGTCGATCGCGAGCGCGCAGCGGTAGCCGAACAGGTGGCCGGCCATCGTCGACAGCACGTAGGCGAGCGCCGGGTGCACCTCCGGGACCACGATCGTCGCCGCCGCGCTGCCGAAGCGCGTCTCGCCCGCGGTCGCGACGACGATCGGGCAGGCCTTGTGCGCCTTGTAGATCGCGACTTCCTTGGCGACGTCGTCGGCGGTCGAGCCGGTCAGGCCGGCGGCGCAGACGAAGATCAGCGGCTCCGACGACAGGTCGATGTGCTTCTTGTCCTCGGTCGAGTCGCAGGCGATCGACTTGTAGCACAGCTCCGAGAGCTTGATTCGCACCTCGGCGGCGGCGATGCGGTTCCGGCCGTTGCCGACCATCGCCCAGTAGCGGCGCTGCGGCGCGTGCGCCCGGGCGATCGCCGCGATCGCCGGCTCCTGACGCTGCACCTCGCGCATCGCCGCCGGCAGTTCCAGCAGCGCCTGCAGCAGCTGGTGCTCGGCGGCGTCGTCGGCGCGACCGGCCGCGCGCGCCAGCGCCAGCGCCAGCAGCTGGCCGGCCGCGCACTGGGCGTAGAACGCCTTCGTGCTGGCGACGCTCATCTCGATGTCGCGGCCGTCGCTGGTGTAGAGCACGCCGTCGGCCTTGTCGCAGAGGTCGCTGCCGCGGCGGTTGACGATCGCCAGCACGGTGGCGCCGCGCGCCCGCACCAGGTCGACGGTGCGGTTGGTGTCGGTGGTGGTGCCGGACTGCGAGATGGCGACGATCAGCGTCGCCCGCATGTCGTCGTCGAGCCGGAAGCCGGACAGTTCGGTGGCCGGCAGCGCCTCGACGGCGACGTCGGCGCCGCGCAGCGCGTCGGCGATCGCCGCGGCGACCGCCTGGCCGGCGACCGCGGCGGTGCCCTGCCCGATCACCAGCACGCGGCGTGCACGGCCCTGCTGCAGCGCGGCCACCACCGTGGCCGGCAGCGACGCCTCGGGCAACGCGACGCGCAGGCGGCCGTCGCGGCGCACGATCCGGCCGCGCAGGGTCTTCTGCAGCGACGACGGCGCCTCGTGGATCTCCTTGGCGAGGAAGTGGCGGAACTCGCCGCGATCGATGTCGCGCGTCGTCACCGCCGCCGCGGTCAGGTGGCGCGCGGCCACCGGCAGCGGCGTGCCGTCGTAGGCCTCCCGTGCGATGCCATCGACCTCGCCGGCGGCGGCGCGGTCGAGCACGACCACCTGGCCGCGCGATGCCGCCGGGTTGGCGGGATTGCCGGGCGTCTCGCCGTCCATGCGCAGGTAGCGGTCGCACTCCTCGATGACGCCGTAGGGCTCGCTGGCGACCACGAACGCGTCCTCGCCGAGGCCGATGTAGAGCGCCTGGCCCGAGCCGCGCAGCGCCAGCGCCAGGCGGCCAGGCTCGCGCGTCGTCGCCGCGGCGATCGCGACCGAGCCCTCGAACGTCGCCACCGTGCGGCGGAACGCCGCGACCAGCTCGTGCCCGTCGCGCAGCTGCCGCGACACCAGCGTCGGGATCACCTTGGCGTCGGTGGTGATGGCGTCGTGCAGGCGCAGGCCGTGGCGCTGCACCAGTTCGTGGTGGTTGTCGACGTCGCCGTTCAGCGCGCCGATCACGTACGGGCCGCCGCCGGCGTCCTGCTCCTCGTGGTTCAGCGGGTGCGCGTTCGGCTCGCTGATGATGCCGACGCTGGCCCAGCGGGTGTGGCCGAGCACCAGCGCCTCGACGCCGGGCTGCCGCAGCGCCGCCTGCAGCAGGCGGTCCTGGCGCATGCCGTCGCGCAGCGTGCGCACGTTGTCGCCGAGCTCGCCGATCTCGGCGGCGTGCTTGTAGACGAGGTCGAGGCAGCCGTCGGCGAGGCGCGCCGAGCCGTCCTGGAACAGCGGGTCCTGGTCGCGGCCGGCGAACAGCTGCGGCAGCGGCGCCGCCGCGGCGTCGATGCCGGTGAGCGTGACCGCGATGCCGGCCGAGTCGCGGCCGCGGACCTCGAGGCGGTCGAGCGCGGCGAGCGCGGTCTGCAGGCTCGACCAGGCGGCGGCCGCGGCCTGGTGCGGCACGTCGTCGCCGGCGAGGTCGCGCACGGCGTCGGCGTGGGGCAGGCGATCCTGCAGCACCGCCCACAGCGCGTCCTTGAGCCGCACCAGCGCGGCGTTGCGCTGCTCGATGCCGGCGTCGACGGCGTCGCCCACGGCCTGCTGGTCGAGCGAGCGTTCGAACGCCGTCAACTCGACCTGCAGCGCCTGCAGGCGTTCCCGCAGCTGCTGGCCGAGCCGCGGCTCGCGCAAGAGCGTCCACAGCCCCGGCACGCCGCGCAGCGCGACGTCGAGGCCCCGCAGCGCGTCGGCCGCGGCGCCGAGCGCGACCGCGTCCCGGCCGGCGGCGAACCGCTGCTCCGCCGCCGCCAGCGCCTGCAGCAGCTGTTCGGGCTCGGGTGGTCGGCGCCGGCTCGGCCGGCGCAACACGGCGATGATGCCACACATCGGGAAGGGTCTCCTGGGTCAGCGCCCGGCGAACTGGGTCAGCGCGGTGCGCAGGTCGCGGCCGAGGCCCGCACAGCCGGCTTCTTCGACCGCGCGGGCCAGTTGCTCGAGCCAGATCGCCGCCGCGGCCGGCAGGCTGCCGGGCGCGACCTTCACGTGCACGTCCGGCGGTCGCCATTCGAGGCGCATGCTGTCGCAGATCACGACACCGAGGTCGCCGCCCAGCGGCAAGGCGGCGCGCGCCTGCGTCAGCCGCTGCCAGACCTCGGCCGGCAGGCGGGCTTCGGTCTCGGCGTCGAGGCCCGCGAACACCTCGCCCGCGGCCGTCCACTGCACGAACACGTCGCCGTGCTTGCAGGACAGGATCTCGATGCCGCCGGTGAACGGCGTCGCCGGATCGGTCCGTGGCACCGGCGGCTGCAACGACTGGCCCGACTTCGCCGCGGCCGCGGCCAGCAGCGCGGTGATCGCCGCCGGCTTGTCCGCGAACGAGCCGCCGTCGGCCAGCGGGTGCGCTTCGCCGAGCCAGGCCTTGAGCGCCTTGTGCGCCTCGGCGCCGAGCCGCCGGCCCCACGGGTCGCCGCGGAACGTGCGTTCGTCGGCCAGTGCGTCGAGCAGCGGCTGCAGCGGCGGCACGCGGCCCTGGCCGAGCAGCAGCGCGGCGAGGCGAACGCGGGCGCGCGGATCGGCCTCCGGTCGCGAGGCGGCGTCGGGGTCGTCGAGCAGCGCGCTGCCGAGTCGCGCATGGGTGCGCATCAGCCAGGCCGGATCGTCGTGGCAGCGCGCGAACCACGCCGCCAGTTCGTGTCGCCCGGGCGCCGCGGTGGCGGCGGCGCGCAGGGCGAGGCCGCGCATCGCCGCGGCGCGCCAGAAGAAGTCGGCGTCCTCCGACCACTCGCGCAGCAGCGCCAGCACCGCCGGGCCGTGCGCCTTGGGGTCGGCATCGGCGATCGCGTCGACGAGCGCTGCCGGCAGCTGGTTGCGGCCGTGCTGGCGGGCCCAGTCGCGGATCGCCGGCACCGGCGCGTCGCCGCCCTCGGCGAGCTTGCGGGCGGCGGCGAGGCGCAGGCCGTAACGCGGCGAGGTGCACGCCTTCTGCACGTGCGCCGCCCAGTCGTCCGCCGCCGCGTCCTGGCCCTGCGGCCACAACGCCAGCAACGGCACCGACAGCGTCGTCCAGAGCAGTAGGCGGACGGCGTTCACTCGCGTCACTGCACCGTGTCGGCGTCCATCTGGTAGAGCATCACCACGACGCCCTCCTCCTTCGTCTCGCCGACGTAGAGCTTGCCGGTGACCGTCACCACGCCCGGCTTCTCGTCCATCGTGACGCCGTCCGGCAGGGTGCAGAACACGATCTCGTTGAGCTTCGGCGTGCCGTTGCAGCCGCAGGCGTCGTTGATCAGCAGGAACTCGCCGATCGGACCGCTGCCGGGCACCTCGCGGCGCATGAAGCCGGCGATCGTGACCGTCTGCTCGTCGAGCGAAGCCACCTCCTTGGGCAGAGTCATGCCCTCGGTGTAGTCGAAGCCGGCGAGCGTCGCGAACCCGACCTTGGTCGGATCCGTCGGCAGGCAGGCGAGGCAGCAGAGCAGGACCGCGGCGCGCGTCATCTCGGGGCCGGCAGGATAGCAGCGGCCCCGGCCGGCGTCAGCAGGACCGGATCCGCGGGCGAGCGGCTCAGGTCACCCGCAGGCCGTCGATGCCCGGTTCGCCCTCGGGCAGGCGGATGCGCAGCGACTCCAGGGTCGAGACCAGCACCTCGCTGACGACGAGGTCGCGGTACCAGTTGCGGTCGGCAGGCACGACGTGCCACGGGGCGTGCGCCGTGCTGGTCGCCGCGATCGCCTCCTCGTAGGCGGCCTGGTAGTCGTCCCAGCGCCGGCGTTCGTCGAGGTCGCGGGAGTGCCACTTCCAGCGCTTCTTGGGGTCGTCGATGCGCTCCTGCAGCCGCCGGCGCTGTTCCTCCTTGCCGATGTGCAGGAAGAACTTGCAGATCGTCGTGCCCTCCTCGGCCAGCATGCGCTCGAAGGCGACGATGTGCGCGTAGCGCTGGCGCCAGCGCACCTCCGGCACCAGGTCGTGCACGCGGACGATCAGCACGTCCTCGTAGTGGCTGCGGTTCCAGATCGCGATCTCGCCGGCGCCGGGTGCGTGCGGGTGCACCCGCCACAGGAAGTCGTGCGCGAGCTCCTTCGGCGTCGGCTGCTTGAAGCAGGCGACCCTGACGCCCTGCGGATTCACGCCGTCGAAGACGCTGCGGATGGTGCCGTCCTTGCCGCCGGCGTCCATCGCCTGCAGCACCACGAGCACGCGGTGGCGGCCCTCGGCGTACAGGGCCTCCTGCAGCTCCTCGAGCCGCGCGTTGAGCAGCTGCTTGCGGGCGCGACCGGCTTCCTTGTCGCCCGGGAAGGCGCTGGTGTCGCGTGGATCGACGTCGGCGAGGCGCAGTGGCTGGCCGGGCTGGACGCGGTGGCGGTCGGTGAGGGATGGCATGGTTGGTCCCGGGCGCGAGGGTACCGCCAGGGGCAGCGACGACGAGGGATTTCGCACCGGGCACGCCGCGTCCGGCCGTCAGCTGCGGCGCCGCGACCGGGCGGGCAGCGTGGGATCGACGTCGGCCAGCGTGCTGCCGCAGGTCCACGCGTCGAGCCCGGCCTGCAGCCGGGTCCACAGCGGATGCAGCGGACAGGGGTTGTCCGGGTCGCAGGCCGCGTAGCCGAACGCGCAGCTGCCGCCGCCGAGGTCGAGGTCGATCGCGCGCAGCACGTCGGCGATGCGGATCCGGGCCTTCGGCTGCTGCAGGCTGAACCCGCCGCCGTGGCCGCGCTGCGAACGCACCAGCCTGGCCACCACCAGCTTGCGCATCACCTTGGAGAGGTACTGCTGCGGTACGCCGGTGCGGGCGCTGAGCTCGGCGGCGTTCAGCGATTCGCCGGGACCGAGGCCCGCCAGGGTCGCCATCGCGCGCAGGCCGTAGACCGCGGTCAGGTTCAGCAGCATCGAGCGCATTCTGGTCGGGCGGCGGTCCGACCGCCAGCCGCGGCGGCGGGGTTCAGTTGGCCGGCGGCAGCAGCACGCCGTCGACGATGTGCACGACGCCGTTCGAGGCCCTGATCGAGGCGGTGATCCTGGCGTCGTTGACGCGGATGGCGCCGTTCTCGTGACGGATGCGCACCTTCTTGCCGTTGGCCATGCCGAGCTCCATGCCGTCCTTGAGCGCCGGCTGCTCGAACGTCGACGGCGCGACGTGGTACTTCAGCACGTTCTTCAGGTCGTCGATCCGTGCCGGTTGCAGCAGTCCCTCGACGGTGCCGGCCGGCAGCTTGTCGAAGGCGGCGTTGGTCGGCGCGAACACCGTCAGCGGTCCCGGATTGGCGACCGACGTGACGTAGTTGGCGGCCTTCAGGGCGGCGACCAGCGTCGTGTGGTCCTTGGACCCCACGGCGATGCTGACGATGTTGTCGGGATCGAGCGGCGGGATCTCGCCGCCCCGGGCCGGCGCCGGCGCGGGTGCTGCGGGCGCCGGTTGCGGGTGGTCCTCCGAGCAGCCTGCCAGCAGGCAGGCGAAGGCGAGCGACGCGAAGCGGGTGCGCATGGAGTGGTCCTCTTGGCTAGATACCGGAGTCCAACGTCCAGAAAGAGGATCACTTTCACAATACGACCCAGAGCCCACGCCGGCCCGCAGGGCCATCGCCCCGTGCAGCGAGCAGGCGCACGCAGCCGCACGGTGGGCCATGCTGCGTAGACCGCGGGCCCACTGCGGCCCAGACGGCGGTTTCCTGTATTTCTAGAGTTCGGCCTCCATTATCTGTGCGCCCGAGCCGAGACCCATGAGCAACGCCCGCCGCCTTTCCCTGCCGATCCTCTCCGTTCTCCTCGTCGCCTTCGCCACCGCCTGCGGTGGCGGTGACACCGCAGCGGCCGCCGGCGGTGCCGGCACCGGCAAAGCGCCGGCCGCCGCGGGCGGCGGCGCCGTGGCGGCGCAGGAGGCGCGGACGCTCTACGAGTCGCTGTGCGTCACCTGCCACGGCACCGACGGCAAGGGCGACGGCCCCGGCGCGGCGGCGCTGGAGCCGAAGCCGCGCTCGTTCCGCGACGCGGCCTGGCAGGACGCGGTGACCGACGAGCAGATCCAGAAGGCCGTCGTCTACGGCGGCGCCGCGGTCGGCAAGAGCCCGATGATGCCGGCCCAGCCGCAGCTGAAGGGCAAGACCGAGGTGCTGCAGGCACTGACCGGGATCGTGCGCGGTTTCCGCCAGTGATCCGAGCGCCGGCGCCACGCGCGGCGCCGGCGGGAACGACCAGACAACCACCGAGAACCGAGACCGAGGACCCCATGCAAGCCATCCACTCGCCCCGATTCCCCCGCGTGCTGCCCGTGCTGGCGCTCGCCGTGCTCGCCGCCTGCAACGGCCGCGGCGCCCCTGGCGCCGGCGCCGGCGGGGACGTGCTGAAGCTGATGCAGGCGCGCAACCTGTCGGAACAGGACGTCACCGCGGCGCTGAAGACCTACACGCCGACCGGCCGCCACGACGAGTACTACACGTTCGCGTCCGGCGGCCACGGCGGCAACCTGATCGTCATCGGCGTGCCGAGCATGCGCATCCTGAAGTACATCGGCGTGTTCACGCCGGAGCCGTGGCAGGGCTACGGCTACGGCGACGACAGCAACGCCGTGATCGCGCAGGGCTTCCGCGGCGGCCAGGAGATCACCTGGGCCGACATGCACCACCCCGCGCTCAGCGAGACGGGCGGCGAGTACGACGGCAAGTACATCTTCGTCAACGACAAGTGCAACCCGCGCGTCGCCGTCGTCGACCTGTCCGACTTCATGACCAAGCAGATCGTCAGCAGCGAACTGATCGCCTCCGAGCACGGCGCGACGTTCGTGACGCCGGACACCGACTACGTCGTCGAGACGTCGCAGTACCCGGCGCCGCTCGGCGGCGTCTACGCCCCGATCGAGCAGTACGACGAGAAGTACCGCGGCGCGATGATCTTCTGGCGCTTCGACAGGCAGAAGGGCCGCATCGTTCCCGAGCAGTCGTGGGCGATCGAGCTGCCGCCGTACATGCAGGACCTGGCCGACTGCGGCAAGAAGGTCAGCGACGGCTGGGTCTACTGCAACTCGATCAACACCGAGCGCGCCTACGGCGGCGTGCTCGAGGGCAAGCCGCCGCTCGAGTCCGGGGCGACGCAGAACGACATGGACTACCTGCACTGCATCCACTGGCGCGCGGCGGAGGCGGTCGTCAAGGCCGGCAAGACGACGACGATCGCCGGCATGCGGGTGATCACGTTGCAGACGGCGATCGACGAGAACCTGCTGGCGTTCGTGCCCGAGCCGAAGAGCCCGCACGGCGTCGACGTGACGCCCGACGGCACCGGCGTCGTCGTCGGCGGCAAGCTGGACACGCACACGACGGTGTTCGACACGCAGAAGATCGCGGCGCAGATGAAGGAGAAGAAGTACGTCGGCAAGGACCCCTACGGCGTGCCGATCCTCGACTTCAAGGGCTCGATCTTCGGCCAGTGCGAGATCGGTCTCGGCCCGCTGCACACGGTGTTCGACGACAAGGGCTACGCCTACACCTCGGTGTTCATCGAGACCGTGGTCGCCAAGTGGTCGCTGAAGGACCTGAAGGTGGTGGACAAGATCGACACCCACTTCAACATCGGCCACCTGGTCGCCGCCGAGGGCGACACCGTCAGCCCCGACGGCAAGTACCTGATCGCGATGAACAAGTGGGCGCTGGACCGGTTCGCGCCGGTCGGGCCGCTGCTGCCGCAGAACTTCCAGCTGATCGACATCAGCGGACCGAAGATGCAGCTGCTCTACGACATGCCGCTGCCGCTCGGCGAGCCGCACAACGCGCAGATGGTCAAGGCGGACAAGCTGAAGCCGATCGAGGTCTACAAGCCGGTCGGCACCAACCCGTTCACGCACGCGGTCGACCCGCACGCGACGATCGGCGGCCAGCAGCGCATCGAGCGCAAGGCGGACGGCGTGCACGTCTACATGACGGCGGTGCGCAGCCACTTCTCGCCGGACATCGTGCGCGTCAAGCAGGGCGACACCGTGCACCTGCACGTGACCAACGTCGAACAGGCGAAGGACGCCACCCACGGGCTCGCGATCGGCGGCCAGAACATCAACGTCAGCCTCGAGCCCGGCAAGCACGTCAACATCACGTTCGTGGCCAAGAAGGCCGGCGTGTTCCCGTTCTACTGCACCGAGTTCTGCTCGGCGCTGCACCTCGAGATGGCGGGCTACCTGCTGGTCGAGCCGAACTGAGTCCGGCCCGGCCGCCGTCCGTAGTCCGCCTGCCCACACCGTTCCCGTCCCGGTCGTGCGCTCCCTGTTCGCATCCCTGTCGATCGCCGCTGCCGTCGCCTGCGGCGGCGAGCGCGCCGCGATGCCGGCCCGGCCGGCGCCGCCGGCGCCGCCGGCCGGCCAGCTGGTGCCTGCCGGCGCCGACCTGCAGGCGGCGATCGCCGCCGCCGCACCCGGGGCGGCCCTGCTGCTCGCGCCGGGCCGGCACCGCGGCCCGATCGTGATCGACAAGCCGCTGCACCTGTGGGGCCCTGCCGACGCCGTGCTGCGCGCCGCCGACGGCTCGACCGTGCGGGTGCGTGCGAACGACGTGACGCTCGAGGGCTTCACCATCGAAGGCAGCGGCCAGCGCTTCGACCTGATGGACGGCGGCGTGCACCTGCAGGGCGAGAACGTGACGCTGCGCGGCGTCACCGTGCGCGATGCCCTGTTCGGCGTGCTCGCCGAACGCTGCGTGCGCGCCACCATCGTCGGCAACACGATCGTCGGCACCGGCCTCCCGGCGATGGGGCTGCGCGGCGACGGCATCCGGCTGTGGGAGACCAGCGACTCCGAGGTGCGCGACAACCACGTCGTGGACTCCCGCGACGTCGTGGTCTGGTACTCGTCGCGCAACCGGCTCGTCGGCAACCACGTCGAGCGGTCGCGCTACGGCACGCACTTCATGTACAGCCACGAGAACGTGGTCGAGCACAGCCGCTACGTCGGCAACGAGGTCGGCGTGTTCGTGATGTACAGCCGCGACATCGCCCTGCGTCGCAACCTGCTGGCGGCCTGCGGCGGCGCCGCGGGCATCGGCATCGGCCTCAAGGAGGCCGGCAACCTGACGATCGAGCAGAACTGGGTGCTGGCCAACACGACCGGCATCTACGTCGACAACTCGCCGCTCGATCCGGCGCACCACAACCGCTATGCCGGCAACGTGGTGCGCTTCGGGGAGACGGCCGTGTCGCTGCACTCTGGCGTCAGGCGCAGCGAGTTCGTCGACAACGAGTTCCGCGACAACGGCGCCGTGGTCAAGGTGGGCGGGCAGGGCGATGCGCTCGGCGTGACGTTCGCCGGCAACTACTACGACACCTACCAGGGCTACGACTTCGACGGCGACGGGCGCGGCGACGTGCCGTTCGAGTTCCGGCGGTTGTCGACGCAGCTCGAGGCGCGCTACCCCGAACTGGCGCTGCTGCACGGCGCGCCGGCGATGGCGATGGTCGACCTGGTCGGCGAGGTGATGCCGCTGTTCGCGCCCAGACGCCTGATGCTGGATCCGGCGCCGCGCATGCGACCGCTGGCGGCGGCCTGGACCCCGGAGGCGAACCATGCGCGTTGAACTGCGGCAGTTGGGCAAGCGGTTCGGCCGCGTCGTCGCCCTGCAGGACGTCTCGCTCGAGCTGCCGGCCGGCAGCCGCACCGCGCTGATCGGACCGAACGGCTCCGGCAAGTCGACGCTGGTGCGCGCCCTGCTGGGCATGTTGGCGGCCACGGGCGAGCTGCTCTTCGACGGCGAACCGGCCGGCGAGGATCGGCGGGCGTTGGCGCGCCGCATCGCCTACGTGCCGCAGATCGCCCCCCGGCTGGCGGCGCCGGTGGGCGACGTGGTGCGCGCCGTGGCCGGCCTGCGCGGCCGCGGCTGGCAGCAGATCGCCGAGGTGGCCATGCAGCTCGACGTCGACCTCGCGGCGCTCGGGAAACGGCCGTTCCGGGCGCTGTCGGGCGGGCAGCGGCAGAAGGTGCTGGCGTCGCTGGCGCTGGCCGCCGGCGCCGAGCTGCTGCTGCTCGACGAGCCGACCGCCAGCATGGACCCGAAGAGCCGCGCGGCCTTCTTCCGCCTGGTGGAGGCGCTGCCGACCGGCACGACGGTGTTGCTGTGCTCGCACCGCCTCGACGAGATCCGCCGGCTCGTCGACCGCGTCGTCGTGCTGGCCGAGGGGCGGGTCGCCTGGCAGGGCCTCGCCGGGGCCTACCTCGACGACCACGCCGAGGCGATCGTCGAAGTCGACGCCGAGGGCGAGCCGGCGGCCGCGTGGCTGCGCGCGCGCGGCTTCACGCAGGGCGCCACCGGCTGGTGGAGCCGGTCGCTGCCCGTCCACGAACGCGCCCGGCTGCTCGGCGAGATCGGCCGCAACCTCAACGGCCAGCTGCGGGACGTCATGGCGCGCGACGTCGAGCGGCTGCAGCCGCCATCGCCAGGAGCCAAGCCATGACCAGCCTCGTGTTCCGGGTGTTGCCGTACCTGCTGCTCGGCGTCGTGCTGAGCGCGGTCGGTGGCGCGATCGCCTGGTCGGTGCTCGCTTCCTCGAAGTTGCCCGACGGCCCGGTCGACATCGTCTGGGACAAGGCGGCCTGCGCCGCCTGCGGCATGCACGTCGGCGAGCCGCCGTTCGCGGCGCAGCTGACGACGACCGACGGTCGCACGCACGCGTTCGACGATCCTGGCTGCCTGTTCCTGTGGGTCGAGGAGCACCGGCCCGAGGTGCACACGACCTACTTCCGCGACCATCGTGCCGATCGCTGGATCGCCGAGAGCCGCGTCGCCTTCGTCGCGGTCGAGCCGTCGCCGATGGGCTTCGGACTCGGCGCCGTCGACGTCGGCACGCCGGGCGCGATCGGGCTCGACGCGGCGCGGGCCAGGTGCCTCGAGCGCCTCGGCGGCCACGGAGGTCGATGATGGGCTTTGGCGCCGAGGTCGCCGCCGTCGCCCGCCTCGACCTGGCCGAGGTGCTGCGTTCGCGCTGGCTGGTCTTCTGCCTCGTGGTGCACGCGGTGCTCGCGGGCCTGTTCGTGCTGGTCGGCCTGCGGGAGTCCGGCGTGGTCGGCTTCACCGGCATGGGCCGCGCGCTGATGTCGTGGAGCCATGCGCTGCTGTTCCTGCTGCCGCTGCTGGCGCTGTCGGCGACCGGCCAGGTCGTGAATGCGGCCCGCGACGACGGTTCGCTCGAGCTGCTGCTCAGCAACCCGGTCAGTCGCGCCGCCTACTTCGTCGGCACCAGCCTCGTGCGCATGGCGGCGCTGGTCGCACCGCTGGTCGTCGCCATGCCGGCGATGGCGCTGGTCGGCGCCGGGGCGTTCGGCCAGGACGTGCCGTGGGACTTCCTGCTGCGCGGCATCGCCGTCAGCACCGCGCTGCTGCTGTGCTTCACCTCGCTGGGCCTCCTGGTGTCGACGCTGGTCCGCAACCAGGCGAAGGCGCTGATGCTGACGATCCTGCTGTGGGCGGCCGGCGTGGCGCTGATCGACTTCGGCCTCATCGGCGTGATGCTGCAGTGGGAACTGCCGCCGTCGGCGGTGTTCGCGCTCGCGGTGCTGAACCCGGTGCAGTGCGCCCGGCTGGCGCTGCTGTCGGCGGCGCAGCCGGAGCTGGCCACGTTCGGCCCCGTGGGCTTCTTCCTCGCCAACCGGGTCGGCGCCGACGGCCTGCTGTCGATCGGCATCGGCTGGCCGCTCCTGCTGGGCCTCACCGCCTGGGTCTGGAGCCTCGGCGCCTTCCGGCGCCGCGACCTCGTCTGAAAGGAGTACCGTCATGCGTCAGACCGCCGACAGCTTCTGGGAGTTCCTCGACGTGCCGTTGCGGGTGCCGGCGCGGCTCGCGCTGGTGCTGCTGATCGTGCCGCTGCTGCTGAGCTTCGCGTTCCCGCTGTGGCAGATCAGCATGAAGGCGCCGCAGTACCCCGGCGGGCTGACGATGGACATCTACTCCTACAAGGTCGTGGGCGGCAACGACGGCCACGACGTCCAGGAGATCAACGTGCTGAACCACTACATCGGCATGAAGACGATCACGCGCGAGGAGCTGCGCGACCTGGACTGGATCCCGTTCGCCCTGGTGGCGATGGCGCTGCTGGCGCTGCGCGCGGCGCTGCTCGGCAACGTGCGCACGATGATCGACCTGTCGATGATCGCCGGCTACGTGTCGGTGGTCGCGTTCGGCCGGTTCGTCTACATGCTGTGGGAGTTCGGCCACCAGCTCGATCCGAAGGCGCCCGTGCGGGTCGAGCCGTTCATGCCGGTGGTGTTCGGCAGCAAGCAGATCGCGAACTTCATGACCCGCAGCATGCCGCAGCTCGGTTCGCTGCTGATGGGGGCGTTCACGCTCGGTGTCTGGGGCATCACGTTGTGGTACCTGTGGCGCGGCCGCCGGGAGTCCGCGGCCCTGCTGGCGGCGGCCCGATGAGGCGGCCATGAAGCTGCGTGCATTGGCCCTGGTCTGGTTCCTGTCGGCCTGCGCGCCGGAGTCGCCGGTGGCGCCCGTGGGCGCCGAGGCGTCCGCAACGGCGCCGGCCGCGCCGCACACCGTGGTCGTGTGGGCCACGGCGTCGATGCAGCCGGCGATGGAGCGGCTCGCGCGCCGGTACGAACAGGACGTTCCGGGCGGCAGGGTCGAGCTGTTCTGCGCCGGCGGCGCCGAGCTGCTGGCGAAGCGCAACGCCGGCGGCGCGTGCGACGTGCTCGTCGTCGGCGACTCGTCGTTGATGTCGCGCTTCGCCGCCGCCGCGTACCTCGCCGCCCACAGCCCCGCGGAGCTGGCCCGCAACCGCCTCGCCATCGCCGTCGGCACGGGCAGTCCGCACGCCGTCGAGGGCCTGCGGGACCTCGCCCGTCCCGGTCTGCGCCTTGCTCTCGGCCGCCGTTCGGCGTCGATCGGCCGCTACTCGCGCTGGGCGTTGTCGCGGCTCGGGCTCGAGGTCGAGCCGGCGGTCGAGGCCGACACCGCCGAGGCCGTGCTCGCCGCGGTGCGCGACGGCCGGGCCGATGCGGGGATCGTCTACGTGACGACGTTCGCGGCGGCAGGTGACCCGGTGCTGCGGATCGACGTGCCGGAGACGGACAACCAGCCGGTGCTCTACTCGATCTCGCTCGACCGCGAGGCGCGCGAGCCGAAGGGGGGCGCCGCCTTCCGGGCGCTGGCGCTCGGCCCTGCCGGGCAGGCGATCCTGCGGGAAGCGGGCTTCCTGCCGCCCGGCAGCAAGTGATCCAGAGCGGCCGGGTCGGGCGCCGCGATCGGTCGGCCGCGCCCCGAAGTCTCCGCGCCGTGAAGCGATGGGCAGGCGGCGTGCACCGCATTGCGCCTCGATGGCAGCGGTGGGAGGCGGCGGCGATACTGCGGGCCTCTCGTTCTCTCCCCGATGGAGGTCTCCATGCCACTCGCGCACCGCTCGGTCCTGCTGGCCGCCCTGCTCGTTGCAGGCTGCGACAGCAAGGTCTCCACGACCGTCGATCCCGACCTGCAGAAGCAGCTCGAGACGATCCGGGACTGCTTCCCGCAGTTGTTCGACAAGGGCGTCGACCTGCTGGCACTCGCCGACACCTGGCGGCTCAACAGCGGCGGCTCGATCCCCGACCCGGCCGGTCTGTCGCACAGCGGCGACGGCCCGATCGACGTGCAGTACGTCGTCGACGGTTGCACGATCGAGATGACGATCCGCTTCTACAGACCGGCCGGCGTCGAGCGGCAGGGGCTGGGCCTGACGGCGACGAGCCTCGCCGACCGCATCGACGAGGCGGCGACGCTGCTGCGCGGCGAGTTGTTGGACGGCAACCCGTTCCTGGTCGGCGACTGGACGATCAGCGGCACCAAGGGCGGCGAGGCGTTCAGCGGCAGCGGCGCCTTCACCGGCGTGATCGGCGGCTCGACCAACGACAACGAACTCGAACGCCTGCGCACGACGACGGCGGCGCCTGCCGGCGGACCGCCGCCCGCGGCGCCGGGCACGCTCGCGGTCGGCGCCTGCACGCTGACGTTCGCGACCGACGGCGCCGGGCTCGAGACCGACAGCTTCCCGACGCAGGAGTACCCGATCGGCACCGTCACGGTGACGATCGACGGCGACGACCCCGACAGCGATGCCGAGGTCACGGTGACGCTGACCTTCGACAACACCCCGGTGGTGCAGCTCGTCATCGCCGGCACCGCCGGCGGCCGCTTCCTCTACAACGTCGAAACCCGCGTCCTGACCTCGGCCCCGTGAGTCCCATGCGCAACCTCTCCCTCGTGGCGGTGGCGCTGCTCGCGGCGCTGCCCTCCTGCTACCAGTTCCAGGTCAGCGCGCAGGCGGCCTACGCGCAGCTGTCCGTCGACGGCAACTTCGGCTACCAGAACGGCACCGGGACGGTGGCCGTCGAACAGTCCGTCGAGAGCGCGCTCGGCCTCGGCGACGACCGGGGCAGCCCCTACGGCCGCATCGTCGTCGACACCGGCGTGCCCGTGTTCTCGGTGTCGGGGTTCCTGTTCGACGAGACCGGCGACGGGCTGCTGACCGCCGACTTCGGCGACCTGACCGCCGGCACGGCCGTTCGGAGCGATCTCGAGCTGTGGAACGCCAAGGCCGCCCTGGCCTTCCAGATCGAGCTGGGGCCGGTGTCGGTCGCGCCCGGGCTGGCGGCCAACTACGTCGACCTGGACCTGACGGTGCAGGACGTGTTCGGCGCCGTGCGCGAACGGGTCCAGCTCAGCGGCCCGTTGCCGATGCTGTTCCTGCGCGCTCAGGTCGAACTCGGCATGTTCGCGGCCATCGTCGAAGGCGCCTACTCGGACCTCGACCTCGACGACGTCGACGCCAAGCTGCTCGACCTCGAGGCGCTCGTCGAGGCGCGGCTCGGGTCGACGCTGACGCTGATGGCCGGCTACCGCTACTTCGATCTGCAGGCGGACGGCGAGGTCGACGGCGACGCCCTGGCCGCCGACTTCACGGTGCGCGGCTTCTTCCTCGGCGGCGGCGTGCGCTTCTAGGGTGGAGCCGGTCGCGCGCCCGGTGGCGCCGACCGGTCCTTGTCGGGCGGAGCGGTGCCGATCGCGTCCCCCCGACGGCTCCGGGGGCGTCGCTGGCGTCGCGGGCATCGCGGGCTCGGCGGTTCGCGGCCGGGCCGATGGCGGTGCTGCATCCCGCATACTGCGCAGAGCAATTGGTCCTGCCTGGCCGGTTGCCCAGGCCGGTTGCCAAGGCCGGGCAAGACACCCGGGCCGGTAGACAGGTTTCGGGCGGCTGCTAGAGTCCGCGCTCCCCTGCCAACCGACTCCCGTTGCGGGGACGTCTCATCACCTCTTCAAGGAAACCATGAAAGCGCTGACAACTCTCCTCGGGCTCGGGCTCGCCTCGGCCCTGACTGCGCAGTCGCCGCTCACCACCCTGTTCACCGGCCCCAACGGCCTCGCGGGTGGCGGCGTCGTGTTCATCAACATGACCGTCAACGTTCCGGCGATCACCGTCAACCGGATCGACGTGAACTCGAACTCGACCGTCGGTACGCAGGGTCGCGTGCGGGTATGGCAGACGAATGTGGGTCTGCAGTTCTGGAGCGGCAGCGAAAGCAACGCCGCCAACTGGCAGCTGCTGGGCGAAGGCGCGGTCATCGCGGCCGGAAACGACCAGCCGTCGACGGTCTGCTTCCAGACGCCCTTCACGCTGACCTCGGCGATGGGCCCGCGCGGCTACGCGATCGAGCACATCGGCATCGGCCCGCGCTACACCAACGGCAACGGCTTGAACCAGGTCTACAACAACGCCGAGATCAGTCTGAACGCCGGCGCCGCCGGCGGCGCGTCGCCCTACGCCGACACGGGTGGCAACAACCCCTTCTGGACGGGGATCAACAACCCGCGCGTGTTCAACGGCAGCATCCACTACACGGTGGGCAGCTCGGCGCCGGTGTGCTCGTTCAGCGAGCGCTTCGGCCCTGGCTGCGGCGGCTCGTTCGGCTCGTTCTTCGACCTCAACCTGACCCCGGCGCTGGCCAGCCCGCGGCTGACCGGCCGCCAGATCACGATGGCGCCGAACGGCAGCGAGTACACGGTGCTCTGCGCCCCGAGCCCGGGCCTCGTGCCCTACGCTTCGGCGCTGCCGCTGACCGGCTGGGCCACGACCATCGCCGGCGCAACCGCGACCGACGATGGCGAAGTCGTGGTGCCGCTGACGACGCCGTTCCCCTACCCGGGCGGCGTGGCGACGAGCCTCGTCGTGCACAACGGCGGCATGATCTCGGTGGCGTCGAACATGTCGTTCCTCGACACCTTCCCGGGCGGTGGCGACGACTGGGCCCCGTCGGTGACGGCTTTGCTCGCCGCGCCGAACACGGCCTGGTACTCGTGGCACGACATGGACATCACCGCGACCGGTGAGGTCCGCTTCGAGGAGATCGGCACCCTCGCGGTGTTCACCTGGGTCGGCGTGCCGAGCTTCGGCGGCGGCGCCCCGAACCTGTCGACCTTCCAGTTCACGTTCGACTCCGCCAGCGGCGTCGTGACGATGGCCTGGGAGACCGTCGAAGCGGTCGGCGTGCCGAACCCGCTCTACTCGGGCAACCCGTGGCTGGTCGGCTACTCGCCGGGCGGCGCGAGCCTGCGGCCGGAGTTCGAGACCGACGTGTCGGTGAACCAGGTGTTCGACCTCGCCACCCCGGAGGCCAACCACCTGCTGCTGACCGCGGAGCCGCGGCCGACGTTCGGTTCGACGATCAACTACTCGGTCGCGAACCTGAGCGGCATCTTCCCGTACGGCCTGCTGTTCTTCTCGGTGCTGAACCCGAGCCCGAACTTCCCGCTGGCGTTCGTCGGCATCGGCCAGCCTGGCTGCGTGCTGAACCACGACCTCGGCGGCCAGATCGGCCCGTTCAACTTCCTGGCGCCGGGCCCGGTCCTCAGCGTCGACACCAACACGGTGACGCCGTCGATGCTCGGCCTCGACTTCTGGGGCCAGGCCGCGGTGGTCGACCTGCTGGCGCCGAACCTGCTCTCGTCGCTGACCAGCTCGAACGGGCTGCACCAGCGCGTCGAGAACAACTGAGCCGGTTGGCCTGACCTTCGGTCGGGCACCCGCGGCCCCGCTCCGTCATCGACGGTGCGGGGCCGCTTCGTTTCGCCGCCGGCCTCTCCCGGTCGGCACCGGGCGCACGGCCTCGTAGAGGTTGGCCACCGTCAGGGCCCCCGCCGGGCCCCGGACGGGCACGAGGATGCGCCGGTAGCCGGCGCCCTCGAAGGCGTCGAGGCGGTGCCACTGCCCGGCCAGGCCCGGGCTCTCGAGCACCTGGACGGACACCGTGGGCGCGGCCGGATCGAATGTGAACACCGGGTACCGGCGCCGTGCCCGACGCCCGGTCACGGCGCCCTGGGTCCACCGGCCATGGCAGCCGGCGAGCTGGGCCGTGTTCGCCTCCCCGGGGGCCAGCGTCCCGTAGACGGCAAGCCGCCGGCTGCACCCGAACTGGGCCTCGAGCCACGCCTCGGCTTCCGCGTCGCAGCTGCCGTTCCGCCGCGCCGCGGTGGCGCGCAGGACCGTCGGCAGCACCGGATCGGCAGGCATGGCCGCACCATAGCGCCGGCCGAACTTCGTGGCCGCTGCCGCCATCGTCCGGGCCGCTCGTATCATCGCCGCCCCGATGTCCACACGCGCCCGTTGGTTCCCCGGTCTGGTCTGGCTGCTGTCGCTGGCGGCGCCCCTGCTGGCGCAGGACGGCCGCTTCACGCTGACGGCGGCGTTCGCGCCGGCCCAGGCGAAGCCCGGCGACACGGTGCAGCTGGTGCTGTCGGCGTCGGTGGCCCCCGGCTGGCACGCCTACGGCGCCCGCGAGGGCACCAACGTGCCCGTGGCCCTGAAGCCGACGCGGCTGCAGCTCGCCGGCCTCGAACTGGCCGGCCCGGCCGTCGTGCCGCCCGGCGAGCCGAAGACGGTGTTCGGCGTCGAGACGTTCCCGCTGCCGAACGAGTTCGTGGTCCGGCAGCCGCTGCGCGTGCCCGCCGGCATGGCGGGCGGCGGCGTGACGGTGCAGGGCGCGCTCGACTACCAGCTCTGCGACGCCAACAGCTGCCTGCCGCCGGCCAAGGCGACGTTCACCGCGACGCTGCAGGTGGAAGGCGCCGCCGCGGAACCCGCCCTGGCGCCGGGTTTGCGGCTCGAACCGGAACAGAAGCTGGCCGTCGCCGCGCGCCTCCAGCCGTCGGTCGCCCGCGCCGGCGAGGCACTCGTGCTCGTGCTCGACGTGCTCGTGGACGACCGCTACCACGCCTACGGCACCAAGGAGACCACGAACCTGCCGGTGGCGGTCGATCCGGCGAAGCTGCAGCTGGGCGGCCTGGAAGTGGCGGGACCGGCGGTGGTGCCGCCCGGCGAACGCAAGCAGGTCTTCGGCGTCGACAGCTATCCGTTGCCGCAGCGCTTCGAGGTCCGCCAGCCGCTGCTCGTGCCGGCGGGCACGGCGCCCGGCCGGGTCGAGCTGCGCGGCGTGCTCGACTACCAGCTCTGCGACGAGAACTCCTGCGAACTGCCGGCGGCCATCGGCTTCGCCGCGGCGATCGAGATCGAGCCCGGTTCGCCCCGGGCCCCGGCTGCGCCCGCCGTCGACGAGATCCCGCCGGCCGGCGGCTCGCCGCTCGCGGGGTCGCTGTGGGCGCTGCTGCTGGCGTGCATCGGCGGCGGCCTGTTCGCCCTGGTGATGCCGTGCACCTACCCGATGATCCCGATCACCTTCAGCTTCTTCACCAAGCAGGCCGACGCACGCGGCGGCCGCGTGCTGCCGCTGGCGCTCGCCTACGGCGCCGGCATCGTGGTGATGTTCGGCCTGATCGGCGCGCTCGCCGGGGTGCTCGGCGGCTACCTCGTGCCGTTCGCCGCCCACTGGTCGACGAACCTGGTCATCGGCGCCGCCTTCGTGCTGTTCGGCCTGTCTCTGGTCGGCGTGATCGACCTGCAGCCGCCCGCCTTCCTGGTCGGCGCCGCCGGCCGCACGCGCAGCGTCGGCGGCCTCGTCGGCGTGCTGCTGATGGGCGCGACCCTGGTGGTGACGTCGTTCACCTGCACGGCGCCGGTGGTGGCGCTGCTGCTGCTGCCGGCGGTGCAATCGGGCGACACGCTGCGGCCGACGCTCGGCATGACGGTGTTCGGGCTGACGATGGCGACGCCGTTCGTGTTCCTCGCCCTGCTGCCCGGCCGCGTGCGGTCGCTGCCGCGCTCGGGCGAGTGGATGCAGACGCTGAAGGTGAGCCTCGGCGTCATCGAGCTGGCCGCGGCGCTGAAGTTCTTCTCCAACGCCGAGTACGTGGAGGAGCTGTACATCCTGCCGCGCGAGGTGTTCTTCGGCGTCTGGATCGTGCTGTTCGCCGGCCTCGGCGTCTGGCTGCTGGGTCTCCTGCCGCGCCGCGCCGTCGGCAACGGTCGCCGTGCCGGCGGGCTCGGCAGCCTCGTGTTCGCCGGCTACTGCCTCTATGGCGCGCTCGGCTATCCGCTCGACTTCGTGATGACGGCGCTGGCGCCGGCCTACGGCGCGCGCGACGTCTCGGCGCACGAGGTGGTCGTCGACGACTACGAGGCGGCGGCCGCCAGGGCGCGGGCGCAGGGCAAGCTGGTGCTGGTCAACCTCAGCGGCTTCACCTGCACCAACTGCCGCATGGTCGAACGCGGCATCCTGCCCGATCCGGCGATCGCGCCGCTGCTGGCGCGCCACTTCGTCGAGGCCCGCCTGCACATGGACAACCCGGCCGTCATTGCACCGGACAAGTGGGAACGGCACGCGCAGCTGCGCCGCGATCTCGTCGGCGAGATCGCGCCGACGCCGTCGTACGCCGCGGTCGACCCGCGCACCGGCAAGGCGCTGGGGCAGCACGTGCTGTCCGGCGGCCCGGGCGCGTGGCTCGGCGGCTACGAGGACTTCCTGCGCCGCGCGCTGGCCAGCGCCGGCCGTTGAGGCCGGGCACCGCGACCGTCAGCGCTCGGCGGCGGCCGCCAGCGCGGCGAACTCCCCGGCCGTGGCCATGCCCTCGTGCTGCGCGACCAGTCGGCCGCCGCGGTCGTAGGTCAGCGTCTGCGGCAGGCCGCCGAGCTCGACGCCGAGCGCGCGCCTGATCGTGTTCATGTCGTCGTCGGTGCACACCAGCACCGGCACGTCGAGGCCGAGCTCGAGCGCCTTGCGGCCGGCCCGATCGAGCGCCTCGGCCGCGCTGAGGTCGGCGCCTAGCTGTTCGAGCGCGATCGCGACCACGACGCCGCCGCGGTCGCGGAAGGACCGCGTGCCGGCCAGCAGGTCGGGCAGTTCGGCGAGGCAGGGGCCGCACCAGGTGGCCCAGAAGTTGGCCAGGACCGGCTTGCCGCGCTGGGCCGCGAGCCACTGCACGACGCCGGCGGCGTCGCGCGCCTCGATCGACGGCGGCCGGTCGGCGCTGCAGCCGGCGCCGACGAGCAGCGCCAGCGCCACGGCCCGCGCCGCCGGCCGGCGGCGCTCAGTCACCCTGGTCCTTGCCGCGGCCGCGACCCTGGCCCTTGCCGACCCGCTTGATCGTGCAGCCCTGCTCCTTGGTCGCGAACGGCTCGACCTTCTCGTCGGCCAGCAGCTTGCCGAGCACGTCGCGCAGGTAGTTGTTGCGGCCCTCGGCGTTGCGGTCCTTCTGGTCGTCGTCGACCAGGCCCTTGTAGACCAGCTTGCCGTTCTTGCCGAACACGTAGATGTGCGGCGTCGTCTTGGCATCGAACAGGTCGGCGACCTTGTTGCCGTGGTCGGCCAGCACGCGGAACGGCAGGTCCTGCGCCTTCAGGTGCTCGCGCACCTTGGCGTACGGCTTCGCGTCGCCCTCGACCTTCGGCGGCTCCTCGCCGATCTCGGTGACGTTGCTGTCGATGTGCAGGAACGTCACGCCCTTCGACTCGAACTCCTTCTGGATGTCGGCGAGGCGCCGGTCCCAGTCGCGCTGGATCGGGCACTGGATCGAGTAGAAGTTGACGACGGTGATGGTGCCGAGCAGATCGTGGGCCTTCTGCGGCTTGCCGTCGAGGTCGAACAGCGTGGTGTCGCCGTTCACGCGCTGGCCGAGCTGCAGCACCTTCGGCGCTTCGGCCTTCTCCTTCTCCTTCGGGGCGGGCGGCTGCGGCGGGTCCTGGGCGAACACCGGCAGCGACAGGGCGGACAACAGGCAGAGCTTGGACAGTGCGTTCATGGGGTCTCCTCGAAAGGGGGAAGGGTAACAGGGCGCCTCGACGTCCGGCACCGCCGTTCCACTCCCGGGTCGAGCGACTCGCCGCCGCGGCCGCTCAGGCGGCGGCCGGCGCCCGCGCCGGCGTGACCGTGGTGCGCAGGATCTCGTTGTGCCGCAGCAGCCGCAGCACCAGCTCGGTGCCGATCCGGGCCCGTGGCAGCCCCGCCATCAGATCGCCGACGCCGCGGATCGTGCGGTCGTCGAGCGACACCAGCAGATCGCCCGGCTGCACGCCGGCCTGCGCCGCCGGCGAACCGGGCGTGACCGCCGCGACCGCGAGCGCGCGCGGCGACGGCAGGCCGAGGCGGTGGGCGATCGTCGGCGCCAGTTCGACGCCCTGCACGGCGACGCCGAGCCAGCCGCGCACGACGCGGCCGTGGTCGCGCAGCTCGGGCAGCACCACCGCGGCCGTCGTCGCCGGCACGGCGAAGCACAGGCCTTGCGCCATCGGCACGATCGCCGTGGCGATGCCGACCACCTGGCCGGCCGTGTCGAGCAGCGGTCCACCGGAGTTGCCGGGGTTCAGCGGCGCGTCGGTCTGGATGACGTCCTCGATCGTCTGGCCGCCGGGTCCCGGCAGCGCCCGGCCGAGGCCGCTGATGATGCCGGCGGTCACCGAGTGCGACAGCCCGTGCGGGCAACCGACGGCGAGCGCGAAGTCGCCGACGCGCAGCGCCGCAGAGTCCAGCAGCGCCAGCGGCGCCGCCGGCGGATCGGGCACGCGCAGCAGCGCCAGATCGGTCGCCGGGTCGGTGCCGAGCACGTCGACGACCGCGCTGCGGCCGTCGTGGAACGTCGCCTCGACGGCGAGCGCCTCGTGCACCACGTGGCAGTTCGTCAGCGCGAGACCGGGCTCGCCGCACAGGAACGCCGAGCCCGTGCCGCCGCGGCCGCGGCCCAGCGTGCGCAGGTGCAGCACGGCCGGCCGCACCTGCTGCACGACGGCGGCGATCTCGTCCGACAGGTGGCGCAGGAGGCTCATGCCGGGGGCTCTAGGCCGCGCCGGCTCCCGGCGGAAGGGGCGCGGTCGGCGTTGCGGGCCATGCGGGCCGGCGTAGAGTGCGCCCGCGTGCACTCGCTGGTCACGCTGCTGCTGGTGGTCGCCGTGCACCTCTCGCGCGCCGTCGCCGCGTGGACGCAGGTCGGCCTCCTGTCGGACGACCGCCACATGGTCGGCGCCGCCGTGCTGCGCCACCGGGGCGTATGGTCGTTCGCCAGCATGTTCGCGCCCGAGCCGCCGCCGCCGGGATCGGCGACGGCGCTCTACCGGCCGTTCGTCGACCTGCTGTTCTGGCTCGAGCAGCCCTGGTTCGGCGTCGAACCGTTCGGCTACCACGTGACCAATTCGGTGCTGCACTGCGGCACGGCGCTGGTCTGGTCGGTACTGGTGCGCCGGCTGAGCGGTTCGACGGCGGCGGGACTCGCGTGTGCGCTGCTGTTCGCCGGCTGGCCGTCGCACAGCGAGGCGACCCACTGGATCGCGGCGCGCACGAACGTCTCGTCGACGTTCCTGTTCAGCAGCGCGCTGCTGCTGTTCGACTGCGGCCTCACCGCCCGCGGTGCGCGCCGCGGCGCGTGGCTCGCCGCGGCGACGGCCGTCGGCGTGGCGTCGGTCGGCGCGAAGGAGTCGGCGGTGCTGATGCTGCCGCTCGCCGCCGGCCTGGCGTGGCTGCGCGCCGCGCCGCAGCCGACGCGGGCCGCCCGTTTGCGCCAGGCGCTGGCGGCGTTCGCTCCCCTGCTGCTCGGGGTCCTGGCGTGGCTGGCGTGGCGCGCCCACCTGCTCGGCACCTGGGGCTCCGGCACGCACTACGGCTGGCAGGCGTCGCGGGTGGGCCTGACCGCCTGCGCCGACTGGCTCGAACTGCTGCTGGCGCCGCGGCACCGCGGCTACACGGCGCCGCTGTGGTCGCCGGTGCTGTGGCTGCTGCACGGCGGACTGCTCGGGGCCGCGGTGCTGGCGCTGCGGCACGCGGCGGCGCGGCGCGCGGCGCTGCCCGGCGCGATGCTGCTCGCCGGCGGCTACCTGGCCGGCATCGGCCTCGAGACCATGGATCCGGCGACGCTCGAGAACGCGCGCTACAGCTACGAACCGGTGCTCGGGCTGGCCGTGCTCGGCGGCCTCGGCCTCGCGGCCCTGCCGACGGCCGCCCGCGGCGTCCTGCTCGCGGCGCTGGTGTTCGTGCACGCGGCCGTGCTCGACGGCAACCGGCAGTCGTGGCTCGGGGCGGCCGCGGTCTACCGCCAGATGGAGGCCGGCATCGTCGCGGTCGCGCGCACCACGCAGCAGCCGATCCGCGTGCTGCAGGCGCCCGGTGTGCACGAGGGCGCCTTCGCGCTGCTGAACGGCTTCACCGAGTTCCAGTTCATGCAGGCGTTCGCGCCCGAGGGCACCAACCTGCGCGGCAGGGTGTCGAGCACCCAGGAATGGCCGGCCGTCCTGGGGGAGCTGGCGGCGGCCGCGGCGGCAGGCGAGGCGCTGGCGAACACCTACGTCGTGCAGTGGGACGACGGCGCGCTGGTGCCGTTCGCGCTCGACACGCGCTGGCCGCGGACCGTGGCCCCTGGCCTCGACGTCGCCTACGCCTGGCTGCCGCGCTGGCGGCCGTTCGCCGGCACGCGCGTGCCGGTGCAGCTGCTGGTGGCCGCCGACGCGCCGCTCGAGCTGCAGGCAACGGCGGCGCTGGGTGCCCGGCAGTGGTCGGGGACGGCGATGCGGGTCGAGCCCGGTCGGCGGCCGGTGCAGCTGTGGCTGCCCCTGCCCGCGGACCTCGAGCCCGGCGTGCCCGTCGACGTGCGGCTCGTGCTGCGCGCCGGCGACGCGCGGCACGAACTGCCGCTCGGCGCCACCGTGCCGGCGGCGCGGCCGGGGCGCTGACGCGGGTCGCTCAGTCGACGCGTTCGAGCACGACCTCGCGCAGGCGGAACGGCAGCGGCGTCGCGGCGGGCACGTCGAGCACCAGGTCGTGGCGGCCGTCGGCGGCGGCCTCGAGCCGCGCGGCGACGCCAGCCGGGGCGCTTGCCGTCGTCGCGCGCCAGGCACCACCCGGCAGCGGCAGGCCGCCGAGCCGATGCGCGCCCGGCCGTCGCACCTCGCCGACGCAGCCGGCGGCCGCCGCGTCGTGCACGGCGACGACGCCGCCGTGCAGCAGCCAGCGTTCGCCGGGTTGCGGGTCGACCAGCGGGAAGGCCTGCCGCCAGCTGCCGAGCAGATGGCCGGGGACCACGAGCCGGCGTTCGTGCGGCGCGACGCCGAGGCGGCCGTCGAGCCGGATCCACGCCGTCAGCGGCACGTTCGCGGTCGTGCCGTCGCCGAGCCGCCGCGCGCCGGTCTCGAACGACACCAGCCGGTAGTCGCGGAAGAACGCCGGCTCGGCGACCATCTCGACGCCGCTCTGCCAGTTCGGGATCGGCGCGACGCCGGGGATGTTGAACAGCACGAGATCGGGTCGGCGCGCCAGCACGTAGGCGCCGTTGCCGCGGCTGTGGCCGACGATGAACGTGCGCGTTGGCGCCAGCGGCGTGGTGGCGATCGTGCGGTCGTTGAGGCCGAGCATGTCGAGGCTCGGCAGCCGGCTCGCGAACGGCACCGCGCCGGCGGCATCGACGGCGACCAGCGGCTGCTGCGCGGCGAAGGTCTGGCCGAGCCAGTCGCCGATCGCCGCGGCCTGCCACTCCCACCGCGACAGCTGCTGGCGCAGGTCGTCGCCGGGCCGTTCGGCGTCGAGGCGCGCGAGCCCGAGGCACGCCAACGCCAGCGCCCACGCCGCCCAGCCGCCCGTTCGCCCGCGCGCCGCCAGGGCCTCCAGCCCGTGCGCGGCCAGCACGCACAGCGGTGCGAAGGCGATCACCACGAACCGGTTGCGCGGGAAGATGTCGCCGCCGACGCGCAGCAGGTAGAGCGACCAGGCCGCGGCGCCCAGCGCGGCGAAGGCCAGCACCGGCCGAGCCTCCGAGCGGCGCCAGCCGAGCGCCGCGCCGAGCAGGGCCGGGGCCAGCAGCGACCGCAGCGACAGCCCGGCCGACAGCAGGTAGTGCCAGCCGCTGGTCAGGCAGACCAGCAGCGGCGAGACCTTCGCGTGCGCCGTGTTCGGCACCCAGTCGCCGTAGTAGGCCAGCCGGAAGGCGAGCTGCGCCGCCACCGCGGCGGCGGGCGGCAGCAGCACTGCGGCGAGCAGCCGCGCCCGCTGCGGTCGGCGTCGCCAGCCGACGACGGCCGCCGCGACCACCGCCCACAGCGGTCCATCGGGCCGCGTCCACGCCAGCAGGGCCAACGCCACGCCGGCGAACGCCGCCCAGCGCGGCGCCGGCGGCTCGGCGGCGAGCGCTCGTTGCAGCCCGAGCATCGCCAGCGCGACCAGCAGCATCGCCAGCGGCGCCTCGAGCCCGCCGATCGCCCACACCGCCAGCGACGCCTGCGCCGCGAGCACCAGCAGCGCCAGGCGCGCGGGCAGCCGCGGCGGCAGCAGCCGCGACCAGGCCAGCACGGCCAACGTCGCCGCGGTCGCCGCCACCGCCAGCCCGCGTGCCGCGGTGACGAGGTCGCAGCCGCACCACGCCAGCGCCGCGGTCAGCAGCACCCACAGCAGGTTCGAGTAGCCCTCGACGCGTTCCCCCGGGTTCCAGCACAGTCCGTGGCCGCGCACCAGGTTGTCGGCGTAGCGCAGCGAGATGAACGTGTCGTCGGCGATCCACGGCCAGGCGTCGCGCCACACCGCCAGGGCCAGCACGGCGGCGGCGGCGGCGAACAGCAGGGCGGGGCGGGCGCGCCTCATCGTGGTGGGGGGTCGGACGCGGCCCGGCGCAGCATGCGCGCGCAGTGTCGAGGTCCGGCGGCGGGGCGGCAAGTTCCCTCTGGCGGGCCGCCGGGCGCGCAGGCGCCGATGGGAAGGCCGCGACCGGTCCGCGGCACGCCGGCCGCCGCCGGGTCCGGTCCCGGGGGGCCATCCCGCAAGCGGACGTCGCCACCATAATGCCGCGTGCGCCGCCATGCCTGCCGAGCCCGATCCGTCGAATCCGCCCGCGTGGCTCGTGCCGCCGCCGGTGGCCACCGCCGCGGTCCGCCGCGGCCGCCGCTGGTTCCTGCTCGCGCTCGGCCTGTACGCGGTGGCGCTGTGGTTCCTCGTCGTGCCGCACGGCATCGGCTACTCGTGGCGCGAGTGCGACACGCAGGCGATCGCCCGCAACTTCCTGCAGGACGGCTTCGATCCGCTGCGGCCGCGCATCGACTGGCGCGGCGACACCGATGGCGCGGTCGAGTGCGAGTTCCCGTTCTACCAGCTGGCGATCGCCTCGCTGCTGGCGGTCTGCGGCGACGTCGAGTGGCCGGGGCGGCTGCTGTCGCTGCTCGCGGTGCTGGGCGCGGCCCTGGCGCTGCACCGCCTGCTGGAGCAGCGCGCCGGCCCCGGCCCCGCCCTCGTGGGCGGCCTGGTGTTCCTGGGCGGCGGCCAGGCGGTGCTGCTCGGCGCACGCGTGATGCCCGACGCCGCCAGCGTGGCGCTCGGGCTGGCCGGGCTGGTGGCGTTCGTGCGCTACCTGGGCATCGGCAGCGGCTGGTCGCTCGGTCTGGGCGCGGCCGCCGTGGCGCTGGGCGCGTTGCAGAAGCCGACGACGCTGCAACTCGGGCTGCTGATGCTGCTGTGGACGCTGCTGCTGGCGCCGCGCCGGGCGCGGGAGCCGCGGCTGTGGCTGGCGCTGCTGCTGGTGCCGGCGGTCGTCGCCGCGTGGCTGGTGCACGCCCATGGCCTGGAGGCCGAGACCGGGCTGACGTTCGGGGTCACGGCCGCGGGCGACACCAAGTTCCCCGCCGTCGAGCACCTGCTGACGCCGCGCCTCCACGCGCAGCTGGCGCGCACGACGCTCTACTACGGGCTGTCCGCGTTCGGTCTGCTCGGCCTGTTCGCGCTCGTCGTGCAGCGGCGGCTCGACCGCGCCGACGCGGCGCTGCTCGGCGTGGTCGGTGTCGGTCTGCTGGCGACGCTGCGCTACAGCTACCACCACGGCATGGGGCCCCAGTACCACGCCTTCGCGGCGGTGGCGGGCGCGTGGTGCGCCGCCCGGGCCTGGCCGGCGCGCGCGCCGCGCTGGCTGTGGGCGCTGCTGCTGGTGGCCGTCGCCGCGCACGCGACGTGGCAGGTCGCGGGCGAGCGGCGCAAGTGCGAGGTGTGCAGCGCGACACCGCTGCTCGACCTCGCCGCCGCGGTGCGTGCCGCCTCGGCGCCGGCCGACCTGACCGTCGTGCGCGCCGACAAGCCGCGCCGCGACACCGCCTGGGCGCGCCGCAACAACTACGAGGATCCGCGGTTCCTCTACCACGCCCGGCGGCGAGGCTGGGTGCTGCCGGCGGACGGTTTCGATGTGGCGACGCTGGCCGATCTGCAGGCCCGCGGGGCGCGCATCGTCGTCGATCTGGTGCCTGGGGGTACGCCGGCGGCGACGCAGGCCTGGCTGGCCGCCCACGCCGAGGTCGTGCGGCGCGAGCCGTTCGGCGTCGTCTGGCGGCTGACCGGCGCCGGCGGCTGACGGCGATGCGGACCGCGACGATCACGCCGAGTCTGCTCCGGGCTCCGAGCACCAGGACGGCACGCGTCCCGGCTGCTCCTGCGGCACCCGCGGCTCAATCCTGCGGATCGACGGCTCCCCGCGACCACCGTGGAGGAGTTCGCAGGCTTGATCGCTGCGATCAACGACAGCCAGTCCCCCCTCGTGGCGGCATGCGCGGAGCTCTACCGGGAGGAGGCCGTCGCCCTGATCGAGGCCGGCCGCGTCCGGGGGCCACGCACCGATCAGGCGATCGCCAGGCCTTCCAGCCCGGTCGCCACCGCCCGCAGGCGCGCTCGGCACTCCGCCTCGGCGGCCGCACACCCCGGCGCCGTGAAGCGGTGCACCTTGCGGAACGGCAGCGGCGCGCGAGTTCCCGTCCAGCGCCGCAGTTCGCCTGCGGCCATCGCCAGGAGATCCTCGTCGCTCACGCCGCCGCCGCGCGGCACGACTTCGAGCCGCACCAGCACCCGGCCGGGCAAGGCGCGGCCGGCGAACACCTGCGTGCAGAAGATCGCCTCGGCCACGGCGGTGTCGAGGCCCGCGTCGGGCAGGATGCCGTAGCCCGACAATTCGGGGGCGTCGGCGGCATGACCGCCGAGGAACACGAACGCGTGCGTCTCGTCCCCGAGCCGAGCGGCCACCGTCGCCAGCTCGCGGTCGAAGCGGGCCAGCAGGCGGGCGCTGGCGGCCAACGGCAGCGCCAGCGTCACCCGCCGGGCGTGGCAGCGGCCCGCGGCTTCGCCGCCGAGGGCGACCGCGAAGCCCGCCCCTTCGGGTTCGATCGCCGTGACGGCGCGGCCGAGCCGCAGGACCCGTCCGAGTTCGCGGCGGCAGGCCTGCACCAGCTCCTCGTTGCCGCTCGCGAACGAGAGCGGCAGCGGCGCGACGTCGAGCGGAACGAGGCCCGCCGGGCCGAGGCGGTGGCCGCGCCGGCCGCTCGCCAGCGGCTCGATCGGGCGCGGCGGCCGCGGCAGCCGGGCGAGCAGCGGCGCCAGCTCGTCGGCCGCGAACGCGAACGGCCCCAGCTCGCAGACGAAGCCGTTGCTGCGCAGCGTCTGCACGGCGCCGCCGGCGCGCGGCGCGGCGTCGACCACCAGCCGGCGGTCGCCGGCCGCCGCGGCCTGCAGCTCCAGGCCGGCGGCGAGTCCGCGCCGGCCGGCACCGACGACCAGGTGGTCGAAGCGTTCGGCGTCCATGGCCCCCTTCTACCGGGTCCCCTGGCCGGCCGCCCCGGCGCCGGGGCGACCCCGGATCGTCTGCCCGCTCAAGGGTTGGAGTCGCGGGCGACGATGCCTACCGTGCCGCCCTCGGCCGCGCCGAGTCCTGGTGCCTCCCATGCCACCGGCAACCCATCGCACGACCTGCAGCCGCGACTGCCCCGACGCCTGCGGCATCCTCGCCGACGTGCAGGACGGCGTCGTCACCGGCCTGCGCGGCGATCCCGACCACCCCGTCACGCGCGGCTTCCTGTGCTTCCGCACCAGCCGTTTCCTCGAGATCCAGAACGGCGCCGAACGCCTGCGCCAACCGCTGGTCCGCCGCGGCGGTCGGCTGGAGCCGGCGACCTGGGACGAGGCGCTCGACCGGATCGCCACCAAGCTGCTGTCGATCCGCGCCGAGTCCGGGCCCGCCGCGATCCTGCACTACCGCTCCGGCGGCTCGCTCGGGATCCTGAAGCACCTCGTCGACCTGTTCTTCGACCAGTTCGGGCCGTGCGCGACCAAGATCGGCGACATCTGCTCGGGCGCCGGCGAGGCGGCGCAGGTCGCCGACTTCGGCACCAGCGACAGCAACGACCTGTTCGACCTGCTGCACGCCCGCCACATCGTGCTGTGGGGCAAGAACCCGATGGTCAGCAACGTGCACCTCGTGCCGGTGCTGAAGGACGCCCAGGCGCGCGGCGCCGAAGTGGTGCTGATCGATCCGGTGCGCCACCAGAGTGCCGCGCTGGCGGCCGCCGTGCACCAGCCCGCCCCCGGCCGCGACTTCGAACTGGCGATGGGCATCGCCCGGGCGCTGTTCGACAGCGGCCGCATCGACCCGCGCGCCGGCGAGTTCTGCGACCACCTGCCGGCGTTCCGTGCGCTGGCGGAACGGCATCCGGTGGCCGGTTGGGCGGCGCTCGCCGATCTCGAGCCCGCCGCCGTGCAGGCGCTCGCCGACCGGTTCGCCGACGGGCCGACGGCGATCCTGGTCGGCTGGGGCATGCAGCGGCGGCAGCGCGGCGGGGCGATCGTGCGCGCCCTCGACGCGCTGGCGGCGATCTCCGGCAACCTGTTCCGCCCGGGCGGCGGCGTGTCGTTCTACTTCAAGCGGCGCAAGCCCTTCCACCCGTTCGGTCCGGCCGTGCGCCAGCCGCGCACGCTGCGCGAGCCGCTGCTCGGCCAGGATCTGCTGGCGGCGAAGGACCCGCCGGTGCGCTGCCTGTGGGTGACGGCGGGCAACCCGGTGGCGATGCTGCCCGACAGCGCCACCGTGGCGCGCGCGATCGAGCAGGTGGAGTTCGTGGTCGTCGCCGACTGCCTGCTGTCGGAGACGGCGCAGCGCGCCCACGTCGTGCTGCCGGTGCCGACGCTGCTCGAGGACAGCGACCTGCTCGGCGCCTACGGTCACCATTGGATCGGCGAATCGCGGCCGGTCGTGCCGATGCCAGCAGGGGTGCGCCACGAGGTGCAGATCTTCCAGGACCTCGCACGCCGGCTCGATCTCGAGGACTACCCGCAGGCGTCGATCGACCAGCTGAAGCGCCAGGCCCTGGGGGACGTCGGCGGCCAGGGTGTGAGCCTCGACTACCTGCGGCAGCACGGCGCCGTGCGCAGCCCGGTCGCCGATCCGCTGCTGTTCCGCGATGGCCATGTGCTGACGCCGAACGGCAAGGTGCAGCTGCTGACGGCCGCGCCGCCGGAACCGGACGCCGCCGCGCCGCCGCCGCCCGTCGCCGGCGCCAGCGCGCCGCTGTGGTTGTTCTCGAACTCGACCGAGAAGAGCCAGGCCTCGGTGTGGGCCGGCAAGGGCCTCGGCGAGCGCACCTGGGTGCTGGTGCATCCCGATGTCCTGCCGGGCCTCGCCGCCGGCGCGCGCGTGCGGGTGTGCAGCCTGCTCGGCGCGATCGAGGCCGAACTGCGCCTCGATCCGCAGCAGCGCAAGGACGTGGCGATCGTGCCCAAGGGCGGCCACTTCGGCCGCGGCCAGAACGCCAATGCGCTGATCCCCGCCCGGGCCACGGATCTCGGCCTCGGCGCTGCCTACCTCGACTGCATGGTGCGTATCGTGCCGGCATGAGGCGGCTCGTCGGCACGCACGTCTACTCCTACGTGAAGTGCCCGCGCCTCGCCGCGCTCGACCTGCACCTGCCGCGCAGCGAACGGCGGCCGCCGCACCCGTGGGAGGAGTTCGCGGCCAGGCGCGGCCGCGAGTTCGAGGCGGCCTACGTGCAGCGCCTGCCCGTTCGCGTGCCCGTCTACCCCGAACGCGACTTCGAGGCCGGCGCCGCGGCGACGCTGGCGCTGCTGCGCGAGGGCGCGCCGTGGATCCACCAGGGCGTGCTCGCCAGCGACGACCGGCTCGGCCTGCCGGACCTGCTGCGCAAGGTGCCGGGCGCGAGCGACCTGGGCGACCACCACTACGAGGTCGTCGACGTGAAGACGTCGGGTCGTGCGCGTGCCGACCAGATCCTGCAGGTCGTGTTCTACGCCGAGCTGCTGGCCGCCGTGCAGGGCCGGCTGCCGACGCACGGCGGCCTGGTGCTGAAGGACGGCCGCGAGGAGCGCTTCCCGATCGCCGACTTCCTGGCGGCGCAGCGCGAGGTCGTCGAAGAGCTGCGGCGGCTGCGCGAGGATCCGGAGCTGGCGCGTCCGTTCCTGCAGGCGGCCTGCGCCAGCTGCCACCACGACCGTCGTTGCCTGCCCGAGCTGCAGCGGCGCGACGACCTGTCGCTGGTGCAGCACATGAGCCACGGCGCCCGTGCGATCCTCGAACGGCTCGGCTGCCGCACCACGGCGGAGCTGGCCGCCTTCGAGCCCGACGGCGCGCGGGCGCGCGGCAATCTGGATGCCACGCTGCTGCGGCGGCTGCGCCGCGCGGCCCAGGCGCGCCAGCGTGGGGCGCCGGTGGTCGAGCCGCGGCCGCGCAGCCCGCTCGATCCGGCGGCGATCGTGCACCTGCTCGCCGATCCGTTCGCCGACCGGGTGCTGGCGTTCGGCGTGCTGTACCCGGCCCGCGAGGACGGGACGTTCCGGTGGGCGCCGGCGCCGACCGCCGCCGCCGAATGGGAGGTGTTCCGCGCGCTGGTCGACGCCCTTCCCGCGCGCGCGGCGCTGCTGCACTTCGGCGACGCGCTGCCGCGGTGGTGCGAGACGCACACCTTCGCCCGCGACGCCGAGGCCGCGATCGAGGCGCGCTTCGTCGACCTCGGCCAGCGGCTGCGCACGGCCGCGGTCTACCCGGCGCCGGTGTTCGGCCTCGCCGACCTGGTGCGCACAGCCCTGGGCCGTGATCCGCTGCGGGCCGGTCATCCCGGTGCCGCGGCGATGTGGGCGGCCGAGCCGGGCGGCGAGGCGCGGCTGCAGGCGAAGCTCGAGCACGACCTGCGCGACCTCGCGGCGCTCAAGGCGGCGATCCTCGACGTGGCCGCGCCGGCGCCGGGATCGCCGGCGGCATCGTTGCCGGTGACCGGAGCGGCGGGGGAGGCGGCGTGCTGATCCTGCCGCTGCCGGCGGGCTACCTGGTGGGCATGGCCGTCTGGCTGCTGGCGATGCTGGCGATGCTGGTCGGTCTCGTGCGGCTGCGCCGCGCCGGGCGCCGGCGTCGCTGGCTGGCGCGCCTCGTGCCCGTGGGGCTCTCGCTGTGGATGCTGCTCGCCTGCGTGACGGCGCTGGAGCTCGGCTTCGCCGCCTTCTTCGCCGAGTCCGACGCGCTGAACGTCACCAATGTCGCCAGGCGCTGGCATGCGATCCACGTCGCACCGCAGATCGACGAACTGGGCCTGCGCAGCCGCCACGATCCCGCCAGCACGCTGCTGCCGGGGCGGGAGCGCATCGCCTTCGTCGGCGACAGCTTCACGTTCGGCCATGGCGTGCCGCGCATGGCGGACCGCTTCAGCGACCGCGTCGAGGCGGCGCTCGAGGCCGGGCAGCCAGGGCGGTTCGCAGTCGACAACTTCGGCGTGCCCGGGCACGACGTGACCGCGGTCGCCGCCCAGGTCGAGGCGCTGTTCGCGCACGGCTACCGGCCGCGGCTGGTCGTCTATGTGTGGCAGGTCAACGACCTCGAGCAGCTCGATCCACGGACCTGGGCGTCGGTCGGCGGCTTCACCCGGGCGCGGTCGGAGCACTGGCTGGTGCGCGACACGTGGTTCGTGAACTGGCTCTACTATCGCGTGCTGCTCGGCAGCCGGGCCGTCTCTACCTATTTCGACGACCTGCGCGCTGCTTACGAGGGACCGGCGTTCGCGCGCGGCGCGGCGATCCTCGACGGCCTGCAGCAGACGTGCTCCGCCCACGGCGCCGAACTGCGCCTGGTGGTGTTCCCGTTCCTGCACGGCCTCGGGCCCGACTACGCCTTCCGCGCCGCGCACGAACGGCTGGTCGCGCACGCCCGGGCGCGTGGGCTGCGCGCGCTCGACCTCGCGCCGGTGCTGGCGCCGCACCGCGACGAAGGGCTGGTCGTCAACGGCCGCGACTCGCATCCGAACGAACGCGCGCACGCGCTGGCGGCGACGGCGATCACCGCGCAGCTGCTCGACGACCTGCTGGCGCCGGCCGCCGGCCGCTGACGGTTCGACTCGGGGCTGCGGATGACCTGCGCTTCCACGTCCTTTGGCTGGTGGGGTGTTCGCGAGTCGACCCGGAACCCGGCACGGGGCGGGTGAACCGGTCGACCCGCAAGACGCAGTTCGGCCTGCTGGAGGCTGACGCATGACCGTCAGCGCGCAACGTCGGCAGGAGATCCTCGACGCCCTGCGCCGCGGCCCGACGGATGGCGCTCGACGTCGTCGAGCACGCCGTCGAGATCGATGTCGCCGCGTTGTCGGCAAGGTGACGGAGCACGTCGTCATGAGGCGCCGCATCCTCCTGCTGTTCGCGCTCCGCCTGCTGCTGGCGCCGTGCGTGCAGTGGTGCAACGCCGGCTGCGCTGGCGGCAACCGGACTGGCCAGGCTCCTGCGCTGCGACAGCGGGCCGCCGTTCGGCTGGAGTGTCTCGGGAGTCCGACGCGCGGCCCTGGACGAACGCCCTCAACCCATCACGGGCGCCCGCTGACCCGACGCGTCACCGGAACTGCAGCAGCAGGCGGCGGACGTTCTTGCGCACGCGGGTCTCCACCAGGACGTCGCCGCGCGCGCACAGCGCCGCACAGCGTTCCGCGGTCCACGACGCGTCGTAGACGACCAGGTGCAACCGTGCGCCGCTGTGCCAACCACCGTCGGGTTGCTCGAGGTGAGCCGTCGGCACCAGGGCCCGGAGCTGCGCGTCGCAGTCGCGGAGGTAGTACCGCGCCGGCGCCTCGGCGAAGCCGGGGAACGGCGTCATCAGCACACCGACGCGATCGCCCGGCTGCCACGTCGCGACGACGGCCGCGAATGCCCCGCGCCAGTCCTGCTTGCCACCGTGCACGCGGTGGGTGCCCACGATCACGGCGCACGACGCGAGCAATACCCCGGCGGCGGCGCCCGCCAACACCCGCGGGCGCAGGGCCGCGAGCCCGCAGCCGACGGCGACGAGGACGAACGGCGCCGCACCCGCCAGATAGCGCGGCAGGAAGTTCGGCGCGACCACCAGCGCGAGCGCGAGTGCGGTCCCCACCTGGGCCGCCGCCGCGACCAGGGCGCTGGTCGCGAACCCGGCGCGCCTCCGCCCGCGCGCCACGCTGCCGGCGAGCCCGAGGTAGATGCACGCGGCGGCCGCGACGGCGCAGCCACTGCCGAACATGCCGAGCCCCGACAGCTCCGAGAGCACGAGGCGCGCCGGAAGTTCGGCGAGGTCGCGCAAGCCGGTCCGGCCGAGTGCTGGCCAGGGCGTCGCGCACTGGATCGGCAGCATGGTGACGAGCCACGGGATCCAGACCGCGAACCCGAGCAGCGCTCCGGCCGTGGGGGCGAACGCGTTCCGCCACGCCACGAGCCCGCGTCGCCACCGCAGCCAGCCGACGGCGACTGCCGCGGGCACCAGCATCCCGGCCATGTAGTGCGACCCCACGCCCAGCGCGAGTGCGACCGCCGCGAGGGCGAACGCCAACCTCCGCCGCCCCGCATCGGCCGCGACCATGCTCGCCATCGCCAGCACGCCGCACAGCTCCAGCAGCGAATGCGCGCGCAGTTCCTGCGCGTACCAGATGCTGAACGGCGAGATCGCGAAGACCGCAACCGCCTGCAGCGCTGCCGCGTGCCCCATGCTGCCACTGCGCGCGAGCACCCCCAGCGTGCTCGCGAACACGGCGAGTCCCAAGCACCCGATCACGGCCGGCAGCGCACGCAGCGCCGCTTCGGTGTTGCCAAACCAACTCTGCCAGGGCTTCAGCAACCAGAACAGCAGCGGCGGATGGCGATCGTCCTTGAGCGCCTCGACCAGATCCGCCGCGCTCATCACATGCACCGTCGCGATCTCGTCGAACCACAACGAGTGCAATCCGAGCCCCGTCATGCGCAGCACCAGGCCCACGCCAACGCAGGCGCTCACCGCGATGCCGTATCCATGTTCCTGGAACCTTCGTATGACAGTCACCCCTGGTCAGCTTCTGAGGTCTCCCAGGTTAACCGCACGCCATTGCTCCTCATCCGGATCCGCCGGGACTCGCGCGCATTGCGGGCGGCCGATGTCGATCTCGCGGAGGCGGTCGGTCCAGTCCTTGCCTGAGTCGTTCGGCGATCACCGCCGAGCTGCTCGACGACCTGCTGGCGCCGGCCGCCGGCCGCTGACGCTGGATCGGCGCCGGCCTGTGGCGATGATCCGGCGCGTGCAGCTCAGCCTCGAACAGCGCCTGCTGCGCTTCCTCGCCCGCGAGGAGCGCGACGAGCAGCGCAGCCAGCGCGAACTGCGGGCGCAGCCCGTGGAGGCGCGCGTGCTCGACGGCGAGTGCATCCAGGGGGCGGCGTTCCGCGGCGAGCGCGCCGGGGCGTTCGTGTTCGCGGTCGACGACAACGGCTCGAAGTTCCGGCCGGGCGATCCGGTGCTGGTCGGCGACGGCATCGACCTCGACGCCGGCATGCCGCTCGTGTGCGGCGACTTCGACGCCGCGCGCGGCGAACTGCGGCTGGAACGCGATCCGTACCAGCGCGACGCCGAAGTGCCGCTGCTGCCGGGCGCCAGCTACGTGATCGACCGGCGGCCGCTCGGCCTGCAGGGCCGGCTGCGCGAGGCGGTGCGGGCGGCGTTCGCGGATCCGCTGCTGGCCCTGGTGCTGGCCGGCGACCACGAGCCGCAGCGCGACGAGCCGCGGCACGCGCGGGCCGTGCAGCGCCTCGCCGCCGTCGGGCTGAACCCGGCGCAGGTCGCCGCCGGCGCCGCCGCGATCGCGACGCAGAGCCTCGCGCTGGTGCAAGGACCGCCGGGCACCGGCAAGACCCGCCTGCTGGCCGAGGTGGTGGCGGCGCTGTGCGGCGCCGGCTGCCGCATCGCCGTCTGCGCCTACACCCACCGTGCGGTCGACAACGCGCTGCTGGCGATCCGCCGCGCGGCCGCCGATCTGCCGATCGTCAAGCTGGCCTCGTCGTCGGGCGACGGCCGCGACGAGCTGCGGGCCGCGTCGGTGCAGGTGCTCGATGCGCGCCGGGCTCGGTTGGCGGACAAAGGCGTCGTCGTCGGCGGCACCTGCTTCCAGATCGCCAAGCTGCACGAGTCCTACCGGTTCCACTACGCGGTGTTCGACGAGGCGGGGCAGCTGCCGATCCCGCACGCCCTGCCCGGCATGCTCCGGGCGTCGCGCTGGCTGTTCTTCGGCGATCACCACCAGCTGCCGCCGGTCGTGACGACGGCCGGCGCCGATCCCGAGGCCGCGGCGTCGATCTTCGCCCACCTGCACACTCGCTTCGGCTCGCACCTGCTCGACACGACCTACCGCATGAACGCGGGCGTCTGCGAGGTCGTGAGCCGCGCGTTCTACGGCCAGCGGCTGCGGCCGGCGGCGGCCGCCGCTGGCCGGCGCATGCCGTTCGTGCCCGGTGGACGCCTCGACGAGGTGCTCGATCCCGAGCACGGGGTGGTCTGGCTGCGCATCGACCACGACCAGCCGGGCTCCCGCTCGCTCGAGGAAGCGCATGCCGTCGCCGACCTCGTGGAGGACCTCGTGGTCCGCCACGGCGTGCCGCCGGCCGAGGTCGCGGTCATCGCGCCGTTCCGGGCCCAGGTGCGCCTGCTGCGGTCGGCGATCCAGCACAAGGCCATCCGCGGCGCCGAAGCGGTGGTCGTCGACACCGTGGAGCGCATCCAGGGCCAGGAGCGCGAGGTCGTGCTGGTGTCGCTGACCGCCGGCGACCCGCACTCGGGCCGGGTCCGCGGCGCGTTCCACCTGTCGACGAACCGCCTCAACGTCGCCCTGTCGCGGGCGCGCACGAAGGCCGTGCTGGTCGCCAGCGGAGCGGCGTTCCGCGCCCTGCCGCACGACCCCGAGGGTCTGCGCATGGCGTCCTGCTGCAAGGAACTGCGCGACCGCCTCGTCTGCATCGACCTGTCCCGCCTCTACGCCGCCCACTGACCGTCGACCATGCGCTACGTCTCCGCCGCCACCGCCGTCCAGAGCATCCAGTCCCGCCAGCGCGTGTTCGTGCACGCCGCCGCGGCGACGCCGCAGGTGTTGCTGGAGGCGCTCGCCGCGCGGGCCGGGGAGCTGCGCGGCGTCGACCTCGTGCACCTGCACACCGAGGGCACGGCGCCGTGTGCCGCGCCGGGGCTCGGCGACAGCTTCCACAGCAACGCGCTGTTCCTGGGCGCCAACCTGCGCGACGCCGTCGCGCGCGGCGACGCCGACTACGTGCCGGCGTTCCTCAGCGAGATGCCGGCGCTGTTCCGGCAGCGCGTGCTGCCGCTCGACGTCGCGCTGGTGCACGTTTCGCCGCCGGACCGGCACGGCTACTGCTCGCTGGGCACCTCGGTCGACATCGCCCGCGCCGCGGTCGACAGCGCCGACGTCGTCATCGCCCAGGTGAATCCGCGCATGCCGCGCACGCACGGCGACGGCCTCGTGCACCACAGTCGCTTCGCCGCCGCGGTCGCCGTCGACGAGGCCCTGCCGGAGCACGAGCCGGCGCCGCTCGCCGAGCTGGAACTGGCGATCGGCCGCCACTGCGCGGCGCTGATCGACAACGGCGCCACGCTGCAGATGGGCATCGGTGCGATCCCCGACGCGGTGCTGGCGGCGCTCGACAACCACAGCGACCTCGGGGTGCACACGGAGATGTTCGCCGGCGGCGTGCTGCGCCTCGTCGAACGCGGCGTCGTCACCGGCAGGTTCAAGGCCGTGCACCCGGGCAAGCTGGTCGCCGGTTTCGTGGTCGGTTCGCGCGCGGTCTACGACTTCCTCGACGACAACCCGCAGGTGGCGATGCTGGACATCGGCTACGTCAACGACCCGCACGTGATCCGCCGCAACCCGAAGGTGACGGCGATCAACAGCGCGATCGAGATCGACCTGACCGGGCAGGTCTGCGCCGATTCGATCGGCACGCGCATGTGGTCGGGCGTCGGCGGCCAGATGGACTTCATGCGCGGCGCGGCGCTGTCGCCGGGCGGCAAGCCCATCATCGCCATGCGCTCGGTCACCTCGCGCGGGGCGTCGCGCATCGTGCCGATGCTGAAGCCGGGCGCCGGCGTCGTCACCACCAGGGCCCACGTGCACTGGGTCGTCACCGAGCACGGCGCCGTCGACCTGCGCGGTCGCAACCTGCGGCAGCGGGCCAGGGCGCTCATCTCGATCGCCCACCCGGACCACCGGGAGGCGCTCGAGCGGGCCGCCTTCGAGCGGTTCCATCGCCTGCCCTGAGGGGCCGGGGGCCTCCCCGACCGTCGATGCCACCGGCGCTTCGCCGCCGCCAGGGCGCAGCAGCGGCAGCCCGCCGTGGCAGGTCGGCGAGCCAGGTTGGTGCATGGTTGGGCACCCTCTCGTGCCGATAGGGCATCGGTCCGAGGCCCACGACGATCCACCATGCCAGCCGACATCCAACTGCGCACCTACGCCAGCCTGCGCTCGCTCGAGACCCGCGCCCTCGCCATCGAGGATCTGATCGAGAGCATCAAGCGGACCTGCCTGCACGGCGGCGGCAAGGCCAACGCGGAGCTGGTCGCCGCGACCGCCGAGCTTCGCTGGCAGCAGCGCAAGTTCGCCGACCTGATGGCGGAACTGGAGGCGTCGCTGGGCGTGCGGCGCGGCGACGAGCAGCCCGAGATGGCGCGGCGCGAGGGCTACGAGCCCAGCGGCATGCGCGGCACCACCGACGTGATCGGCGTGGCCGACCTCGTCGGCGTGCTGAGTTCGCTGCACAAGACCGGCACGCTGGCGCTGCAGTCGGGCGAGGCGATGTACGTGTTCGAGTTCCAGGAAGGTCGGATCGTGCACGCGATCACCAACCAGTCCGATCCCGACCTGCGCCTCGGCACGATCCTGGTCGCCCAGAACAAGCTCACCGAGCGGCAGCTGCAGGCGAGCCTGGCGGCCTGCACGCGGGCCAAGGATCTGCTGGGCAACCATCTCGTGCACAGCGCCACGGTGAGCGAATCCGATCTGCGCGCGGCGCTCGACGTGCAGGTGCAGCGCATCTTCGACCAAGCGTTCTCGCTGCCGTTCGCCCGCTTCAGCTTCGTCGAGGGCAGCCTCAGCAACATCGCCCAGCGCACCGAGGTGAACACCACGCACCTGCTGCTCGAGGCGGCGCGCCAGGCGGACGAACGCTGCCAGCAGGAGGATCCGACGAGCGGCAAGGCGTGGCAGGACCTCGATCAGATGCTGCGCGACTGAGAGCCCGAGGAGAAACCACGATAGGGGCTCCCAGCCAGTTGGCGGCCGCCTGCACGGCCGCGCAGGGCCCTCGTGTGGATTCCCTCGAGCTCCGGGTCGGGCGCGCTGGCGTGGCTAGCGGGCGGCGGGCAGCAGCAGCTGGGCGAGCAGCCGTTCGGCGAGCCGCGGCGGGGGCAGCCGGCCGTCGAGGTCGTGCACCGACAGGCCTTCGCCAGCCGTGGGCCGCACGAACTGGTGGAACCGCGCGGCGGTGACTTCCGGGCCCGCATCGCTGACGTTTGCCCGGTCGTGGGCACGGGCCGCGGCGCGGGCGGTCGCGGTGGCGGCATCGATCGCCAGCGCGGCCAGGTCGAGCCGGGCTCCGGCGCGGCGGGCGGCGGCGAGGGCGGCCTGCCGATGGTCGGCGGTGGGGAAGTTGCCGTCGAGCAGCACGAGCGGCGCGCCGGCCGCGGTCGCGGCCGCGGCCTCGGCGAGCAGCGCGTCGTAGGTGCGCTGCGAGAACGCCGGCGTGTAGTGCTCCGGGCGCGCGGCCGACGTCGGCGGCACGCCGGCGAGTCGCTTGCGCACGACGTCGGTCGCGAGGTGCGGCCACTGGGCGATCGCGGCCAGCTCGGCGGCGAGGCTGCTCTTGCCGCTCGCGGGCGGGCCACAGAGCAGCAGCCAGCGCGGCCCCTGCGCCTCGACCGCGACCGCCGCCGCCAGGAGGAGGTGGCGGCGCGCCGAGGCACGGGCGCCGTCGCGGTCGGCGGCCGGCAGCTCGGGTTCCGCGGCGGCGAGCGCCGCGACCTTGGCGCGCACCATCGCCCGATAGGCGACCAGGGGCGGCAGGATGGCGGCCTGGTCCACGTCGCCGCTCGCGGCGACGTAGGCGCGCACGTAGGCAGCGGCCAGGTCGGGAGCGGCGCGGTAGCGCAGATCCATCACCAGGAACGCGTTCTCGGTGGCGACGTCGCCGCAGCGGAACGCCGGCTCGAACTCGATGCAGTCGTAGACCGCGGGCGGCTCCACCATGCAGACGTTGCGCGTGTGCAGGTCGCCGTGGCCGTCGACGACGCGGCCGGTTGCGGCCCGTTGCCGCAGGGTCGGCAGCAGCGCGGCGAACGCGGTCGCCGTCGCGCCCTCGAGCGCAGCCAGGAGGTCCGACGGCAGGTCGAGATCGGGCACGGCGCGCAGTTCGGCGAAGTTCGCCGCAGCGAAGCCGGCCAGGCGGTCGGGGTCGCCGGCCGCGAGCACGGCCGCGCCGCGGTCGGCTCCGCCGTGGAAGGCGGCGACGTGGCGCGCGAGCCGCTCGATCCCGGCCACCGTCGCGCGGCGCTCGTGCACCATGCGGTCCAGCATGAGGTCGGCGGGCAGGCGCCGCATGACCACGGCGACGTCGAGGTCGCCATCGCCCTCGTCGTCGCCGAGGGCCGCGAAAAGGAGCCGTCCGGCGTGCCGGCGCAGCGCCGCGGTGCCGAGGTAGACGTCGGGGCACAGTCGACGGTTGAGCCGCACCTCGTCGCGGCACGCGGTGCGCCGCGCCGCCAGCGTCGAGAAGTCGACGAAGGGCAGCCGGCGCGCCTTCTTCAGCTTGTAGACGCGGTCGCCGGCGAGGCAGACGACCGAGAGATGCGTCTGCACCAGTTCGACGTCGGCGGGCGCGTGCGGGAAGCACGCCGGGTCGACGAGCTCGCGCAGCAGCGTCTCGGCGCTCACGGCAGCATCCCGAGCGCGAGGTAGCCCAGGTAGAGCAGGATGCCGAGCAGCACGCCGAGGGCGACGATGCGCAGCGCATGCCGGCCGGTGGCGGCGTTCACGCGTTCTCCAGCAGTGCGGCGAACGCCGCCTCGTCGAGGATGCGCAGGCCGAGCTGCCGTGCCTTGTCGAGCTTGCCGCCGGCGTCGGCCCCGGCGACGACGTCGGTGACCTTCTTGCCGATGCCGCCGGCGGTGCGCGCACCGAGCGCTTCGACGCGTTCCCTGGCTTCGTCGCGGGTCATCGTCGCCAGGCCGCCGGTGAACACGAACGTGCGGCCCGCGAGCGGTCCGCGCTCGACCCCGGACGAGGCCTGGGGTTCGACGCCGGCCGCCGCCAGCGCCGCCAGGGTCGCCCGGTTGCGTTCGCTGGCGAAGAAGTCGACCACCGCCGAGGCGACTTCGGCGCCGATGCCGTCGACTTCCATCAGCTGCGGCGCATCGGCGCGCTGCAGGCGTTCCAGCGCGCCGAAGTGCGCGGCGAGGTCCTTCGCCGTCTGCTCGCCGACGTGCGGGATGCCGATGCCGTGCAGGAAGCGCGCCAGCGTCGGCCGCTTGCTGGCCTGCAGCTGCTGGACGAGGTTGTCGAAGCTGCGTTCGCCCCAGCGCTCCAGCGCCAGCACCTCGTCGCGCCGCTCCGGCAGGCGGAAGACGTCCTCCAGCGAGCGCACGATCCCGGCCTGCACCAGCTGGTCGACCTGCTTGGGGCCGAGCCCCTCGATGTCGAAGGCGCGGCGGCCGGCGAGGTGCACGATGCGGCCGCGCAACTGGTCACGGCAGTCGAGGCCGACGCAGTAGAGGAACTTGCCCTCGGCGTGCAGCGGGCTGCCGCAGGTCGGGCACCGGGTCGGCGGCTGGGTGGGGCGCGAGTCGACGGGCCGCGCCGCGGGCAGCACGCGCACGATCTCGGGGATCACGTCGCCGGCGCGCTGGATCTCGACGAGGTCGCCCTGGCGCACGTCGCGTTCGGCGAGCAGGGCCCAGTTGTGCAGCGAGGCGTTGCGCACGGTGACCCCGGCGAGGTCGACCGGCTCGACGTGCGCGACCGGCGTGACCGCTCCGGTGCGGCCGACCTGGGCGCCGATCGCCAGCACGCGTGTCGTCGCGATGCGGGGCGCGAACTTGAACGCCAGCGCCCACCGCGGCGTGCGCGAGGTGCGGCCGAGCTGCGCCTGCACGTCGAGGCGGTCGACCTTGGCGACGATGCCGTCGAGTTCGTACGGCAGGTCGTCGCGCTGCCGTTCGACTTCGGCGTGGAAGGCGATGACGCCGTCGATGCCCTCGACGCGGGCGTGCGGCTCGGCCAGCGTGAAACCCCAGGCGGCGAGCTGTCGGCGCACGTCGCCGTGGGTGGCGAACGCGACGCCTTCGGCATGGCCGATGCCGAAGGCCAGGAAGTCGAGCGGGCGGCGCTGCACGATCCGCGGGTCGAGCAGCTTCAGGGTGCCGGCGACGGTGTTGCGGGCGTTGCGGAAGGTGCCTTCGCTGCTGGTCGCCTCCCGTTCCTGCAGGCGGGCGAACGCGGCCTTGCCGATCAGGATCTCGCCGCGGACCTCGATGCGGGCCGGGAACGGGCCGTCACCGCGGAGCCGCAGCGGCAGATTGCGGATCGTCCGCAGGTTCCTGGTCAGGTCCTCGCCCTGCTCGCCGTCGCCGCGCGACAGCCCACGCGCCAGCACGCCGTGCTCGTAGACCAGGTTGGCGCTGGCGCCGTCGAGCTTCGGCTCGCAGAACCAGACCAGGGCCTCGCCGGCCTCGTCCTTGCGCAGCTTGCGGGCGCGCAGGTCGAACTCGCGCACCTCGTCGGCGGTGGTCAGCGACTCGATGCTGCCCATCGGCGACAGGTGCGGCGCCGTCGCGAAGGCGCCGCCCTTGGGCAGCGGCGCGCCGACCCGCTGGGTCGGCGACTCCGGCGTGACCAGCTCGGGGTGCTCGGCCTCCAGCCGCCGCAGATCGGCGAACAGCGCGTCGTAGTCGGCGTCGCTGATGTCGCTGTAGCCGCGGTTGTAGTACTGGTCGTCGGCGGTGCGGATCCTGGCGCGCAACCGGTCGATGTCCTGACGAACGCTCACGGTCGGCCGGATCCTAGCCGGGACGACGTGGCGGGGACGAGAGGCGGCGGCGATCGCCTAGCGACCGCGATCGACGCGGCCGGGCTCGAACGACAGCTCGAACGGCGTGATGCGGATGCGGCCGTCGCCGGGCAGGCGGCGGCCCTCCTCGAACTCGTAGGCCGCTTCCGGGTTGCTGCAGACGCGCTGGAAGCGGCGCTTGACCTGGGTCTCCAGGGCTTCGAGCACCTGGCCGTTGCTGACCAGCCGCGACTCGACGACGAGGTGGCCGAGGCGGTGCGCGGACGACACGCCGACCTTGGCCAGGACCGGCGCCAGGCCTTCGCGCGTGGCGAAGCCGAGCTCGACCAGCAGCTCGCCCAGGCGTTCGGCGACCGGGCAGCGGTTGCTGGCCGTGAACTCGATGCAGCCGTTCACGAACTCGAACGCCAGCGTCTCGTCGCCGATCCAGACGTGCACGGTGCCGCTCTTGCGGGTCCGGCCGAGGAACTGGAACACCGACAGCAGCGGCATCGTGCGGTTGGTGCCCTTCAGGGTGCTGTTGCGGCTGCCGGCCAGGGCGCCGGCAGCGCGCCGCCAGGCGCCAGGCGGCAGCCTGCGGCGGCCAGGCCGCGCGGCGGCCTCCACGGGCGGGCGCGGGTTCGGCGCCGACGGGCCGACCGCCGGGCGGACGCGGTTCGGCGTTCGGCTGCGGGCAGGCGCGGCCGGCCTCGTCGGCGGCACCGCCGGCGCGTCGCCGGCTTCCCTGGCGCGGGCCGGTCTGGCCCCGGCGCCGCCGGCACCGGGGCCGCGCTGCAGGAGCTCGTGGATGGCCTCGGCCAGATCGCGCATGCCCTGCTCGATGCGCTGCAGCGACGGCCGGCTCGCCTCGAAGTCGATGCCGCGCATCGACACCTGCTCCAGCGTCTGGGCGAGGGTCGAGGCCAGGGCGACGAAGTCGTCGCAGTAGCCCTCGATCAGCGAGCTCGCGGCCGCCGCCGGGAATTGACCGACCTGCATGCCCCTTGCATCGGCAGGTTCGGCGACGGACTTGTCGGTCCGCTGGCGCGCACGCCTCGGGCCGGTGCGACCGGAGGTTCCGGCCGCTACCGGGGGCTCGGGCTCAGCCGTTGTCCTTGTCCTTCTTGTCCTTGTCCTTGCCCTTCTTCTTCGTGCTCTTCAGGCCGAGCTCCTTCTCGGCCGCCTCGATCCACTTCTCCGGACCGCCGGCGACGTAGCCGGTCTGGCCGACCTTCTTGCCCTTGGCGTCCAGGAACAGGATCGTCGGGTAGCCTTCGATGCCGAACTCGTCGCGCAGCTTCTCGTTCTGCGCCTTGAGCTCCGCGCTCAGGGGCTTGTTGCGCGGGAAGTCGAGTTCGAGCAGCACGACGTGCTCCTTGGCCCACTCCTGGAACTCGGGCTTGCTGAACACCTCGTCCTTCAGCTTGATGCACCAGCCGCACCAGTCGCTGCCGGTGAAGTCGGCGAGCACCACCTTCTTCTCCTTCTTCGCCTTCTCGAGCGCCTGCTTGTAGTCGGTCAGCCACTCGTCGCCGTCGGCCTTCGGCGCCATCTGCGCCTCGGCGGCTTCGATCCAGGCCTTCGGGCCGCCCTTCTTGTAGCCGAGCTGTCCGAGCTGCTTGCCGTCGGCGTCCATCATCACGATCGTCGGGTAGCCGCGGATGCCGAACTGCTTGGCGAGTCCGGCGTTCTGCTCCTTCAGGTCGGCGCTGATCTCCTTCTTGCGCGGGAAGTCGAGCTCGAGCAGCACGACCTTCTTCTCCGCCCACGCCTGGAACTCGGGCTTGCTGAACACCTCGTCCTTCAGCTTGATGCACCAGCCGCACCAGTCGCTGCCGGTGAAGTTGGCGAGGATCACCTTCTGCTCCTTCTTCGCGGCGGCCTTGGCATCCTCGAAGCTGGTGATCCAGGTGCTCTCCTGGGCCGTCGCGGCCAGGGTCAGGGTCAGGGACGCCACGAAGGCGAGGGCGGCAGTGTGCATGGGGTTCTCCGGTCGGTGGGGGTTTGCAGGCGCGTAGGATACGACGCAGGGCGCCAACCGGCGCGCCCGTGCCGCTCAAAACGGCACGGCGTCATCGGCCGGCGGTGGGGCCTGGTCGCGCTTGGCCCCCGCCCGCCGGCCGGCCGGCGCCGGGGGAGCCGCATCGGCCGGGGGCACGGCGCGGAAGCCGTCGTAGGGCACTTCGTTGCGGCGCACGACGTCGCCCGAGGGTCCCTGGTATTCGGCCGGGCGGACCTCGACCAGGGCCGTGCGCCCCTCGAGGTCGCCGGGCTCGATCTGCACCTTCCCGGAAGCGGGCAGCCCGAGCGCCTGCAGCACCATGCGCGCCCTCGCCCGGCCGCGGCTGCTGAACACCAGGCTGTCCCATGCCGCCTGCTTGCCTATGTGCTGGCCCTCGGCGACGACGAGCCGCATCGACCAGCGTTCGTCCCCGGCGCGCGTCGAGCCAGGGCGCACCTCGGCGATGCGGCAGAGGTAGGTGCCGGGGGGAACGGTCACGAAATCGGACACGTGGTCCGAGGCGTCGAAGTCGATCTCCATGGTTGCTCCTTGTCGGGCGGTGCCGTGGCGGCAGAGTGGCCCGATTCCCGCACCGGTGGCACGAATCCGCCGCGCGGGCCAGTCGGGGGGCGGCCTGGTGGGCGGGGAAACGCCACGGCAGACGAGCCTCCGGGCCCGTCGGTGCCGTAGGCTCTGCCCGGCCGCGTGCCGCGGCAGCCGTCCGTGGTCCTCTCCTCGCCTGCCTCCGCCGACCGCTCCCTGCAGGACCCGCGCCACTACCTCGCGCTCGCCCAGCGCCACTACGAGAACTTCCCGGTCGGTTCGTGGCTGCTGCCGCGGGCGGCGCGCCTGCACCTGCGCCGGATCTATGCGTTCGCCCGCACCGCCGACGACCTCGCCGACGAACGGCGCGACGCGGCGGCGCTGGCGGCGTTCCGCCGCGACTTCCTGCGCCACGTGCAGGGCCAGGCGGGCGACGTGGCGCTGTTCGTCGACCTGGTCGCGACGATGCACGCCTGCGACCTGGAGCCGGAGCTGTTCACCGACCTGCTCGATGCCTTCGCGCAGGACCTCGAGCAGGGTCGCTACGACGAACCGGGCCTGTTCGACTACTGCAGCCGTTCGGCCGATCCCGTCGGGCGCCTGGTGCTGCGCGTCTGCGGCTACCGCGACGCGGCGCTCGATGCGCTCTCGGACCGGATCTGCACGGCGCTGCAGCTGCTGAACCACCTGCAGGACGTCGGCAGCGACCTGCGCGACCGCGACCGCATCTACCTGCCGCAGGAGGACCTGCACCGCTTCGGCGTCGGCGAGGCGCAGCTGCGCGCGGCCAGCGCCGATCCGCCGGTGCGGGCGCTGGTGCGGCACTGGGCCGACCGCATCGCCGGCGAGTTCGCCGCCGGCTGGCCGCTGGTGGACGCCGTGTCCGGTCGGCTGCGGTGGGAACTGCGCGCGATCCTGCGCGGCGCCGCGGCGGTGCTGCGGCGCATCCGCAGCGTCGACTTCGACGTGCTCGGCCGGCGGACGCAGCTCGGCAAGCTGGCGCGGCTCGGCACGGTGCTCGGCGGCCTGTGCCTGCGGCGGCCGCCGCGCTTCGGAGGCGGGGCGCGATGACGGCGAACGCCGACATCAGCACGGGCCTGCCGCCCGGGGCCAGGCTGGAGCCCGCGGAGATCACCGCGCGCTCGCGGTCGAACTTCCTGACCGGCTTCCTGTGCCTGGACGCGGCCAGGCGCGCGGGCATGACGGCGATCTACGCCTTCTGCCGGGTCGTCGACGATGCCGTCGACGAAGCGGTCGACCGCGCCACGGCCGCTGCACACCTGAGGTTCTGGCGCGGCGAACTCGACGCCGCCGCGGCCGGAGCCGCGGGCACGCCGGTGGGGCGCGCGGTGCAGACGACGATGCAGCGCTTCGGCCTCGGGCCGGAGCCGCTGCGCGAGGTGCTCGACGGCATGGCGATGGACCTCGAGCCGCGGGGCTTCGCCGACGAGGGCGAACTGCGGCTCTACTGCCGCCGCGTCGCCTCGGCGGTCGGGCTCGCCTGCCTGCCGGTGCTCGGCGTCGCCGAACCCGCAGGCGTGGACTTCGCCGAGCACCTCGGCCAGGCGCTGCAGCGAACCAACATCCTGCGCGACCTGCGGCCGGACGCGGCGATCGGCCGCTGCTACGTGCCGGCGACCTGGCTGCGCGAGGCTGGCGTCGAGCCGGGCTGGCTCGGTGGCGAGGGGCCGGCGACCGCCTATGCGCCGGGCGGGCCGGTGGCCGTGCTGCAGCGGCGGCTGGCCGAGGGGGCACGCGCCGAGTTCGCCGCCGCCCGCGCCGCGCTGCGCCGCCTGCCACGGCGATCGCGGCGGGCGCTGGTGCCGGCGCGCATCATGGGTGCCGTCTACGGCGACCTGCTGCGCCGGCTCGCCAGCGGCCACGTCGACCTGCGCGGGCCGAAGGTGCGCGTCGGCCGGCCGCGCAAGCTCTGGTTGGCGCTGCTGGTGCTGGCCGGGGTCCGCGCGTGACGAGCGCCGGCGCTCGGCGGGCCTTCGTGCTCGGCGGCGGCCTCGCCGGCATCGCGGCCGCGTTCGGGCTGCGCGACCGCGGCTTCGCCGTGACCGTGCTGGAATCGCGGCGGTGGCTCGGCGGCCGCGCGTTCTCGTCGCCGGATCCGGCCACTGGGTGGACGCTCGACAACGGCCCGCACGTGATGCTCGGCTGCTACCGCGCGACCCGCGCCCTGCTGCGGCGGCTCGGCAGCGAGCACGCGTTCCAGCAGGACCGGCGGTTGGCGATGGTCTCGCGCGACGCCGCCGGGCGCCGGGCACGCCTGTCGTTGTCGGGGCTGCCGGTGCCGCTGGCGATGCCGCTGGCGCTGGTGCGCCTGCCGCTGCCGTGGCGCGCGCGGCTCCGGGCCCTGTGGGGCATGGCGGCGACGCTGGGCGGCGCACCCGCGCATTGGACGCTGGCGGATTGGTTCCGGCGGCGGGGGCAGGTTGGGCTGCCCGATGCGTGGCTGTGGCGCCCCTTGTGCCGCGCGATCATGAACGTGGAACCCGAGCTCGCCTCGGCGGCCGACTTCCTGGCCACCCTGCGCGAGGCGTTCGCCGGCCGGGCGACGACGGCCGCGTTCTGGGTGCCGAAGCGACCGTGGGGCGAGATCCTCGGCGAGCCGGCGCGGCGCGCGCTGGCGGCGGCCGGGGTCGAGGTGCGGCTGGGCGCCCGCGTCGCCGCTCTGCCGGTCTCTGGCGGCCGGGTCGCCGCGATCGGACTCGCCGATGGCGAACGCCTGGCCGTCGGTGCGGACGACCTCGTCGTCAGCGCCCTGCCGTGGTTCGTGGCCGGGAACCTGGTGCCCGGGATCGCCTCGGCCGAGGACCCGCGCGCCGGGCTGGCGTCGTCGCCGATCGTGTCGGTCTTCGTCGAAACGCCGCCTGGAGCGCCGCCGCTGCCCGACGACGGCCCGGTGGTGGCGCTCGTCGACGGCGATCCGTTCCACTTCGTGCTGCGCACGCCGGGTGCGGAGGCGCGGCGGTTCGCGCTGCTGTCGGGCGGCGGCCGGGTGTTCGATGGCATGCCGGTGGCGGCGATCGGCGAGCTGGCGTGCGCACAGCTGCCGCGGCACTACCCGGGCTTCGCCGTGGGGCCAGGCGCGCGGGTGCGCGTGCGCAAGGAGCAGCACGCGACCTTCGTCGCCGCGCCCGGTGGGGGGGCGAGGCGGCCACCGCCCGGGCGCCTCCCGGGCGGTCCGGCCAACCTGCGGATCTGCGGCGACTGGACCGCGACCGGCCTGCCGGCCACGCTCGAGGGCGCGGCGCGCTCGGCGGCGATGGCGCTCGCCGATCTGCCATCGTGAGTGCGGTGCGCGGGTGTCCTCGACGCCGCCGTCGACGACCTCGAGGCGCGGCTCGCGTGCAGGCGGCCCGGTGAAAGTTCGAGAAGGCCCGCTAGGCCCGGGGCAGGCCGAGCACGAAGCGGGCGCCCATGCCAGCGCTCTCGTCGAGATGCAGGTCGCCGCCGAGGTCGCGGGCGAGGCCGCGCGCCAGCGCCAAGCCGAGTCCGACGCCGGGCACCTCGTTGCTGCTGGCGGCGACGGCTCCGCGGTCGAACGGTGCGAAGATGCGTTGCCGGTGCGCCGCCGGCACCCCCGGACCGTGGTCGCACACGGCGAACGACACCCGCCCGGCGTCGGCCGCGGCGGTCAGCTCGACGCGCAGGTCGGAGCCGGCGCGAGCGTACTTCGCCGCGTTGTCGACGAGATTGAACAGGATCTGCCCGACCGCGTCCTCGTCGGTCGTCACCGCCGCCGCTCGCGTCGCGTCGTCGGCGTGAACGGCGAGCGTCATGCCGGCTTCGGACAGGCGGCGCTGCAGCGTCGGGCCGATGCGGTCGAGCAGCGGCCCGACCCGGAGGGCGACCCGCCGGGCAGTGAAGCGCCCCTCCTCCAGACGCGACCATGCCAGCACGTTCTCGACCACGCGCGCCAGCCGGTCCGACTCGCGCTGCAGCGTCGCCAGGTAGTCGCGTTGCGCGGCAGGATCCTGGACCATGCCATCGGCCAGCATCTCGCTGTACATCCGGAACGTCGTCAGCGGCGTGCGCAGCTCGTGCGTCACCGCCGACGCGAAGCGCGCCCGCCGTTCGCCGTAGCCGATCGCGGCGCGCAGCGTGATGGCGAGCACCGCGAGGCCGAGCAGCGTGACGCCCCACGTCGTCGCCAGCATCGCCGGCAGCGGCAGCCCGCGTACGAGGCCGTCGTCGCAGGCGGCCACGAGGCGCGCCGGCACCGACGCCAGCATCGACGGTTGTTCGGCCGCCGTCGGTGCTTCACAGCGCGCGAGCCGCGTTCCGGCCGCCGGGAACAGGTCCGCGACCAGCGAGGTGAGTTCCGCCTGTAGCTGGCTCCAGTCGACCAGCAGACCTTGCAGGCGCACGACCGCCGCCTCGCGCACGCGCCGCACGAACACCAGCTGGCCGTCGCCTGGCGCATCGAGCCACACCGGCACGAGCGGGCCGATGTCGTCGGCGCCGCCGGCGGCCGGGTTGCTCCCGCCGTCGCGGTTCGGCGCCGTCATGGGGTTCTGGATCACGTTCTGCGCGAACGAGCGCTGCCTGTTCGAGTACTCCTGCACGCTCTGCTGCGTCTGCGCCGGTTCCGTCGGCGAGATCGCGTTGCAGCCGAACAGCGGCAGCGCCGCCTCGACGCCGCCGAGCCTCTGCTCCAGCACTTCGCGCTGCACGCCGGCGGCGAAGGCCTGCAGGCGCTGCGCGGCGCGGTCGAGCCGCGCGCGATCGATGCCGATCGCCTCGCAGGTGTCGCGCTCGTTGCCGACCGGCGCCTGCGGGCTGGTCAGCCCGTCCGGCCCGAACTCGAAGTGCAGTGGGAACAGCGCCGATTCGCTGGTCAGCAGTGGCGACTGCACGACGACATCCCCCGGCGCCAGCTTCGCGAAGCCGCGCGTCCACGCCGCCGAAGCACTCGGGAACGCCCGGTACTCGCCCGGCGGCCGCATCGCCTCGCGGGCCAGCTGCGGCGACAGCCAGCTGTCCATGCGCCACAGGGCGAGCCGCAGCCGCTCGTGCGTCGCGGCCTGTCGTCGAGCCTGCACCTCGTCGCGGTCGAGGCGCAGCAGGGCCGCGGTCAGCCAGCAGACGACGGCGACCAGCACCGCGGCGGTGACGGAGAACCCGAACCACGCACGGGCTCGGGCCGTGGTCACCGCGATGCCTCGGCGGCGAGCATGTAGCCCTTGCCGCGCACGGTCAGCACGACGGCGGGCCGGTCCGACGGATCGCCGAGCTTGCCGCGCAGGTTCACGACGTGCATGTCGATCGCGCGTGTCGCCGAGTCGCCGCCGGCGGGAAGACCCCACACCCGCTCGAGCAGCTCCGCGCGCGAGATCGCGCGGCCGCGGTTCTGCACCAGGTAGCGCAGGAGTTCGCTCTCCTTCTCGGACAGCAGCACGCGGCTGTGGTCGGGAAGCTCGACCTCGCGGCGGTCGAAGTCGATGCCGCGGCCTGCGACCGTGATGCGACCGATGTCGGACGGGCGCTCGGCGCTGCGCCGCAGCACCGCGGCGACGCGCGCCAGCAGTTCCTTGCTCGAGAACGGTTTGACCACGTAGTCGTCGGCGCCGGTCTGCAGGCCGTTCACGCGATCCTGCTCGGCGCCGCGGGCGGTGACCAGGATCACCGGCAACGCCGGCCGCGTGCGCCGCACCTCGGCGAGGATCGTGAAGCCGTCCCGCCTGGGCAGCATCACGTCGAGGATCACGAGGTCGAGCTGCGCGGAGATCGCCGTGTCGAGCCCCTCCTGGCCGTCGCCGCACGCGATCACCGCGTAGCCGGCGAACTGCAGCGTGTCGGCGAGGCCGCGGCGGATCGCGGCATCGTCCTCGACGACGAGCACGGTCTTCTTCGGGATCACGGCCGCTCAGCGTAGCCCGAAGCGGCGGTCTTCGGTGGCATCCTGGTGGCAACGCATGCACGAAGCGACCCGGCCGGCAGCCGTGACCACGCCGTTGCGGTCGATCGCGCCGTAGACCCAACCCTGGTCGGTGTCCTTGGTGTCGGTCGCCAGCTTGTGCATCACGAACAGGCCGGCGGCATCGCCCGCGTGCCATACCTTGTCGCCATCGCGCAGCGTCGGCGTCGCGACGTAGCGCCTGCCCGCCTCGGTCTGGCCCTTCGGCGCGCCCTCGATGCACTGCCACGCCTCCTTGACCAGCGTCTGGCCGACCCGTTCCGGCTGGCCGGCTTCCACGTAGTCGCCGCCCTCGGCGAAACGGGCGTAGAGCAGGTACAGCTTCTGGCCGTGCTCCCTCTCGGCAGCGCTCCTCCGGACCGGGGGTGCCGAGATCCTGCAATCCGCCGGCGCCATCCTCGGCTGGCCGGTGACGCAGACGAAGCTCCGGTAGTCGCGGATGGCCTGCTCGATCAGCGCGGCGAACGGCGATTCGACGTCGCCGGTCGGGGCGACCGGTGGCGGGTCCACGCGGCGGCGGAACCCCTTCGCCTCGGCCTGCAGCCTCACCGCGGCGAGCACGACCCTGTCGAACAGCGCCTCGCCCTTCGCGCCGAGCTTCTTCTGCTCGGCCAGCACGAACGCCTCGCGCTGCCTGCCGAGTTCCTCGGCCTTGGCGCGCAGTTCGCTGCGCTTCTGCTTCTGGGCGGCGATGTGGGCTCGCAACTCGGCGACCGTCAGGGCCCGCAGGGCTTCCGGCAGGTCCGCCTTCTGGACGTCGTCGAGCTTGAACTTCGGGTCGTCACAGGCGTCCACCAGGTCCCAGTGCGCGTTGGCGTAGAGGCCCGAGGCCTTCGTCTGGCAACGTTGCGCCGCCGCCGCCGGATTCAGGCTCGCGGCATTGCAGTCCTGCGCGGCCTGGTTCTGCGCCCATGCCTCGCGCTGCGCGCCGTAGGGCACGTAGGTCGGGTTCATCGCCGCGCTGAGAGCTGCCAGCTGCTCGTCGAACGGCGTCACGATGACGACCGCGTTGTCCTTCTCGATCGCCGCGAACTGGCCGTCGGCCAGCTTCGCCAGTTCGCGCCACGCCGGTGCCAGCGTGTCGGCCGGGTCGCCGCAGTAGATCGAGTTGACGACGATGCCGCGGGCGATCGCGGCGCGGCTCTGCGCTGCGGTGTCGACCTTCGGATCCTGCGTCGCGGCCTCGTTGCCGGCGACGAACAGCAGCTTCAGCGCGCCGGGGTCGGGCGACCACTGCAGTTCGCCGAGCGCTGTCTGCACGACGCGGGCGACGTACTCGTCGCCGCCGTTCGTCGACAGCGCGAAGAGCCTCTGGGACACCGCGTCGAGGTCGGTGGTGAAGCCCGTCTCGACCTTCACCCAGCCGCGCTCGGCGTCGTGCGTCGAACAGCCGAACGTCAGCAGCGCCACGCGCAGGGTCGGGCTTGGCTGCAGCGTCGCCAGGTCGTTGACGACGGCCCACAGGTTCTGGCGCGCCTGGTGGATCAGACCGTCCATGCTGCCGCTGATGTCGAGGCAGATGGCGAGGTCGATCGGCCGCGGCGCCGTAGCGGTTGCCGGCGCGATCGGCGCCGTCGGGATGGCGGGAACGGGTGGGGGCCCCTGCGCCGCGAGCGCAGCGGCCAGGACGAGCATCGGCACGACGGACGGGTTCATCGGATCGTCTCCTTCGGGATCGGGTTGGTCTCGGTCGCCGGCGCACCGCTGCCCGCGGTCACCAGCACGTTCTTGCCATCCACTTCGAGCAGGATGTCGCCCCGCAGCGACAACACGCCGCTGCGGCTCTCGGCCTCGAGCCGTCGCACCAGCGCGAAGAACCCAGGACTGCCGAGCTCGATGCGCTGATCGACGTCGAGCCGCTGCCGGGCGACGCTGTTGCCGTCGATCCAGGTGTTGCCGCGGCGCAGGAACGCGCGGTCGCAGACCTGCTGGACCGCGTTCGTCTCGACGGCCTTCATCTCGGCATCGAGGTAGAGGTTGCGCGGGTTGGCGACGTTCTGCCCCTTCTGCGCCCACAGGTTGCTGCCCTGGTTGACGGCGGCAATCCCGCTGCGGGTCGCGAATGCGCGCGTCGACAGCGAGCCCTGACACGCCATCGTCAGCGACTGCCAGTCGTCGAGGCGGCTGCCCTCGGTGGCGAGGAACGCGGTGTACTCGCCGAGCACGCCGAAGCGCGCCGACAACCGCAGGATCTCGTCGCGCAGTTCCCGCAGCCGCGGATCGTGGAATGGATCGCGGACGCCCGTGGCCAGCGGCCCGCCGAGGTCGCCGCCCTGCTGGCGCAGTTCGTCGACCAGGAAGCCGATCTGCCGGCTCGCCCACAGGCGCGGCACGAAGCCGTAGGCGGTCGACGCCGTCGTCACCGGCAAGGTGAAGGCGAAGCTCGCGTCGCCACCGGGTGCGCGGCCCTTCAGCACGAACGGCAGCGGGGCCTCGCCGCGGTACTGCCCGAGAACGACCAGCTGGTCGCCGGCGAACAGGTCGGGCAGCGTTCGCGGCATCACTTCGCGCAGCCGGCCGCCCCCGTCCGCGTCGGAGGCGAGCGCCAGCTCCGGCCCGGCGAGCACGGGCTGGCCGAGCCGCGCGAACGTGCGCGCCACCTTGACCTCGACGTCTTCTTCGGGCAGCACGTAGGTGGTCACCGCACGCGTGGTGTCGGCGATGCGGTCGAGCAGCGGCACGTTGACGTCGTTGCCGACGCCGAAGCAGAAGACGCGTCGCGCGCTGCGATTGGCCGCAGCGACCATCGCGTTGAGCTGCTTCTCGCTCGTCGGGCCGACGGTCGGCAGCCCGTCGGTCAGGAACAACACCAGCGGCAAGGTGCCGGGCAGCGCCTCGGTGCGCAGCGCCTCCAGCAGCGCATCGTGGATGTTGGTTCCGCCGTGCGGGCGGATGGCCGCCAGGTAGTCGCGTGCCGCCGCCATCGTCGCCTTGTCCTTGGCGACCGGCCGTGGGAACGCGCGCGCGACGTCGTTGCCGTAGTCGAGGATCTGCATGCCCTCGCCGTCGGCGAGAGCTTCGAGCACCTGCAGGGCTGCGGCGGTCGCCTGCTCGAGCTTGCGGCCCGCCATGCTGCCGGAGCGGTCGAGCACCAGCGTGACCTCGCGTTGCATCGGCGCGGTGTTCCCCGGCTGCGGGGCGTTGGCGAGCAGCAGGAAGTACCCACCGCCGATCGTCGGATCCGGATACGCGAACAGGGCGGCGGTCGGCCCGCTCGGGTCCGCGGTGGTCGTGAAGCACAACCGGAACGCTCCCGGATCGCGCTCGCTGCGTTCGCCGACCCGCAGGCTCAGCGCCTTCGCCCCTCGTCGCGTCGTCTGCAGGTCGTGGCTGGGCGAGTAGCAGACGCCGATCTCGGCGCGCGCCTGCAGCTCGACGGTGATCCGCCACGGTGCGCCGTTGGCGAGCATCTCGCTGCGCGGCAACACGTAGTCGAGGCGGTCGCCGTCGCCGTCCAGCACGTGGTCGTAGGTGAAGCGGATCCTCTGGTGGCCGCCCGCCGGCACCGGGAAGACGCTGCTGCGCAGGCACGACAGGCCGGCGAACTCCAAGAGCGCCGGATCGCGCAGCTTCCGGGTGATCTCGTCGTAGAGCCGCCGGGCCTCGTCGCGGCCGAGGATGCGCGCGGTCGGTTCGGCGGCCATGCCCTCGAAGGCGAACTGCGACACCGCCGCCCCTTCCGGGACCGGCACCAGCAGCACCGCCTCCTGGTCGCGGGGCCCCGGATTGTGCAGCTCGAACTGCAGCGTCGTCGTCGCCGCGCGGTCGAGGATGCGCACGCTCGCCGCCACCGCCGTGACCTGGACGGGCGGCACGCCGGGGTGCACCAGGACCGTCCGGCTCGGGGCCACCCATTGGTGCGGGGGTTGCGCCGGCAGCAGCGATGCCAGGAAGGCCAGGAGGGGGATCGTGCGCGCCATGTTCATCGTCACCTCGCGTCTTGGCAGAAGCAGACGCGTGGAACGCCCTCCTGCGGGTAAGCCCTCCGTAAGCGCCGCCCGCCATGGCGAACCGGCGAGCGTGGTGGAACCCTCGCCATGGTGGCGGCCATGACCGACGGCCTCGACATCGCCGATGGCGGCCGTCCGTCCTGTGCGCTTCTTCGCCGCGCGCGGCCACCCGGTGGTCGCCGTCGACCGCGACGTCGCGGCGCTTCGCGCCCGGCCGCAGCCCGGCATCGAAGCCGTGTCGGCCGACCTCGAAGGCGGCCCAAGGCAGTCCCGCGGCCTCAGCTCGGCGGCGGTCGCCGATGCCGGTCGCCGCCGGTCACTCTACGTGCACGTGCCGGCCGCCGTTCTCCTCGGCCATCGGCCGCAGGAAGTCGGTGTCGTTCTTGTCGCCGAAGGTGACGCAGTGGATGGCGATCTTGCGCAGCGCGTTGCGCTCGCGGACGCGGCGGCGGATCTCCTCCTTGTCGGTCACCTCGCCCGCCGTCGGCGCGCCGTCGGTGATCACGTAGAGCGTGTCGAAGCCGGCGGCGTAGTACTTGTCGTAGAGGCCGTTGTCGCCGAACGCGAGCGCCCGGTCGAGCGCGCCGTAGAGGTTGGTCGAGCCCGCCGGCCGCAGGTTGTCGAGGAAGTTGCCGAGCAGGTCGTCGCGCGCGTCGTCGGTCAGCTTCACCAGGGCCGGCCGCTTGCCCTCCTGCCGCCAGACCCGCACCTCGTCGCTGAACACCACCATGTTGACCATCGCGCCGTCGGGCAGCGACAGGATCAGCTTCTTCAGCTCGGCGACCACGAGCGCCGCCTTGGTCGTCGGCGTCCCGGCGCCGGCGCCGGTGCCGCGCCCCTGCAGCTGCACCGGTTCGGCCATCGAGCCGCTGAAGTCGAGCACGAACAACACCCGGTCGGACTCGAGCTCGAGGTCGAAGAACTTCTCGTACTTGTCGGCCACCGCCGGCGCCGCGCCGGGCGCCGTCTTCGGCCGCACCGTGAACGCGGCGCCCTCGGCGGCCCAGAACGCCTTCCACGGCGCGATGCTGCCGCGCACCACCTTCTGTCCGGTCAGGCCCTCGAGCAGCTTGTGCAGCCGCACGTCCATCGCCCACGGGTCCTTCTTGCGGTTCAGCTCGGCCTCGAGGCCGCGGATCAGCGCCGGCACGACCGGCTTGCAGCGCATCGACGCGAGCGCGAACGCGGCGGCGCTGCGCACCTGCCAGACCTGGTCCTTGACCAGCAGCTCCTCGAGCTTCTGGATCGCCGCGTCGCGCAGCTGCAGCGTGGCCGCGTCCGGCTGCTTGCCGAGCGTCTCGTCGACGTGCGGCTGCAGCGCCGTGCCCAGGGCGTTGGCGGCGGCGATGCGCACGTTCGGCTCGGCGTCGCGCAGCAGCTCGACGAGCGTCGGCGCGAGGTCGAGCGCGGCGTCCTTCGCCATCGCGTTCACCGCCTGCACGCGCAGCTCGGTCGGCATCGAACGGCACGCGCGCATCAGCTCGAGCTGGGCCTCGACGCTCGGATGGCCGGCGAGGATGCGCAGCACCGCCGCCGCGTTGGTCTGGTCCTGGTTCTGCTTCTGCGCCCGGATGCCGGGCGCGCGCAGCATCGACACCAGCCATGGCACCAGGCCGTCGACGGTCATCGCCCGCAGGTGCTTCGCCGCCAGCGCCTGGACGCGCCAGGGCTGCAGTTCGCGGAAGTAGTCGACGAGGTCGGTCGACGACGAGGCGCCGGCGGGCCGCGGCTCGATGCTGGCCGCCCGGAACAGCGCCTTCGCCGCCTCGAGCGTGTTCCAGGCGGCGACCTTCGCCATGCGGGCGTCGACGTCGGCCAGCGCGGCCTCGTCGGTGGCGCCGTCCTTGACCAGCCGGAACGCGCCGGCGCCGTAGTCGTCGAGCCAGGCGGCGAAGGCGACCAGGTCGGCGCCGCGCGCCGCCACCTGCGCGTCGGGCGGCGGCGCCTGCGCGGCAAGGGCCATCGCCGGCAGCAGGAACAGGAGGCAGCGGGCCGGCCTCGACATGCCGCCACGCATACGCGGCCCGAGCCGCCGTGGGAAGGGGCGCTCCGTCAGCTGGCGCCGACCCGCGGGTCGGTGACCCTGCCCACGAACAGCAGCAGCCCGGTCTGCCGATCCCTGAGTCCGAACGCGAACGGCCGATCGACCCGGAACGTCTTCGGTTCCGCCGGCACCATCGCGCTGCCGGCGCGCATCACCACCGCCGTCGCCGCCGCCGCCTCCGCACCCGCCTCGTCGACCTGGACCCAGACCTTGTGCACGACGTCGCCGACGAACAGCTCGCCGCTCGGGTCCATCGCCGTGAAGTCGGCGCGCCCCAAGACGAAGGCCGCGCGCACGCCGAGGCCGGCCAGCGCCGCCTTCAGCGAGTGCTGCGCCGAGGTGCCGAAGCGCGGCAGCTCGACGCTCACGCGCGCCGTGCGGAGTTGCGCCAGGTGCTCGCCGGCCAGCAGGGCCGCTTCGGCGCGCGCGAGGGGCAGCCCGTCGCGCGGCAGCAGGATGTCGCAGACGATGCCGCCGGTCGCGAACGCCATCGACAGCGCCTGCCAGTCGGCGTGCTCGGCGTAGGCGTGGTCGCGCACGTGCCGCATCGTCGGCACGGTCACCGCCTTGCCGTCCGCGAGCTGGAACGGCCGGTCCTTGGTCTCGGCCTTGGGGAACGGCTCGAGCCACGCGGCCTTGAACCAGAGGGCATTCGTCAGCACGACGCGCGTCGTCGGCGGCACGGCGTCGGCCGACAGCAGGTCGCGGATGCGGTCGTTGGTCGCCTTGGCGATGTGGTCGTTGATGCGCCGCCGGGCGCCGTCGGTGTCGTGGGCGAAATCGACGAGCTGCGGCGCTGCGGCGAAGTGGTCGCGCAGCAGCTGCACGTAGGCGGGCACCAGGGCGTGGCCCTGTTGCACCCAGAGGTCGTTGGTGACGACCAGCGTCGGGGTCTCGGTGCGCCGACGGCCGTCGGGTGTGAGGCCGAGCTGGGTGAGCAGCGCGTGCGCCGCCGTGGCCAGCCGTTCGCCGCGCAGGTCGTCGGGCAGGCGCAGGGCCACCGCCAGCTCGTCGGCGGTCTCGCCGCGGGCGCCTGGCAGCAGCATCAGCAGGGCGATGGCGATGCTGCCCGGCGAGCAGGTGGGGCTCGCCGTCGCGCCGAGCTGGGCGTACAGCGCCGCGGCGAACTGGTTGCACGCCGCCGCGAGGCGCTGGTCGTCAGGTGGGGTCTGGGCGACGAGGGGCACGGTCGTGGCGAGCAGGATGGCACCGAGTCGGGTCGATCGCATTGGCTTCCTCCGGGGTCCGGTCGGGAAAGCGGCGCACCAACGCGGTCGCGCGCTCGCGGTTCCCGGGCCACGGCCGAGTGCGGCCTGCAGGGCCGGTCCGATCGCCGGCTGCTCGAAGCGGAAGCCGGCCTGCAGCAGCACGTCCGGCCGGCAGCGCTGGCTGGCCAGCAGCAGCTCCCCGGCCAGCTCGCCGAACAGGAGCCGCAGGGCCGCCTTCGGCACCGGGAACCACGCGGGTCGGTGCAGCGCCTTCGCCAGGGCCCGGGTGAACTGGGCGTTCGTCACCGGCTCGGGCGCGACGGCCAGCACCGGGCCCTGCAGGTCGCCGCGGGCCAGCACGAACTCCACGGCCCGGACGAGGTCGCGCAGCGTGATCCAGCTCGTCCACTGCCGGCCGTCGCCGAGGCGGCCGCCCAGGCCCAGCCGGAACGGCAGCAGCATCCGGCGCAGCGCCCCGCCCGAGCGGTCGAGCACCATGCCGATGCGCAGGTTCACGACCCGGATGCCGGCGGCGCGCGCGGGCCCGGTGCCGGCCTCCCACGCCTGCGCGACCTCGGCCAGGAAGCCGCGGCCGGGCGCGCTGCGTTCGTCGAGTTCGCTGTCGCCGCGGTCGCCGTAGATGCCGGTGGCCGAGGCGCAGACGAGCACGCCGGGGGGCGCCGGCAGCGCCCCCAGCGCCCGGCAGAGCCGTTCGGTGACCGGCCCGCGGCTGTCGGCGATGCGCTGCTTGCGGGCGGCGGTCCAGCGGCCGCCGGCGACGTTCTCGCCGGCCAGGTGCACCACGGCGTCGAGTCGACCCAGGGCCGGCGCGTCCAGCCGGCCGGTGGCCGGGTCCCAGGTCCGGCCCCGCTGGAGGGCGACGACGTCGTGGCCGTCGGCGGCGAGGGCCGCCGAGGCGGCTCGGCCGACGAAGCCCGAAGCACCCGAGATCGCGATGCGCATGCCGGCCATTCGTCGCAGGCTCGGCGATCGGATGCGTGCCGTCCAGCGGCAGCCGGCCACGGGCACGGCGGCGGCCGGCGAACGACCGCCCCGCCGGCCCCGGGTTGGCGCGGCCACGGCCGATGCCTATCGTCGGCCCGATGGCCCGCGCGATGTCCACGCTGCTGCCGTTGGCCGCCGGAGGGTGGCTCCTGGCGGCCGGGCCCGTGCGAGCGCAGGAGGACCTCGACGCCGACGTGCGGCAGGCGCTCGACAAGGCGCGACCGGCGCTGCTGGCGCACCTGCGGGAGGTCAGCAAGCCGGACGCGCGTCCCGGCGAACTGGCCCTCGTGCTGCTGGCGGCGGTGCACGACGGCGTCGAGGCGGGCGACCGCACGTTCGATGCCGCCGTGGAGCGGCTGGCGAAGGCGAAGCCGGACCAGACCTACGATCTGGCGCTGCGGCTCACCGTGCTCGAGGCGTTGCCGACGTTCCCCGATCGGCTGGCGCTGGCCAAGGCCGACACCCGCCAGCTGCTGCAGTGCTGTGGCCGCAGCGGTGGCTTCGGCTACTCGAAGGCCGACGGCGGCGGCGACCTCAGCAACACGCAGTACGGCGCCCTCGGCCTGCGTGCCGGTGCGGCGCTGGGCGTCGACATCGAGCGCGCGGTGTGGCAACGGCTGGCCGAACACACCGGTGGCCTGCAGGACGCCTACGGCGGCTTCGGCTACACGCGGCGCCTGCGGCTCGGCAACGACGCCACGGCGTCGATGACGGCGGCCGGGATCGCGGTGCTCGCCATCTGCCGGCAGCAGCTCGGCGCCCGGCCCGAACTCGACCGGCAGATCGACCGCGGCTGGCAGTGGTTCGCCAAGAAGCCGCAGGTGGTCGGCGAGCCGCGCACGCCATGGTGCCTCTACTTCCACTACGGACTCGAGCGGGCGGCGATCCTCACCGACGTCACCACGGTCGCCGCCGCCGATTGGTATGCCGCCGGCGCGCGCATGCTGGTGCAGAAGCAGCTGCCGGGCGGCGGCTGGCGCAGTCCGGCCGACGGCCACAACGGCACCCAGCTCGACCGCGGTCGGGGCGACAGCGTGCCGACGGCGTTCGCCGTGCTGTTCCTGCGGCGCAAGTTCCAGAAGGAGGTCGCCGCGGTCACGCCGCACGTGGTGCGGCTGGTCAACCTGGGTCCACGTTCGCCGGCGCGCGACGTCGACGCGTGTGCCGAACAGCTGGTGGCGCGTGGCAAGCCGGCCGTGCCCGAGGTGCTGCAGGCGCTGCGCAGCGAGGTCGAACCGCAGCGGCGCGCCGCGGCCAAGGCGCTGCAGGGACTGGCCGGGTCGGGGTTCGGCTACGAGCCGGCGGGGGACGCCGCCGCCAACCGCGACGCGATCAAGGCGGCCGAGCTGTGGTGGCTGCGCCACCGCTGAGCGACCATCGCGGGTGATCCGGGCACGCGCCGGCACCGCACCGTCCCGCGAGCTCGGGCGCCTGGGCCGATCCCGGTTGCGAGCCAGGCGATCGGTGCCGAGGTGCTGCCCGGCCGGACCTAGAACGCGCCGGCCGTGAGCTGCAGCGCGTTGGTCGACGTGATCTCGACGAAGCTGCCGGCGAGATCGACCTCGAACGCGACCATCTGGTGCGAGAACGTCACGCCGACGAGGGCTGCCGCCGCCGGCAGGAAGAACGACGACTCGGCGTCGCCCGTCGTGGTCAACAGCGGCTGCTGGATGTCCGGAGTCACGTGCAGCAGGCAGCCCGCGGGCGAGATGGCGAACACGCTGTTCAGGGCGAAGCCCGGCACCAGCGCGGTGAGGCCGGTCGCGGCCACCACGATGGCGGTCGCCGGCAGCCCCGTGCCGCGCGCGCGGAACGTGCTCTCGACCCATGGCAGCGAGACCGCCGTCAGCAGGTTGGCGCCGCCACTGCTCGGACACGCGCTGCCGAACGCCGACGCCGATGCCGGGCACGTCGTCGTCAGTTGCGCGAGGGCGGCCGCGGCGATGCCGCCCATCGTCGTGAACCTGCCGCCGGCGACGACGTCGCCGCTCGGCAGCTGGGTCATCGTATCGACGCGATCGTCGGCGCCGCCGGCGATGCCCGTCCAGGTCGCACCGTCCCAGCGCGCGATGCGCGCCGCGCCGGCCGCCCCGACGAACGCGCCGCCGGCGAGGATGTCGCCGTCGGGCAGTTCGAGCGTCGCCGTCACCGTGCCTCCGAGACCGGCGCCGAGCGGCATCCACGCGCTGCCGTTCCAGCGGGCAATGCGGTTGAACGGCTGCCCACCGAGCGTGCTGAAGTCGCCGGCGGCGAGCACGTCGCCGTTCGCCAGCAGGCGCAGCGAGTTCACCGAGCCGCTCGCGCCGCCGCCGAACGGCGACCACGCGCTGCCGTCCCACCGCGCCAGGCGACCGGCGGGGACGCCGCCGGCGCTGGTGAAGTCGCCGCCGATGACGATGTCGCCGTTCGGCAGCTCGAGGATCGTGCGCACGAGGTAGTCGGTGCCCGCACCGAACGCGGACCAGGTCGTGCCGTCCCAGCGCGCGATGTTGTTGCCGGGTGCGCCACCGGTCGTGAAGAAGATCCCGCCGACCACGAGGTCGCCGTTGGTCAGCGTCGCCAGCGTGTGCACGACGCCGTGGGGGCCGAAGCCGAGCGTGCTCCACGAGGTGCCGTCCCAGCGCGCGACGCGCTGGCTGCCCGACACCCCCGGGAGCGCGAACTCGCCACCGGCGACGATGTCGCCGGTGTGCAGCACCGTGAGCGAGCTGGCCATGCCCACGACACCCCCGAGGGGGGACCACGTGCTGCCGCTGCGCCGCGCGACGACGTTGCCGCCGGAGGGGGCGGTGATCGCGAAGAAACCGCCGATCACGACATCGCCGTTCGGCAGGGCCGCCGACGCGAACACGGGGCCGCTGATCTCGCTGGTGCTGCCGGAGCCGACGCCGGGCAACCACTGGCTAGCGCACTGGGCGTGCGCGGTCGCAAGGGGAAGGAGCGAGGCGAAACAGCCGGCGAAGAGCGTGCGCATGGAATGGGCTCGGGGGCGACGAGGGCGACGCGACGCCTTGGCCGCATGACGGCGGGCAAGGTCGCAGCCTGGGGGCGGCGGCACTCTATCATGGTGGGCTCGAGCGATTGGGCCCCGGCCGTGACCTGGCCACATCCTCCGCGCCGTCGTCGTCCTCCTCCGACCGCGGCACCACCCCGAGCAGGCCGGAGTGCTGAACGGCGTGCCGGCCAGCCCACTGCCGAACGCTGCCAGCTGGCGTCGTCCCGCTCGGCGATGCAGGTCGCGGCTCGGGTCGACGCTCAGCGCGGCGGCGGCCAGCGCAGCAGGTCGTAGAACCGCGGCGACGCCTCGTCGCCAGCGGCCGCGGCGTAGACCGCGAGGACCTCCTCGCCCGGGTCGCCGTCGAAGTCCGCCGCCAGCAGATCGACCAGGCGCCACTGCGCCGGATCGCGCAGCGCCAGCGACTGCAGCGGCTGGCGTTCGCCGACGAGGCTGCCCGACAGCTCGTCGACGAAGCCGGACACCAGCGCGAACAGGCGGTCGAGGTCGAACACCGTCGCCGGATCCTCGAACAACAGCCGCCGCAAGGTGCGCCGACCGTAGGCGGAATCCAGGCGCGGCGGTGCGGTCGCGGCCGGATAGAGGTCCAGCATGCTGCCGTCGGCGCGCGCCAGGGCCAGATCGTCGCGGCCCGCGCCGGTGAACGCGCCGCGTACGCCGAGCCGCGTCCGGCCGACGATGTCGAGGAAGCGCTGCACCAGTTCCTCCTGCCGGCCGAGCAGCGTCAGCACCGGCGGGATGCGCAGCGTGACGGTGCGGCGCCACGCCGGCAGGTTGGCGAAGGCGCCCTGCTCGCTGCGGTAGCCCACCGCCTTGACGTCGATGTCGATCGACTGCACCAGTCCGAGCAGCAGCGCCCCGATGCCGGGCAGCTGCACCTGGAACGCCAGCAGGTCGGCGCGGGCGTCGTCGTCGAGATCGACCAGCAGCATCGCCGTCACGTCGTCGGCGACCGCCTGCGTGCGCGCCTTCTCGAACTGCGGCCCGTCGGCGCCGGCGAGGAAGGTCCATACCTTGCGCCGGTGCGCGATCACGAAGTCCGGGATGCCGTCGCCGTCGATGTCGCCGCGCTGCAGCAGTTGCCGGTCGCCCAGCACCAGCGTGCTGCCCAGCTGCACCGCCGCCTGCGGCGTGCTGTCGCGGAACTGCGCCAGGTCGACGACGATCGGCGCGGCGAACGTGCCATCGCCCGTCTGCAGGTGGAACGCATGGCGCTGGCCGTCGCGCGTCAGCAGGTCGGGACGCCCGTCGCCGTTCAGGTCGGTGGTCTCGAGCTGCGGCACGACGAGCCCGCCCTGCAGTTCGCCGCCGCGTCGGCCGGCCCCGTGCTCGACGGTGGTCTCCACCGGCACCGTCAGCAGGCCGAGGCCGCGGAAGCGCAGCGTGCCGTCGGCATCGGGCGCCTCCTGCACGAACGGCAGCACGCCCTGCGGCGTCGGCAGCAGCAGGTCGAGGCGGCCGTCGCGATCGAGGTCCTGCACGAACGGCGAGCGCTGCGGACCGTCGGTGCGCAGCAGGCAGCGGGCGCGGCGCACCAGCGGCTGCGCGGGCGCCACGGCGAGGGTGTCGTCGTCCGGCCAGGCGAGCCAGCTCGTGCCGGAACGATCGGCGACGATCAGCTCGACCCCCGGCGCCGGCAGCAGGTCGGCGGCGGCGAACAGCGTGTGCTGCGGGTCGGCCAGCTGCAGCGCGCCGCGCGCCGTGAGACCTCCGGCCGTGAGCCCGTGGCGGCTGATGCGGCCCGACGGCGCGACCAGCACCAGTTCGGCGCGGCCGTCGCCGTCGGTGTCGATCGCCAGCGCGATGCTGGCTGCGTCGACCGGTCCGACGCTGCCGAGCCGCGGTTCCTGCGCCACGGCGGAGGCCGCGGCCAGCAGCACGACCAAGGCAGGGCAGGAGGCGCGCCTGGTCATCGCAGCCTCACGAACAGCACCTCGTGGTCCGTCCAGGCGAACACTTCGCCGCCAGCCGCGAACGGGCCTTCGAGCCGGGCGCCCTGGGGCAGCCGGCAGGCGGCCGCGGACGGCAGCAGCAGCAGCCGGTCGCCGCGGGGCTGCAGCGGCCGCCGTTGCAGGTCCTGGTCCTCGCGCAGCAGCAGCTCGCCGGCGAGGCCGTCACGGCCGGGAAGCACGTGCACGAACGGCGTCGCGCCGCCTTCGCCGGTGGGCAGGCGGAGCGTCTGCTGCAGCATCGCCGGCGCCGCGAAACGGGCCCCGTCGCCGCGGAACACCAGCAGCTGGGCCTCGAGCGCCTTCGGCGCCTCCCCCGTCAACGTGCGCAGCGCGTCGGTGCGCACGGTCACCAGCACGAGGTCGGGGCGGCCGTCGCCGTCGGCGTCGACGAGCTGCGGCGGCCGCGCCAGCGGCTGCACGCGCAGGCGGCCGTTCGCCGGCGTGCGCCAGCCGCCGTTCGGATCGGCCGAGAACACGTCGACGCGCACCTCGACCTCGTCGCCGCGCCGCGCCGACGTCGTCACGACGAGGTCGGCGCGCCGGTCGCCGTCGAGGTCGACGCATTGCACGTCGAACGCCGGGTCGAACAGCGCCAGCCGGTCCTCGGGCAGCGGCAGGTCGAAGGTGCACGCCTGGAAGGCGCCACCGTCGCGCTGCAGGGCCGCATGCAGCTGGCCGTTGCGCACCGCGGCGAGGTCGAGGCGACCGTCGCCATCGAGGTCGACGAGCTGGCAGGGCGGCGCCGCGGTGCGCAGCCGCAGCAGGGGACCCCGCGTGCTGTCGTCGTCGTCGTCGCCGAGGGCGAAGCGCAGCTGCAGGCCGTCGCCGGCGGTCGCCATCACGCCGCCGCCGGGGCCACCCTTGGCCCTTGCCGCCAGCGCGGTGCGGCGCGCCGGCAGCCGCAGCTCGAACGGCGCCGTGCCATCGCCGCGCCACAGCAGCGCGCCGTCCGGCTGCGGCAGCAGCAGGGCGTCGCGACCGTCGCCGGCCGGGTCGACGAGCGCCGCGCCGAGCGGCACCACGAACTGCGGCGACGCCGCCGGCCACAAGAGCCGCGGCGCGAACAGCGGCCGGTAGGTCGGTGCGCCGTCGGCGTCGCGCTCGACGGCCACCGCCCGCTCCGGTGTCAGCAGCACCAGCTCGCGGCCGGGCTCAGGCAGCACGTCGGCGAACGCGAACGCGACCACGTCCGCCTCGATCGGGTGCGGCGGCAGCGACGGCGTGTTGTCGAACGGCGGCCCGTCGGCGCGGCGGCGGTGGAGCCGCAGTTCGCGGCGCTGGCCGGTGGTGTCGCGGCCGGCGACCACGAGGTCGTGCCGGCCGTCGCCGTCGACGTCCGGGCACAGGATGCCGGTGACGCGCACCTGCGGCGGCAGCTGGATCACGGTGGGCACGGGGTCCTGCGGCAGCACGACGGCTGCCGCGGCGGCGAGGGCTGTGATCACGGCCCCACCTCGAGCAGCCGGTCGGCGTCGCCGCCGCCGATGGCGAACAGCCAGAGCAGGCGGAAGCGCCAGGCGGCCGCGGTGCTGCGGTAGTTCAGCAGGCCGAGCAGCAGCGACCATTCGCTGCGGCCGCGATCGGACTCGTACGAGAACAGCAGCGGCAGCGTGATCTCGTGCAGTTCGCTGGTGCGGCGCGACAGCGGCGCGTCGACCGTGAAGGGGCTGCCGTCGCGGTGCACGTCGAGGCGCAGCCGGTCGGCTGCGGGCCGGCGGATCGCCGCCAGCAGGTCCTGGGGGTGCGCGATCGGCGCGCCGTCGACGCGCACCAGCAGGTCGCCGAAGCGCAGGCCGGCGCCCCGCCAGGGACTGGAGTGGGCGAGGCCGGTGACGACGGCGCCGCCACCCGGCCCGAGGCCGGCCGCGCGCGCCTCGACCTCGGTCGCGGTGCGCACCACGACGCCGACGCGGTCTTCTTCGCGGAAGCGCTCGACGGCCGTGCGCGGCCCCGGTCGGACGCGCGCCGCGAGCGTCAGGGCGGTCCGGGCCTCGCGGCCGGCGCGATCGACGATCAGCTCGACCCTGGCGCCGGGCGCGCAGTCGAGTTCGAGCTGGCGCCATTCGCTCGGCCGCTGCAGCAGGCGCGGCGGCAGGCCCTGCGGTCGGACCTCGAGCAGCAGGTCGCCGACCTCGAGTCCGGCGGCGTCGGCCGGCGAGTTCTCGACCACCGCGGCGATGCGCAGCTGCGGCGGCTCGTCGAGCTTCGCCGCCAGGGTGTCGCGCGCGTCCTCGAGCACGAGGCCGGCGAAGGTGCCCGCGGGCAGCGCGCGGCGCCTGGCCTCGTCGTCCGGCTCGGCCAGCAGGTCGAGCGGTTCCTCGACGTCGGCCAGCGGCGGGCGCGGCGGCAGATCGGGCGCGAGCGAGCAAGCCGCCAGGGTGGCGAGCAGGGGCAGCAACCGGCACGGGGTGCCGCGGCGGGAGGGGCTTGGGGCCGGAAGGCGCATCGGGTGGGGAAGAAGGCGGGGCGGCATCGAACCACGGTGGCCTTGCTGCTGTCGATGGGGCTGTGGGCGCGGCGATGTCGGGGTTCGAAGTCCGCCCGGCCGCCGATGCACCGGGTCGCCGTTCGCTCCCTGGTTCAGCCGACGCGCCGGCGCTGCAGCGCCAGGGCCGCGACCACGACGGCGGCGGCGAACCAGGCCAGCGGCGCCCCGACCGCGAACTCCGCCCATGGCCACAGGGCGTCCGCGGCGCCGCGCGCCACCGCCGCCAGGAACCCCAGTGCCGAGTCGTCGCGCAGCCCCGTCGGCAGATGGCTCGTCAGCAGCCAGCCGGCCTCGTCGCGCAGGCCGTCGCGCAGCAGCTCCGGGCCGAGCACGAGCAGCAGCGCCACCGCCAGCGCCCTCGTCGGCCGCCGCACCAGCGCCGACGCGCACAGACCGACCGCGACGACGGCCGCCAGCGGCAGCACGCCGTGCCGCAGCGCCTGCCAGTGCGCGCCGGCGACGTCGGCCGCGGCGGCGAGCACCTGCCGGTCGCCGCGGCGGCTCACCTCCTCGAGGTCGCCGAAGCCGAACGCGAGTCCGGCGGCCAGGGCGGCGACCAGCACGGTCGTCGCGTAGCCGAGCCCGGCGGCGACCAGCAACGCCCCGAGCTTGCCGAGCAGCACGTCGAGCCGCCGCAGCGAGCGCACCAGGGTGTTGCGCAGCGTGTCGGCGGCGAGGTCGGCGGCGACGCTCTGGCTGGCGAGCCACAGCAGGCCCAGGGCCAGCACCGGCAAGGCGGCTTGCAGCGCCCGGGCCATCGCCAGGTGCCCGCTGCCGGCGTCGGCGCTGAACAGCTCGCCGGCCCGCACGCGGTCGAGCGCGCCGTGCACGGCGTGGCGGTAGGCGAACACGCTCCACAGCGCGAACGCCGCCGGAGCGAGCAGGAGCGGGGCGATGGTGCGCGCGGCGCGCAGCGTGCGCAGCTCGTGGGCGAAGGCCCGCCAGCGCGGCGCCGGCACCGGCACCGGCAGCAGCGCGGCGTCCGCCGGGGCCGGGGCCTTGCCGGCGGCGTGGACCGGCGGCCGATCGCCGGGCTGCGGCTGACCGTTCGTGGCGCGCAGGTAGATCGCCTCGAGCGTCGCCGGCTCCGGCGCGAACTCGGCGAGGTCGCCTATGGCCGTCAGCTCGCGGGCGACGGCGCCCGGCTGCCGGCCGTCCAACGCGACCAGCAGGCGGTTGCCGACCGTCTCCGGCGCGAGGCCGAGGTCGCGCAGCCGCTGCGCCAGCGCCGGCAACGGGCGGCCGGCGACGACGTGGCGCGCGCCGATCTGGCGGCGCAGATCGTCGAGGCCGCCCTCGACCACCATGCGGCCCTCGCGCAGCACGCCGATGCGCGTGCACAGGCCCTCGAGTTCCTGCAGCAGGTGGCTCGACAGCAGCACCGCGGTGCCTTCGCCGGCCAGCTGGCGCAGCAGCCGGCGCAGGTCGGCGATGCCCTCGGGATCGAGGCCATTGCTCGGTTCGTCGAGCAGCAGCAGCCGCGGCCGGCCGAGCAGCGCCTGTGCCACGCCGAGCCGCTGTCGCATGCCGAGCGAGAACGAGCCGGCGGCCCGGTCGGCCTGCGCCGCGAGTCCGACCAGCTCGAGCGTGCGCGCGGCCTCGGCGGCGGCGAGCGTGCGCCGCATGCCCTGCAGCCGCGCCAGCCAGGCGAGGTTCTGCTGCGCCGTCGCGGCGAGGTGGAAGCCAGGACGTTCGACCAGGGCGCCGACGGCGGCGCGGGCGCGGCGCGGCTCGGCGAGGGCGTCGATGCCGTGGATGCGGATCGAGCCCGTCGCGGGGCGCAGCAGACCGAGCGCCAGCCGCAGCACCGTGGTCTTGCCGGCGCCGTTGTGGCCGAGGAAGCCGTAGCAGTCGCCGGGCTGCAGCGACAGCGACACGCCGTGCACGGCGGCGTCGCGGCCGTAGCGGAAGGTCAGGTTCTGCAGCTCGAGGGCCGTCACGTGCGAACGCCGACCGTATCATCCCCACCCCACGGCTGCCCATGACGCGACTCCATCCCGCCTTCGCGCGCACCGCCGCGCGCCGCCACCATCTCGACGCCGGCAACCTGCTGCGTTCGCTGACCCTGGTCATCAACGGCGTACCGGGCGGCATCAACCTCGGTCAGGGCGTCTGCGACCTCGACACGCCGGCTCCGCTGAAGGCGGGCGCGATCGCCAGCATCGACGGCGGCGACCGCCAGCTCTACACGCCGTACGCCGGCCTGCCGGAGCTGCGCGCCGCGATCGCCGCCAAGCTGCGGCGGCACAACGGGCTGCCGTTCGAGGCGGCCAACGTCGCCGTCACCACCGGCAGCAGCGGCGCGTTCTTCGCGGCGGGCACGACGCTGGTGGAGGCCGGCGACGAGGTCGTGCTGTTCGAGCCGTTCTACGGCTACCACTGGACGACGGTGCCGTTGTTCGGCGCCCGACCGGTCGCGGTGCCGCTCGACCGCGGCACGCTGGCGTTCGACTCGGGGGCGCTGCGGCGGGCGTTGTCGCCGCGCACGCGCGCCGTCGTGCTCAACACGCCGGGCAACCCGTCCGGCAAGGTCTGGACACGGCAGGAGCTCGAGGAACTGGCGAACGTGCTCGACGGTTCCGACGTGCTGGTGCTGACCGACGAGGTCTACGAGTACATGTGCTTCGACGGCCGCGAGCACGTGTCGCCGGCGGCGGTGCCGGCGCTCGCCGGACGCACGCTGACGATGAACTCGTTCAGCAAGACGTTCTCGATCACGGGCTGGCGCATCGGCTTCCTGGCCGGTCCGGTCGAGATCGTCGAGAAGTGCGGCATCGTCTTCGACCAGATCGAGGTCTGCGCCGCGCGGCCGATGCAGCGCGGCGTGCAGCGCGCGCTCGAGCAGCTGCCGGATTCGTTCTACGCCGAGCTGCAGCAGGGCTACCAGCAGAAGCGCGACCTGTTCTGTGCTTCGCTGCGCGACGCCGGGTTCACCTTCGCGGTGCCGCAGGGCGCCTACTACGTGCTCGCCGACTACGGCCGGGTGTTCGGCGACCTCGATCCGCACGCCGCGGTGCTGGAGATGATCCGCCGCATCGGCGTCAACGCCGTGCCCGGGCACCTGTTCTTCGCCGAACCGCACGGCGTGCGGTCGATGCGGTTCCAGTTCGCCGTCGAGCGCGTGGTGCTCGACGAAGCCGCGCGGCGCCTGCGGAGCCTGGCCCGATGAGGTCGTTCGCCACGGCCCTGGTCCTGCTGGTCGCTGCCGCCGCTGGCCGGGCACAGGAACGCGAGCCGGAGGCCGGCCTCGTCGCCCTGCACCAGGCCCTGCTCGACGCCGGCACCGACGCGGTGGTGCTGAACGTCGCCGCGCACCCCGACGACGAGTCGTCGCGCACCAACACGATCCTGCGCCGCAAGTACGGCATGCGCGTCGTCACCGCCTACACGACCTACGGCGACGGCGGCCAGAACGCGATCGGCCGCGAGATCGGGCCGGAGCTGGCGCACCTGCGCGTGCGCGAGACGCTGCGCGCCGCGGCGCTGATGGACGTCGAGGTGCGCTGGCTCGGCATGGACGACTTCGGCTTCTCGAAGACGCTCGAGGAGACGCTGGCGAAGTGGGGCGAAGCCCCGCTGCGCGCCGCGATGCGGCGGATCGTCGACGACGTCGATCCGGACTTCGTGCTCACCAACCACAGCCTCACGCAGGGGCACGGCCACCACCGGGCGACGTTCTGGGCGATCCAGCAGGTGCTCGCCGAACGCGCCGCGCGCGGCGACCACGTGCCGGCGCTGCTGGCGCGCAGCAAGATCGACGAGGCGCAGTGGATCGTCGATCCGAGCGAACTCGAGCCGGCGCGCGGCGAGACCTACGCCCGGCTCGCGCACCGGGCCTGGACGCAGCACGTGACGCAGGGGCCGTGGGGGGCGCACAACCCGCTGCAGGTCGGCCGCGACTGGTGGCGGATCGCCAACGACGACACCCGCACCGTGCACGCTCTCGCCGGCATGCCGACGGCGATGCCGGAGCTCTGGGTGCGGCCGAGCCCGGCCGAGGCGCACGAACGGCTGCGGCGAGACGCCGCCGCGCTGGGGCGCCGCGAACTGCTGGACGCCGTGCGCGCCGTGCAGAAGGGCTCGCTCGTCATCGACCTCCACGCGGCGGGCGATCCGGACGTGCTGCGGCGTCCGGCGGCGAACCTGCGGCACCAGGCCGCCCTGGACGGCATCCGCCTGGCGCTGGCGAACGTGCGCGTCGAGGCCTGGCTCGACCACGACGAGGTCGCGACCGACCAGGACGGCAGGGTCAACGTCGTCGTGCACGGCGCCGAGCGGCTGCACGACCTCGTCGTGCGCAGCGGCGAGCGCATCGGCGAGCCGATGACGCAACCGGTGCGCGCGCTGGTGTTCGACGGCCTGCCGGTGTCGCCGGCGATGGGCGGCCCGCCACCGGCCGGCGAGCCGGTGCCGGCGAACGCCCCGACCTCGCCGGGGCCGGCGGGCCGGTTCACGGTCGCGTTCCCGTGCCAGCCGCCGACCGACGGGCCCGAGCCGCGCTTCGTGGGGGTGTCGGTGTCGTTCACGCTCGCCGGCGAACCGATCACGGTGATGCGTCGCCTGCCCTACACGCCGGTGCCGCCGGTCGAGATCGAGTGGGACCGTGAGGTCGTCATGGTGCCCGCCGGCAGGACCGTCGACCGGGTGTTCAGCGTCGTGGTCACAGGTCACGGCGACCGCGAACTGCAGGCGCCCGTGCGCCTGTCGCTGCCGCCCGGCATCCAGGCGGTGCCGATCCCGTCGCGTCTGTCGCTGACCCCCGAGCACCCGCAGGCGCGTCTGCTCGTCCGGGCGACGATCGCCGCCGACGAACTGACCGCGGCGGCCGGCATCGAGGTCGGCGTGGGCGAGTTCTCGCGCCGCATCCGCGTGCAGCCGATCGACGTCGCCGTGCCGCCGGGGCTGAAGGTGGCGCTGGTGCGCGGGCCCGACGACTCCACCGAGCGCGCGCTCGGCGACCTCGGCGTCGCCTTCACCGCGCTCGACCGCGACGCGCTGGCGCTGACGCGCCTCGACGACTTCACCACCGTGCTGCTCGACATCCGCGCCTACCACCACCGGCCCGAGCTCGCCGAGGTGCGCGACCGGCTGCTGCAGTTCTGCCGCAGCGGCGGCCGGGTCGTGGCGATGTACCACAAGCCCGGCGAGTGGAACGAGCGCAGGGGCCATCCGGCGCTGGCGCCGTTCCCGCTGGTGATCGGCAGCGAGCGCTGCACCGAGGAGGACGCGCCGGTCACGCTGCTGCGGCCCGACCACCGGCTGCTGCGGCACCCGCACGCGCTCGCCGCCGCCGACTTCCACGGCTGGGTGCAGGAGCGCGGGCTGAACTTCCCGAAGACCTGGGACGCCGCCTGGACGCCGCTGCTGTCGATGCGCGACGCCGGCGACGAGAAGCCGCACGAGGGGGCGCTGCTGCACACCGGCTACGGCCAGGGCGACTTCGTCTACTGCTCGCTGGCGCTCTACCGGCAGCTGCGCGCGGGCAACGCCGGCGCCGCGCGGCTCCTGGTCAACCTGCTGGCGAAGTGAGGCAATCGGTGGCAGGGGCGCGGCGCATCGTCAGCGCGCCGCCCGCGCCGCGACCTGCTGCCGCAGTTCGGCGAGTTCGCGTTCGAGCTGCTCGACGCGCCGCAGCAGCGTGGCATCGCCCGCCGGCGCGGCCCCCGTGGCGCGTTCCAGTTGCTGCACGAACACGATCACCTGCGCGAGCTGGTCCCGGTGGCCGCGCAGAAGCAGCAGGCGCTCCTCGGCGGCGAACGCGGCGAACCACGGCGTCGGCGCGCCGGGCTGCAGCGCCTGCTGGCGCAAGGCCGCCGCGAGCTGGCGTGCGTCGACGCTGCGCAGTTCGAGCGCGGTGACGGCGGGTTCGCGCAGGCGCGGCCGGCGCAGGATCTCCTGCGGCGTGCGCCAGGGCAGCAGCGCCAGCAGCCGCGGATCGCCGTCGAGGGCGACGACCTGGTAGACGCCGCGGGCCTCGTCGAGCGGCACCGCCGCGAGGTTGCGCGCCGACAGCAGGGCGCCGAGCACCTCCTCGCTGCCGATGGCATCCATGGCGACCGACCGCTGCAGCACGAAGCCCTCGCGCGGCGCGACGACGTCGGGGTCGTAGAGGTAGTTGCGGCCCAGGAACGCGGCCGCGGCCTCGATCAGTTCGCCGACCGTGAACTCGCCGGCGGGCAGCACGAGGCCGTGCTTGTCGGCCGTGATCGCGCCGCGGACGGCCGTGGCCGGGGCGATCGGCTGCTGGCCCGCGGCCGCCGCGGCGAGCAGCAGCGCGGCGCCGAGCGCGCGGCGGCGCATGGCGTCAGCGCTCCTCGCCCTTGGCCATGGCCTTCAGCTTGCGCTCGAGGGTCGCGACGCGCGCCTCGAGCGCGGCGAGGCGGTCGTCGGCGGCCGGCGACCCGTCCGGCGGCGGCACGTCGCCATCGCGCAGGATCCCGATCGCCATGGCGAGCTGGTCCTGCAGGCCCGTGAGCACCACGGCGTTCGGGCTGCCGGCGGTGCCGATGGTCACGGAAGTCGCCTGACCGCCGGTGCTGGCGAAGAACGGGCGCAGCGTGTTGACGGCGACCATCGCGTTCAGGTGCTGCAGGTCGACGACCGTCGTCACCGGCATGCGGCGGGTCGGCCGCGCCAGGATCTGCGCGGGCGTGCGCCGAGTCGCGCGGCCGAGGATGTCGCGGCCGCGTGGGCCGCCCTGGTGCAGGATCTCGTAGAGGTCCCTGCTGGCGTCGAGTTCGGTCAGCACGAAGCCGCTGCGCGCCAGCATCGTCGACAGCAGGTCGATGCAGCCCTCCCGGTCGACCGAGATCGCCTTCTGGATACGGAGGTCGGGCGTTTGGGCGGCGACGACCTCCCGGTCGTCGCTGAGCACGTTCCACCCGAGGAAGCGGGCGCACCGGTCGACGAACTCGCTCAGCTGGACCTGGCCGGCCTCGAGTGCGAACCGCTCGGCCGGCGCCGGCTGTTGGGCGGCGAGGGCGGGGACCTGGGTGGCGAACAGGAACAGGGCGAGAGTCTTCACGTGGGCCTCCTCGAGTAGGGCCGGTGGGACGGCGTGGCCCGCCGGTCCTTCCCCACGGCCGCAGGGCCCCGCCTGGCCGGCCGCCGGCGCCCGTCGCTGGTGTAGTGCGTCAGGCGGGTGGGGCATGATCCGCGAGCGCCGCCCTTGCTCGCGTGACGTTGGCCAGGGTGTCGCCGGCTTTCGCGGTCCAGAACGGGAGCGACGGCTGCGTGGTGTTCGCAGCCCGTCAAGGCAGGATGATCGTGCCGAACACGTCCGACAACAGGAGGTTCGAGGGGAAGATCGCCGCGTGCCTCGCGCAGGTTGTCCGCGTGCGAGACCGCGACCTCTACGCCCGCATCCCTGGCCTCGTCGACCCCTGGGAAGTTCGTGACGTGAAGCGTGTGGAGCGACCACTCGCATAGCGGTCGAGAGTCGCCCGCTCCTCTTCACTCAGCTTGGCTCGATCGCAACAGCTGCTCGCATCGGTCGTCCTCGGAAGACTACGGACGACCGGTGGGCGAAGAGAATCACCGCTACTTGCACCTCGCCACACTAGGATCCGAGACCATGGCCGAGGTTCCTCCCCACGACGCGGACGCTGCCGAGCTCGTGTTGCGGGCCCGCTCCGGCCAGCGCAAGGCGATGGAGGCGTTGCTGTTGCGCTGGCTGCCCGAGCTGCGCGACTACGTGCAGCAGCGCATGAGTCCGACCTTGCGCGCCCGCGAGGCGAGTGACGACCTCGTGCAATCCACCTGCCGCGAGGTGCTGGCGGGCATCGACCAGTGCGACTACCGCGGCGAGGCCGAGTTCCGGGGCTGGCTGTTCACCGCGGTGCTGCACAAGGTGCAGAAGAGCGAACGCGACGTGCGGGCGCAGCGCCGCGACCCCCGCCGCGAACAGCCGCTGGCAGCGGCCCCGACCGCCGCCGAACCCGTTGCCGCCGGCGGCACGCCCTCGCAGGCGGCGATCGGGCGCGAGCACACGGCGCGGCTCGAGGCCGCGATCGCGGCGCTGCCCGAGGACTACCGGCAAGTGCTGGCGTTGGCGCGGCTGCTGCAGGTGCCGCGGGCCGAGATCGCCGTGCGGATGGGCCGGAGCGAGGCCTCGGTGCGCAGCTTGCTGACGCGGGCCCTGGCGGCGCTGCGCGAACGGCTCGACGCGGACCGGTCCTCGGCCGGTTGACGCCGGTGTGCCGGCGGGTTGGTGCCAGCGCGGGCTGCGGGCAGGGACACCGGCTCCAACTCGATCGGCAGCGGATCGAGTTCAGGATCGTTGGCCGCGCGTCGTGCGTCCGGCGGGGCGCCGATCCGACGCCCTGGCGCCGGAATCTGACGCGGGCCGAAGGGGGAGGGCTACCCTCTCCCGCAAGCTGGAGAGCAACTCGACCACTTGCCAGGGTGACCATCATGAACCTCCTCGCACTTTGCTGGATCGCACTCGTCTGCAGTCCCGTCCTTCCGACCAGCGCAGCGATCCCCGATGGCGGAGGCCGGCGGAACCTGACGCTCTGCGAGGACACACCGATTCTGCATGGTGACGGCGGCCACTGCATCACGGTCACCGTGACGAACCTCGGTGGGCCAAACTCGAAGATGACCGTGTCTTGGACGTTCGCCGACGGCACGACGGGGAACGTCACGCTCGGCCAGGGCGAGAGCCACACCGTGGGTTGCAACCTCACCGGCATCAGGGTGCACGAAACGGAGGAGTCGACCGGGGTGGTCCGATGGACCGTGGAATGACCCGCGGGTCCGAGCTCGTCAGGATCCTGCTGGCGATGGCGCTCCTGGCCGTGGTGGTGTGGTTGCTGCGTCATGGCGGCGAGGGCGATCCGGCACCGCCGCCCTCGCCGGTCCAGCCTGCTCTCGCAAACGGACGCCTCGAGCCGCCACCGGCCGGTGACGATGGCTCGGTTGGCGAGGCCTCCCGCAGCCCGACCGATGTTGCTCTGCGCACACCCTTGGCGACCGGGCAATCAGGCGCCGTCCTGTTGCGTGGCACCGTGACCACGGAAGATGGCCGGCCCATCAGGGGAGCGATCCTCCATGCCCATCCCGCCGGCACGGAGCAGGGGGCGACGACGGCCAAGGGCACGCAGCGGCGGCCTCCGCCCGCGCTTTCGACTGCCAGGAGCACCGCCAGCGGAACCTACGAACTGGTGCTGCCCCTTCGCCTCGGCGACTACCGGATCGACGTCGGGGCCCGGGCGGCTGGCTGGATGCCAGCCTTCGCGCAGGACATCCGGGTCACCGGCAAGGAAGCACAAGTTGCCGACTTCGTGCTCACCCAGGGCCTCGCGATCTCGGGGCAGGTCACCGGCCCTGCCTTCGTCGCCGGCGCTTCGGACCGGACCGTCACTGTGCCGGGATGGACCGTGGTCGCAGTGCGCGGGCGCTCCCACCGGGACGACCCGGTGTTCACCACCGACAGCGAAACCGACGACGAACCCTACGCCAATGTCACGCGGCATTCCGAGTTCTGTCATGGCGCAGCGACCGTGGGCCTGGACGGGAGGTTCTCTATCACAGGGCTTGCACCCGGCGAATACGCGCTGCACATACGGGGCGCCCCGGGCCTGGTGCATCCCTCGGTGCGCGTTCCAGCCGGCTCCAGCAACGTGCTGGTCCACATCGTCCCGGCCTGCCGTCTGCACCTTCGCGTCGAGGATCCCGGCCGCGAGATCGATGCGTTCTCGTGCCTGCTGAGTGTGGCTCGTGCCGGGGATGGTGCCGGCGGACCCACTCTGCTCATGAACGGCTGGAACGGCACGCTGACGGTCGATGTCGATCTGTCGCGAGCCATCGAAGGCGCTGCGGGTCAGCGCTTGCTGCCGGACGAACCGCTGGAGTGGACCTACCGTTGCCGCGTACCCGGCTACCAGGATCATCACGGCAAACTCACGCACGCACCGCTGTCGGGCGACGCTCACATCGTCGTGAACCTCGCCGGTCAGGAACGCCAACTCCGCCCCTTGGAGCTGATGGTGGCGTATGCGGATGGCCCCTGGCCGCCAGGCAAGAAGCTCACGGTGCACTATGCGCCGGCCGAGTCCGCTGCTGCGCGGTCGGCACTGGTCGAACTCATCGACGGCCGCTGGATCGTTCGACTGCCTGAGGGTACCTGGTGGATCAAAGTGGCGCCCGAGGGCCCGATGGCGTGGGCCAATGTGCAGGTGACCGAAGTGCTCGTGGGTCCCTCGGGGGGCGAACTGCGGAACTTGCGGTTCCCACGCCCTGGCTCCCTCCGCTTGCATGCAACGGAGGCGCGCAGCACAGGTCTCGTCGGCGGGAAGTTCAGCCGGGAGCTGGATGTGCCCGCGGGCGGTCTCCACCTGGACGACGTTCCACCAGGCCGGTGGCGAGTCACCTGGCAGCGCGCCGGCGTCGCCCACGAGGCGACCGTCACCGTCACGTCAGGAGGTCAGGCTGTCGTGGCCTTGGACCCATGATGGGGTGATTCGCCAGCCTCGGGCAGCTTCCCCTGCACGGTCTGCGTCGATCCGGTCGCGAGCTTCCTGCGGGTCACCGGCACCACCGGCCTCGACCGCGGCTATGCGGCGGTCGACCTGCCACATCCGCTGTCGGCGGCGGCGGTCGGGACCAACGTGGTCGCGCAGTGGCTGGTCTACGAGCCGGTGACGCTGGCCCATGCCGCGACCCAGATGCACGCGCTCCGGCTGCCGTAGCCAGGCCCTCACGTCGCGCGATGGCCCCTTGTCGCGGCGAGCCGTGGCTCTGGCGGCCCGCCGGTTGCACCCTGACGCGAGCAGGCCCGCCGGGCCTTGCCCGGAGCGCTCCGCTTGCCAACGATGGGCGTGTGGACGAACCGTCGCCGAGCGATGCCTTCGAGGCCGGACTGTGGGCCGCCCTCGATCTCCCCGGGGCGGAGCGCATCGCCGCGCTGCAGGACCTGGCGGCCAGGCATCCCGATCGGGCCGAGGCGCTGGCGGCGCTGTTGCCGCCGTCGGCCGGTGAGGCCGCCGTCGCCGGCGAGATCGCTCCGGCGCGGCAGATCGGTCCCTACCGCGTTCTCGGCGTGCTGGGCGAGGGCGGCATGGGCCAGGTCCTGCTGGCCGAGCAGGACGAGCCGGTCTTCCGCCGGGTCGCGGTGAAGGTCATCAAGCGCGGCATGGACAGCGAGCGCCTGCTCGCGCGCTTCCAGATCGAACGGCAGGCGCTGGCGATGATGGACCACCCGTGCATCGCCACGGTGTTCGATGCTGGCGCCGTGCCGGGCGGCCAGCCGTACTTCGCGATGGAGTACGTGCTCGGCCTGCCGATCACCCAGTACTGCGACCGACGGCAGCTGCCGCTGCGAGCGCGCCTCGAGCTGTTCGTGCGCGTGTGCGCGGGCGTCGAGCACGCCCACCAGAAGGGAGTGCTGCACCGCGACCTGAAGCCCACCAACATCCTGGTGCTGGAGCAGGATGGTCAGCCGACGCCCAAGATCATCGACTTCGGCCTGGCGAAGGTGCTGACGCCCCCGGGCATGGAGTCGCAGGCGTTCACCGAGGCGGACAACCTGCTGGGCACCGTGGACTACATGTCGCCAGAGCAGGTCGGCCTGGACGGCAACGACGTGGACACCCGCACCGACGTCTACTCGCTCGGCGTCGTGCTCTACGAACTGCTCGTCGGCGAGCTGCCGCACGCCCGCCGCCGGTTGCGCCAGGCCGATCGCGCCGAGGTGGGGCGCGCGATCCGGGAGGAGGAGGTGCAGCGGCCGAGTACGAGGGTCACGAGCCTCGGCGAGGCCGCGGCCGAGCGCGCGACGGCACGCCGGCTCGATCGGGGCGAACTGCGCCGGCGCCTGTGCGGCGATCTGGACTGGATCGTGCTGAAGGCGCTCGAGAAGGACCGCGAGCGCCGATATGGCTCGGCGCGCGAGTTCGCCGACGACGTGCGGCGGCATCTGGCGCACGAGCCGGTGCAGGCCGGTCCGCCGGGCGCCGCCTATCGCCTGCGCAAGTTCGTGCGCCGTCACCGCACCATGGTGCTGGCGAGCAGCCTGCTGCTGGCGACGGCGGTGGCCGGCGCGGCGGCGACCTGGCTGGAGGCGCAGGCCAAGGCGCGCGTGCTGGACCACTTCCTGCTGCTGGCCCACGGCGTGCGCCTGGCCGACGCGAAGCGGGAGGAGGCCGACCTCTACCCGGCGCTGCCCGAGATGGCCCCGGCCTTGCGTGCGTGGCTGCGCGATCGCGCCGAGCCGCTGCTCGCGTTGCTGCCGGAGCTGGAGCGGTTGCGCGAGGAGCAGCGCGGCAAGGCGCTGCCGCGCACCGACGCCGAAATCGAGCGCCTGCGGGCCGCGCATCCGCGCGGTCCGGAACTGGCGGCGCAACGTACCGAGATCGCCAGCATGCAGCGCATGCTGGACGTCGACGCTGGCCGGGCTGCGGTGCCGGCGTTCACCCTGGATGCTGCCACGGCAGCCCAGTCGGCGGCGGAGCTCAACGCCAAGGTCGAAGGCCTGGTCGGCATCGTCGTGGGCGTCTACGGCCGCGAACCGGAGGCGCTGGCCCTGGCGCGGCTCTGCCTGCAGAAGGTCGAGGCCGGGGATCGGAGCCTGCCGATGGCCGCGGCGCTGCGGTCGCTGGCCCAGGCATGTTTCCGCAACGGCCTGTTCGAGGAGACGATGCAGCACCGGCGCGCGGCGCTCGACCTGTTGGACGACGGCGAGCGCGAAGCCTACCTGCAGGGCACCCGCAGCATGGAGGCCTCGATCCGGGCCGCCCGCAATCCCGAGGCGGCGCGGCGGCTGGCCGATCGGGCCGAGCGCATGCGGGCGCTGGCGACCGCCATCGACGACGCGACGCTGCGGTTCCCGACCGATGGCGACCGGTTCCTGCACGAGAACCTGTCCCGCCTGGTCGAGGATCTGCGCGAGTTCGCGGCGCGCGAGGGCATCGTGGCGGCGGCTCGCGCCCGTCTGGCCGCCGCCGACACGGTGCATGCCCGCAGCATCGATGCGCACCGGGAGGCCTGGGATGCGGCGGTGGCGGCGATCGCTGCCGAGCCACGCTACGGGGGCCTGCGACTCGCGCCGCAGGTGGGGCTCGTTCCGCTCGGCCCCGATCCCGACAGCGGTCTGTGGGAGTTCGTGCACCTGGCCTCGGGCGAAGGCGAGCACGCCATCCCGAAGCGCGGACCCGAGGGTCGCCTCTCGTGGTCGCGGGAGGCTGGCATCGTCTTCGTGCTGCTGCCGGGTGGCGCCCTGGACGTCGGCGCCCAGCGGGACGACCCGCAGGGACCGAACTTCGATCCGTACGCGCGGGCCAACGAGCCGCTGCGCCCGGACACGTTGCAGCCGTTCCTGATCGGCAAGCACGAGGTGACCCAGGTGCAGTGGGCCCGTTTGATGGTTGGCACGGGACAGCGGCACTTCCCCAGCTTCTACAAGGTAGGTCGCGTCTACCGGGGCATCCCCGCCCCTGGGGCCGTGCTCGACACCCATCCGGTGGAGTCGGTCGAGCAGCTGGTCGCCGCGCTGTGGCTGCAGCGGTCGGGCATGATGTTGCCCACCGAGGCGCAGTGGGAGTACGCCTGCCGCGGCGGCACGACCGCGCCGTGGTGGACAGGCCCGGAGCCCGGCGCGCTGGCGGGCCGCGAGAACCTGCTGGACCAGACGGCGGCCCGGACGCTGCCCGAGGCCGGGGCGGCCGAGCCGTTCGACGACGGCTACGGCGGCACGGCCCCGGTGGGCTGCTACGGGGCCGCGAATCCGTTCGGGCTGCACGACATGCACGGCAACGTCGCCGAGTGGGTGAGCGACCGCTTCGCCACCAACGAGGCTGCGACGCTGCGCATGGCGGGAGCCAGCCGTGCGGTGGAGATGTCCTTCGCGGTGGCGCGCGGAGGTTCTTTCCGCACCGCCGCCGTGGACGCGCGGTCGGCGCGGCGGGTCGTCGATTCGGTCAACGCGCGCCACTCGCACATCGGCGTGCGGGCGGCGATGGTCCTGCGCGGCGGGTAGCAGCAGCCGTCCGCGCCGGCGCGGGCGGCATCGCGAGATGAGCCGCTGGCTGCCTGGTGACACGGAATGGTGTTTCCACGCGAGGGCGTTTGCATCCGCTCCGAGCGGAGGGTGGTGCGCTACCCAAGTGCGAGCGGCTGCGACCCGTGTGCCAAGGGCAGCGTTCGCCCTGCAGTCCTCGCAGCGGGACCCGTCGGGCCGACGTTCGGGACGCCGCAAAGCCCGGTTGGCGGGGAGCCGCCGACCTCGTGCTGCGCAGTAGGTGCGGACCAAGATCGAGGAGCTCGAGCTCAAGTTCGTCACCTCGACTCCGCACGCCGGGGCACCCCGGAGCAGGACCACGGCAGCTTGAAGATCGGGGAGAGAGGGGTAGCCTGCGCCGCCATGCAGACCGTTGCTCCAATTGCCCTCGCGCTGTCGATGGGTGGTCTCGTTGCGCAAGAAGAGTGGTTCCTGCAGCCGGTGACGGGGCCGGCACGTGGGGTCGCCGCGGCGGCCTTCGACCGGCATACCGGTTTCGGAGTGCTCTTTGGGGGCGGGGTCGCCGGGACCTTCGCTGGCTCAGCGGGCCCTACCTACGGTGACACGTGGATCTGGGATGGGCAATGGTCGCTGGTGGCGCCGACGACTGCACCGCCATCGCGGAAGGGCCACATGATGGCGTTCGACGAGGCCCGCGGCAGAGTGGTCCTGTTTGGCGGTTGGCGCTCACCGACGGGTATGCTGAACGACACCTGGGAGTGGGATGGTGCCGCCTGGACCCCGGTCGCGACGACGGTGCAACCATCGCCTCGGGCCGCTGCGGCGTTCGCCTACGACCCGCTGCTGCAGAAGTGCCTGCTGTTCGGCGGCGCCGATGCTGGGGGCGGGTACCTGAACGACACCTGGGAGTGGGACGGCGCCAACTGGCAGCAGGCATTCCCAGCCAACGTGCCCTCCGCTCGCGGCTACTCGCAAATGGCATTTGACGGCAACCGCAGTCGCTTGGCGTTGGTCGGTGGCTGGGGAGTGAACCAGTTCCCCGGGGGCGGGCAACCGAGCTACGACGCCGCGCGCGACCATTGGGAGTGGGACGGCCTGGACTGGATGCTGGTGGCGAGTCAGATCCCGTCGCCGCGGTCGAACCACCTGATGTTCTTCGACTCGAGTCGCGCTCGTCTGGTGCGGTTCGGCGGCCTCTCGTACTTCATTCCCAAGTCGAACGAGACCTGGGAATTCGACGGCGTGGCGTGGGTGCAGGCGCCGATCCTCTCGCCGCCGCCGGCGCGGAACAACCCTTGCGGCTTCTACGACAGCTGGCGCGGGGGAGGCGTGCTGCACGGTGGCTTCCTGGGCACCGGCTCGGGTTGGGCGAGCACCAACCCGGTCGACGATACGTGGGTTCTGACCGGCGTGGGGCCGGCGACAGCGACGTCGTATGGTGCCGGCTGCCCCGGACCAGCGGGCACCATGGCGCTGCAGGTTGTGCAGCGGCCCGTGATGGGCACCTCGATGTTGCTCGCTGTCGCCAACATCGACGCGATGTCGATCCCGCTGATGGTGGTCGGGCTCACGCCCATCGTGGTGCCGATCGGCGGCATTTATGGGGCGGCAGGTTCGTGCGTGCTTCGGACCACGCTCGACATCCAGGAGCTCATTCCGCCAACGCACGCGTGGTCTCTGGCGATCCCCAACGACCCGAGCTGGTTCGGCCTCGCGATCCTCAACCAAGCGGCGCAGCTCAGCTTCGACTCCTTCGGGTCTATCTACAACCTGTCGCTGTCGAACGCCGTGCGCTCAACCGTCGGCTCGTACTGAACGGAGCCTTCGAAGGACGGCGGCGTGGTCCTCGATAGGCGGCAGGCGGGCGGCCGTCTGCTGCGTTGCCACTAGCGACCGGCCGGCTCGCATCGTCACGATCCAGTTCTCGGTCACGCACGACACCGCTGGCTGCGGGCTCTGCGCGGACAATCGTTGACGATTCGGTCATCGGTGCCTTCCGATCGGCCGTTTCGGTCCCGAAGCCATCGGCTGGCTCTTCGGAAGTATGCGCAGATCCAGCGTGTCGTCGCGCCTGGGTAACTGCTGCAGGCGAGAGCGCCAGACAGGCCCCAGCCGTCGGCGGGTCAGTACTCCGCCATGCGCTTGCTGCGCACGAAGTTCGTCAGCAGCCGGAAGGCCGACAGGTCGGGCACGCTGCGGCCGGCCCGTCGGGCCTGCTTCCAGTGCGCCGCCGTGCGCGTCGTCCGCCAGGTCGCGAACGACATGCCCATGTGGTCGACCGCGTAGGCCTGCCGCTGCTCGGCGGTCTTCAGGTCGGGCGCCGTCTGCAGGCCCTGCAGGTCGAAGTGGTTCGCCGAGTCGAACAGCACGCCGTGGCCGGAGAAGAACCACGCCGCCAGGTTGCCGCAACCCCAGCGCTCGGCCGCGTCGGGGCTGTCGATCAGCACGTCGCACCACTCCGGATCGAGCACGTCGATCAGGTGGGCACCCTCGAGGTGGTAGATCGGCACCACGGCCGGCGGGAACACGCCGTTCAGCAGCGGGCTGTCGCGCCGCACCGGGCTGGCGCGCACCTCGTCGAGCACCTGGTCGGCGGTGCGGGCCTGCTGCACGACGCCAGGGTGCAACCGCGCGATCGTCTGCGACAGCGCCCAGCACGATCCGAACAGCGAGCCGCCGGTGCGCACGAACCACGCCAGCGGGATCACGTCGTCGGCGGCGATCTCGCCGGTGCAGTTGGCGACGAAGATCGCCTCCGGATGCACGCAGCTCGGCGCGATCCTGCCTGCTTCGGTGGTGCGGTGGGCGATCTTGAGTTCCTGCAGCAGCTGTTCGATGTGGTCGCCGCGGCTGGTGAACACGACCACGTCGAGGCCCTGGTAGATCTCCGCGTCGGGCACCGCGTAGCCGAAGCGTTTGGCCTTGTCGATCGAGGCGGCGCGGTCGACGAACGCGTGCGTGTCCTTGTGCTGGGTCCAGAACGCGCGCCAGGCCTTCGCCGTGGCGGCGACGTCGTAGCGCTGGGCGATCGTCTGCAGTGCGGCGTGCGCGGTGCCGGCGACCGTGGGGTGCGGATCGGCGAGCATGCCGACCAGCGGGTCGACCACCTCGGCGCGGTTCCAGTGCATAAGGCCGATGACGGCGGCGCCGCGGCGCGTCCATTCCCCGTGCTGCAGCAGCTGCAGCAGCGGCGGCAGCGCGGCGTCGGCGTCGGTCATGCCGAGCGAGACCGCGGCGCAGACGGCCAGCGTCCACTGCCGGTGCTCGAGCAGGCCGGCCAGCACCGCGGTGGCGCCTTTGGCCCCCGAGCGGCCGAGCCGCACGACGGCCCGCTCGCGCACGTGGTCGTCGAGACCGCTCTGCGCCACCTCGACCAGCCACGCGGCGCCGGCCTCGGTGGTGGCCGGCTGCAGCGCCGCCACGGTCTCGACGAGCTGCGCCTGCACGCGGCGGTCGGTCTCGCGGGGGAAGTGCGCGCGCGCCGCGGCCAGCGCCTGTTCGCCGCCGACCTCGCGCAGCGCCTTCGCCGCCGCGGCCCGCGCCCCGCCGTCGCCGGCGGTCAGGGCCGGCTGCAGCGCCGCCACCGCCTGTGCCGGCGTGAACACGGGTTTCTCGCCGCGGGCCAGCAGCGCGGCCAGCCGCGCACGCCTCGTCATCGGCAGGCCCTCGCTGCCGGCGCCCTGGAGGACGTCGCCGGCGCGGCCCGGCAGGTCGTCATGGGGCAACGCCAGCGCGGCGGCGAGCGCGCGCAGCAGACGCCGTTCGACGACCTCGTGCTGGCGGCCGCCGCGCAGCAGTTCCTGCAGCGGGGCGAGGTCGTCGGCGCGCGGCGCCTCGGCGACCGCCTCCAGCGCCCGGCAGCGAACGACCAGGAACGGCTCGGCGAGCAGCTTGCGCAGCGCCTCGGCGCGTTCGGCGGCGCACTCGAGCCAGGCCACGGCCGCGGCCTCGCGCAGGGCGCGGTCCTCGTGGCGCAGCAGCCTCTGCAGCCGGTCGGCGTCGGCCACGGGCGGCTGGTTGCGGTTCACCAGCGACAGCGCCTCGAGCGCCCGTGCCGGGTTCTTGCCCTTGGCCTTGTCGAGCAGCCACGCGGCCGCCGCCGGCGCGTCGATCGCCGCCGCGGCGCGGGCCGCGGCGATGCGGACGCGCACGACGTCGCCGTCGAGCGCGAGCGCGAGCAGCGCCTTGTGGGCTGGCTGGCAGCGCGCGGCGCCGAGCGCCATCGCGGCGCGTTCCTGCACTTCCCAGTCCTTGTCGCCGAGCAGCGGCGCGAGCCACCGGTCGACGTCGGCGCGGCCGCTGGCGCCGAGGGCGTCGATCGCCTGCAGGCGGGTGTCGATCGACTTGCTGCGCAGGTCGGCCTCGGGGCCGGGTGGGTTCTGGGCGGTCGCGGTGGCGAGGAGGAGGGCGAAGGCGGCGACGGCGTGGCGGCGGTTCCTCACGCCGCGATGGTAGCGGCAGGGTTCACGGCTGCCATGGCGGCCGGGAGGGCCGTGCGGCGTCAGGAGGCGGATGCGGGCTGGGCAGGCGGCGGAACCGCGAGTTCGTGAGCGTCTTCACCAGCGGCGTGGCGGGGCGAGGAGACGGCGGCGTCAGCGCGGCGTCGCCGGGGCGTCGCCCAGCGCGCCTTCGTAGTCCACCGTGCGCTTGGCGACGTCGACGCGGAAGGCCACCACGACGCGGTCGCCGTCCTCGGTCCAGCGTGCGACCACGCGGTACGACTCACCGACGATCGGCTCGGCCGACCACGGCTCGGCCGGCAGATCGATCTCGCGGCGTCGGTGCCGCGACTGCAGGTACTGCCAGTTGGTGGAGCCGCGCTCGAAGTCGCTCGAGTCCTTGGCGAGTTCGATCGCCTTCAGCCGGCCGGGACTGAAGTCGACGACGCTGAGCTTCTCGGCGATCACGTCCCAGTGGGTCCAGGCGGCGTAGCCGCCGCCGAGCGCCAGCACGAGGAACAATGCGGCACGCTTCTCCATGGTGCCGATCGCATCGACCGGATCGCGACAGTGCGTTGAGGCGAATGCCTCGCCTCCAGGGGTCACGGTGGCCAACGACTCGTGGGCGATGCAGCCCTCCATGGCCCAGCGGACCCGCACGCGGGGCGGTGCGGGTGGCCGCCGCGCTGCCCCCTCCCCGGACTCCCGCCGCGCTCACGGCTGCCACGGCGGCGGCAGCAGGCGCCGCTTGCCGTCGGCGCTGCGCGGCACCCGGTCGCCGTCCGCCGCCGCGAAGTCGCGGTCCCAGAGCTGGCAGGTGACCTCCTTGTGCCGCTGGTCGAGTCCCTCGCAGTAGTTCGTGAATTTGCAGCGGCGGATCTCGGCGCCGCGTCCGAGGCGCATCTTCCGCCACCAGTCCGGGTCGGCGAGGCTCTGGCGCGCGGCGGCGATCAGGTCGGCGTGGCCGGCCTGCAGGATCGCCTCGGCCTGGGCGAAGTCGCAGATGCCGCCGGCGGTGACGATCGGCGTCGCCCGTCCCGCTGCGCGCACGGCGGCGCGGATCGCCGCGGCCAGCGGCACGTTGCGGCCGAAAGGGCCCAGCAGGTCGCCCTTCACCGTCGGCATGCACTCGTGTCCCGACGGGCCGGTGTACGGATACGCGGCTTCGCCGACGTTCGGCTGCTTGGCGTCGTCGAACCGGCCGCCCTTGCTGATCGACAGGAAGTCGAAACCAGCGGCCGCGAAGGCGACGCCGTGCTCCACCGCGTCCTCGATGCGGCTGCCGCCGGCGATCACGTCGTCGCCGAGGAAGCGCGCGCCGGTGCAGAAGTCGGGGCCGGTGCGGGCGCGCACCGCCGCGAACACCTCCAACGGCAGCCGCCGCCGCGCGGCGGGCGTGCCGCCGTAGCCGTCGTCGCGATCGTTGGTGCGCGACAGGAACGATGCCATGGTGTAGGCATGCGCGTAGTGCAGTTCGACGCCGTCGAAGCCGGCGTCGCGGGCGCGCGCCGCCGCATCGGCGAACAGGCCCGGCAGCACGCGCGGCAGGTCGCGCACGTGCGGCAGATGCAGGTCGCCGACCTCCTCGCGCTGGCCGTACGCGTAGTCGCGGAACTCGCGGGGCGACAGGATCGACCGCAGCACGGCGTCGTCCTGCGCGGCCAGCAGCGCCCGCAGCCCGTCGTCGTCGGCCGCCGCCGCGGCGCCGAACCGTTCGTGCACGGCGTCGCGGTGGCGCTCGGTGAGCTGCAGGAAGCGGGCGAAGTACTTCGCCTTCTCGGGCCGGCGCCGGATGGCCAGGAAGTCGAGGATCTGCAGCAGGAGTCGCGTCTCGCCGCCGCTGCGCTCGCGCACGACGCGCACCAGCTCGCGCAGGCCCGGCACGAAGCGATCGTGCGAGACCCGCAAGAGCGGGCCGCTCGGCACGTCGCGGATGCCGGTCGCCTCGACCACCAGCACGCCCGGCCGGCCATCGGCGAAGCGGCCGTACCAGTCGAGCACGTTGGGCGTGACGAAGCCGTCCTCGCTGGCGCGCCAGGGCACCATCGCCGGCACCCAGGTGCGCGTGGCGACGAGCAGCGGACCGAGCCGGATCGGCGTGAACAGCAGCGCACGCGCCGCCTCGGCGGCGGTCGGCCAGTGCGCCGGCGGCACGGCGTGGCGCACGGTCGGCGGGCCGGAGGCCATCGGTCTAGCCGCCGCGGCGCTTGGGCGGCTCGCGGAAGCCCTTCGGCGCGCGGCGCAGCGTGCCCATCGCCTGCGGCGGCCGTTCGAGCCCGAGCGCGTACCAGTGCACGTCGAAGGCCTGCATCGACATCCGGGTGCGGTTCTGCAGCCGCAGCAGGTTGTCCTTGGTCGGCGCGTTGTTCGGGTCGCGCTTGGCGAACGCCGCCAGCACCGCCTGGGCCTCGTCGGCGCGCTCCGACTTGTGCAGCATCCAGGCGTAGGTGTTGTGCAGCAGGGCGTGCTTCTTGTTGACGGCGGCCGCGAGTTTCAGCGCCTCGAGCGCACGCGGCGCGTCGCCCTTCTTGTAGTGGATGCAGGCCAGCAGCAGGCGCGCCTCGGGGTTGCGCAGCGACGCGCCGCCGAGCAGCTGCACCGCCCTGTCGGTCTCGCCCGACTGGTAGGCGAGCATGCCCATCTGCGCCAGCACCTGGCCGCGCAGCAGCGGGATCCACCGGCCCATCGGCAGCAGGTCCTCGAGGCTCTGCATCGCCGGCGCCCACAGGCCGGCCTCGAGTTGCTTCTGCACGCGGGCCATCGCCGGTTGCAGCCGGCGCGCCAGCCGCCGGGCGACCAGGATCCAGGCGACGAACGCCACGACGAGCGCGATGGGGACCAGGAAGGCCCAGTGCCACCAGTCGAGCAGGAAGCCGCCGAGGCCGACCAGGAGGCCGAGGGCGCTGCAGAGGAGGAGGGAGTACACGCGGTCGAAGCCGGGGAAAGAGGGGCGAGCAGGATACGGGATGGAGCCGCCACGTTCGAACGGACTGCCCGGTTTCGGCCGGCCGCCGCGCGGCGGCCGCTTCATCCCCTGCTCACCAGACCCGGAACTCGATTCGCCGGCCTTGCTGCCGCAGCCGCGCCGCCAGTTCGCTCGTCCAGCCGCGGACGCCGGTGACCCGCAGATCGTGGATGGAGGCTGCCACGAGGCGATCGACGCTGGCCGCCGTGAGTCCGGTGCAACGGCCGACGTCGAGGTGGCGCCGTAACGGGTGTCGCGCGAGCAGGTGCGCGAGCCCCTCGTCGGTGAGCCAGGTCGCGTCGGCGAGCGAGAGCGACTGCAGGTGCATGCCGTCCAGCCCTGCGACGGTCGCGGCGGTCAGGTTCCTGCACCCGGCCAGGCCGAGCGCGAGCAGGCCACGCGGCAGCGCAGCGACGTGCTCGTCGCGCACGCCGTCGTTGCCCATGAGGTCGAGCAGGATCAGGTGGTCCATCCCCGCGATCGCCCGCATGCCATTGCCCGCGAACGACGCGAACCGGAGCGTGAGCACGTGCAGACGCAGCGGCGGCAGGGCCAGCAGCACCTTGTCGGTCACGCCTGCCCCCGGGCGCTGCGCCGCCTCGATCACCGCGCTGCGCAGGGCGGCCTCCTCTGCGGTCGGCAGGCTGCGGTCGTCGTTGCGGAGGACCGAGAGGTTGTCGAGCCGCAGGTTGCGCAGGCCCTGCATCGAACCGAGCACGACGAGATCGTCCTCGTGCAGTTGCGGGCAGGCGCTGAGATCGAAGTGGTCGATCTGTCGGCAGGCGGCGATCGCGCGCAGGCCGGCCGGGCCGATCGCCAGGTTGCCGTGGATCCGCAGTTCGCGCAGCGCCGGGAACTGCGGCAGCAGTTCCACGCCTTCGTCGGTGACGTCGCACCACAGCAGGCGGAGCGTCTCGAGCCGAGGCAGTTCACGCAGGAAGCGCAGGCCATGGCCACGCACGTTGCGGGCGCCGGCGAGGTCGAGCCGTTCGAGCGCCAGCAGGGTTGCCAAGGGACCGAGGGCTTGGTCGTCGATCGAGCGGCGGTTGCCCGCGTCGTGGCGCGGCGCCAGCGAATCGCCGTGATCGCGGACCTGCTCGCCGTAGCGCAGCCGCAGGTGCCGCAGCGCCTGCAGGCGGGTCAGCGCCGCCACCGCCTCGTGGTCGAGGTCGTGCGCATCGACGGCGATCGTGTCGACGGGCAGCGCCTGCACGTCCGCGAGATCCTCCACCACCACGAACGCCGGCTCGCGAGGTTCCTGCAGCACCCGCTGCGCGGCGTCCTCTCGCCGCAGTCGCGTGACGGCGAACACCACGCCGAGTCCGAGGAGCACCAGGGCGGCGGCGAGCCATGGCCGCGATCGCGAGCCGGCGGTGTCCGGTGCGGGCCGCGGGTCCCGCTCCATCGCCGCCATCACGCGCTCGCTGACGTCCGGCGGGCGTTCGCTGCCGAACAGCTCGGCGAGCCCGGCTTCGATGCGCCGGTCCTGCATGGTCTGCCGATCCGTGGTTCCGCTCATGATCCGTCTCCGAAGCTGCGCGTGAGGCACTGCCGCAGCGTGGCACGGGCGCGCTGCAGCAGGGTCTTCAGGCCGTTGGGTCGCAGGCCGAGTTCGGCGGCGAGGTGCCCGCGGTCGTCGCCCTCGGGTCCGTACCAGCGTTCCACGGCTCGTCGCGACCGCTCGTCGAGCTTGCCGACGCAGGCTGCCAGCGCCCGCAGCCACGCCTCGCCGTCGTCACCGCAGCACTCGGCCTGCCATGCGCGGTCGGCGAGTTCGGCGAGCCGCTGCTCGCGGCGGCCCTCGGCACGGCAGCGGCGGAGGTGCAGGTGTCTGGCCGTCCGGCGGAGGAACGCGCCCACCGCGGTTGCGCCCCGATCCTCGAGCCGCTTGCGCAGCGCGACCAGGAAGGTCTCCTGCAGCAGGTCCTCGGCGACGTCGGCCGCGGCACCGAGCTGCCGCAGGTAGCGCCAGAGTCCCCGCTGATGCCGCCGCACCAGGGCTTCGACCGGGTCGGCAGGCGGGGTGATCGCAGGGCGGGGTTCGAGTTCGTGCACGGCCACCCCGCATGATCCCCGCTGGCGCGACCGCGGATTCGGCCAGTTGCGGTTTCCGTCGCCGGGAGGCGAGGGAACGGCTCGGGTCGCCGCCGGCGCCTCAGCCTTCGACCCAGGTGCCGACGAAGCGGTGGGCGACGTAGTTGGTGAACTTCGCCGGCGACAGCAGGTGCAGCTCCCAGCCGTGCAGCGAGCCGTCGTCGTTCAACGAACGGCTGGCGAACAGGCGCAGGTCGCTGATCGTGGTGCGATCCGCCGAGTCGTACATCGCGTCGACCGCCCACACCGTCGCGCCCGAGTGCACCGACACGAGCTGGGTGCGCAGGCCGAGGTGCGGCGGGGTGTAGGCGCGCCACGCGGTCACGGTGCCGAGCAGCACGCCGTCGAGCGCGTAGCGTTCGCACAGCCGCACCAGCGCCACGGTCGACAGGCGGCCGCGGTGCAGGGAGGCGTGCAGCTCCTCGTTCTCGCGTGCGCTGGCCGGCAGCGGCACGACCTCGAACCGGCGCAGCTTCTGCAGCGCGGTGACGAAGCTGTCGCGGACCTGTTCGCAGTCGGCCTGCACGCCGGCCTCGTGGGCGAACGGCAGCACCATGATGCGCCGCACGTTGGCGAGGTCGAACGGCTCCGCCAGGTAGCTGTTGATCGGCTTCTGCGTGAGCGGCCGCTCGATGCTGCACGCGGCGGCGCCGAGCAGCGTGGCGAGCGCGACGGCGATGGCGAAGCGACGCGTCATCGGTTGCCAGGCAGTGGCGCGGCCGCCTCGGCCGTGCCCGCCTCTCCCGGTTCGAGCGATCGCCGCAGGCCGTCGATCTTGGCCAGCAGGTTCAGTTGTTCGAGCTTCGCCTTCTCGATCGACAGGCTCAGCACGCGCGCCTCGAGCTCGCGCCGTCGCTGCCGCAGCAGCTCGGTCTCCGCCTCGGCCTGGGCGCGCAGACCCTTCTCCTGCTGCAGCGCCGAACCCTCGTTGGCGACCTGGTGCTTCAGGTTCTGGTTCTCGGCCAGCACCTCGTCGAGCCGCTTCTGCAGCCGCGCGTGGGTCTCCTTCAGCGTCTTGTACTCGCTGAGCAGGAGGCTCTGCTTCGGTCCCCAGTCCAGCTCGGTGTTGATGCCGGCCTGGGCGAGGCTGCCGGCGTAGCCATCGAGCGGATCGGTGGCCTTCGGCTCGAAGATCAGCTCGGCCGCCGATTGGCAGCCGCCGGTCGCCAGGGCCAGCGCCAGGGCGACCGCCGTGACGGACCAGGTGCGGCAACTCATGGCTCTTGCTCCTCGTTCGCGTAGACGCACTCGACGACCGCGGCGGCGCCGCAGCCGCAACGGATCTCGAAGCCTGCGACCCGATCGCCGTCGAGCAACGGCACCACGGCCAGGGTGCCGTTCGGGCGGCCGGTCGCGTCGACGCCGCAGTCGATCTGCGCCGGCTGCCGCACGAGCCGCACGTGGTCGCGGCGCAGGACGCCGGGCTTGGCTTGCAGGTCGTTCATGATTCGCGGTGGGGGTCAGGCCAGCACGTCGACGTGCCGGGCGGCCGCCCCGGCGTCCTTTCGGCCGTTGGCGCCGCCGCGCTGAAGGCCCGGTCGCACCGGCGGCTCCGCCCGGCCGGGGTCGGCGGCCTGGCCGTCGCCGGCTTCCTGCTGCAGCGCGCGCCGGAACAGGTCCGCCTGCCGGCGGCTGCCGGCCTGGCGGTCGTGCACCTGGCGCGCGGGGACGATGCCGGACAGGGCAGGGAGGTTCTCCATGGGTCACTCCGCTGGCTTGAGCTTGAGGCGCAGGCGCTCGGTCGCGCGGGTCAGGATCTGGCTCACGCGCGACTCGGTCACCCCGAGGATCTCGCCGATCTCCTTCAGGTAGAGCTGCTCGTGGTAGTAGAGCACGACGACGTGACGGTCCGTCTCCGGCAGGCAGGCGATGGCCTTCGTCAGTCGTTCGACGGTTTCGCGCTGGTCGGCGAGACCGCCGGGGTCGACGGCGTCGGCGTCGGCGATCCGTTCGGCCAGTGCGGCGCGTTCGTCGCCGCCGCCGTGCGGCTCGTCGAGCGACAGCGTGCGGCTGGTGTGCAAGGCCTGCAGGTCGAGGTCGAGTTCGGCCTCGGTGCACTGCATCGCCGCGGCCAGCTCGGCCAGCGTCGGCTCGCGGTCGAGTTCGGCGTGCAGCGCGGCGCTGGTGCGCTCCATGCGCCGCAGGCGGTCGCGCCGGTTGCGCGGCACCGGGTCGTGCTTGCGCAGCTCGTCGAGGATCGCGCCGCGGATCGCCGTGTAGGCGAAGGTCTTGAACGACGCGCCGCGCGCCGGATCGAAGGTCGCCGCGGCGTGCATCAGGCCCATGACGCCCACCGAGTAGAAGTCGTCGCGGTCGAGCGAGGCCGGCATCGTCACCGGCAGGCGGGCGACGACGTAGCGCACCAGCGGCAGGAACTGCTCGACCAGGCGGTCGCGTTCGGCCGTCGAACGGCGGGCGGTGGCGGCCCCTCTCATGGCTCGTCCTCCCGGGCGGCCTCGGCGGCGCGTCTGGCCTCGTCGCGCGCCATCGCGGTCAGTACGGCATCGACGACCGGACCGGCCAGCAGGTGCCCCAGGCCGAACGCCGCGGCGCCGGCGACGACGCTGCGCCACAGCGCCGTCGGTCCGTCGACGCCCGCCAGCGACGCGATCACGAACGACAGCGCGAAGGCGATGCTCGTGAGGTAGGCGGTCGCGAGGCGCGTCAGTTCGTGGCTGCCTTTCCCCGACTTCATGGATCCTGCCGGGCTGGCTCATCGGCTGGCGGTGCGTCCGAGGTTGAGGGCGAACGACGCCAAGGTGCCAGTGGCAACGCACATCGGCGTGTCGCCGACGGGGCGGAGGGGCGCGTTGGGGGGGTGCCCTGACGCAGAATGCGACACGGGCGGGGCCTGCCGGGCGCGGGCCGCGCCCCGGCGGCCTCGCCGGCGCTCAGGCGTGGGGCTGGTGCCGCAGCCGGAAGGGCGCCGCCGGCGCCGGTCGCGCCCGCCGGCCGAGCGCCGGCAACTGCGCCAGTGCCGCGGCGCACAGGCCGCGCAGTTCGTCCTGCGCCGGCGACGCCGCGGCCAGCGCCACCGGGCGCTGCTCGGCGACGCTCTGCGGGAAGCGTTCGTCGGCCGAGATCCAGCCGCAGAGGGCGACCTCGCGGTCGAGGAACCGGCGGGCCACGGCGCCGAGCCGGGCCGCGGTCTGCATCGCCGCCTCGTGCGTGCTGGCGCGGTTCACGACCAGCCGCGGCAGCGGCAGGCCGCGCTGGTGCAGCACCTTGCACAGCGCGTAGGTGTCGGTCAGCGCCGCCGCGTCGGGCGTCGTCACCGCGAGCGCGAGGTCGGCGCGCGCGGTCACCGCGAGGGTGGCGGGGCCGAGGCCGGCGCCGGTGTCGGCGACGATCACGTCGAACGATGGCGCCAGCCCGGCCACGGCGGCGAGAGCCGCGTCGATGGGCCCGTGGCCGTCGCCGGCGAACGTGGTCGCGCCGGACCGCGCCGTCAGCACGCGCACGCCGGCGGGCCCGTCGACGAGCGCCGCGGCGGCGCTGCAGGCGCCGGTGGCGACGTCGTCGAGGTCGCGCCTGGCCGCCAGCCGCAGGTGAACGCCGACGTTGCCGCAGCCGGGATCGAAGTCGACCAGCAGCGTGCGGTGGCCGCTGCGGGCCAGCAGCAGCGCCAGGTTGACGGCGAGCGTCGTCTTGCCGACGCCGCCCTTGGCGCCGGCGATCGCCAGCCAAGGCGCCGGTTGCGGGCGCGGCAGCAGCAGTCCCTTGGCCTGGTGGTCGGCGTTCACGGTTGCACCGCCGTGGGTTCGCAGGCGAATGCGGCGCAAGCGATCTGCTCGGCGCTGGCGACGAGGAGGTCGGCCGGCACCTCCTGACCGATGCCCAGGTGCGACAGCGGCAGGCCACGCTCCACCACGGCCGCGAGCGCTTCGCCGGGGGCCACCGTCTCGTCCCACTTGGTCAGGCAGACCGCGTCGACGCCGAGCGGTTCGTAGGCGGCGAACACCGCGTCGCAGTCGCGCGCGCGCGTGCCTGCCGCCAGGCAGAGCAGCGCGGCGCAGCCGCCGGCCCGCAGCGTGCCCTCGAGCACCGGCATCGCGTCGCGGTCGCGCGGGCTCCTGCCGGTGGTGTCGACGAACACGCGGTCGCAGACGCGGTGCTCGTGCAGCAGGCGGCGCAGGTCGGTGGCGGTGAACGCGACCGCGAACGGAACGTCCATCAGGTCGGCGAACGCGCGCAGCTGCTCGACGGCGGCCACGCGGTAGGTGTCGAGCGTGATGATGGCGATGCGCTCGCCGCGGGCGCGGGCGCGGCCGGCCAGCTTGGCGAGCGTCGTCGTCTTGCCGACGCCGGTCGGCCCGACCAGTGCCAGGGTGCGGAAGCGTGCGGCGGTCGCGTCCTCGACCTCGGGTGCGGTGTGCACCAGCGCCGCCAGCACGCGGGCAGCGAGCTGCGGCAGCGCCGGATCGCCCGGGCGCGACAGCTCGACCCGCGTGCCCAGCAGCGCCCGTTCGACGGCGCGCAGCACCGTGGCCGACAGCCCGAAGTCGGTCGCATGGTCGGCGAGCGGCTGGAAGCCGCGCGTCCACCGCGACAGCAGCGGCGTGGCGCCGGCCTGATCGCGTGGCCGCGGCGGTGTCGCGGCCGGGGCTGGCTCGGGGCGGGCCGCGACGACCAGGAAACCGGTGCGCGTGGGCCGCGTCTCGACGACGAGGGCGTTCTCGCCGCACTCGCCGCGCACGAGCTCGAGCGCCTTCGGCAGGGTCTTGGCTTCGAATCGTTTCAGCAACATGGTCTGGTTCTCGGGTGGGCGATCAGCCGGCGACGGCGATGCGCTGGGTGGTCTCGACCTTCTTCGCCGGCGAGGTCTCCTGGTAGCTCAGCACCGCGGCGTTCGGGATCACGCCGGCGATGGCCTCGGCGAGGAAGGGGCGCAGGTTGGCGCGCGTCACCAGCACCGGGTCGCGGCCGTCGCGCGCCATCGCCGACAGCGCCTCCGCGGTGCGGTCGACGAAGCGGCCGAGGAAGCCCGCGGGCAGGTTGGCGACGCCGTCGTTGCCGGCCAGCGCCTCGGCGAGGTTGCGTTCCAGGTCGGGGTCGAGGAACGCGGCGTGCAGCGTGCCGGCGGCGTCGAGGTGCGGCTCGACGATCGTGCGGGCCAGGCGCGCGCGCACGTGCTCGGTCAGCTGGCGCGGGTCCTTGGTCTCGAGGCAGGCGTCGGCCAGCGCCTCGAGGATCGTCTGCAGGTTGCGGATCGGCACCCCCTCCCGCAGCAGGCTGGCGAGGATGCGCTGCACCTGGCCGAGCGGCAGCTGCTGTGGGATCAGCTCCTCGACGACCGCCGGCGTGGTCTTCTTCAGGTTGTCGATCAACGCCTTGACGTCGTCGCGCGACAGCAGCTCGCCGGCGACCTTCTTCAGCACTTCGGTGACGTGCGTGATCAGCACCGAGGCGGCGTCGATCACCGTGTAGCCGAACAGCTCGGCGCGGTCCTTGTCGGCCTCGGCGATCCAGCGCGCCGGCAGGCCGAACGCGGGCTCGACGGTCTCGATGCCGGGGATCGGCTGCGCGGTGCCGCTCGGGTCCATCGCCAGGTAGTGGCCGGCCCGCAGGCTGCCGCGCGCGACCTCCTGGCCGGCCAGCAGGATGCGGTAGGCGTTCGGATCGAGCTGCACGTTGTCGCGCACGCGGATCGGCGGCACGACGAGGCCCATGTTCTGGGCGAACTGGCGGCGCAGCGAGCGGATGTGGTCGAGCAGGCCGCCGTGCCGGCCCGGCTCGACCAGGCCGATCAGCCGGTAGCCGATCTCGATGCCGAGGCGGTCGACGGTCAGCAGTTCCTCGACGGGCGGTCCGTCGGCCGGTTCGGCCGGCGCGGCCGCGGCCGCCTGTTCCTGCTGCCGTTGGCTGCTCGCGCGTTCGGCGTGCGACGAGAACGTGAACAGCACCGCGGCGATGCCGCCCATCAACAGCGTCGGCATGCCCGGCAATAGCGACAGGCCGAGCAGCACCAGCGCGACCAGCCGCACCGCGCGGCCGCTGCCGAACATCTGGTCGCCGATCTCCTGGCCGAGACCGGTCTCGCTGGCGCCCTTGGTGACCAGGATGCCGGCTGCGGTCGACACGAGCAGTCCCGGGATCTGCGCCACCAGGCCGTCGCCGATCGTCAGGATCGTGTACTTCTCGATCGCCTGACCGAAGTCCATCGTGCCGAGCACCATCGCGATCGTCAGCCCGCCGACGATGTTGATCGCGGTGATGATCAGGCCGGCGATCGCGTCGCCGCGCACGAACTTGCCGGCGCCGTCCATCGCGCCGTAGAACTCCATCTCCGCGGTCAGCGCGCGCCGGCGTCGCGTCGCCTCCTCGTTGCTGATCAGGCCGGCGCCGAGGTCGGCGTCGATCGACATCTGCTTGCCGGGCATCGAGTCGAGCGCGAACCGCGCCGTGACCTCGCTGATGCGGTTCTGGCCCTTGGTGATCACGATGAACTGGATCACCACCAGCACCAGGAACACGACCACGCCGACCACCGGGTTGCCGCCGACGACGAAGTTGCCGAAGGTGCGGATCACCGCGCCGGCGTCGCCCTCGAGCAGGATCAGGCGGGTCGAGGCGACGTTCAGCGCCAGCCGGAACAGCGCGGTGAACAGCAGCACGGTCGGGAAGGTGCTGAAGTCCACCGGCCGGCCGGCGTTCATCACCGCCATCATGATCAGCAGGCTGAGCGAGATGTTGATCGACAGCATCACGTCGAGCACCAGGCCCGGCAGCGGGATCAGCATCACCGCCAGGATGCCGAGGAAGAACAGCGCCAGCAGGCTGTTGCGGGTCGTCGATCGGTGCGTCTCGGGCATGGCGGTTCAGATCCTCGTCAGGCGGTGCGGCCCTTCAGGCGGTAGACGTGGCTCAGCACGGTCGCGACCGCCTGGTAGAAGCGTTCGGGGATGGTCTGGCCGACCTTGACGGCGCGGAACAGGGCGCGTGCCAGCGGCGGGTCCTCCATCAGCGGCACGCCGTTCTGGCGCGCGAGTTCGCGGATGCGCAGGGCGATCTCGTCGGCGCCCTTGGCGACGACGGTCGGCGCCGGGTCGCGGCGGCGGTCGTAGCGCAGCGCGACGGCGAAGTGGGTCGGGTTGGTGACGACGACGTCGGCCTTCGGCACCGACTCCATCATGCGTTGCCGCATCAGCTCGTTGCGGGCGCGGCGCTGCCGCATCCGCACGGTGGGATCGCCCTCGCTGCGGCGCCGTTCGTCTTCGACCTCCTGCCTGGTCATCATGTTGCGCTGCCGGAAGGAGAAGCGCTGCCAGACGAGGTCGACGAACGAGATGGCGAACACCACGGCGCCGACCCAGAACAGCAGCGACAGGCCGATCGCGGCGATCTCGCCGGCGGCGCGCGGCAGCGGCTGTTCGTGCAGGCGCAGCAGGCTGGGCCAGCGGTCGCCGAGCATCGCCCACAGCGTGCCGACGACGATCGACAGCTTCAGCACCGCGAAGCCGGTGCGGACCAGGGCCTGCACGTTGAACACCCGCTTCCAGTTGGTGAACGGGTTCAGCCGTTCGAGCTTGAAGCCCAGCGCTTCGCGCGACCACCGCACGCCGATCTGGCCGTAGCCGATCACCAGCGTCGCGGCGACCAGCGTCGCGGCCAGGGTCGCGAACGGGGCGGCGACGCGCCACGCGGCGCCCAGCAGTTCGCGGCAGGCGCCGTCGACGCCGCCGAGCGAACGGCCGTCGAGGCGCACGTCGAGGCCATGGCGCATCACCTGCGCCAGGGCGTCGAGCAGCCAGCCGCCGAACCACTCGAAGGCCAGCGCCGCCACCATCAGCACGCCGCCCTGCACCAGTTCGCGCGACAGCGGCGAATCGCCGCGGTCGCGCACCTCGGCGAGCCGCGTCGGCGTCGGCTGCTCGGTCCGGCCCTGGTCGTCACCGAAGAGGGCCATGGCTCACACCGGGAACATCGCCGCGGCGCCGTCGAGCAGGGCGCGGAAGCTCTGGATCAGGAACGGCGCGCCTTCGACGAGGAACACCGACGCGGCCAGCAGCGCGAGCAGCACGCGCAGCGCGAAGCCGAACTCCATCAGGTTGATCGCCGGCACGGCGCGCCCGAGCAGCACCATGCCCACCGACAGCAGGAACATCACGCCGAGCACCGGCAGCGAGTACTGCAGCGCGATCTGCACGCTGTTGGCGACCAGCGTCGACAGCCCAGCCCAGATCGGCGCGAAGTCGAACGGCTGGCCGACCGGGCAGGCGCGGAAGGTCTGTTCCAGCACGCGCAGCGCCTCGTGGTGCAGGTCGAAGTGCAGGATCAGCAGGAAGCCAAGCACCTGCAGCAGCTGCGAGACCACGGTCGTGTCGCCGCCGTTCTCGGGGTTCATCGTGCGGGCCATCGAGAATCCCATCTCGTGGCTGATGACCTCGCCGGCGGCGACCAGCAGCGAGGTCAGCGTCGACACCGCGAAGCCGAGCGCCAGGCCGACGACGCCCTCGCGCAGCGCCATCACGCCGAGCGCCAGCAGGTGCGGCGGCGTCGCGATGCGCTGGTCGCCGACCCACCAGAACACCGCGCCGAGCGAGACCGCGAGCGCCAGCCGCAGGATCAGCGAGTCCTCCTGGCGGCCGAAGACCTGCGCCACGGCCAGGAAGGCGCCGACCCGCGTCACGTGCAGGAACAGCGCCGTCGTGTGGTCGTGCAGCAGCGACAGGTCCATGGTCGGCGCGCGGCGTCAGCCGCTGAGGCCGTAGGCGGCGAGGTTGGAGAACAGCGCCGCCGTGTACTCGCGCAGCGTGGCGAGGATCCACGGCGTGAGCGCGATCAGCGTCGCCAGCACGGCGAGCATCTTCGGCACGATCGTCAGCGTCTGCTCCTGGAGCGAGGTGACGGTCTGGAAGAAGCTGACGCACAGGCCGACCGCCATGCCGACGAGCAGCGCGGGGGCGCAGATCATCAGCGCGGTGATCAACGTCGACTTGGCGAGGTCGAGCAGGGTGTCGTGGCCCATGGTGGTCTCCGGTCAGGTGGCGAAGCTCTGGGCGAGCGAGGCGACGACGAGGTCCCAGCCGCCGACGAGGATGAACAGGAGCAGCTTCAGCGGCGTCGACACGACGACCGGCGGCAGGCTGAACATGCCCATCGACACCAGGATCGAGCTGATCACCAGGTCGATGACGACGAAGGGCAGGAACAGCACGAAACCCATCTGGAACGCCGTCTTGATCTCCGACAGCACGAACGCCGGCACGGCGACGTGGAACGGCGTCTCCAGCGCGGTGCGCGGCCGCGGCGTCCGGCTCAGCTCGAGGATCAGCGCCACGTCCTCCTCGCGGGTCTGCGCCAGCATGAACTGGTTCATGCGCGTGGAGGCGATCGACGCGGCCTCGCGCCAGTCGATGCGGTCCTCGACGTAGGGCACGTAGGCGCGGTCGTAGATGTCGTTCACGACCGGACGCATGACGAAGATCGTCATGAACAGCGCGAAGCCGGTGGTCACCATCGCCGGCGGCAGGTCCTGCATCGACATCGCGCGCTTGAGGAACGACAGCACGACGACGATGCGGGTGAAGCACGTCATCGTCATGACGATCGCCGGCGCCATCGCCAGCAGGGTCATCAGGAGGACGAGTTCGAGCGCCGAGCTGAGGTTCTGGCGCTCGTCGCCGGTGCGCAGCGACAGCGTGACGCCGGGGCCCGGGGTGCCGGCCGCCGCCGGCGCGCCGGCCGGCGGCGCCGGCGGACCGATCGGACCGATCGGGTCCTGGGTCCGGGCGGGTGCCGCGGCGATCAGCACGGCGAACAGCAGCGCGAGCAGGCGGCTCATGCGCGGCCGACCTTCTGCAGCAGGGCGCGGAAGTCGTTGAGCCCCGGCCGGCGGGCCGGTGGAGTCGGAGTGGCGGGCGGCGTCGCGGGCCGCGCCGGCGGCCGCGGGATCACGAGGTTGCGCGGCACCGCGCCGTCGTCCTCGTCGGCAGCGAGCGCGGCGGCGCGGTCGCGGCGGGCGAGTTCGCCCTCGTCGTCGCGCGACGGCGATCGGCCGCTGTCGAGCAGCACCAGGCCGCGGTCGTGCTCGCCGAGCAGGAGGATGCGGTCGTCGAACTCGATGGCGTGCACGGCCTGGCGCGCGGACAGCCGCAGCGACTGGCGCAGCGTGACCAGCGGCACGCCGCCGCGCACGGGCGTGGCGCCGCCGCGCAGCTTGCGCAGCAGCAGGAGGCCGCCGGCGCCGAGCAGCAGCACGGCCAGCAGCGTGCCGCCCATCTGCCAGGGGTCCGGCGTGCGCGGCGCGGCCGGCGCCGGGCGCGCCGCCGTGCGCTCGGTCGCCGGTTCCGGCTCGATGGCGGGCGCTGCCGTGGTGGGAGCCGCCGGGGGAGACCCGGCCGCCTGGCCGCCTTGCATCGACAGGGGACCGAGGACGATCAGCAGCGCGACCGCCGGCGGCAGGAACAGCCACTTCGGCAACGTCTTCAGGGAGGGTGTCACGACCGCTCCTCAGCACCCGATGTGCCAACCGCAGAACGACTAGATGTTGTGGTCGGCTCGGGGCGGCAGCCGACGGCGGCGTCGCGGATCCGCACGTTCTGCTGCGGTCCGGTACGACAGCGCGCCTTCTCCGCGCCGTGCGCCCGGACCGCCGGCTACGTTGGCGGGCATGAGCGGCCATGCGTTCGACGACCTCGTGCACCGGGTCAACAACCTGCTGGGCACCATCGCGGTGCAGGTCGAAGTCGCCGCCGCCGACGGATCGCTGGCGGCGCACCAGGCGGCGCTGCGGCTGATCGCGGAGTCGGCGGCCCGCACGCAGGCGGAGATCCGGCGGCTGCGCCAGGCCACCGGCGGCGGCGACGGCGATCGCCGTTGACCGGCGGCGAGGTCGGGCGGCAGCGCTTCGGCTCGCACGCGCGGGCGGCTACGGCAGCCGCGGCTCGCCGGCCATCGCGTCGAGGATCGAACCGAGCTTCTGCGACAGGGTCGCCTCGTCGCACGGAAAGCCGAGGATCGCGTCGGCACGCGACAGGAACGCCTGCATGACGCGATGCCGCGAGGGCTGGTGGACGAGCAGCACCACCCGCGTCGAATCGGACAGTTCCTTGATGCGCCGGCACCAGTCGAAGCGCCGGTCCTCGCCGGCGGGCACGTCCATCAGCACCACCTCGTTGCGGTGCGCCGCCGGGTTCGGGATCTCGCCGCGTCCATGGCGCCGCAGATCGAGGCCGACGCGGCGGCAGCTCATGCGCAGCGGCCGCAGCACCTCCGGCTGCATCACGAAGGCCGCCAGCGTCGCGCGTACAGGCGCCGGAGGGATGTTCTCGAACGTCTCCTCGTCGCTGCGGCCGCCGCTCGCCGCCCGGGCCTCGCCGCCGTCGCCGGCGGCGCCCAGCGGCGCCTTGTTCCACGCCTCGGCGGTCGACAGGTCGAGCACGAGGCAGCCGCGCGACTCGGGGTACTCGCCCAGCTTGATCCGCAGCGGCACCACGACCAGGGTGCCGGTGCCGAACGTGGCGGCCGCGTCCTCGTTCGGCCGCAGGACCTGATGGCCCTGGTGGCCCACCTCGCAGTCGGCCACGTTCTCGCGCAGCACGTTGGCGAAGGCGGCGAACATGACGTTGCCGAGTTCGCCGAACGCGGCCGCGTCCTCGTCGGTCAGCGAGCCGGTGCGACGACGCTCCTGCACGACGTCGTCGGGCGTCATCATCAACAGGCCGGCCATCGCCACCGCATCGACCAGTTCCAGCAGCACCAGCAGCGAACGGCCGGCGTAGGCCTTGTCCAGCGCGCCACGCGACACGGTGACGGCGCGCGGCAACGTGCCGGCGAAGGCGTCGGCCGGATGCAGCTCGGGCTCTCCAGGCCGGACCACCAGTTCGCGGCCGACGAGGGCGCCGAGGCTCTCGCCGATCGAAGTCGCCAGCATGCCGGCGATGCGCTTCAGTTCGGTTCCGGCCCCAGTCTTGAGGGAGGTGGCTGCCATGCTGGTGGGAGTTCCGCGCTGCGGCTCGGTGTCAGGCGTGCGACCGGTGGCCGGGCGGGCAGGATCGTGGTAGCGCGCGGAGCATCGCTGCTTCTTTCGGCCGGCAGCCGCGTCTCACTTCAGGGGCACTGCGGCGGACGTGGGCGAGACCTCCGGCCGGAACCCGTCCGCCGGCTGCTGCGCCTCGAGCCGCAGGTGGCAGGCGGCCGTCGCCGCGGACGTGGATGCCGTCGGCGAGGCATCGCCGAGCGCCGCCGCCGCATCGCGCACGGCCTGCGGCCAGGCGACGACGGTGAGGGCGGCATCGACGAACGCGTGGATGACGTGCGGCATGGACACGACGCCGCGGTCGCGGCGCTCCTTGGCGTCATCGGCTCCGGTCCCGCCGCAGGTCGAGCGGTGGCCGGGCTCGGCCGCGGCCGCCCGTGCCATCGGGACTTCGTGGCGACCGCCGTCGCCACGGAGGGAGTTCAGGTCAGCTGGTTGGCCGAGTGGTCGAGCTGCGCCTTCAGCCGCGCCATCACGTTGCTGTGGATCTGGCAGACGCGTGATTCGGTCAGTTCCATGATCTCGCCGATCTCGCGCATCGTCAGTCCCTCGTAGTAGTACATCAGCACGATCAGCCGCTCCTTCTTGGTCAGGCTGCCGGTGATCATGTCGAGCGCGTCGCGCTGCTGGATGGTGTCGACCGGATCCACCGACTTGCGGTCGGCGAGGATCTCGACCTTCTCCATCTCCTTCTCCTCGTTGCCGTCGTCCCACTTCTCCGACAGCGAGAAGATCGCCTTGGCGTTGGCCTCGGCCTCGTGCGCCTGCAGTTCCTCGAGCGAGATGCCGAGCACGCCGGCGATCTCGGCCTGGTTCGGGGCACGGCCGAGTTCGCCCTCGAGCTGACGGATGGCGCGGTCCAGGCGGTGCGCCTTCAGGCGCACCAGCCGCGGCACCCAGTCCTGGCTGCGCAGCTCGTCGAGGATCGAGCCACGGATGCGCGTCGTGCAGTAGGTCTTGAACTTGATGCCGCGCGACAGATCGAAGCCGTTGATCGCGTCCATCAAGCCGAAGGTCCCGGCCGAGCTGAGGTCGTCCAGTTCGATCGACTTCGGCAGCGTCTGCAGCACGCGCTCGGCGATCGCGCGCACCAGCGGCATGTGGTGCTCGATCAGGGTGTTGCGCAGGTTCTCGTCGCGCGTGCGCTTGAACGTCTTCCAGATCACCTCGAGGTCGGCCTCGGTCATCGGCTGCGGCGCCGGCGCGCTGTTGCCGCCAGGAACCCGCGGCGTCGCCTTCGTGTCACGCGCCACGGCCTTGAGTCGGGTGGGCAGCGGCTGTGCTTGGCGGGAGGAGGGCGTACGGACGGCGACCGAGGACTTGGCCATGGCGAGGACTCCGGCGGGACGGGCGGGGAAGGACGAGGAAACCGGGCGCACCGAGCGGGATGCGCCCACGGCGGGACACGCTGACGCTGCACGGCGGCTCCAGGGGGCGTCGAACGGTGGCATCTGCCAAAGCCGTGTTCCTGACCTCCGTCCGGCCCCACTCCGGGGAGTGGGCGGCGGGAGTGCTACCGGTCCGTGGCCTGGGCTGCACCCGCGGGGGGTGGCATCGCAGGGGCACAGGCGCGAACCGTCGCTTCATTTCGGGAACCAGGCTGCCATGGCCGGCGGGAGGCCGGCCGAAGGCCCTATGGCTTTGCGTCCCCGACTTTCGTCGGGTTTGCCGTTTCGAGAAGCACCTTGGTGGGAGCCGCTACACCAAAGATCGTGACCCTTGCGGGTCGGCCGCTGATGATCGGCCCGAGCCCCCCGGCGATTGAGCGCGGCTGGGGAGATTTCTTGAGGAGATTTCACAAGTTGGCTCAAAGCAAGAGCTTGGGATCGAGAAAAATCCCACACGCCGGGTGGAGCGGTCGGTCCAAACGGGCGGTGCCGGGCGGGAAGCGATGGGCGGCAAGCGTCGCGCTGGGCGGGGCAGCAGCGTCGGGGTGGGGGTCGCAGGCACGCCCCGACCCCCTCCGGCGGGGAGATCCACGCTTGCCATCGGTCCTGCGGTCGGCCGCGACGAGGGTCGGGCCACTGGCCGGGCGGGCCAGGGTCAGGGGATGGCGATCAGGGCCTCGACGCGCTGGCCGCGCAACCGTTCGCGCCCCGGCAGGAAGCACAGTTCGACGACGAAGGCGCAGCCGGCGACCACGCCGCCGCAGCTCTGCACCAGTTCGCAGGCCGCCGCCATGGTGCCGCCGGTGGCCAGCAGGTCGTCCACCAGCAGCACCCGTTCACCGGGGTGCACGGCGTCCTGGTGGATCTCGACGGCATCGCTGCCGTACTCGAGCACGTATTCGACCCGGCTGGTCTTCCACGGCAGCTTGCCCGGCTTGCGCACCGGTACGAAGCCCTTGCCGAGCCGCATCGCCAGCGGCACACCGAACAGGAAGCCGCGCGACTCGATCGCCGCGACCTTGTCCACCCGGCCGAAGTCGAACCCGGCCAGCCGGCCGATGGCGGTCGCCATCGCTTGGGCATCGGCCAGCAGCGGCGTGATGTCCTTGAACAGGATGCCGGGCTTGGGGAAGTCCGGGACGTCGCGCAGGAACAGGGCCAGGTCCATGCCGGCCATCGTGCCGCGGGCGGCACGGCCGGGCGAGCCTCGGCTCCGCCCGGCGGCAAGACGGCCGACTCAGCGCCGAGGGCGGGCCGCAGCGCCCTGCCGGGCGCGTTCCTGGCCGCTGACCACGACGGCCCCCGGCATCTGCGACAGGTCGGGCGTGTCGTCGAGGCCGGCCCGGCGCGGGCCGCGCCCCTCGATCTGACGCGCCGCAGGTGCCTTGCCGGCAGGGCTACGGGGCGCCGCCGGGGCAGGGGCAGGGGGCGCCGCGGGTGCCTTGGGGGCCGCGCTGGCCTTCGAGGCGGGCGGGACCCCGGAAGCGCGCGATGCCGGAGCGCCAGGGGCAGGCCGCGCCGCGCCGGACGCCGGCGCCGTGGCAGGGCGCGCCGCCGTCGGCCGCGCCGTCGGACGGGCCGCCGCGGCGGGTCGCCCCGGCTTCCCCGTGGCCGTGGGCGGCTTGACGTTCGGGGCACGGAAGTGCTCGAGGGCCTCGGGCCGGCGCGGCAGCCGCGGCCGTTCGGGCTGCGGGTCGCTGGCGGCCGCTGGCTTCGACGCCGCCGCGGCGGGCTCGGTCCCGGCCTTGGTCCTCGACCGCGGCCGGCCGGCGACGAGCAGGCCGCCGAGTTCGTGCCGCATGGTGTCGAGCCAGGTGCCGAGCAGGCGGGAGACGACGAACAGCGGCGCCACGGCCAGCGGCCCGATCGCCGCGATCTGCACCCACGCGGGGCGGCCGAACACGGCCCAGGCTGTCAGCGCGGCTGGTGCGAACAGCAACCAGCACACCGGCACCAGGCCGAGGTAGCGCCGACCGCTGCGCGCCAGGGCGCGCAGCAGGGTCACCGGCGACAGGGCGCCGAAGTCGCCGCGGGTCTGCCGCAGCGCCCACGCCAGCGGCGTGAACAGCGCACCCACGAGCAGGCCGGGCAGCGTCGTCGACAGCGGCGCGCCGAGCGCCATGGCCCCGATCGTCGGTGCCAGCAGGCTGCCGAACACGATGCCGGCGTCGACCAGGAAGGTGCGCGCGTCGCGCAGCAGTTGGCCGAGTTCGGGCAGGTTCGGCACGTCGGCCGAGCCGCTGCTGCTGGCGAGGAGGATCTGCCGCCCCATCGCACCGACGACCGCCAGCACCGAGAGACCCGGCACGGCGGCGATCGCCGCCAGTACCAGCGGCGAACCGCCGGCGGTCAGGAACCCGCCGAGGCCGACCACGAACGGGAAGGCCAGCGTGGTGACGACCACGAGCCACGGCATGTGCTGATGGCACAGGTACTGGAACGCGTCGAGAACGTGCTCGCCGAGGCCCGGCGTGTCGCTGCGCCCGTGACCCTCACCGCCTCCGGCATGGCCGGCTGCCGGCGCCCTGGGATGGCGACGCGAGAGGGCGTTGCGGGCCGCAGGGTCCTCGATGAGGCCGAGCCGGACCAGGCGGGACTCGAGCGCGGCATGGAGCGCGGGATTGCGGATGCGCCGCAGGCACGCGACCGCCTCGTCGCCATGGCCGAGCCGCAGGCTCACCTCGGCCAGTTCCCTCCAGACCTCGTCGGAATCGAGGCCGCGTTCGACGGCGCGATGCAGGGTCGCGTAGCGCTGTTGCGGGGTCTCCTTGGGCGGAGTGGCATGGCTCTCCAGTTGCACGAGGCTCTCCTATGGTTGTGTCGAATCGGTGGACACTTCGGCGTCGGCCAGATCGGAGGCCGCGGTCGCCGGCTTGATCGACGAGTCCCGCGGCGGGACGCCATGCCGCCGCGGGCGAACGTCAAGTCGGGTCGCGCCGGTGGACGATGCCGGCGCCGGAGGATGCCGATGCGATCGGAGTTTCGATGGCTGTTGGTGGCCGCAGGGTTCGGCGGCGCGCTGTCCGCCCAGGCCCTCGCCGTGCCGGGACTGATGGCCGGCGTCGAGGGCGGCGGCGGCACCAACATCCCCTTCGGCAGCAACCTGCCGTGCCGCTACCAGGTCCTCTACGACGCCGAGGAACTGCCGTGGACGGGGCCGCGCATCCTCACCGGCATCTCGCTGCGGCCCGACCAGAACACGTCGCCGGGCGCGTCGCCGGCCAAGGGCTTCCTGGACATCTCGGTGCTGGTGTCGACGACGGCGCGGTCGTCGACGACCATGAGCGCGACGTTCGCCGACAACCGCGGCACCGACGCGACGTGGGTGCTGACCAACCAGATCGTGCAGTTGCCGGCGCAACCCGCCGCGGCGACCGGTCCGCGCCCGGCCAACATCCACTTCCCGTTCACGGTGCCATGGGCCTACGGCCTGACGCCGGTGACCACCGGCCAGCCGGCGCGCAACCTGCTGCTCGAGATCTGGATCCACTCGCAACCGAGCGGCAGCTACCGCATCGACAACCTAAGCGGCTGCACCGCGGCCCTGGCGACGTTCGGCAACCAGGATGCCGCGTGCGCGGTGCCCGGCGGGGCGCCGGTGACGATCGCCGCCGATCCGACGATGCTGGCGGGCAGCAGTTACGCGTGGCACATCGGCGGAGCGCCGCCGGGCATGCCGTTCCTGCTCGCGCTGAGCCTCGCGTCCGGCGGGGGGCTGCTCGGCAACCCGGCGTGGCCGTTGCCCTATCCGATGTACGATCCGAACGACCCGACGCAGCCGTCGGCGGCGCTGGCGGCGCTCGGTTGGCCGGCGCCCGGCTGCTGGCTCAACGTCGATCCGGTGGTCTGGCTCGCCGGCGCGACCGACGCGCTCGGCGCCGGCAGCGCGATCGGCTTCGTGCCGGCGGGGCGCGGCTACGTCGGCCAGACCTGGTATGCGCAGGCGCTGGTGCTGGCGCCGACCGCGAACCCGCTGCGGCTGATCACCTCGCTCGGCCACGAATCGACGGTGTGCGGCCCGCTCAGCGTCGCCCGCAACTACGCCTTCTACGCTCCGGCGGCGTCGCCGCCGCAACCGGTGCCGGTCGCGGGCTTCGTGCAGTACGGCGTCGGCCCGGTGCTCGAGGTCTGGTAGCGGCCGCCCCGCCACGCCGGCATTCCCTTGCCGGCCGGCGCCCCGGGGTCGACACTGTTCGCCCCGCATGAACGTCCTGCTCTGCCGCCCCCGTGGCTTCTGCGCCGGTGTCGAGCGCGCGATCGAAACCGTCGAACGGGCGCTCGCCAAGTTCGGGCGGCCCGTCTACGTCCGGCACGAGATCGTGCACAACCAGGTCGTCGTGCAGGACCTGGTGGCGAAGGGCGCCGTGTTCGTCGACGACCTCGCCGAGGTGCCCGCGGGCAGCCACGTGATCTTCAGCGCCCATGGCGTCGCGCCGGACGTGTTCGGGCAGGCGGCGCGATATCGGCTGCATTCGATCGACGCGACCTGCCCGCTGGTCACCAAGGTGCACGTCGAGGCGCGGCGCTTCGCGGCCCGCGGCTGCACCATCCTGCTGATCGGCCATGCCGACCACGTCGAGGTCGAAGGCGTCGTCGGCGAGGCCCCCGAGCGCACGCTCGTCGTCGCCTCGCCCGAGGAGGCCGAACGGGTGCAGGTGCCCGATCCGGAGCGCATAGCCGTGCTGACGCAGACGACGCTGAGCGTCGACGAGGCGCAGCGGGTCATGGACGTGCTGAGGCGGCGGTTCCCGCGCCTGCAGACGCCGCGCAAGGAGGACATCTGCTACGCGACGACCAATCGCCAGATGGCGGTCAAGAACCTGCGCGGGCGCGTCGACCTGTGGCTCGTGATCGGCGACCGCATGAGCAGCAACAGCAACCGGCTGCGCGAGATCGGCGCCGAGTCCGGAGTGCCCGCGCACCTGCTGCTCGGCGCCGACGACCTGCAACCACAGTGGTTCGACGGCGTGCGGTGCGTCGGCATCACCTCGGGCGCCAGCACGCCGGAGAGCAGCGTGCGCGCGGTCGTCGCCCGGCTGCGCGAACTCGGCGCCACCTCCGTCGAGGAGGTGGCCGGCATCCCCGAGACGATCGAGTTCATGCTGCCGCACGAGGTGCGCTGACTCGTGCGCGTCGCGCTGTGCCAGATCGACACCACCGTCGGTGACTTCGACGGCAACGCGCGGCGCATCGCGGACTTCGCCCAGCGGGCCGCTCAGCAGGGGGCGGAACTGGCGGTGTTCCCCGAGCTGGCGATCTGCGGCTATCCGCCCGAGGACCTGCTGCTGCGCGCGGCGTTCCTCGAGGCGCACGACGCCGCCCTGCGCCAGGTGGCCGCCGCAGTGCCGCGTGGGCTCGACGTGCTGGTCGGCTGCGTCGCCCGCAACGACGAGGCGACGCGCTGCGGCGGCCGGCCGCTGCACAACGCCGTCGCCCACCTGCGCGGCGGCCGGATCGGCATCGTCGCACGCAAGACGCTGTTGCCGACCTACGACGTGTTCGACGAGTCGCGCTACTTCGAGCCGTGCCGGTCGCCGGAGGCGAACGTGCTGCCGGTGCGCGGCCGCCGCGTCGGCATCGTCGTCTGCGAAGACGGCTGGAACGACGAGTTGTTCTTCGACGAGCGCAACTACGCCGTCGATCCGGTCGAGCGCGTCGTGCGCGCCGGGGCCGAGCTGGTGGTGAACCTCAGCGCGAGTCCGTGGGAGCGTGGCAAGGAGGCGTTCCGCCACCGCATGGTCGCCGCCGCGGCCGCCCGCCACGGCGTGCCGCTGGTCTACGTCAACATGGTCGGCGGCGACGTCGGCCTGCAGTTCGACGGCGGCTCGCTGGCGGTCAAGGCGACCGGCATCGCGCAGCAGCCGGTCTGGTTCCGCGAGGCACTGGTGGTGGTCGACACCGCGCAGCCCTGGACGGAAGCGCCGGCCTGGCAGCCCGACGAAGCGATGCAGCACGCGGCGATCGTGCAGGGCATCGGCGCCTACGTGCGCAAGTTCGGCTTCCGCGACGTGGTCGTGGGCCTGTCGGGCGGCATCGATTCGGCCCTGGTCGCGACGCTGGCGGTCGATGCGCTCGGGCCCCGGCACGTGGTCGGTCTCGGCATGCCGTCGTCGCACAGCAGCGGGCACAGCGTGGAGGATGCGCGCGCCTTGGCGCTGAGCCTGGGCATCGACTTCCACCTGCTGCCGATCGAGCCGCTGCAGCGCGCGTTCGCCGAGGTGCTGCAGCCGGTCTTCGCGGGCACCCAGCCCGGCATCGCCGAGGAGAACCTGCAGTCGCGGGCGCGAGGCGCCCTGTTGATGGCGTTCGCCAACAAGCACGGCCACCTGTTGCTGACGACCGGCAACAAGAGCGAGTGCGCGGTCGGTTATTGCACGATCTACGGCGATACCAACGGCGCGCTGGCGCCGATCGCCGACCTCTGGAAGACGGAGGTCTGGGCCCTGGCGCGCTGGTGCAACCGGGCCGGGGCGCGGATCCCGCAGCGTTCGATCGACAAGCCGCCGTCCGCCGAGCTGCGGCCCGGCCAGCTCGATGCCGACAGCCTGCCCCCGTACGACGCGCTCGATCCGGTGCTGCAGTGCCTGGTCGAGCAGGAACTCTCGGTGGCGGCGACGGCGGCGCGGACAGGCATGGCGCGCGAACGGGTCGCGGCGCTGTTCGCCCAGGTGCAGGGCGCCGAGTGGAAGCGACACCAGTTCCCGCCCACGATCAAGCTGAGCAAGCGGTGCTGGAACGGCCGCCGGATGCCGGTGTCGCACCGCTACCGCGAGGCCTGAGGCCGACGCCCATGGCACCGGCGGTTCGCGGCCGCCCGTCTCGTGCGGCCGGCGTGCCCGCGAAGAACGCGCTCGCGAAGTGCCGAAAACCCGCATGGTGGGGAACTCGCGTGCACAGACCGGCCCGTCGTTGCTCGAACGCATCGACCTCGCCCTCGCCAGCCGCATGGTGCCCGACGGCGCCGAATCGGAACCGCTGGCGGTGGCGCAGCGGGTGCTCGATGGCGTGCGGCGGCCCATGCCCGAGGATCCGGCCTTCGCCGCCGCCGTGCTGCGGCTGCGTGGATTCGCCGTCGACGACCAGGACGCCGTCGACGTGCTGCACGACCGACCGTCCCGCCTGAGTTCGATCACCCAGGAGCACCGGCTGCTGCGCGGGCTCGACGACTGCCTCCGCCTCCTCCGCGAACGCGCCGCCGCCGGCGCCTCGCCCGACGGACCATTCCTGCTCGAGCTGTTCCGCACCATGGCCGCGCGCCTGCCGCGCTTCCGCAACAACGACCTGCGCCGCGGACCACCGTGGGACTCGCACCTGCACGTGCAGCACCCGCCGGCGGAGCAGCTGCGCGGGCTGCTCGAGACCTTCGACGATGGGCATTGCTACCGCGACGTGCCGGTGGTGTTCCGCGCCCTGCACCCGGTGCGCCAGGGCTTCCGGCTGCTGTGGCGTTGCGCGCGCATCGCCCCGTTCCCCGACTTCAACGTCGTCATGGCCTGGCTGGCGATGAACGCCTGGTTGCAGGCGAAGGGGTATCCGCTCCTGCCGCCGGCCCAGGGCGACCGGGAGCTGCTGCTGCGACTCGTCGGCGGCCCGCCGCCGACCAAGCTAGTCCCCTTCGAAGCCCGGCTCCTCCGAAAGGTCGAAAACCAGGACTGATGGCAAGCGTGGATCTACCACCATGGAGAGTGGCATCCATGACGTCAGACCACCACCCAAGGTAGTCCGAGGTCCGAGGTCCACGCTTGCCATCAGTTCGGGGAGCGGGCAATGCTGCGGACGATTGGGAGCGGGACGTGGAGAGCGCCGTCGAGTTCCAGTTGTTGGAAGTCGAGGTGGGTCAGGACCCCGTTTCTGACCTCGCCCGACTCGACGCGGACCCTTTGGCCGAGGAGGCCGAGGCGGTCACGGAACAGGGCCTCCAGGGCTGCGGTCCGACCGGCTTCGAGATCGCCGATCGCCCGGTCCACCCGTTCGGCCAGCCGTAGCAGCAACTCGCCGCGGTCGACCTCGCGCCCGGTCGACGTCGCCAGCGAACAGGCGGTCGCCTCCAGGTCCGGCGGGAAGCGCACCCTGTTCACGTTGACGCCGATCCCGATCAGGTAGGTGCTGCGCGGGCCGGCGCCGGCGTCGACCAGCACGCCGGCCAGTTTCCGGCCGTCGAGGAACACGTCGTTCGGCCACTTGATGCGCAGCGGCCGGCCGGCGAACGGCTCGCAGGCCTGCAGCACCGCCACGGGCAGCGCCGCCGGCAGGGCGGCCGGCTGCGGTAGCGCCGTGGTCACCCGCAGCGTCACCGCCAGGTCGGCCCCGGGTTCGTCGTGCCACTCGCGCTGCAGGCGGCCGCGGCCGTGGGTCTGGTGGTCGGCCCAGTAGATCGCGTCGCCAGGGGCGGGGTCGGTGGCGGCGAGGTCCTGTGTCGACGCGCACGACGCTACGTGCACCAAGCGGAGAAAGCGTGTGCGCTCGCGCAGCAGGGGCTCGATCGGGGGACGGTCGGGCACGTTCGGGTCTGGCTCGGAAACCCCGGCATCATCGCCGACTGAAGTTCCCGGTCCAGGACTGCCGATGGTGTGGAGGCGTTGGACGCTGTCGTCCGCGCAGGCAAAGGCATGACCCGATCCGGCGAGCATCTGCCGCGTGGTTTCCTCGGTCCCGTGAGGGCCTGGGGCGGCCTCGTGCCTGCGGCCGCGTCCGCGCTGCAGTTGCCGCGCGAACGATCGGGCCTCGCGGGGGGGCTTCCGCCGGGTGGATTCGACCTCGTCGAGGTACAGGCGCTGACGGAGTCGATGGGCCGCATCGAAGACGTACTGCCGCGTCTCGCGGCGGCCCTGGCCGCGGAAGGCACCCTGCTGCTCGATGTCGACAACGTGCAGTCGCCCCGCATGCTGCGGCTCTGCCTCGAGGGGCGCCCGGGCCCGTTCGATCCGGTCGGCAGCACCGACGATCCGTCGCAGTGCCTGCCGCTGCGGCGCGTGCTGGCGGCCACGGCGGCGGCTGGCCTGTGGATCCACGACGTGCTGCGAGTGCCTGCGAACCCGGGGGAACCGGGAGCGCGCATGGCCCAGGCTCTCTTTGCCCACGGCTTGTTGCCCCTCGACTGGCTCGGGGGCGCGCCGCCGGCTCGCTTCTGGTTGGTCGCCCGCAAGCAGGCGCCGCTGGCCGGGTCGGTGCTGGTGGCGGGCGGTGAAGTTGCGGCACGCCAGCAGACCGTCGCCGTGCTGCGGTCGTTCCTGCCGGCCGACTGGGAGGTCGTCGTCGGCGAGGCGTCGCGCGAGTGCGCGCAGTGGAACCGAGCCGTGGCGGCGGCCCGCGGCGAACTGGTGTGGTTCCTGCGTGGTGGGTCCCGGCCGACCGAGACGGCGTTCGCGGCCCTGGCGTCGCTTGCCGGTATCGGCGCGGTCGCCCCGGGCGCCAACGGCAAGCGGCGCTGCGAAGGTGATGTCGCCGGACTGATGCTGCCGCGCCTGGACGTGCTGCTGGTGGGGCCGCTGCCCGAGGAGATCGACAACACGCCGGTGGCGCTCGAGGAATACGGCATGCGCCTCGACAGCAAGCTGCCGCCGCTGCAACTCGTGGACGTCGACTGCGACGTGCCGCCGATCGCCGCCGAAGCGCCAGCGACGTTTGCAGTCGAGACGCAGGCGCTGCTGCAGCGCTGGTCGGCGGTGAACGGCCGCCCCGCCGCCTCCGCGCCGGCCGAGTCCGCCGCGATCATGGCGCCGCCAGTGCCGTGGCATGGCCGCGATCCGCGGATCAGCCTCTGCATGATCACGCGCGACGAACAGCGCTTCCTCGGCGAGTGCCTTCGCCGGGCGAGGCCGGCCGTCGACGAGATCGTCGTGGTCGACACCGGCTCGACCGACGAGACCATCGCGATCGCCGAGTCCTTCGGTGCCCGCGTACTGCGCGAGCCATGGCAGGACGACTTCTCGGCGCCGCGCAACACCGGCCTGGGGGCGGCCACCGGCGACTGGATCCTGGTGCTCGACGCCGACGAGTTCCTGCAGCCGGGAGCTTGCGAACGCATTCGCGACCTGGTGCGCCGCGAGACCGTGTCCGGCTACCACCTGCGGTTCCGGAACGTCTACGGCCGGGGCAAGACGATGGGCGTGATGATGGTGCGGCTGTTCCGCAACCTGCCGGGCATCGCCTACCAGAACGTCATCCACGAGCAGGTGACGCCGAGCTTGCAGCGCCTCGGCGGCGATCTGGGCCTCGTGCTGGCGTGCACCGACGTGGAGGTCGAACACCACGGCTACACCGACGAGCTGATGCAGCAGCGTGGCAAGAACGAGCGCAACGAGCGCCTGTTCCGCAAGCAGCTGGCGCAGTGCCCAGAGGATGTCTACGGCCACTACAAGTACGGCGACTTCCTGCGCCGACTGCCGGGCCGGGCAGCCGATGCGCGGGCGTTGCTCGACCGCTGCCTCGAGCTGATCCTGGCCGGGCCACCGTCGCTGCCGCGCGAGCTGCCCTATGCCGGCGAGGTCGCAGCGCTTTGTGCGCTCGAGGCAGCGCGTACTGGCGACAACGGCCGGGCGCGCGAGGTGATCGACCTCGGTCTGCGGAGGTTCCTGCCGACGCCGAACCTGCACTACCTTGCCGCCAGCCTGGCGCTGGCCGAGGGGCGGGCCAGCGACGCCATCCTGCACTTCCGCCGTTGCCTGTCCTACCGCGGCCAGACGCTGGTCGTGCCGATCCAGGATGGCATCACCGGCCACGTGTCCCTGACCGGCATCGCCCAGGCCTGGATTCTGCGCGGCGACGTCGCGCGAGCCCAGCGTCTGCTCGAGCAGGCGATCGCGATCGAGCCCGGTTACGAGGTCGCTTCGCTGGCGCTGTCGAAGTGCTGGCTGCAACGCGGCGACCCGGCCCGCGCCATCGGCGTCCTGACCGGATTCCTGGCTGCGAACCCGGATTCCCCGGCCGTGTGCCAGCAACTGACCCTCGTGCTGCACCGTCTCGGCCACATCGCCGAGGCCCGCCGCATGGGGGAACACGCCGTTCGCTTGCTCGAGGCGCGTGCCCTCGACCACGAAGCGGCGGCGATGCAACGAACCCTGGCCGCGATGTGAGGCCATTACCCCGAGAGGAGAAGGTGATCATGACCACGACGACGAAGAACCAAGGGCCGAGCACCTCGGCCATCCCCCAGCGGCAGGGCTTCCAGCCGATCCCGACGCGCATCCGCGACCCGCGCGACACGCAGGTGCCGCCGCTGGTCGTCGAGCCGATGAACGAGCAGGATCGGACCGCGATCCGGCAGAGCCTCGGCGAGCTGTCGACGAAGCTGGCCGAGATCCACCGCACGACCGCGGAGGCCTACCTGTCGCAGACCCTGTACGAGGAGGCCCTGCCGCACATCGAGGCGGCGGCGACGTTCGCACCCGGCGAGGCCGAGTACCAGATGCAGCTCGGCTTCGTGCGCTACGTCACCGGCGACGACGCTGGCGCGATCAACGCCTTCAACGCCGCCTTGGCGCTCGATGGCCGCAACGCCGAGGGCTGGTTCAACCTCGGCATGGTGCTCTTCGGCCAGTCACACTTCGCCGAGGCCGAGGACTGCTTCCGCCGGGCTGGCGAGATCGTCCCGGACGACGCGCAGACCTGGAACAACCGCGGCGTCTGCCTGTGGCGCCTGCAGCGGATCGGCGACGCCAAGGCCTGCTTCCAGAACGCGCTGCAGCTCGATCCGGCCGACCAGGATGCCGCGTTCAACCTGCAAGCCCTGACCCGCTGAAGAACTGATGGCAAGAATGGACCTCCCCGGCCCGCAGGGCGGAGCATCCTGAGGCGACCGCGGTCGCCTCAGGCGGCAGCGAGGTCCCGCACGGTGCGGGAGCCGTTGGTGCAGAGGGGGTGAATGCTGTTGCCCGCCCAGTCCTGGCGCCAGGCCAGGACCTCGGCGGGGGTCAGGTTGCGGGGCACCAACCCGAGCAGCTGTCCCGCCGTCTGCTGCGGCCGATCGCGGTTGAAGCGCCGCCGCACGTAGTTGCGGTAGACGGTGAACAGCGCGAGGTGGTCGCGCAGCCGCGCCGCCAGCTTGGTCACCAGCCAGGATCGGCGTCGCAGGCGGCCGCAGTTGTCGCGGGTCATCGCCATCGTGGTGTTGATCGGGAACAGCGGGTTGCTGGTGTCCCGCACCCGCTTGCCGGCCGTGGTGCTGTGGGTGAGCCGGTCGCCGAACACGCCTCTGGCCAGCGTCCGGTAGCTCTGCTTCTGGTCGGTCTGCAGGGCCACGGCGCCCTCCGGCACCTTGCCGGCGAGCCGCTGCAGCACCTCCCGCACGACCTGGCCGCTCTCGTCGGGGCGCACTCCCAGCCGCTGCTCCTCTTGGTCCTGGCGCTGGCGCCTGGCCGTGCCGGCCGGCGCCAGCCGGCGGATCGAGCCCACGGCCGTCGCCACCACGAACCACGTCGACCGGTCGATCAGGACCGGCATCGTCAGCGGCCGGATCGACGCGGACTCGTAGGTCTCCTCCTCGTCGAGCAGCCAGGTGCGGCCGGCGGGCAGGCGCGGGCACAGGTTGTCGTGCAGCCGCGACAAGGTCGCCGCCATCTTCGCCTGCTTGCGTTGGATGGTGTGGGCGTCGAGCTGCTGGACCCGGCCGACCTGCCGCAGGCCGACGCCGCTGACCAGCTCGAGGAAGACGCCGGCGTTGTGGTGCGGGCGCTTGTCGTAGTAGTCGTGGCGGAAGGTCTGCCGCGAGAAGCCGCGCCGGCAGGACTTGCAGAAGTAGCGCTGCACGCCTTCGGGGCGGCACTTCGGGAAGTACATGCCGCGGCGCTTGCAGAAGCCCGCTATGGGCTCGTGGTGGCGCTGGCAGCTGGGGCGTGGGCAACGAGGGGGGGCGAACTCCAGGGGCCTGCTCTCCTGCCGGGTCCGAAGGGACTGCGGCAGGTGCGGAGTGGCGCGATCCCCGCGGCGGTGGCACGAAATCCGGGGAGGTCCATTCTTGCCATCAGTTCTGGTTAGGGGCCGGGGTGGAGGCGGGGCGGCGGGCCACCGGCTGCGCTCCCATAGCCGCGCAGTGCGCGGGCGCCCTGCCGGATCCGTCCCAACTCGCCGCGGAGGCCGTCGAGTCCGGCCAGCATGCCGTGGTGCAGGCGGCCGAACGCGCCCAGTGCCGTCTGGCGCAGCAAGGCCTCGGCCGGCGTGTCGCCGGAGCCGTCGCCGGCAGCGGCGACGTGCTCGGCGGCGATCGCCAGCAGGGCGTCCACCTGGTCGAGGTCGCCGCGGGCCAGGGCCTCGAAGGCCTGCTCCCAGCAAACCGCGGCCTCTTGCAGCGCGAAGCCGACCTTCGACTCCGGCTCAGCCGGCGACGATGCCATCCCAGCCTTCCTTCAGCGTCCGCACGACGCGCAGCGTGTTCTCGACGCCGTTCGGGGTGCGCGTCAGGTTGGACTGGCTGAGCTGGTCGAGCGCGAACTCGTAGAGGCGATCGAGGTCGCGGGCGATCGCGCCGCCGGCGGCGTGGTCGAGGCTGGCGCGCAGCTCACCGAGGATGCCGATCGCCTTGCCGATCGACTGGCCTACCTCCGACGAACGCGCCGTCTTCTGGTCGGCGAGGCCGAGGCGGCTCTTCTCGAGGTTCTTGATCGCGCCCTCGTAGAGCATCTGCACGAGCTTCTCGGGGGTGGCGTTGAGCACGGCGTTGCGCTGGTAGGTGGCGGCGGCTTGGGCGTAGGACATGGGGGTTCCTCCGGTTCTCTGGGGACTTGGATCAGGTGCGGGAACGGGTCGTCAACGACGCGAGGCTGCCGAGCGAACTGCCCTGGCCCTGCAGGCGGCCGAGCAGGCTCTCGAGGTTGGCGTACTTCCTCTCCAGCTGCTTCTGGTAGAGGTCGAGGCGGCGCTCGCTCTGGTCGATGCGATCCTGCGTCGACTTGACCTGGCGGTCGAAGCTGTCGCGGCGGGCCTTGAACAGGCCCTCGACCGAATCGGTGTAGAGCTGCAGTTGCGAGACCACGCGGCCCATCAGGCCCGAGGTCGGGTGGGTGAAGATCGCAGCGACGGCGGTCTCGCCCTCGGCCAGGACCTCGGCGAACTTCGCCGAGTCGAAGGTCAGCTTGCCCTGGGTGTCCGATCGGATGCCGACCTGCGACAGCATCTGGAACGCGTCGTTGCCGGTACCGGGCACGACGCCGCCGATGACGCCGCGCAGGTTCGAGCGCACCGAGCGCAGCATGCTGTCGCCGAACAGCGGGCTCGAGGCCTTGCCGTCGGCGTCGAGCTTGTTCTGGGCCGCGAAGAAGTCGACGACTGCGTTGTAGGCGTCGACGAACTCCTGCACCTTCTTGCTGGTCTGTTCGGCGTCGGTCGCGACCGTGACCTGGACGGGGCCGGTCTTGCGCAGCTCCAGGGTGACGCCGGGGATCGCGTCGGCGATCGAGTTGGTCGGCCGCTGGATCGTGACGCCGTTCAGCTCGAGGCTGGCGTTGGTCGCGGACCGCACGTCGGCGGCCAGGCCGGCGATGAGGTTCTGGAAGGCCAGATCGCCGTCGTCGACGGCGACGGTGAACGCCCCGGCGGTGCCGGTCTGCGTCGCGCGCAGCACCAGCTGGTAGCGCTGGGCGCCGCCGTTGCTGGGGTTGCCGGTGTCGACGACCTCGGCGCGTACGCCGATCTGCTGGCCGTTGATCGCGTCGGCCACGCTCTGCAGGGTCGGGCTGTTGACGGCGATCAGATGGGTGTTGCCGCCGACGTCGATCTGCAGCGAGGCGGGACCGCCGAGGCTGGCCGTGGGGCTGGCGCTGCCGGCGCTGAAGTTGATCTGGGCCCGCGCCAGCGAGTTCACGACGAGGTCGTGGCTGCCGGCGGCCGCGGACGTGTTCGCCGTCGCGGTCAGCACCTCCTGGTCGCTCGACGTGGCCTTGCGCTGCAGGAACTTCGCCGTCGTCTGCAGGTCCTTGGCCGCCTTCGCCAGCTTGTCGAGCAGGCCGCCGAGGTCGCCGAACAGCGACTTCTGCTTGTTCAGCGCGGTCTTCTTGGCCTCGAGCTGCTGGATCGGTCGGCGCTCGATCGCGGTCAGTGCCGAGATGATCGCCTTGGTGTCCAGGCCGGACGCCAGGCCGCCGAAGCTGATTCCCGCGGTCGACATGGTCGGTTCGGGCGACTTGCCCACGGTGCTATCGGGCCGTCGGGCGATGCACTTGACCCATTCGCGGTCCCGCGCGCCCCACGGGGCGCCTACAGGGCGCGGTCGACGAAGGCCCCGAACCTGGCCTGGAAGCGCTCGATCAGCTGCCGGGCCTCGGCCTCGGGCACGGCGCGCAGGGTGCGGCCGGTGGCCCGGTCGCGCACCACGAAGGTGAGCTCCTCGGCGCTGGCGTCGACGACCAGGTCGACCTGGGTGCCGGGCGGCAGGCCCAGCAGCTCCGCCAGCTGCGCCCGTCGCCGCTCGCGACGGTCGGCCTCCGGGTCGGCCGGGGCCCGCTCGGCCGCCGTGACGCCGCCGTGCGCCGGGTTCGAGGCCGGCTCGGCGGCGAGGTCGGTGAGCGCGCCGAGCGGGCGCCCGTTCGCCCGGCGCAGCAGCCGCAGCGCCGCGCCGACGAGGTTCGGAACGCCGTCCATCGTTCGTCAGCGGCGCGGGGCTGCCGGCGGTCCGATCAGCCCAGCAGACGCAAGGCCGACTGCGGCAGGGCGTTGGCCTGCGACAGCACGGAGATGCTGGCCTGCTGCAGGATCGAGTTGCGCGTCAGCTGCGCGGTCTCGTAGGCGACGTCGACGTCGCGGATGCGCGACTCGGCGGCGCTGAGGTTCTCGACCGTGATCGCCAGGTTGTTGATGGTGCTGCCGAGGCGGTTCTGCGCCGCGCCCAGCGAGCCGCGCAGGCCGCTGACGGTGTTGATCGCCGCGTCGATGTTGGAGATCGCGGTCGAGGTCGAGCCGCCGGAGCCGATGTCCAGCGAGTCCAGCGACAGCGAGGTGCTGAGCGCCGCGCTCAGCGACACGGCGATCGTGTCGATGCCCGCGGTGGTGCCGAAACCGACCTGGAAGCTGACCGAGTTGGCCGAGCCGTCGAGCAGCTTGATGCCGGAGAACTCGGTCGAGCGGCCGATGCGGTTGATCTCGCCGACCAGGCTCTGGAACTCCTCATCGAGGGTCTCCTTGTCCTGGTTCGACACCGAGCCGTTGCTCGACTGCACGGCCAGTTCGCGCAGACGGGTCAGGATCGAGCTGACCTCGTTGAGCGCGCCCTCGGCGGTCTGGACCAGAGAGATGCCGTCGTTGGCGTTGCGCTTCGCCTGGTCGAGCGAGCGGATCTGCGAGCGCAGGCGCTCGGAGATCGCCAGACCGGCCGCGTCGTCGGCGGCGGTCGAGATGCGCAGGCCCGTCGACAGGCGACGGAAGTTGCCCGCCAGCTTGTCGGTGACCGACGCGAGATTGCGTTGTGCGTTGATCGACGCAGAGTTCGTGTTGACCCGAAGTCCCATGTCCTTCCTCTTCCCCGTTGCGGATTCTCGGTTGCGTGTCGCGGACGCTCGGGCGGCCGCTCGGCCAGCATCGGTCGGCGCCGGGTCCGGACCTGAAGGCGAACGTCGAATTTCGAGGCGGAGCGGTGCAAGGTGCGGCGATCTGCCGCTGCCTTCGGCGCGTCGTCGTCGCGTTCCTGCACAGCGAGCCGCGACGCTGCCGCGGATTCGCACGGCTGCGCCACCGCCCGGTTCGCCACCGCACCCGCGCGTCCTGGCACCCGTCCGGTCCGTACGCCGGCGAACTGGCATCCCGGCGGATTGGCATCCCGGCGGGTTGGCATGCCGGCGGGTTGGCATGCCGGCGGGCTGGCATCCCGGCGGGTTGGCATCCCGGCGGGCCCGCGGGCCGGCGGACATGGCCGGAAACGGCTGCGGGGCGGCGCCCCCGCGTGGGAGGCGCCGCCCCGGGCGTGAGGCCGCCGTCGGCCGTCAGGTCACTGCAGCAGCTGCAGCGCCGACTGCGGCAGGGCGTTGGCCTGCGACAGC
>JAHBXX010000089.1 GCA_019636245.1 Planctomycetota bacterium | reverse complement strand
TGTAGTCGGCGGCCACGATCCGCGGGATTCCGGCGGTCAGAGCGGCGGCGACGATCCGCGTAGCCGGCCGTGTTGCCGGTGGTCACGCCGGGGTGAAGCCGAGGCTGCGTAGCACGTCGGCTTCTTGGCGCCGCAGGCCGCGGACAGGCAGACCCCAGGATCAGCAGGGTCCTTCTCATGCCGGGAACATACCCGTCCCGAGACCGCGGATCGCCGGCGCGCCGACCCCCGCGACGGCGCACCGGGCGGTATCCTCGGCGCCGGCGCGGGCAGGGCCGGCCCGCGGCAGGAGGACGGCATGTCGAACCGCGCGATGCTGGTGTGTGCACTCCCGGTGCTGGCGATGGCGATCTGGCTCTCGGTGCACGGCCGCGATGCCGCTCCGCGCGCACCGGCGCCGCCGGCCGCACACCCGACCGGGCCCGCGGACGTCGATGGCGCAGCCCTTCCGGTCAAAGCGCCGGTGGGGCCCGACCACCGCGCGCGCGGCGACGGGGCGCCGCGCGGGGGCGAACGCCAAGCGGTGCCGGCACCTCCCCCACCGACGACGGCGCACGCCGCGCGGCGCGCCGTGTTCGGCCGCGCGCGCCACGACACAGGCGAACCAGCGGATGGCGCGCGCATCGCGGTCGGACGGCAGCGCACCCACGCCGGGCCCGACGGCGCATTCCGCCTCGACAGCACGAACGACGACGATGCGCTCGTCGCCACGCTGGCCGGCTGCGAGCCGGCGGTGGTCGATGCCGTCGCCCGCCATCCAGACGTCGAGGCCGGCCGCCAGCTCGAAGTCGTGCTGCGCCGCACGGCGCTGACGATCCGTGGCGTGCTGGTCGGCGTCGACGGCGGCCCCTGCCCAGGCTGGAACCTGTGCCTGCACGGCGGCACCACGCCGGCCGGCCACGACGGCCTGCCCGAACTGTCGGCCGAGGACTTCGCCGCCGGCGCGAAGGCGGTCGAAGCGCCCGTCGCCGACGAGCGGGACCTCCTGAGCGGCAAGCCGCGGCAGCACAACCCGAACCACCGGATCGTCGGCGACGACGGCGCCTTCGTGGTCGCCGGCCTGCGCCCTGGCCGGCACTACGTGCTGCGCGCGTGGAACGAGTCGACGCTGCAGACGGTGCTGAGCTCGCCGGTCGCCGCCGGCACCCAGGGTTACCGGTTCGTGGTGCCACCGGGCGAATGGCGCGACCGGGCGTACGGGCGCGCGATCGACCGCCACGGCGGCCCGATCGCCGGCGTGCGTGTGCGCTTGACGATGCGTGTGCACGACAACGGCAGCGGCCACACCAGCTACCAGACCGGGCAGGAGGTGCGCACCGATGCCGACGGCCGCTTCGCCTTCCAGCGCGTCCCGCGCGAGGATCTGCTGCTGCGCTTCGACGGGCCCGACGTCGAGTCGCTCTACCGCGAGTTCCCCGCGGCCGAGGCCGGGCTCGACCTGCTGGTGCCGCTCGCGTGCCGCCTGCGGTTCCGCATCGAGCCCACGCCGGCCCTGCCGGTGCCGACGAGCGTGCTCGTGCTCGATGCCGCCCACAAGCCGCTGCGCCTCGAACAGCAGATCGCCGAGGGCACGAGCCGCGGCGGCGAGCGCATGGACCTGCCGGCGAGCGGCGTTGCCGAGTTCACGGTCGGCGACGCCGCCGCGTGGCTCGTGCTCGAACGCGACGGCGCGGAACTGCGGCGGCTCCCGCTGCAGCTGCGCCGCGGTGAGATCGCGATCGTGCGCGGTTGAATCACGGCTGCGCCAGCCACCGCACTACATCGGCGGCCGACGCGCGGTGCCCGCGCAGCCCGGCCCACGTACCACACGCCTTGCCCACGGCGGCGCATAGGAGAAAGAAGCTGCGGTTCCGGGCGCCGAACCCCGAACCCCGCCACCGGCCGTCCGCTGCTTGCGATGCCCTGCATTCGCGCAAGTTCACGAGCGGCCGGAGCTGG
>JAHBXX010000088.1 GCA_019636245.1 Planctomycetota bacterium | reverse complement strand
CCGGCGAACACGGCCAAGCCGGGCCGCAACGATCCGTGCCCGTGCGGTTCGGGCATCAAGTACAAGAAGTGCTGCGCGCCGGCGTTCGACTGATGCCGCCCCCGCCCGCCCCCCCGGCCGCAGGCGGGCGCACGCCGCCGCGCGGCCGCAGCTGGCTGTGGATGGGGCTCTACCAGCTGCTGTTCCTGCTGGCGCTGCTCTTGTTCGCGCCGGTGCTGCTGTGGCGCTGCCTGTTCGATCGCCGCTACCGGGCGCGCCTGTGGCAGCGCACCGGCCGCGTGCCGGCCCTCGGCCGCGGCCGCGACGTGGTGTGGATCCACGGCGTCTCGGTCGGCGAGGTCAAGGCGGCGAGCAACTTCGTCGCCGAGCTGCGCCGCCGCCGTCCCGACCTGCAGCTCGTGGTGTCGACGACGACGCCGAACGGCCACCTGGTCGCGCAGCAGCAGTACCCCGACCTGCCGGTGGTGTTCTATCCGCTCGACTTCGGCGGCTGGCCGGCGCGCGCGATCGACCGCCTGCGGCCGCGCTGCGTGCTGCTGATGGAGCTGGAGATCTGGCCGAACTTCCTGCAGGCCGCGCACCGCCGGCGCGTGCCCATCGCCGTCATCAACGGCCGCATCAGCGAACGCTCGCTGCGCGGCTACCGGCGCGCGCGCGGCCTGTTGCCGCAGCTCGACCTGATCCACGTCTACTGCGTGCAGGATCGCGCCTACCAGGACCGCCTCGTGCAGCTCGGCGTCGACCCCGCGCGCGTGCGCGTCACCGGCAACATGAAGTACGACAGCGTCGCGATGGGGCGGCACGACGCTGCGGCGGCGGCGCTGCGGCCCTGGCTGTCGGCGGACGGCCGGCCGGTGCTGGTCGCCGGCTCGACGCACTTCGACGAGGAGGCGGCGGTGCTGGCCGCGGTGGCGACCGTGCGGCAGCGGCACGGCATCGCCGTGCGCGTCGTCCTGGTGCCGCGCCACCCCGAGCGGGCGCCGTCGATCGTCGACCAGGTCGCGGCTGCGGGCGCGCGGCCGGTGCGCTGGAGCGAGGTCGCGGCCGCGCTGCCGCCGCTCGAGCCCGGGGCGGTCGTCGTCGTCGACACGATCGGCCAGCTGCAGGGCTTCTACGCCGCCGGCGACGTCGCGTTCGTCGGCGGCAGCCTGATCCCGCACGGCGGCCAGAACATGCTCGAACCGGCGGCGCAGGGGCTGGCGGTGGTGTTCGGTCCGCACACGGCCAACTTCCGCCAGGACGTCGAACTGCTGCTCGCCGCCGGGGCGGTGGTGCAGGTGCCCGACCGGACGGCGTTCGCCGCGGAACTCGGCCGCCTGCTGGTCGATCCGTCGGCCCGCGCGGTGCTGGGGGCGCGCGCGCGGCAGGTGATCGCCGACAACCAGGGCGCCACGGTGCGAACGCTGGAACGCCTGCAGGATCTGCTCGGCCCGGTGCCGGCGGCGGTGCCGCCGCAGCGTTGACCGCCGGCGCCCGGCTCCGCTACGGTCGCGCCGATGAAGTGTCCGTGCACGAGTGGCGCCGACTACGCCGACTGCTGCGAGCCGATCGTCGAGCAGCGGCGCCGGGCCGAGACCGCCGAGCAGCTGATGCGTTCGCGCTACACCGCCTACGCGCTCGGCAAGCTCGACTGGATCGTCGAGAGCCAGTCGCCGGACGGCCGGCAGTTCGTCGACCGCGACGCCACCGAGACCTGGAGCAAGCGCGCGACGTGGCACCGCATGGAGGTGCTCGACGTGCAGGGCGGCGGCCGCGACGACACCGAGGGCTTCGTCGACTTCAAGGCCTACTACACGATCGCCGGCGAGGACATCACGCACCACGAGGTGGCGAGCTTCCGCAAGGAGGACGGCACCTGGTACTTCGTCGACGGCGTCGAGGTGAAGCCGCGGCCGTTCAAGCGCGTCGAGAAGAAGGTCGGGCCGAACGAGCCGTGCCCGTGCGGCAGCGGCAAGAAGCACAAGAAGTGCTGCGGCAGGGTCGGCGGGACGGGGGGGTGATTCCGGCCGCTCGTCGCTGCCCGAACAGGAACTGCGTACGCATCGCGCTGGGGATCGACAGCAGGGAGCAGGGTCGCCGCGCGCGTCCAGGCTCGCCCGGGGATGCCTTGGGGGATTGCCGATCGGTCGAGGGCGGCATTAGTCTCCGGGTTCT
>JAHBXX010000087.1 GCA_019636245.1 Planctomycetota bacterium | reverse complement strand
GCCGTGCTGGCGGTGTTGTGCGCAGCCGGCGTCGTCGCCTGACGCTCGGCTGCACGTGGCACCAGCACGGTGCGCCTCATCGCGGCCGCAGGAGGTCGGCGACGCGGAGCCGATTCTCCGCGGCGACCAGTTCGACGAGCACGGTTGCCAGCGGTGGCTCCAGCGGACTCGTGCCGACCTTGACCTCGTAGGTGCCGGGTAGGATGCCGAGCAGCGGCGCGTCCTTCCACGGCAGGGCCGTGGCGCCTAGTCGACCGAAGCCGGGAGGTGACTCTGGCTGCACGCGGCTGAGACGAACCGTCGGACCGTCCGGCGTGTTCTCGACGTACAGCACGCCGCGCCGCTCCGGCGGCAATTGCGCCACGTCGATCGCGAACGTCGGCGCATCGTCCATCCCCGGCACGAGGATCGGCGCTTCCTGGAAGGTCGTACCATCGTGCCAACACAGATACCGAGCTTCAGCTTCTCGCTTCGGCCGCAACCACACGACGCCGTCCGGTCGCACAGGCAGCCACGGCGACGCGTACTTGCCGAACAGCGAGTGGTTCCGCGTCAGTTCGAATCGAGGCAGCGGTTCAGACGCATGCGTCACGACGACGCGCCGCAGGCTTGCCGTCGAACAGAGCAGCTCAAGGTCGACTGTGCCGACCGGAACGTGGAGTCGCGCGCTTTCGGCGCCCTCGTGCGACGCCCAGACCACATGCGTATCGCCAGCAGCTGCGGCCGCCACGAACCAGCCGTCGTCGTTGGCGGCGATGCGCCGCGGGCCGAGCGGCGGCGGTTCGAGCCGCGGCAACGCGACAGTCGCGGCCGCGAGCGGTTGACCATCCTGGTTCACGACGCGGCCGGCGATCAGCGAACGTGCTTCGATCCGCAGGTCCAACTGCGCGACGGTCTGCCTGTCCAGGGCCGTGCGCACTCTTCGTGTTCTGATGGCCCCGAGCCGGACATGACTGTCCGCGGGCACGATCTCCGCATAGCCGTCGATCACCTCCCGCATTGAGATGCGCAAGGCGATCTCGGCAGGGGGGTCCGCTAGGGGCAGCTCGATCGACGCCAGTGTGTTGGTCCTGGTCAGGAACTCGGTCACCTCGGTGCGAACGCCGGAGGCCGGCGACTCTCGCTCGACGATCTTGGCGCGAAGCACCTGGTGACCGACCCGGCGGATCCACGCGACCGCGGTCTCGTCGATGGACACCCGCAGGCGCACATCGGCTTCGGCAGGGACCTCGTAGTCGGCCCCTTCGATCGTCGAGTCCAGTGGCGCGAGGGGAACCAGCCGACTCAGCGGCGCCGGCTCACTCCAGCAACCGGGGTGCACGACCAGGGCGATTGCAGCGCACTCAGGAGCTACTTCCACGTCCAGACGGAAGGCGCCGTCGCTGCCGCTGACGGCGGACGCCCGCCCCTCGAGCATCGCGACTCGAGCACCCGCAACCGGGACTCCATCGCTCCAGACGAGGCGGCCGGCGGCCACCCTCGCGTCGAGCGCCTGGATCCTGGCTGCGGGCGACGTCGATTCTGCCGGCGCGTCTCCGACCATCGGCAGTGATCCAGGACGCACGTGTGCGACGCCGGTCCGCGCCGCCGGCTCTGCAACCTGGAGTACGGCCCAGAGCGCACAGATCAGGACCCCCAGCACCAGCGTGGCGACGAACACTCGGACCGCTACGTGGTGCTGGCTCATCTCGTGGCTACTGCGAGGTGAAAGTGCCTGACTCGCCCAGGCCCCCGTTGTTGAGCCAAGCGTCGCCCGTTGCCGGACAAACACCGCCCAGCAGCACTTCGTCTCGTTCGATCATGATCCACTCTTGGTCGCCAATGATCATCTTGTACCACCTGATGGTGAGCTTTGTCCCTGGCGGATCGCCTTCGGGATCGGGCTGGACAGTGCCGGCGCCACTGGCCTCGAACGGGTCTCCCGCCTGTTCGAAAGTGCAGGCGTACGTGTCCGACGGGAAGGTCGCCGTCCCAGCAACGTCCTGGGCAACGCTGATGCCGACAAGCACCAGCATCGCAACCAGCGAACGAATCCAACGCGTGATTCGGTGCATGATGAATCTCGAAAGAAGGACGCTGCTGACGCACCCACAGCGGGCACTTGCCGGCAACTGTCCATACCCTCTTGTCACCGATGGTGTGAACCCGAGAGCCTCTGACTCAAGTTCCGGATGATCCTCAGGACTTCCTTCGTGGGAACACCGAGTTGAGCGGCCGCATCGGCGGCTGAGCCACCTGCAAGGATCGCTTCAACGATTGCTTTCTGGGGTCTTCGGGAAGTCGTGTGGGTGGATCGCGATTCCGGGCAGCTGCGGGATGAACCGAGGCCGTCG
>JAHBXX010000086.1 GCA_019636245.1 Planctomycetota bacterium | reverse complement strand
CACCAGCTGCGCCACACAGCCGTCCGTCACCTCCCCGTGCGCGCAGAAGCCCGCGCGGCCAGTACCCCGCTCGCTCGCATACACCCCATCCAGCCACAGCACGTGGAAGTGCAGGTTCACCCGCAGACCCGAGTCGAACCGCTGCACGAACGCCACCGCTCCCGCCCGCGGCCGCGGCAGACCCTGACGCCGCGCCCGCCCTTCGTAGAACCCCGACACCGCCCGCAAGAGGATCCGCCGCACGCCGCCGCAGACCACGGGGTCGTACGCACACAGCACCCGCACCCGACACGGCAGCGACAGCACCCACTGCCGCACCGGCACCTCGGGGATCACGCGGTCCACCAGCCACGCCGCCGTGTCCACCATGCGCGCCGTCCCGCACGACGAGCAGAAGCCGCGGCGAGCTTCAGTTCGATCAGCGTTGCCAACGACACGTACTCGAGGCCTCCCTGCTCGATCGCCACCTCGGCCGGATCCGGAAACACGACGCCGTGCGGTGTGCCATCGCCGGGGATGACGCCGGTCAGCAGGAAGTCGATCGGCACCCGGCGCTCGGCGTCCTTGACCCCGCGGCTTCCGGGAACTTCTCGAGCCAGCCGAGCCCGAGCGCGTTCGCCTTGAACTTCGCGAGGCCCGCCGGCGTCAGCAGCACGCCGATACCGGTCGTCGTGCGCTCGTGGCCGTGGGCGTTGGCCGCTATGCCGCCGCAGATCGCGTACGGGATCGCCAGCTCGTCGAACTTCTGCCCCAGCCGCGCCAGCGCCACGTGCACGTCCGAAGTGCCCATGAAGAACCTCCCCAGCTGTTCGAAGCGCGCCGAGGCGTCGGGAGCCGACGTGGTCACCGCACCATCTTGGCGCTGCAACCATGGGTTGCGCAAAGAGGGCGTTCGCCCTGTGCCCTGGCGCCTCTACCGCACGACGCCGCCGACCACGGGACTCAGCTGCAGCGGGAACGTCGGTCCGCTGACGCCCTGGAACCAGAAGGTGGCATCGACGAGGCCGGCCGGGATGTTCCATGAGCCCGCGGCGTGACCGACGGGGTCGGCGAGCAGGAACGCGAGCGGAAACACGTTCGCGGGGTCGAGGAAGATCGGCTGCTCCAGCCCCGGCAGCATCAGCCTGCCGAGCGCGGTGCTCACGTAGACGGCGACGAACCCATTCGCATCGGTCTGGAACTCGAGTGCCAACAGACCCGGGCTGTGCATCGGTGCGACCCGATGCACGGCCAACAGGGGACCGCCCGGGATGCCAACCGAGCACGGAGACGCAGGGACAAGCGTGCAGCGCTCGAAGCGCCCCGAAGTCGCGAGCAGCGGGCAGGCCTGGATGCCGCCCGGCGCGGTGCCACCGGTGAGCGTGCTGTCGCTGATCCAGACCGTGCTGTTGGTGGCCTGCAGGGCCGCCCTTGGCGGATAGGCGAAGGCACCGCCCGCGCCACCCTGCCCCGTCACCCGACTGCCGTGGAACTGCGAGCCCTGCAGCGAGATCGCCACACCGGCCCCCGGACCGTCCAGCGGGCTGCCCACATTCGCCCCGGCAAACGTACTGTCGATCGCCGTCACCGTCGCATTGCCAGCAACCAGTCCCGCACCGCCACCGAACGAGCCGACGCTGCCATTGAGCGCGCAACCCTGCAGGTGCACCGTGCCGGCCTGCACCGTCACGGCCGTCAAACCCCAGAACTGGTAGCCGGTCACCGTGCAACCGTCGAGCGTCGTCGTCCCCCCACTGATCGACAGCACACGGATGGTCAGGTCCACCAGGTGAACCGCCTGCGAGGAGGCCAGCGTCACGGTGCTGGACCACAACACCGAGGGACCACCCGAGGCGACGTTGACCAGCACGGTACCGGGCGCCGCGGCGCGGATCGTCACCGGTCCGGTCACTGTGAACGGCTCATACGTGCCGGGCATGACCAGGACCACGTCACCGGGTGCCGCGACGGCGAGCGCGGCGTTGATCTGTGGCAACGCGCCAGGACCAACGACGTGGGTCGTCTGCGTCGGCGTGACGACCGCTGACGACAACGCCGCGAGAACGAAGAACATGGGGCGCATGGTCGGCTTCCCGTGAGGAGAGGAGGACTCTGGAATGCTAGCCGACTTCATGGCCGGCGCCCGTGGTTGCCTGTCGGGAAGGTCAGCGCCCGTCGCTGGCGAACAACTCCGGCACCGCCGCGCGCAGTTCCTCGAGCAGGGGTGCCGTGATCGCCGCCACCGCCTTGCGTGCGGCCGCCGCGTCCTCGGCGCGCTGCTGCACCAGCGCGCCGAACTTCGCCTGCCCCGCCGTCTCCTTGCCCGACGCGAACGCGCCGATCAGCGCAGTACGCAGCTGCTCGGCGCGCGGCGACAGGAACGCCTCCTCGAGCGCCTCGCCTGCGAATAGGAAGTCCAAGCTGCGTCCCGGACCACGCGGAACCCACCCCGCCCACGATCCTGG
>JAHBXX010000085.1 GCA_019636245.1 Planctomycetota bacterium | reverse complement strand
CCGGCGGACGCCGCCCTGGCCGCCCGCTGCGGCCAGGGCGCGGCGGCCCTGCCGCTGCTGCGCGAGGCGGTCGCGCGCGACCCGGCCGACCTGCTGGCGCAGGCGACGCTCGCCGCCCTCGGCAAGCCGAGCCTCGCCGACTGGCAGTCCACCGACGCGCCCGCCACCGAACTGCGGCTCGAGGTGCTGGCGCTGCTGCAGGATCCGGACCTGGCCGCCGCGGCGCTGGCCCGCGCCCAGGCGCTGGCGGCCGCCGAACCGGGTTCGGCCACCGCCCGGCTGCTGCTGGCGCGCGCCCTTCTGCAGGCCGGCGATGCGTCGGCAGCCGCGCGGCTGCACGGCGAACTGCGCCAGACCGCGGCCGGACCGCTGCTGTGGCGCGAGGTCGCGCTCGCCCAGGCCGGCCCCGCCTACCCGCTCGAGGCCGCGGTCGAAGCCGACCTGCTCGGCGCGGTGCTGGAAGGCCGCAGCGGCGGCTCGGCGCTGACCCTCGCCGCCGGCATCGAGCGGCTCGCGGCCGCCTACGAACGCGCCGGCGTGCCGGCGATGGCGCTCGACCTGCGCGGCCGGCTGTGGTCGTTGCTGCCGCAGGCGACCGTGCGCAGCGCGGCCGACGTCGCCGCGGTGGCCGCGCTGCCGAACCCGGTCGAGGCGTTCTTCGTGCTCGACCAGGTGGCGGCCGGGCTCGACGAGGCCGGCGGCGCCGCCGCGCGGCAGCAGCTCGCCGCCCTCGCCGCCCGACTCGTCGCCGCCGGCGAGGCCATCGGCGCCGACGCCTACGCCGCGATCGCCCGCCAGGTCGCGCAGGGCGGCGCCCATGGCTGCCTCGTGCACTTCCTGCTCGACCACGCCGAGCGCTTCCCCGCCCTGCGGCCCGACACGAAGGCCGCCCGGCAGCTGCTCACCGACCAGCTCGAGCTGGCCGCCGCCGGCCGCGACCCCGGGCCGTGGTTCGACCGCAGCATCGCCCGCCTGCTGGCCGCGCAGGGCGCGGCCGCGACCCGCGGCGACGTCGAAGCGGTGCTGCAGCGGCATCCGACCTGCCTGCCGCTCTGGCGCGCGCGCGCCCTGGTGCTGGCGCGCCTGCAGCAGGCCGGCCGCGGCATCGCCGACCTGCGGTCCGTGCTGGCGCACGCCGACGCGCCCGACGAGACGCTGCCGTTCGTGCTGCTGGCCGCCGCCGAGAACGAGCTGCGGCCGGACGACGTGCGGCGGCTCGAGGCGCTGCCGCCGGCGCTGCTGGGGAGCCCCGATGGCGTGCTGGCCCGCGGCCTCGTGGCCCTGCGCCGCGGCGCCGCCGACGACGCCGTGGCGCTCTTGGCCAAGGCACCGCCACGCGACGACGGGCTGCACCTCTACGCGCTGGCGCTGGCCAGGCTGCAGACCCGCGCCGTCGACGCCGGGCTCCGCGCCGGCGAAGTGTTCGCGCAGCTGGCGCGCGACTACCCCAGCAGTTCGCTGGCGCGGTACGCCGGCAGCTTCGCCAGCCAGTTGCTGCCGCGCTGAGCGAGCGCCGCGGCGAGGCCGCCGAACCGGTACTGCTGCAGCAGCCGGTCGAGCTTGGCGTGCGTGCGCGACAGGTTGACGTAGTGCCGGAAGCCGCGCAGGCCGCCGAGCCGCTGCCGCGGCTGTCCGGGATCGACCTCCCACGGGTGCAGGTAGAGGCAGCCGGGCACGTCGGCGCGCTCCTTCTGCCGCAGGCCGGCGCGCAGCAGCGCCAGCGGGAACAGCCGCAGGTAGCCGCCGCCGCCGACCGGCAGGTGGCGGCCGGCGACGTCCCAGGTCAGCGGCGGGAACTCGACCACCTCGCCGCCGGCGGCGAGCAGCCGGTAGGGCGTCGTCGCCGCCCGCGGCACCCCGTAGTCGGGATGCCGTACCGGCTGGATCGAGCTGTCGAGCGTGACTCCCGCGCGCACCAGTTCGTCGATCGCCCACGGCGTCCTGCGCCCGATCGACCAGGTGCAGGCGCGGAACGACGTCGGCCGGGCGCCGGTCACCCCGTGCAGGATCGACGCCGTGCGCTCGAGGTCGGCGGCGAACCCCTCGCGGCCGAGGTCGGGCAGCAGCCGGTGGTCGTAGCCGTGGCTGCCGATCTCGTGGCCGGCGGCGGCGACGTCGGCGACCAGCTGCGGCAGCCGTTCGGCGATCCAGCCGAGGAAGAAGAACGTCGCCTTCTGCTCGCGGCGCGCGAACAGATCGAGCAGCCGCCGGGTGGCGTCGCCGCAGCGCAGTTCGATGCGCTCCCAGGTGGAGCGGTCGACGACCGACGCCATGTTGAGGACCTGGAACCAGTCCTCGACGTCGACGGACAACGCGTGCAGCGCCGTCACCGCAGCACCTCGCGCGCCGCGGGCAGCAGTTCGCGCAGGAACGCGGCGCAGCGCGCCTCGGCGGCGGCGGCCGGCTCGCCGGCGCCGAGCGCCGACTCGACGCGCAGCAGGAAACCCGACACCGACTGCCGCAGCAGCGCGCGCGGCAGGTGGTGCCAGGTGAACTCGGCGTAGCTGCCCGACAGCCAGTCCCGGGTGCCGAACAGGCTCAGCGTGACGAAGCGGCGGCCGCTGGTGCGGTTGCGCGCCACGATGCGCCCGACCGAGGCGCCGTCGCCGAGCCACGGCGCCGCCACCACGTCGTCCTGCTCGATGTCCATGTCGCTGCCCTCGATGCAGATGCGCGGCGGGTGCACGCTCTTCCAGTTGCGGTCGTGGAACAGCGCCACCACGCCGAGCCAGTGGCCGTCGCCGGTGCGGTAGTGGCGCCAGACGAAGTCGTCGGTGCCCAGCAGTTCGCGCCAGCGCGGCAGGCTGCGCTGGAAGCGCTCCTCGGCGGCGGCGCTGCGCGGCACCAGTTCGCTGCCGGCGAGCGCCATCGGCAGACGCTCCGCCCGCTGGGCGCCCTCGACGTGGGGCCGGTGCCAGCCGAGCCAGAGCAGCGGACCGGCGAGCAGCCACAGCCCGACCGCCAGCCACCCGTGCGAGCCGCCGGCCGCCGCCGGCGG
>JAHBXX010000084.1 GCA_019636245.1 Planctomycetota bacterium | reverse complement strand
CCTCCTCGCCGCCGAGCGAGCCGAGCCGCAGCGCCCCGCGCACGGGGCCGCAGTCGTTGGACGAGGTCACCGACCCGAAGACCTACCCCGAGGTGCAATGGCCCGCAGGCATCGACGCCGGCAGGAAGGCCGAGCTGCAGGAGCTCGCCGAACAGGCCACCGATGCCGGCGTGCGCGGCCGGCGCGCCATCCAGCGCCTGGTGCAGGCCGGCTACGGCGGCATGTTCGCGATCGTCGAACGCCTGCGCCTGCTCGACTACAAGTCGCCCGAGGACTCGATGGCCGCGTTCGCGCTGCACAAGGCGCTCGAGGAGATCACCGGCGGCATGAAGACCGGCTTCCAGCAGGTCGAGGCGACGGAGGCGATCACGCCGGCGAAGGCCCAGTACAACACCAGCACCGTCAAGGCCTGGATCACCACGCTGGCGAAGTTCCCCGACGAGGAGACCTTCCAGAAGGAACGCGCCGCGCGCCTGCAGAAGCAGGCCGACGCCGACAAGTAGCGCCGCGCGCCCGGCCGGCGTCGCTATGCTGCGCCGCCCCGCCATGACCGACCCCGGCGCCGCCCTCACCCCCCGCGAGATCACCCGCCGCCTCGACGAGTACATCGTCGGCCAGCCGAAGGCCAAGCGCGCCGTCGCCGTCGCGCTGCGCAACCGCTGGCGCCGCCGCCAGCTCGGCGCCGAACTGGCGGCCGACGTCTACCCGAAGAACATCCTGCTGATCGGGCCGACCGGCGTCGGCAAGACCGAGATCGCGCGGCGCCTCGCCGCGCTGGCGCGGGCGCCGTTCGTCAAGGTCGAGGCGACCAAGTACAGCGAGGTCGGCTACCACGGCCGCGACGTCGAGTCGATGGTGCGCGACCTCGCCGACGCCGCCGTCGCGCTGGTGCGCATGGAGAAGGTCCACGAGGTCGAGGGCAAGGCCGCGGCCGCCGCCGAGGACCGGCTGTTCCGCGCCCTCGCCGACGCGCGGGGGCTGGCCGAGTACCTCGATCCGGTCGGCGGCGCTCCCGGCGCGATCGAAGGCCACCTGTGGCGACCGCGGCCGGCCGCCACGACCACGGCCCCGGCCCCCGAGGAACTGGCCGAACGCGAGCAGGCTCGCGCCCGCCTGCGCGACGACCTGCACCAGCGCCGCCTCGAGCGCGAGACGCTCGAGATCGAGGTCCGCGACACCCGCACGCCGACGCTGAGCGTCATGGGCCCGCAGGGCAACGAGACGATGGGCATCGACGCCCAGGCGCTGCAGGAGCTGTGGGGCCGTTCGCCCGGCAACAAGACCAAGCTGCGCAAGCTGACCGTCGGCGAGGCGCGCAAGATCCTGCAGGAGGAAGAGGCGAACAAGCTGCTCGACGAGGACGCGATCGTGCAGGAGGCGCTCGACCGGGCGCAGAACGACGGCATCCTGTTCATCGACGAGATCGACAAGATCGTCAGCTCGGGCGGCGGCGACGGCCCCGACGTCTCGCGCGAGGGCGTGCAGCGCGACCTCCTGTCGGTGGTCGAGGGTTGCGCGGTCTACACGCGCTACGGCCACGTGCGCACCGACCACGTGCTGTTCCTGGCCGCCGGCGCGTTCCACTTCCACAAGCCCAGCGACCTGATCCCCGAACTGCAGGGGCGGTTCCCGGTGCGCGTGGCGCTGCAGTCGCTGACCGAGGCCGACTTCGTGCGCATCCTGTCGGAACCGCGCAACGCCCTGGTGCGCCAGTACGAGGCGCTCTTCCGCACCGAGGGCGTCGAGCTGGCGTTCGCCCGGGACGGCATCGAGCGCCTGGCCGCGCTGGCGTTCCGCGCCAACCAGACGACCCAGGACATCGGCGCCCGCCGGCTGATGACGATCCTCGAGAAGTGCCTCGAGGAGCTGTCGTTCGAGGCCAGCGAACGGCCGGGGCAGCGCATCGTCGTCGACCGCAAGCTGGTCGACGACCGGCTCGGCGAAACGGGCGACGACGCCGACCTGATCCCCTACCGGCTGTAGGCGCGCGGCCAGCCGGCCCCCGGCTGCCCTTGCGGCCGCCCGCGGCCGGGCCAGAATCGACCGGTCCGCCGAATCCCCGGGAACCCTGGCGCCCCCCGCTCGAACCACCGGCGCCGCTCCTCCGCCCCCGCCCGCCGTGACCGAGATCGCCGTCAGCACCGTGCTCGCCGCCCAGCAGGGCGATCAGGCGGCCAGCCGGGCGATCGTCGAGGCGCTGCACCGGCCGGTGCTGGCGACGATCTTCCGCTTCCTCGGCCAGGGCCACCAACGCGAGGTCGAGGACCTGGCGCAGGAGGTGTTCCTCAAGGTGTTCCGCGCCCTCGACCGCTTCGATCCGTCGCGCGCCAAGTTCACCACCTGGGTCTACACGTTCGTGCGCAACCACTGCTACGACGTGCTCAAGCGCCGGCGGGTGCCGACCACGAGCCTGCACTCGACCGGCGAGGACGCACCGCCGCGCGACGTCGAGGACCGCCGGGAGCTGCGACCGGTGCAGGAAGCCGAGAACCAGGAACTCGGCCGCCGCATCGGCGAGGCGCTGGCGGCGCTCGGCGAAGACCAGCGCATGGCGTTCATCCTGCGCGAGTACGAGAGCCTCGACTACCGCGAGATCGCGGCGATCACCGGCGTCAACGAGGGCACGGTGAAGTCGCGGCTGTTCCGGGCCAAGGCGACGCTGCGGCAGCAGCTGGCCCCCTACCTGCGGAGCGACGCATGACCGGCGACGGCGAGTTCGACGGCAGCGGGCCGAACGGCGTGCCGTTCCCGGCCGAGCACGAGTGGCTCGAACTGCAGCTGCCGCCCGGCCTCGAACCGCCCGCCGACTTCGTCGACCGCACGCTGCAGGCGATCACGGGCCGGCCGGAACCCGGCGCCGCGGACGACGACGAGCGCCTGCTGGCGGCCGCGCACCACGATGCCTTCGCACCGCCACCGCCGTCGCCGTCGTTCGTCGACGACACGCTGGCGGCGATCGAACGCGACCGGCGGCAGCGCTGGCGCGAGGTGCTGACGCGCCACGTCGCCCCCGAACCGAGCGCCGATTTCGTCGCCCGCACGCTGGCGGCGCTGGCCACCGGCTCGCCGGCGCCTTCCCGACCCGCGGCAGGGCGGTGGCGGCGGCGGCTGTGGCCCTGGGCGGCCGCCGCGGCGGCCGCCGTGCTCTGGTGGTCGCTGCGGCCCGCGGCGCCGCCGCCGCTCGAACGGCGGCTCGTGCGCGGCGAGCC
>JAHBXX010000083.1 GCA_019636245.1 Planctomycetota bacterium | reverse complement strand
GCGGGCCGCGTCGGCGGCGGCCGTCGCCATCAGGTCGCCGAGCGCGTGGGCGGCGGCCGGCGCCTGCGGCGCGGCCACCTCGGGCTCGGCAGTGGTCTTGTCGCCTTGCGGTTCGCTCACGGCTCAACTCCAGAGGTCGACCAGCACCGCCGGCAGGCGGGGCCCGACCGGATCCCTCATCGGCACGCCATGGGCCCGTTCCCAATCCGATGCGAGGTCGGCGAACGCCGGCGGTACGTCGAGGAAGTGCACACGCCGCCCCTCGTCGAGCCAGGCTTGTGCACGCTGCAGGACGGCGGCGAAGCGTTCGCGCGAGAGATCGGCCGCGCCGCAGTCGACCGCCAGTTCGCTCGCCTCTGGCCAGGCGGCGTCCGCGCGCACCAGCGGCACGGCCGGATCCGGCCGTCCATCCCGGCACAGGCGCAGCTCGACGCGGCCCTCGCCGGGCGCGCCCAGCACGCGCAGGTCGCCGCCGAGGCGTTCGAGCCGTGGCAGGGCGAGGTCGGACCGCAGCGGCGTGCGCCAGACGACGAAGGTGCCGTCGTCCTCGACCACGGCCGCCGCCCCCGCCGGCAGGCAGGAATCGGCCGCCGCCAGCACCGCGCGCACGTCGGCCGGCAGGCCGGCGACGTCGCCGAGGCCGTGGAGACCACGCGGGTCGCCCTCGCCCTGGCAGGCCGCCAGCGCCTGCAGCAGCCGGGTCGGCGCCACCGGCTTGGTCAGCACTTCGCGCACGGCGCCCCAGGCCTCGACCTCCTCGGGATGGCCGCTGACGGCCACGACCGGGCACGGGCAACCGGCGACGAAGCGCGCCGCGAGGCCGTCCGGCAGCCGCCAGTCGGTGACCACGCAGTCGAACTCGACCTCGGCCAGCGCGGCGGCGGCGGCGGCGCAGTCGCCGGCCGTGCGCACCTCGTGGCCGCGGCGGCGCAGCAGGGCGGCCAGGCCTTCGCGGATGCCCGGCTCGTCGTCGACCAGGAGGCACCTCATGCCTGCGTCGCGCCGGCCGCGAGCCGCGGCAGCGTCAGCGAGAAGCGGGTGCCGTGCGCCAGCGGCACGCAGGCGACGCGGCCGCCGTGCACCCTGGCGGTCACCTCGACGGCGTGCAACCCGAGCCCGGTGCCACCGCGGCCGGACCAGCCGGCGGTGAACACGTGCGGCGCCTGCCCGGCCGGGATGCCGCAGCCGTCGTCCTCGACGTGCAGCGTCACCTCGGGGCCGAGCGTCTGCGCGGCGAGGCGGATGCGGCGGGCGCCGGCCTGCCGGGCGTTCTCGAGCAGGTTGTCGAGCGCGCGTTCGAGCAGGCAGCGGTCGCCGGCGATCCGGGCGCCCGGCGCGCCGCAGACGACCTCGGCGCCGTGCCGCGCGGCGGCCACGGTGAGCAGCGTGTCGACCTCGATCGGGTCGCGGCGGGATCGCTGCGTGCGCGCGGTCTGCAGCCAGCCGTCGATCAGGCCGCTGACGCGGTCGAGGTCGCGCAGCACGCCGTCGAGGATCGGGGCACGCGGGTCGTCGGCGTCGACCATGTCGCGCAGCAGCAGCGCGCCGGTCGTCGCGGCGGCAAGGGGATTGCGCAGCTCGTGGCCGATCAGACCGGGGAGGCGCTCCGGCGCGACGAGGCTCACATCGTCACCTTCGCCCGCAGCGGGCGCTTGCCCAGCTCGTAGACCCGGATCTTGTTGTAGAGCGTCGTGCGGTTGATGCCGAGGATCGCCGCCGCGCGGCTGATGTTCCACTGCGTGTCCTCGAGCACCCTGGCGACCAGCTGGCTCTCGAGGGCGCGGATCGATCGATCCTGGCCCTCCAGCACCACCGCCGTGCGGTCGATGCGGTCGCTGCCGTCCGGCGTGCCGCCGGTGAAGCGCGGCAGGTGGATCTCGTCGATCATGCCGCTCGGGCAGACGATGCAGGCGTGCTCGATCGCGTTGCGCAGCTCGCGCACGTTGCCCGGCCACGAGTACTCGCACAGCGTCTCCATCGCCTCCTCGGTGAAGCCGGACAGGGCCTTGCCCATCTGCTTGCCGATCTGGTCGAGGAAGAAGTGCGACAGCAGCGGGATGTCGGCGGTGCGCTCGCGCAGCGGCGGCACGTGCACGGTCATCACGTTGAGCCGGTAGAACAGGTCCTCGCGGAAGCGACCGGCCTGCACCATCTGCCGCAGGTCGCGGTTCGTGCTGGCGACGATGCGCACGTCGGCCGGCACGTCCTGCACGCCGCCGACGCGGCGGAACGTGCGTTCCTGCAGCACGCGCAGCAGCTTGGCCTGCAGGTTCGGCTCCATCTCGCCGATCTCGTCGAGGAACAGCGTGCCGCCGCTGGCGATCGCGAACAGGCCGTCCTTGCCGTCGCGGTTGGCGCCGGTGAAGGCGCCCGGCTCGTAGCCGAACAACTCGGCCTCCAGCAGCGCCTCGGTGAGCGCGGCGCAGTTGATGGCCACGAACGGCCCATGGCGACGGGCGCTGCGCTCGTGGATGCAGCGGGCCACCAGTTCCTTGCCGGTGCCGCTCTGGCCGGTCACCAGCACCGTCGTGTCCGGCGCGTGCGCGACCTGGTCGATGCGGGTCTGCACCTCGCGGATCGCCGGCGACAGGCCGACCAGTTCGGTGGCGGTCAGCTCGCGGACGCGGTCCTGCAGCCAGCAGAGCTCGTTCTTCAGCTGGCGGGTCTCGAGGACCCGCCGCACGACGGCGAGGATGCGGTCGCCGGCGAACGGCTTCTCGATCACGTCGGCCGCGCCCTTGCGCATCGCCTCGACGGTGTTGGCGACCGTGCCGTAGCCGGTCAGGATCACGACGTCGGCGGCGGGCGTGCCGCGCCGGAGGTCGGCGAGCATCGACAGGCCATCGGCACCCGGCAGGTGCAGGTCGAGGAACACGACGTCGAACCCGCGCTGGGCGACGCGGCGCACGCCTTCCTCGGCGGTGCCGGCGGTCTCGACGTGCAGCCCCTCGTGCTGCAGCATCGCGCGCAGGCCTTCGCGCACGCCGTCTTCGTCGTCGACGATCAGGACACGGGGGAGTCCGGGGAAGCTGAGGTTCTTCATGGGCCGACCTTCTGTCTGGATTCGCGGCAGGACCACCAGGACCCGGCCGCGAGGCGGGGATCACCTTGCCATGGGCCCTTTCGGCAACTTCGGCCGTCGACCTTTTGGTCACTTCGCAGATTCCGTGGCGAATCCAGGCGCAACCACGCGCCCGCCCTCAAGGCCGCGCCGCCGCCGCCGGATCATGACCGCGCACGGCCCGGCGTCGGGCAGAGGAGCAACGGGGGATCATGGGTCTTCGAGTCAACACCAACATCACTTCCATCAACGCGCAGCGGAACCTGAGTTCGGTCACCGACCGGCTCAGCGGCAACTTCCGCCGCCTGTCCACGGGCCTTCGCATCTCGACCGCCGCCGACGACGCGGCCGGCCTCGCGATCTCCGAGCGCCTGCGTTCGCAGGTCCGCTCGCTCGAGCAGGCCAAGCGCAACGCCAACGACGGCATCTCGTTCGTGCAGACCGCCGAGGGCGCGCTGAACGAGGTCAGCTCGATCCTGACCAGGCTGCGCGAGCTGGCGATCCAGTCGGCGAACGGGTCCGTGTCCAACCAGGACCGCG
>JAHBXX010000082.1 GCA_019636245.1 Planctomycetota bacterium | reverse complement strand
GGGGTAACCCCGGGGCCCCCCCCCTCGGCCCCCCCCCCCCCCCCGGTAGAAGCTCTGCCATGAACCGGAAGATGGTGACGATCCTTCTCCTCCTCCCCGTCGGTGAACTGCTCGCCCAGGAGTGCATGCCCAATGCGGTCTACATCGGCAGCAGCGTTGCAATCGTGACGTCGACCTTGCGCTTCAGTGCGTCGACTGTCTGGACTCCCGGGCCCAGCACTCCAGGTGAATGCCCGGACACTCCATGCCAGTTCACGGCCAACCTGAGCATCCACCTCTTCGTTACCGGGACCTCGGTGCCTCCCCCCGGACCGATCGACGTCCAGGCATGCGTCGACGTGCCAGCTCCTATCTATCAGGTTTGCGGGCCCTTCCCCGTTCCCGTCGACGTCGCGGCGCCCGGAATCACCCAGATCGCAGAAGGGCCGTTCGAGTGGAGCGTTCCTTGCGGTGGAGCAACCACGCTCCGGCTGGAGTATGACAGCCCCCTCGGCAGCGGCTGGGAGCCTCTGGCCACCGCCATTCTGACCTGCTTGGACTGTTGATCCACATGTCCAGGGTTCTTGCAGGACTGGGCGTCGTGGCGGCAGTCGGCACCGCCGTGGCAGTCTGGCAATGGACGGCTACCGGAGCTGCCCCAATTGAGCCTCCGACGCCACCTCCGCCGGCTGGCCCCGACGAACCTCGCGCCGATGCACCGGCCGCAACCATGGTCGGGCACGACAGCGCCACACCCCCGGAGATCGAACGCGGTACGGTGGCGGTCGCCCCCACGTCGTCAGCTCCAGTCCTGACCTACGAGGGATGCCTCATCGACAGACTCCGCAAGAGCATCAAGGACGACTACCCCTACGGGATGTCCAAGCCGTCGGTCGCTTCCCGGATCGAGCGACTGACGCAGGACCGTAGCGTCAACCCAGAGGGCAAAGCCCTGACACCGGAGCATACCGCTGCACTGCGGGAGCTCCTGCAGGGCTTCGACCGACGAGCCGACCAGGAGGAACGTGAGTATTGGCGGCTGACCCGCTCTGCGCTCGTCGCCGCCGCCGAACGGGGCCAGTTCCTCGTGCACGAGGGCCAGGTGGTGGTCGCTGACGATCCGCAGGAAGCAGCTCGCCGCGTCACCGAGAGCACCGAGGAGTCCCACCGCATGCAGAAGGTGATGATGGCGGATCTGGAGTCCCGTCTCGGCGTGCCGATGCGCGATTGGGCGTATTCGCAGGCCGCGACGACCGAGCCCGACGGAATTCCCAGGTTGGCCATCGTCTACTTCACGCGCGCGCAAGCGCCGGAGGTGTTCGCGAACGGCGACCGGCAGACCGAGCTCTCCCGCCAGCGCGGGCACGCAGTGCGGCAGTTCTTCGCCACGCTGCCCTGACGAAAGGTCGTCTCCCAGGGGCAGGCGGCGCCCCATCCCCACCGCCCGAGTGCCCTTGGCCGGTCGAGCGCGCGCCCGGAAAGCAGCGGTCCTCCGCCCGATTTCCAGGGAGTCCCCGCCACCTTGGGCATGCACTCCGCGCCCCTGCGAACCTCCCCGCTCCTGCTGGTCTGGACCCTCGCAGCCGTGCTGCCGGCCCCGACCAACTGCCCGAACTTCGGCTCGGTGCCCGTGCCCGCCCAGCTGACCGCGAGCCCGCTGCCGCTCGGCTGCGCCGGCGCGCCGCAATGGCCGCAGTGGCACCTGTGGATGCCGGCGCACCGCACCCCGGCGCCGCACCCCGGCCATGCTCCCGGCGACGCGCGCGAACTGCCGTGCTGGCTGATCCGCTACCAGTGCACCGGCTTCCTGCTGGTGCCCGCGCTGCCGGTCGAAGTGCGCCGCATGGGCTACGTGATCGACCAGCCCGAGCACCGCTGCGCGCTCAAGCCTTGAGCGGGTGACCCTCGCGGCGCGACAGCCACAGGCTGCAGACGAGGTCGCTGGTCACGTTCGGGATCGTGCGCGTCATGTCGACCAACCGGTCGACGCCGAGGATCAGCGCCAGCAGTTCGGGCGGCACGCCGACGCGCATCAGCACCACCGCCAGCAGCGGCAGCGATCCGCCCGGCACGCCGGCGGCGCCGATCGCCGTCAGCACGGCGAGCCCGATCACCAGCATCTGTTCGCCGAGCCCCAGGTCCTTGCCGGCGACCTGGGCGAGGAACAGCACCGACACGCCCTCGAACAGCGCGGTGCCGTTCATGTTCATCGTCGCGCCGAGCGGCATCACGAAGCCCGCCACCTCCTTCGGCGCGCCGAACTCGTCGACCGCGGTGCGGATCGTGGTCGGCATCGTCGCGCCGGACGACGAGGTCGAGAACGCGGTCACGATCAGCGTGCGGCAGCCGCGGTAGAACCGGCGCGGCGACATGCCGCCGAACCACCAGGCGAGCGCGGTCACGACCACGAGCTGGTAGAGCACGAGCCCCCCCATCGCCGTGACGAAGTACCAGCCGACGAGGCGCATCACGTCGAGGCCGAGCTTCGCGGCCGAGTGGAACACGAGGCACGCCACGCCGAGCGGCGCCAGCTGCATCGCCCACCCGAGCACCTTGATGCTGAGGTCGTAGAGCGTCTCCAGCAGCTCGCGCAGCACGCGCGTGCGATCGGGCGGCAACCGCGTCGCCGCCATGCCCAGGATCAACGCGAAGAAGATCAGCCCGAGCAGCTTCTTGTTGTCGCCGGCGGCGCCGACCACGTTGTCCGGCACGATCTCGACCAGCATCTCGAGCCAGTTCTTCGACTGCTGCGCCCCGGCGATCTTCTCCTGCGCCTGCCCGGCATACTGCTCCTGCACCATCGCCGCGACGGCGGGCGAGATGCGGTCGGCGGGACGCACCAGCGCGACCAACAGCAGGCCGAGGCTGGCCGCGAGCGCCGTGGTGCCGAGGAACCACTGCATCGTCAGACGACCCAGGCGCCCCACCTTGCCGACGCTGCCGAGCCCGGCGACGCCGAGGAACAGCGAGCAGAACACGATCGGCACGACGACCATGAACAGGAGCCGCAGGAACAGGTCGCCGAACGGCTTCACGATCTTGTCCGCCCACCATTCCAGTTCGACGTAGGCCGCCGACTTCTCGCCGCCCAGCGCCGGCGCGAACTGAAGGTTCAGCGCGACGCCGGCGACCGCGCCGACGACGAGACCGAGCAGGATCCTGGTCGCCAGCGAGCGGTTGGCCGGCTGCGTGGGGTCGTCCATGGCCGCCGCAGGGTAGCGGCGCCGGCCATGGGCGTCGCCCCTGGATCCCCGATCCGCGGCGCCGCGGTCAGCGCAGGCGCACGTTCACCCGGCTCTGCCCGCCGCCGGTCGGCGACACCTCGACGGCGGCTCCGATGCGTTCGGCGAAGCCCTCGACGTGCGAGATCACGCCGACCTGGCAGCCGCCGGCCTGCAGGGCATCGAGCGCGCCGAGCGCGGTCTCGAGGCTCTGCGCGTCGAGCGTGCCGAATCCCTCGTCGAGGAACAGCGTCTCGACGCGCGCCCGCGGCGCGGCCAGCGTGGCGAGCGCCAGCGCCAGCGCCAGCGACACCAGGAACGTCTCGCCGCCGGACAGCGTGCGCACGCTGCGCCGGCCGCCGCCGAGGTCGAGGTCGACGACGACGAACTCCATGTCGCCATCGGGATTGCGCTCCAGCCGGTAGCGGCGCGCGAGCTCGGCCAGGCGGCGGTTGGCCTCGACCAGCAGCAGGTCGAGCGTCACGCCCTGCGCGAACACGGCGAACGCATGCCCGTCGCTGCTGCCGATCAGGTCGTCCAGCGCCCGCCAGGTCGCCAGCGCCTGCCGGGCGGCGTCGAGGTGGGGCGCGAGTTCGGCGCGATGGCGGCGCACCTGGTCGTCGAGGCCGAGCCGGCCGCGGACCGCGGCCAGGCCGTCCTCGGCCTCCTGGCGCCGCGCGCCGGCCAGGCGCAGCGAGTCCCTGGCCTCGGCCTCGTCGAGCGACGGACGGTCGTGCGTCTCGTGCCGCTTGCGCTGGTCGACGCGCTCGCGCAGCACCGCCCGGCACCGGTCGACGGCGCGCTGCAGTTCGGCGAGCGCCGCCGCTTCGTGCTCGAGCGCCTCGGCGCCCTGCCCGGCCGCGGCCG
>JAHBXX010000081.1 GCA_019636245.1 Planctomycetota bacterium | reverse complement strand
ACCGGCGCCGGCGCCGGCGCCGGCCAGAGCAGCCAGGTCGCGGCCAGCAGCAGGGCACCCAACAGTCCGGCGGCCCACCTGGTCATGCGGGGGCGTTCCGTGGGTCGGGTGCGAACGGGTCGCCGGCCATGCCGCCAGCGACGCGCGGCGGGCGGCTTCCTTCCGCATTCTTCGCCGGGCGGCACCGCGGGGTGCTGGTGGTGGCCTGGCCAGGCGGGCGGGCGGGGGGTGGCATGCGGGAACCAGAGTCTACGCGCGCGGCCGGTCGCGGGCACCGCGGCGTTCGCGGCCGGAACGGCCGCCCGGTATCCTCGCGGCCTCCTTCCGGCCTGCGCCGGTCCTTCCACGGGTGCGCCGCCGCTTGTTCCTGCTGGCCGTCGCTGCATGCCTCGCCTATGCGGTGGTGGCCGTTGCTGTCTGGTGGCAGCAGGATCGTCTGGTGTTCCCGGGCGCCGGCCGGCCGCCGCGTCCGGTCGACGTGCCGGAGGCCGAGGTCTTCTGGCTCGAGGGGCTCGGTGGCCTCCGGTTCCGCGCCGTCTGCGTGCAGCCCACGCCGGCCGGGGCCGTGCTCGCGTTCTTCGTCGGCAACGGCGAAGACCTGGGCAGCGCCGCGCGGCAGGCACGGGAACTCGCGAGCCATGGCATCGCCGTGGTCTCGGCCGAGTATCCGGGCTACGGCGACAGCCCCGGGCAGCCGGGCGTGGCCGCGCTGCTGCAGCTGGCCGAGGTGGTCGCCCGGCACGCCGAGGAACGCGCCCGCCGTCTGGGCGTGCCGTTCGTGGTCGGCGGCAGCTCCCTCGGCTCGTTCTGCGCGGTGCACGTGGCCGCGGCCGGACGGGCACGCCGTTGCCTCCTGCGCGCGCCGCCCGACAGCCTCGCTGCCGTGGCGGCGGCCCGCTTCCCGTGGCTGCCGGTGCGGCTGCTGCTCCGGCACCGCTTCGACAATGCCGCGCTGGCGCCCGCCGTGCGCTGCCCGGTGTGCATCGTGCACGGCGATCGCGACGAGATCGTGCCGCTGGTGCACGCCGAACGCCTGCGCCTGCGGTTCGGGGGCCCGACGACGCTGGAGGTCGTGCGCGGCGCCGGCCACAACGACCTGTCGCTGTCCGCGGCGGGTCCCGTCGGGCCGCAGGTCGGCGCCTTCCTCAGGGACCCGTGAGGTCGCTCAGGTCCCCTGGGTGGCAGGGCGGCCTCGCCCTGCTGGCGGCGCTGGTCGCCGCCGTGGTCGGGATGGCCGACCAGCTGGACCTGGTGCCGACGGCGACCAGCCGGCTGCGCGACGACGCGTTCTACGAGTTCGCCTGGGCGGCGAACGTGGCCGCTGGGCGCGGGCCGATGGTCAGCGAGGGGGTCACGACCAGCGGCGTGCAGCTGCTGTGGAGCCTGCTGCTGGTGCCGGTGGCCGCCCTGGGCGGGGCGGCAGCGCTGCCGGTCGTGGCGCCATGGCTCGGCTTCGGCCTGCACCTCGGCACCGCCGGGCTGTGGTGGTTCGGCACGCGCGACCGGCTGGCGGGCTGCTGCCTCGCGCTGTGCTGGCTCGGCCACCCGCTGCTGCTGCGGGAGAGCCAGAACGGCCAGGAGACGGCGCTGGCGGGCGCCTGCCTCGTCGGCCTGTGGCTCGTCCGGCGGCGCGGCCGGGCGCTGCCGGTCGCGGTCGCCTCGCTCGCCGTGCTGGCGCGCAGCGAACTGTGGGCGTTCGTGGTCGCGGTGTCGCTGGCGCGCCACGGCGTGCGGTCGCCGCGCGCCTGGTTGGCTCCGGCTTGCAGCCTGCTGGTGCACCTGGTCGCCAATCGCCTCCTCGGCGGCGGCTGGTGGCCGGATTCGGCGCTGCCGATGGCGTGGCTGGCGCACGCCAACCACGCGCTGCTGGCCGAAGGCGCGGCTGCCTGGTTCGCCCGCGCCTGGTGGTTCGCGCGACCGGTGCTGCTCGGCAGTCCGTGGGCACTGGCCTCGGCGATGGGCAGCGGCGTGGCCGTGTTCGCGCTGCTGCGCGGGTGCTGGCCGGCCCGCCTCCGGCTGCTGCCGATCGCGCTCGTCGGTGCGGCCGCGGTCGGCGGCGCGCAGGACCTCTGGCCGGCGGCTTGGGCGGCCCTGGGACTCCTGCTGTTCCCGGCTTCGCGCTGGCGTAGGCCGGCGATCGGTCGCGGCGCGTGGCTCCTGGCGGCAGCGGCGCTCGTTGCGCTGCACTGGGCGGTGCGATGGTACCCGCGCGACTACTACCTCGCCCCGCTGGTGGTGGTGGCGATGCTGGCCCTGCGGTCGTTCGCGCGCTGGCGCTGGCTGCTGGTCGTGTTCGCGCTGGCGCAGGTCGCCGACCGCGGCCTGGTCGGATCCGAACCGCTGGCCGGGCAGGCGGCGATGGAACTGGCCGGCAGGTTCGCCGCCGACGTCGTGCCGGCGGGCACGCGGCTCGGCAGCTTCAACTCGGGGCTCGTCACCTTCCAGGCCGCGGTCCTGGCACCGCCGGCGCGCCGCCTGCCGATCGTCAACCTCGACGGCGTGGTCGACGCCCGGGCGTTCGCCGCGCTGCGGCAACGGCGGCTGTCGGCGTGGCTCGACGAGCAGCGCATCGCCGGCCTGCTCGATCATCCGGTGCAGTTCGCGCTCGATGCGCGCCTGCCGCACGCCTGCGGCCATTGGTTCGGCCAGGGCTTCGCGCCGGCGGACGACCTGCAGGAGCTGGCGCGCTTCGTGGTGCCCGGGGCGACCCTCGACCGCCCGGGGACGGACAGCGTCCGGCTCTACTGGCGGCGAGGCATGGGCCCGCCACCGCCGCGGCCGGCGGCGGTGCGCGACCTCGGCATCGGCCCGGACGGCGGCCGCTGCCTGCTGTGGCCGGCGCGGGCGGGCGAGGTGCTCGAGGCCGAGGGCCCGGCAGAAGGACGCCGGGCGCTGCTCGGCGTCGACGCCGACACCGTCGTGGTGCTGCGCCTGCCCGATGACCTGCGCTGCGGCGGCCGGCTGTTCGTGCGTGGGCAGCTGGAGCCGTTGCTCCGGCTCGGCCCGTTGTGAGGCGGTCGGATCACCGCTCCAATGCGAGCAACCCTTCGCGCTCCCATGACCAACCGACTCACGCTCAGCGAGCAGTTCTTCCGCGACCAGGCCCAGCACAACGCCAGCGGTGGCCTGTCGTCGGTGCTCAACCGGATCAGTCTCGCCGCCCGCATGCTGGCCTCGGAAATCATGCGCGCGGGCTTCGTCGGCAAGCTGGGCTACACCGGCGGCACCAACGTGCAGGACGAGGACGTGCGCGCGCTCGACGTGATCAGCAACGACATCGTGCTGCAGGTGTTCGAGAACATGCCGATGGTGGCCGGCATCGCCAGCGAGGAGATGGAGGACATCCACCTGCTGCCCGGCGGCGAAGGCGGCAAGTACCTGCTGACCGTGGATCCGCTCGACGGGTCGGGCAACGTCGACGTCGCCGGCCAGATGGGCACGATCTTCGGCCTCTACCGCCGGGAATCGACCGAGACGCGCGCGACGCTGGCGGACTTCCTGCAGCCGGGCAGCCGGCTGGTCGCTGCCGGCTACGTGCTCTACGGGCCGTGCACGATGCTGGTCTACACCGCCGGTGGCCCTGTGCACGGCTTCACGCTGGACCGCTCGATCGGCACCTTCTTCCTGACGCATCCGGACCTGCGCATCCCCGAGGGCTGCGGCAACTACTCGGTCAACGAGGCCAACGAGACGAAGTGGGACGCGAGGACGCAGGCGATGGTGCGCGCCTTCCGCACCCAGGAAACGGCCTGCGGCAAGCGCTCGGCGCGCTATGCGGGGGCGCTGGTCGGCGACTTCCACCGCACCCTGCTGAAGGGCGGCATCTACATGTACCCCGGCGAGGCGAAGAAGCCGGAGGGCAAGCTGCGGCTGCTCTACGAGAACGCGCCGTTGGCGTTCGTGTGCGAACGGGCCGGCGGCGCGGCGAGCGACGGGCGGCAGCGCATCCTCGACGTCACGCCGAGCAAGCTGCACATGCGCACGCCGCTCTACATCGGCAGCAAGGGCGACGTCGAGGAGGCCGTGCGGCGGCTGGCGTAGCGGGCCGGGGTTGCGGGCCTCGCGCGGCGGCGGTCGCGGTGGGCGCGGCCAGGGTCCTTGGCGCAGGGGGGGCAGCGCCACGGGCGACTGGGGAGATCGGGATGGTCTGGCCGTCTCGACCGGCCGCGTCGGCGTGCGCACGGGGATGGCGAAGCCGGGGCTCGGCGCT
>JAHBXX010000080.1 GCA_019636245.1 Planctomycetota bacterium | reverse complement strand
CGCGCAGTCGGCGGTGCGCTCGAGCCGCAGCGCGCGCGGCGCCGATGCGCCGTGCGGGTCGGCATGGCAGTCGCCGCAGCCGCGCGCCGGCAGCGGCTGCCGACGGAGCGCCGCCACATCGCGCGCGGTGCCGGCGGCGTGGCAGTCGGCGCAGGCGACGCGCCGGTGCGCGCCCTCGAGCACGAACGTTGCATGGCGGAAGCCCGGCGCCTCGCGGAACGGCCGCTCCTGGCCGTGGCAATCCTCGCAGCCCGGCCCGAACGCCGCCCGGTGCACGTCCTCGTGGCAGGCGGTGCATGCCTGCGTGAGGCCCAGGTAGCGCCCCCCCGCCGGCGGCTCGACCGCATCGGCGGCGACATGGCACTGCGTGCAGGCGAGGCCCGAATGCGCGCCGGCGAGGCCGAAGTCGACGTGCCGGTGGTCGTAGGCGTTGGCGTCCGGGAAACCGGCGAGGGCGAACGAATGGCCGGCGATCAGCGGCGCCAGGGCGCCGTGGTGTTCGGGATGGCACGTTCCGCACCGGCGCTGCAGCCCGGCGGCGAGACCGCCGTGCAGGCCGCGCCCGACGTCGAGCTGCGCGGCGATCGGCGCGTGGCACTTCGTGCAGGCACCGGCGTCGATGCCGGCGCCGGCCCGGTGGCACGCATCGCAATGGCTGCCGCCGGCCAGCTCCGGCAGCGCCGCATGCGCCGGATGCAGCGGCCCCGGCCCAAGGCGTGCGCCGCCGAGGTCCCACAGCGTCACCGCCAGCACGATGGCCAGCGACACCAGGGGCAGCAACCAGCGCAGGACCTTCATCCCGCACCCCCGAACCCCGGCAGTACGCGGAAGTCGACGCCGCCGTAGCGCAGGGCCGCGACCACGTGCACCACCAGCAGCAACAACAGCAGCAGCGCCAGCCAGCGGTGCAGCCACCGCCACGTCGACAGCAGGCCGCGCACCTCCTCGTAGTGCGACAGCTGCAGCGCGAGCCGATGCGACCGCCATGCCAGCGACAGCACGTGCTGGATCTCCGGCGGCGGGATGCCTTCGCGCCGGGCCTGGACGCGCAACCGCGCGATCTCGCGGCGCAACTCGACCTCCGACCGCACGAGGCCCCGCAGCCGCGCGAAGAAGCCGCGGCCGAGCTGCGCCGATTCGGCGAGGCGTTCCACCAGCATGCGGACCTGATGGCCGAAGCCGGCGCCGGTGCGGTCCCATTCGCCGGCGATCGCGGCGACCTTGCCCTGCAGCTCCTCGAGGCTCTGCTGGCGGCCGTTCTGCGCCCGCGGCACGAACGAGTAGAACCAGCGGCCGACGACGCCGGCGGCGACCACGACCACCATCGCCAGCAGCGCGTGTCCGCCGGCGCCATCACGCAGCTGGAAGCCGCTGTGCAGCATCGCGCACAGGCACGCGGCGATGCCGGTCGCGATGTGCGAGTTCATCCACAGCTTCAGCGAGCCCGGCAGGCGACGGCCGAACCGCGGCGAACGGCGCCACAGGTAGCACAGGTTCGCCGCGAACAGGCCCACGGCGGCGACGCCGGCCAGCAGGCCGAGCTGGCCCTGCGGTCGCAGCGCCTCGTGCCAGGCCGAGCCGGCGCGGGCCGCGGCCGGCAGGTCGTAGTAGTCGGCGCGCAGCACGCGGTGCGCCAGCAGCGCGAGCATCCCGACCAGGGTCCCCGCCAGCGCCACCAGCAGGCCGGTGCCCCGGTCGGCAGCGATCGCCGGTGCCGGCCGCAGCGCCGGATCGAACGACACCCCCGCCGCCTCGAGCAGCGGGAACGGCGGCGTGCCGCCGGCGAACACGAACACCTCGTCGGCCGGCAGGTCCTCGACCGCGGTGGCGATCGCGGTGCCGCCGCCCCCGGCCGGCACCGGTTCGCCCGTGCGCCGCAGCCGCACGCCCTCGGCGGTGATCTCCTCGACGACCGTCTCGAAGCGCACCGTCACCGTGCCGGCCGCGACCGCATCGACGATGCGCTGCTCGTTGCGTGCCTTCAGCCGGGCGAACGCCGCCCGCCGGTAGCTGATCGTCACCTGGTTGTCGCCCTGCTCGGCGAGCGCGAGCGCCGCCTCGATGGCGCTGTCGCCGCCGCCGACCACGAGCACCGAGCGACCGTGGTAGCTCTCGGCGTCGAGCAGCGAGTAGGCGACCTTCGGCAGGTCCTCGCCGGGCACCCCGAGCTTCTGCGGGGTGCCACGCCGGCCGACGGCCAGACAGACGTGCGCGGCGCGCACGACGCCGCGGTTGGTGGTCACGGCGAAGTGGCCGGCGGTCCGTTCGACCTTCTGCACCACGACGCCCGTCCGCACCGGCAGGTCGTGCTGCTCGGCGAGCGACTGCCACAGCTCGACGAGCTGCTCCTTGGTGTACTCGAGCCGGTTCAGCCGGCCATGGAGCGGCAGGTCCATCGGCTGGGTCATCACCAGCTTGCGCCGCGGGTACGCCGCCACCGTGCCGCCGAGTTCGCTCGCCTGGTCGACCCCCAGGCAGCGCAGCCCCTGCTCCGTGGCGGCGAGCAGGCAGGCGATGCCCGCCGGGCCCAGCCCGATCACCAGCAGGTCGAGCGGCGCCTCGCCAGCCGCCGCGGCTGGTCGCTCGGCCACGCGGCGGGCGACCTGGCGGGCCACCAGCGCGCCGTGCTGCACCGCCGTGCGCACCAGCGCAAAGCCGGTGATCTCCCCCGCCAGGAACAGGCCGGGCACCCCGACCGCCTGCAGGTCGTCGCCGATCGCCGGCAGGTCGCGCCGGTCGCTCAGGTCGCCCAGGGTGAGCGCGATGGCCGCCGTCGGGCACGCCGCGGCGCAGAGGCCGTGGCCGACGCAGCGTGCGCCGTGCACGACGACCGCCTGGCCGAACGCCAACGCCAGCACGCCATCCTCCGGGCACGCGCGCACGCAGGCGCCGCAACCGATGCACTTCGTCAGGTCGATGCTCGGGTGCTGCAGGCGCGCCTGGTGGCTGCCGCGCGCCCTGGCGGCGCTGCGCTCGGCGAGGTTCGCGTCGTGCGCGCGCAGCTCGAGCCGACGGCGCACGGCCGCGGCGAGCACGAGTACGAGCAACAAGACCGGAACGGCGAGGGCGAGCCAGTTCACGCGGACGTCATCCACCAACAGGTGTGCCGCGCCGAGCTGCTGGACCTTTGCGTCCTGATCCGGGGCATCGCGCGTTCGCAATCCCTACGCACGAACGGGCTTCGCCGGACAGCCCTAGGGGAAATCGGCGCTGGCCCACGGCCGTCCGCGCCGGCGTCGTGTAGGAACTACGCAGACCGGGCAGATTCGACCAGCCGCCTTGGGCACCCTGGCGAACCGGCGCCGGGGCTGGCGCCACGGCACCGGTTCGGCTCCCATCGGCCCTGGGACGACCACTTCGGTTGCGCCTGCCCGGCCCGCGCGGCCGCGCGCCCTTCTCTGCTCCGCCCCTCGCCATGTTCCGCACCTCCGTAGCCCCCGCATCGCTTCTCGCTGCCCTGGCGCTCGCCCACGGCACGTCCGCCCAGCAGGTCGTGATCGCCACCGACGACAATCGCGACACGCTCGTCGCCTTCAGCCCGATCGACGGCAGCCTGGTCAGCGACAACCTGTTCCCGATCCCGAACACCGTGCAGGTGTCGGCCCTGATGGTGAACGACCAGATCTGGATCAGCGAGCAGACCGGTGACCGCGTCGTGCGCTACGACCCCTGCGGCAACGTGCTCGGCCAGCTGGGACCGACCCTGCCGGGCGGCGGCTTGGACAACATCCGCGGCATGGCCTACTTCGGCGGCATCGTCTACGTGACCAACGCCGGCACGGCCAACGGCGCGGCGGGCCCCTCGCTGGTCCGGTTCGACCCGGCGGGCAACTACCTCGGCACCCTCGTCCTGTCGGCGTCGCCGTCGCCCTTCTCCTTGGTGCCATTCCAGGGCGACATGCTGGTCTGCTCGTCGTCGGGCCCCGACAAGGTGCACCGCTACACGCTGGCGGGCACCTCGGTGGGCACCTTCAACAATGCAGCCGCGCTGGGCTTCACCCACGCCAGCGCCCTGGCCTCCGACGGCAACATCTGGGTCAGCACGTTCACGACCGACACGATCGTCAAGCTCGATGCCGCCACCGGCAACATCATCCAGACCCTGCCGGCCGACAATGCGCGCGGCATCTTCGAGCTGGCGAACGGCAACCTGCTGTGGACGACGGCGAACGGCGGCACCTTCGTGCTCGACGTGGCCACGCAGACCTCGACCCTCGTGCTGTCCGGCAGCGCCTACAACCTGAACCTCGTCGACCTGTCGCAGGCCCAGGTCGCCTGCCATCGGCCCCAGGGCGCCGGCTGCCACGCCGGCTTCCTGAACCGATCGAACCTGTTCGAGTTCTTCGCCGACGTG
>JAHBXX010000008.1 GCA_019636245.1 Planctomycetota bacterium | reverse complement strand
GTCCGCGGCGACGATTCCCGGCGCCCCGGCCCTCACGCGCGGACGCTACTGCAGCCGCAGGCGGTACTGCTGGATCTTGCGGTAGAGGGTCGCGCGCCCGATGCCGAGCAGCTGGGCCGCCCGACGCACGTTGCCCTTCGTCGCCCGCAACGCGCGGGTCAGGATCGCCTGCTCCTCCTGTTCGAACGGCTGGATCGCCGACTCGTCGAGCATCGGCTCGACGTCGACGGACCGGCCCTGGCCGCCGCTCTCGCGCACGGCGGGGGCGGCCGCGGGCGGCGGCGGCGCCAGCAGGTGCTCGCGGTCGATCGGTGCGCCGCCGGCCAGCGCGTGGGCGCGCATCACCGTGGTCTCCACCTGGCCGACGTTGCCCGGCCAGTGCAGGCTCTCGAGCAACGCGCGGGCGGACGGCGTGAATCCCTGGTGCGTCCGGCCCAGCGGCAGCACCGCGGCATCGAGCACGGCATCGGCGATCAGGCCCACGTCCTCGGCGCGTTCGCGCAGGGACGGGACGACGATCGGGAAGTTGTGCAGGCGGTAGTAGAGATCCTCGCGGAAGGCTCCCTTGGCGACGAGTTCGGGCAGGTGCGCTGCCGTCGTCGCGATGAGCCGCGGACCGGGCGTCGGTCGGGCGGGGTTGCGCTCCTTCAGGTGGCGCACCAGCACCGACTGGGCCGCCGCCGGCAACCGCTCGACGTCCTCGAGCACCAGGGTCGTGTTGCGCGCCGCCTCGAGCAGGCGCTGCAGCGACTCGGCGTCCAGACGATCGCAGCCGGTGGTCTGGATCGCCTGCCCCGAGCGGCGGCTCTTGCAGTGCACCACCCGCGCGACCAGCGACTTGCCGGCGCCGCGCGGGCCCTCGACCAGCACGGTGGCGTCGGTGTCGGCGGCGCGGCTCACGGCCGACTGCAACCGCCGCATGACCGGGCTGCGGCCCACCAGGGCGGAGCCGGTGCGCACGCCGCCGACGAGCGTCTCGAGCTCGCGGCAACGGCCCAGCGTCAGCCGCAGTTCGTTGGCGATGCGCAGCAACGGCTCGATCGCCGCGCCGAACGCAGCCGCGGGCAGGCGACCCAGGCTCGACGCCGGCGCGCCAGCGACGTCGTCACCGACCAGCACCGAGGGCACCGACAGGGCAGCCGGCATGCCGTCGGCGTGGGCGCCGTCGAACAGGACCAGGTCCATCGTCGATTCGACGGCGGCGTCGAGGAAGGCGTTCCAGTCCGGGAACTCGACGACCTCGTGCCCCGACCGGGCCACCGACGCCGCCACGTCGTCGCGCATCCCGCCGCGGGCGATGAGCGCCACCCGGGCGCGAAGCTCGACATTCCCCTCGTTGCCGATCAGTGCAGTAGTCATGCCTTTCCCGCCCCTGGATCGGCATTCCTGGCGACGGCGGTGAAGCCGCGCCGGCGGCGGCCTGCCGCGCGCACGCCGCCGGCGCGCCGCAACGCGTCGCTGGCGCCAGCGGCATCGGCACCACGGCGAAACCGCGGTCGATCACCGGAGCGCGCCGATCAGAGTTCGGCGAGGCGCCTGGCCAGGTCGTCGAAGTCGACCTGGCTCAGCTCCTCCTTGGCGATCGGCTCCATGCTGCGGAACTTGCGGTACTCGTCGATGCTGCTGAGCTCGACGTAGTCGCGCGCGCTCATGCTGGACTTCTCGCCACCGCGATCGCCCGGCGTGCGGCTGGCGCTGGCCGTGCGATCGAGCGTCTGCTTCGCACGATGGCAGATCGACAGCGTGTTCTCGAGGTTGCTGCGGATCTTGACCAGCCGCTCTTCGTTGGCGCCCGGAAGGTCCATGCTCTTCGAGATCTTGGCGATCGCGACCTCGAGCACGGCGATCAGGCAGTTCAGCTTCGTCGTCAGACGGGCGCGGTACTCGGCCGAACCGAGTGCCTCGGGCAGCGGGGGATTGTCGTTCTTGTCGGCATCCATGGGAGGTTGTCGGGAAGCGGAGCACTCGACATGCCAGGTGCGCGGGGCCCCATGCTGCCGGCCCCGAAGGCCCTGGTGCGGCGTCACCGTCGCACCGGCGCCACATCCACCGTCGCGCTCCGTCGACCCCGTCGCAAGGCCGCGCCGGACGGGGTTGCCGCAAGGGCCGGGGCGGCTTCGCTCGCCGCCCGGGGGACGCCTCAGTTCGTCGACAGCGCCTGCAGGTAGAGCTGGCGGGCCACCGCATCGAGGCGCGCCAGGGCTCCACGCCCGGTCACCTGGAACGCAACCCCGTCCTCCCAGAACAGCAGCACCCGCATCGCCGAATCCTGGAACCGCGCGATCGTGTGCCCGGTGGCCCCCTTGCCGCCCGCCCGGTTGGGCAGGTCCTCGAACACGTCCTTCGTGTCGGGCACCTGCACGACCAGGAACTGGTCCACTCCGTCGGTGTAGGTCATGACCAGCTTCTGCTGGCCGTTGAGCGGGTCGTCGCGGGTCTCGATCGCGCTCACGGCGTAGCTGGCCAGGACGGCAGGCGGCTCGAGCAGACCGTGCGGATCGCCGAGCGACGCCCTGGCGCTGCCGAAATCGGGATGCAACACCGTGGTGTGGGGCACGGCCACCGGCCCCGCGACGGCATCGGCGAAGGCCACGGCCTCGACCTCGGCCAGCAGCTGGAACTGCAGATCGAACTCGGCCCAGTAGAGCGGGATCCTGGTCGCGGCGTCGACATCGACCACCCAGAACGACTTGTCGGTCGTGTTCGGGAACACCACCGTGCGGACGGCCGACCTGCCGGCTCGCACCGCGGGGCCGAAGTCGTGCAGCGTGTAGTTCTGCTGGACCCGAATCAGGTCGCGGACCCGGAACGAGCCGTGCTGGTGGAACAGCGGGCCGTAGCGCTGGTACGTCTGCTGCCACTCGAGGTGCAGCGGCGAGCCGGGCAGTTCGCCCTCGACGCCCAGGAAGGTGATCTGGAACGGCGGCATCTCCGAGCCGTCGGCCACCACCGCCAACCGTTCGCGGACCGCGACGACCTGGCCTTGGCGCACGAACCGGCGCACCTGTTCGATCGTGTAGTCCTGCTGCGCCACGGCCTGCGCCATCTGCGCGAACGAGATGGGTGCCTGCTGCGGTGCCGGTGCCGGTGCCGAAACGGTGCCCGTGCCGCCACCGCCCTTCTGCGCCTTCGCCAGGCCGGGCCACGCCAGCAGGCAGGCCACGGCCAGGCTGCCGATCACGGCAGCGCGCCGATGGCCTTGCAGGAGGCCGGGCAAGAGGACGAGGCGGGGCATGGCAGGCGGGAGATCCAGAGGTCTATTCGAAGCAGGCGGTCGGCAAAAGGCGGGGCATGGGCGGGATCCGGCAGGTCATCGGGTCGCTCCCTGCCGGACCACGGCGAAGTCGACGCCGGGCAGCGCCCCGCCGGCCGGCAGGCGATCGAGATCCTGGAAGGTGATCGTCGGCACCGGCCCACTCGGCTCGCGGCCCACCAGGAACACCAGGCTGGCAACGGCAGCCGCGCCAGCGACACCGATCCACCAGGGGCGGCGCCGCGGCGATCCCGACCGCTGCGCGACCTGGTCGAGGATGCCCGTCCGCACGCGCGCCCAGGACACTTCGCCGGCCGCCGGGGGCATGGCGACCACGTCGCGAGCCAGGTCGGATTCCAGCAGCGAATCGGGCCATGCCGCGGCGTCGAGATCGGTCGCCGGCGGCGGCACCGCGCTCGCCAGCAGTCTGGCGGCCGGCGCCCGCTCGGCGGCCTCGATGGCGCGCTCGTAGACGCCGGCCAGGAGATCGGGTGCCGCCGTGACCGGCGGTCGCTGGCGCAGCCATGGCGACAGGGCCCTGGCCGCACGCCACCGCGCCCGACAGAAGGCGCACCCATCCAGGTGCGCCTGCAACCCAGGGCGCAGCGGTTCCTCGGTCGCCAGGACTTCGCGCAGCACCTCGCGGCAGCCGGCACCGCCAGGGCTCTGGCCTTGGGCCGTCGTCATCCGACACCTCCGAGCGGATCGGCGCCGGTTCCGCCGAGATCGAGTTGGGGGAATCGCTGGCGCACCACCTGCTCCAGGGCGAGGTGGGCCCGCGCCAGACGGGACTTCACGGTGCCCAGCGAGACACCGAGGGTCGCCGCCAGGTCGTCGTAGGACATGTCCTCGAGGTAGCGCAGCGCCAGGATGACCCGGAGCTTGGGACTGAGCTGCGAGATCGCGGCCTGCACCTGGTCGCCGAGTTCCCGGGCGGCGGCGCGTTCCCGCGGATTCGGCGCTTCGTCCACGGGCTCGAGGGCGGCCGCATCGCGCGGCAGGAGCCGGCCCGATTCGGGCCGCAGCCCCGTCCGCCGACGGTGGTCGATGCTGCAGTTCACCACGATGCGGAACAACCAGGTGCTGAACAGCGACCCACCGCGGAACCCCCCGAGCTTGCGGAAGACGAGCGCGAAGCTGTCCTGCACCACGTCCAGGGCGTCCACCGAGTTGCCGGTGATCCGGAAGGCGATCGCATAGGCGCGTTCCCGGTACTTGCAGAACAGGGCCTCGAACGCCGACTCGAAACCCTCGCTGTCCGGCTGGCGGCAGGCCGACACGAGCTCGGCATCGGGATCGCGCAGGATTTCCACGGGGCACAGACGTTGGGGAGACCGGGTTGGGTTCCCTGTTAAGCCCGCCTCGAATCGAATTGCGGCCATCGGTCGGCGACCGCATCCCGCTGCGGCGAAAAGACATGAGTGGTCATGGGCGGATGCCATGGCCCCACCACCCGAGGGCCGCCGACAGCAGGCGTGGGCCGATGGCCTGCACCCGGCCGCACGGCCGCACGGCCGTCGAACTCAGGTGCCGAGTGCCGACAGGCCACCCGGGATCGTCAGGATCCAGCCGAGCGATTGGCTGCAGCCGACGCCGCACTCGAGTTCGTTGCAGTCCTCGCAGTCGGCGGCGACGACCTCGTAGACCGTGCCGCCGGGCCCGGAACCGACTTCCGCCAGGTCGAGCACGCAGACCTTGTTGGTGGCGGCGTCGAGGGAGACCGGCGCAGCGATGCTCTGCACGGCGAAGCGGGAGCGCTCGCGGCGCTGGAAGGGCACCAAGCTGGCGATCGTGCCCTGGATGTCCACCAGCTTCACGCCCGTCCGCAGCATGTGGCCGCCGATCGAGGCCTCGGCGAAGATGCCGCACGGCAGCAGCGCCTGCAGCATCGACGTCGAAACCAGGGGAACCGACGCCCGCAGCCAGATGCCCTCGGTCGCCGTGGTGAGCGTGGCGACGTCCGCATACAAGAACAGGCTCTCGATCGGCAGGCGAAGACCCGGCGCCCAGGGCGATTCGAACCAGACCGAGAAGCTGCCTATCGGCGGATCGGTGCAGGCGAAGCGCACCAGCAGGTGCATCCAGGAGGTCTGGTCGCCGCTGCCGGCCGGCGCCGCCGTGACGACGACGCGCATCTCGTGGTCGAGCGCCACGGGCTCGTCGGGATGGCGCGGCCTGCCACGCTGCACGACCTCCACGAAGTCGCCGATGCCGTCGCCGTCGGTGTCCGGGTTGGCGGCGCTCGTCATCACCACCCACTCGACGACATCGGGCAGGAAGTCCCCGTCGGAATCGAGCAGCGGATCGACCACCGAGGCGGCAAGCGACGGCGGGGCCTCACCCAACCGCCAGGCGGTGAATGCACCAGCGATGCCCAGCGCGAGCAGCAGGACCTTCTTGCTTCCGACCATCGGGACGCAGCGAACCGGACAGAAGGACTAGCCGTGCACGGCGAGGGGGTTTCGCCGCGACGGTTACCGGCCCGAGATTGGACCACGCCGATGCTGCAGGGGCAACGGGGCCACGCCGGCAGGCGAGGCCGTGCCCGCCCCCCCCAGCCTGGCGTCCGCGCGAGCGCCGCGCCGGTCTTGGGCCGGCCCCCTGGCATGGGCAGGTGCCGCGACCGGCTGGTTGTGTTTCCGGGGCCGTCTCGCTAAGACGCGGGGCCCGCTGCGCGCCCGTAGCTCAGTTGGATAGAGCGACGGCCTCCGAAGCCGTAGGTCAGAGGTTCGACTCCTCTCGGGCGTACCATTTCCCCTCCGGAGCAACGGCAGGCCCGCCCCGCGGCATCGACTCTCGGACACCACGGTGCTGCTCGACTTCCGTCTCGACGTCACCCGCCCCGAACGGCGCGAGGTCCTGGTGGCGCTCGAACTCGACCTGGCGGCGACGCCAGCGCCGGCGCCGCTGGAGTTGTTCCTGCCGACGTGGACTCCCGGCAGCTACCTGATCCGCGAGTTCGCGCGGCACCTGGGGCGCGTTCGGGCGGTGGACGCAGCCGACGGCAGCGCGCTGGCGTGCCGGAAGACGAGCAAGAACCGGTTCGAGGTCGCGCCCGGCCGGACAACCCGCCGCGTGCGGCTCGAGTACCGGGTGCACGCCCACGAGTTGACGGTGCGCACCGCGGACGTCACCGCCGAGCACGCGTTCTGGAACCACGCCTGCCTGCTGCTGTGGCCGGTGGGCAAACCCGACTGCCGAGCCCGCATCCGCGTCGTGCATCGCCACGACTGGCGAGTGGCCTGCAGCCTGCCGCGCGAGGCCGCCGCCGACGGCGAGGCCGGCCAGGCCGACACGGCGACGACGACGCTGCTCGCCGCCGACCTCGACGCGGCGATGGACGCACCATGCCTGGTCGGGTCGTTCGAGCGGCGCGACTGGCAGGTCGACGGAGTCCCGCACGGCATCGTGCTGGACGGCCTCGCGGGTGTCGCGGCGCCGCCGCACCTGTGCGACGACCTGACGCGGCTCGCCGTCGCCGCGCGCGCGGTGTTCGGCGGACCGCTGCCGTACTCACGCTACCTGTTCCTGTGCCTGTTCACCGCCGAGGGTCATGGCGGCCTCGAGCACGCGGACTCGACCACCCTGCTCGCGTCGCGCACGGCCTTCGCGTCGGCCAAGGGCTACCGCGAGTTCCTCGGCCTCGCGGCGCACGAACTGTTCCACGCCTGGAACGGCAAGCGGATGCGGCCGGTCGACTTCTGGCGCTACGACTACGAGGCCGAGAACCACACGTCGCTGCTGTGGCTGGTCGAGGGTTGGACCGCCTACTACGACGACCTGCTCTGCCGGCGGGCCGGACTGCTGCGCCGCGAGGACTACCTCGCGATCGTGGCCAGGAACATCGATGCGCTGTGGGCGGCGCCGGGGCGACGGGAGCTGTCGCTGTCGGAGTCGAGCTTCGATGCGTGGATCCGGCTCTACCGACCGGACGCCAACACCCGCAACTCGTCGCAGAACTACTACGCCAACGGCGCCCTGGCGGCCCTGTGCCTCGACCTGTTCCTGCGCCAGCGCTCGGCCGGCGAGGTCGGCCTCGACGACGTGGTGCGTCGGCTCTACGCCATCACCCACCAACGCGGCCGCGGCTACACCCGGCAGGACGTCGATGCGGCCGTGCAGGGCGTCGGCGGACCGGCCGCCGTGCAGCGCCTGGCGGAGCTGGTCGACGGGCCGCTCGAACCGGACTTCGGCGCCGTGCTGGCCATCGCCGGCATCCGCCTGCGCCTCGAGCCGAGCGACCGGCCGCACTTCGGGGTGGCGTTCGCCGCGGGCGGCACGCTGGTCGCTTCGGTCGAACGCGGTTCGCCCGCCGACGAGGCCGGTGTCGCACCGGGCGACGAGATCCTCGCGGTGCAAGGCCTGCGCGTCGACGCCGCCCGCTGGGCCGAGGTCTGGCAGGCTGCAGCCCGCCCCGACGCGATCCTCGACGTGCTCGTCAGCCGCCGCGGCGTCATCACGCAGCTCGTGGCCCGCCCGCGCACCGGCCGCGGCACCACCTCGCTGCAGATCGATGCGGAAGCCACGTCGGCACAGGTGCGCCTGCGCGACGCCTGGCTCGGTCCCGAGGACGGCACCGCGCAACGCGCCGCAGCCCCCTCGTGAGGCGCGGCCGAGGCCGACCTTCGAAGCCGCGGTTCGTCACGCGGGCGAGCGTCGGTGCGAACCGTCGCAGAAGGGCGGCGTGCCCGTGCCGCCGCACGCGCACCACGCCACGCGGCAGCTGCGCTCGAAGACGACCTTCAGCGGCGTGATGCCGCTGCCGCGGTGGGCGCCGTCGCAGTAGGGGTAGGTCGCACTGTGCGCGCAGCGGCACCAGGCGTACTTGCCGGCCGCGCAGTCGTCGACGAACGGTCCGGGTTGCTTGCGTCCTGGCGGCGTGCCCATCGGCGACCAGTGTAGGGCGAAGAGGACCCGGCGGCTCGCGCGCTGGGCGCCGCCAGCGCCACCAACGCCGCCGGCCTCAGCGGAAGCGTCTGATCACGCCGCGAACGACGCCGCGCACCTGCACCCGGGTGGTGTAGATCGGCTCCATCGCCGAGTTGGCGGGCTGCAGCCGGATGGTGCCGTTGGGTTCGCGGTAGAAGCGCTTCAGCGTCGCCTCCTCGTCGTCGAGGATGGCGACGACGATGTCGCCATCGTTCGCCGTCTCCCGCCGCTCGACGACCACGAGATCGCCATCGTCGATGTGGTCCTCGATCATCGACTTGCCGCGCACCTTCAGCAGGTAGATCCGGTCGCCCGTGGGCACGAGCTCGGTCAGGCTCACGTCCTCGCGGTTCTCGAGGGCCTCGATCGGACTGCCGGCCGCGATCGTGCCGACCAGGGGCAGCGTCGTCACCGGCTGGAGCACCGGGCCGTCCTCCGCGTCCGGGTCGTGCAGGATCGCCACCGCACGCGCCTTGGCGCGGTCGCGATGGATCGCGCCTTTGCGGGTCAGCTGGTTGAGGTGCTCGTGGATGGTGATCTTGCTGACCCCCAAGGCCTGCGCCGCCTCGTCCAGGGTCGGGGCGATGCCCCGGTCGCGCCGGTAGTCGCGGAAGTAGCGCAGCACGCGGATCTGCTTCTCCGTAAGCATCAGCTTCACGGCAGGAACCCTCCCCTCGGCAATGGAATCGGGAACGACGGACCCGGGGTTTGGCCGGTGTTCGACCCGGCCCGATGGACTCGGACCTGCAGCCCGCTCACGCCAGCACCGCCACCGCCAGGAACACGACCAGCATGATAGCGGCGCCTGCCAGCTCGGCAGCATGTTCGATGCGCTTTCGGGCAAACGACTTGCCGGCGGCGGCCCGGAGCGGACCGCCGCTCGTCGCCGGAGCCGCCAGCGCCCGGACGGGGGCGCCCGGGTGGAGGGAGCGCCCGGCCGCCCCGCGGCGACGGACGAAGGTGGCCTTGGCTTCGGTCGGAACGGCGGCGGGAGCGAACTGCATGCGAACCTCTGTTTGGTCGAAGTTCGTGCCAGGTTAGCGATTTGTTCGCTCCTGTCAAGCCCGGTGAGGAACGACGGGGCAGCCCGACCGAAATCCTGCCGCGCGGCAGCGGTTTCCCCAGGGATGGTCGGATCGTTCCACCGCCACCCCCCGACGACGAAGCGAATGCCGCGGCCGACCGACGCCCTGCGCGCCGAACACACCCTGACCGGATTCGGTCTGGCGATCCTGGACGGCATCGCCGACCACGTCCGCGGCGGCGGCTCGTTCCCCGGCCACGACGTCGCCGAGGTGCTCCGGTTCCTGCGCGAGTTCCTGCTGGCGGTGCACATGCGCAAGGAAGGCGAGGTCCTGTGCCCGCTGGTGGCGATGTACGGCGAGGAACGCGCCGCGGCGACCGTGGGCGACCTGGTGCGGTTGCAGGACGAAGTCCGCGAACTGCTGCACACGCTCGTGCTGTTCTGGGAGCCGACGGGCGACCTCACGCGGGAGGAGCGGCTCGGGTTCGCCGACGCCGCCAACGCGTTCGCCAGCCGGGTCACCCGCATGCAGGCGATCGAGGAGCGCGAGCTGTTTCCGACCTGGGATGCTGCCGTGCCGGGCGACGAGCAGATTGGTTGGCAGCAACGGTTCGCCGAGCTGGAGGGCAGCGGCGGCACGGTCGACACCTGGCGACAGCGCCTGCAGCCGCTCGCCGCCCGCTGGGTCGGCAGCCGCTGAGGACGCAGGCAACCAGGGCTTGTTCGCCGACCTGGCAACCGCAGAATGGCCCGGGCTGGAGGCGTCGCCCGAACGGTCGCAGGCCGGTCAGCCTGCGCGGCGCCTGGAGTGCTCGACGATGATCCTGAAGCTCACCCGCCCGCTCGTCTTCCTCGACTTCGAATCCACCGGGCTCGACACCGAGCGCGACCGCATCGTCGAACTGGCGTTCGTGCGGCTGCATCCCGATGGCCGCCGCGAAGCGCTGGTGCGGCCGGTCAACCCCGGCCTCGCCGCGATGAGCAAGGGCGCGACCAAGGTCACCGGCATCCACACCAACGACGCCTGCGGCCTGTTCGGCGACAACGGCCGGAAGCCGGCCCAACCGCTGCGCAAGCTCGGCGACGAACTGCTCGCCTTCCTCGGCGACAGCGACCTCGCCGGCTTCAACCAGATCGCCTACGACGTGCCGCTGTGGCTGGCGGAGTGCCGCCGGCACGGCATCGCGTTCACGCTCGACGGTCGGCGGCAGGTCGACGTGAAGATCCTGTTCAACGCCTGCGAGAAGACGTGGGACCGCTTCCTGATGGGCCCGCGCAACCTGAGCGCCGCGGTCCGCCACTACTGCGGTCGCGAACTCGAGGGCGCGCACTCGGCCGAGGCCGATACGCAGGCAACCGTCGACGTGCTGCTGGCGCAGCTGCAGCGACACCCCGAGCTGCCGCGCGACGTGGCCGGGTTGCACGCCTTCTGCGAGCGGCACCGCGACGGCAACCGCGACGAGGAGCCCGCCGCCCGCGGCACCTCGGCATGACCTTCCGCACCCAGCTGCGCTACCGCTTCGGCGACATCGACGACGCCGGCATCGCCTACTACCCCAAGCTGCTGCACTACTTCCACTGCGCCTTCGAGGACTGGTGGAGCGATGGGCTGGGCCGGCCGTACCCGAAGCTGCTCAAGGAGGACAAGCTGGGCCTGCCGGCGGTGAAGCTCGAGGCCGAGTTCTTCGTGCCCGTGCGCTATGGCGACGAACCGTTCGTGCATCTCGGCGTGCTGCGCCTGGGCGACTCGTCGGTCGAGTTCGGCTTCTGGATGACCCGCGGCGACGAACCCAGGCCGCTGTGCCGGGCGCGCGTCCTGACGGCGGCCGTCGACATGGACACGCTGCAGAAGCGCTCGCTGCCGGACGTGTGGCGGCAGCGGTTCCAGGCCTTCGCGCTGCTCGAGGCGGACTTCCCGCGCGGGCGCTGACTTGCAGACCGTGCGCCCAGCCGAACGGCACCCTGGCCGCTGGCGGCTGGGGCTCGCGATCGCCATCGCCCTGTTCGCCTTCGCGCGCCTGCGCGGCGAGCTGTCGGGCTACGTCGCGATCCACCGCTGGCTCGCCGCGCGCGGCGTGCCGCCCGAACTGCGACAGCTCGACCACTCGCTGTGGATCGTCGGCGGCGCCCTGCTCGCCGCGCGCCTGGCCTGGGGGCGTGGCCGCACCGTGCACGGCCTCGGCCTCGGCGGCCGCTTCGTCCCCGCGCTCCGCTTCGCGCTGCTCGCCGCTGCGCCGATGCTGCTGCAGGGGGCCCTGGCCAGCCCCGGGCTGCCGACGGACCTGGGCCTGGTGCGCGGCGTGCTGCTGGCGCCCCTGGTCGAGGAACTGTTCTTCCGCGGGGCGCTGGTGGCGATCCCGGTGCGCTGCGGCAGGCTGCCGTTCTGGCCCGTGGCCGTGCTCGCCGGCCTGCTGTTCGGCGCCATGCACGTGCCGTGGGGGGCGCAGTTCGACCCCGGCCACCTCGGCGTGCTGGCCGCTACCACCGCGGGCGGCATCTGGTACGCGTGGCTGCTGCGGGCGTTCGACTGGAACCTGTGGACCACGATCCTGCTGCACGCGGCGATGAACGCCGCCTGGATGGTCTTCGCCGTCGCCGACGACGCCGCCGGCGGTCTGTGGCCGAACGTCGGCCGCGGGCTGACGATCGCAGCCGGCACGGCGCTGGCCGTGCGCCACCGGCGGCTAGAGGCGGAAGTCGCGCGGGAAGAAGCCGCTGGCTGAACCCGACTGCACGCCGAACACCGCGGCGATGTTCGCCGGCGACAGGGCCGCCTCGGCCGGGGCATCGGCGAACACCCGTCCCTCGTGCAGCAGCACCACGCGGCTGGCGAACGGCGCCAGCAGGTTGAGGTCGTGCGACGCCACCAGCACGCCGCGGCCGGCGGCCGCCAGCTGCCGCAGCAGGTGGGCGAGCCGCAGCGCGTGCTCGAGGTCGAGGTTGCTGGTCGGCTCGTCGAGCAGCAGCAGCGGCGCCTCGGTCGCCAGCGCGCGCGCCACGGCGATCCGCCGCAGTTCGCCGCCCGAGAGCGTCGTCACGCGCCGGTCGGCGAACGCGGTCGCGTCGACCGCGGCCAGCGCCCGGTCGACGGCGGCGAAGTCGTCGGGCTGCAGCGGCGCGCCGCGGCGGCGATGCGGGTGCCGGCCCATCGTCACCAGATCGCGGCCGCGGAACTCGAAGGCGCTCTCGGCCTCCTGCGGCACGAACGCCAGCTCCCGCGCGCGCGCCAGCGACGGCCAGCCGTGCACCGGCCGGTCGTGCAGCCGCACTTCGCCGGCATCGGCGCCCGCCGCGCCGATCGCCAGCCGCAACAGGGTGCTCTTGCCGGCGCCGTTGCGACCGGCCAGCAGCACGAGTTCGCCCGGGTGCAGGCCGAAGGTGACGCCGGCGAGCACCTCGCGCTGACCGAGACGCAACCGCAGGTCGCGCAGCAGCAGGCCGTTCACAGCACCTCGCCGCGGCGGTGCCGCGCCAAGAGGAACAGGAAGTAGGGCGCGCCGAGGATCGCCGTCACCACGCCGAGGCGCAGGTTCAGGTCCGGCGGCGCCAGCCGGCAGGCGAGGTCGCTGCCGGCGAGCAGCAGGGCGCCGCTCGCGGCCGCCGCGGGCAGCAGCAGCGCATGGCCCGGCCCCACCAGGAGGCGCGCCAGGTGCGGCACCACGAGGCCGACGAAGGCGATGCCGCCGGTGTTCGACACCGTCGTCGCCGTCAGTCCGCAGGCGAGCCACAGCAGCACGCGCCGCACCCGCTGCGCGTCGAGGCCCAGGCTGTGGGCGCTGTCGTCGCGCAGCGTCAGGAGGTCGAGCTGGCGCAGGCGCGGCACGATGCCGGCGGCGAACACCACGAAGCCCAGGGCCGTGATCGCCGCGTGTTCCCACGTGCGTCCCTCGAGGCCTCCCATCAGCCAGAACAGCACCTGCGAGCTGGCCGTGTAGTTGCTGTAGGTGAAGGTGACCACGAACGCCGTCAGCGCGCCGACCAGCGTGTTCAGCGCCACTCCCGCGAGCAGCAGCCCGGCGACCGAGAACCGGCCGTGGGCGCCGGCGAGCACGAACACGAGGCTGGTCACCGCCACGGCCCCGAGCAGCGACGAGGCCGGCACGACCAGCACCGCGGCGCCGGCGAACGCGAACACGATCGCCAGCGCGCCGCCGAACGCCGCCCCCGCCGCCGTGCCGACCAGGTCGGGCGACGCCAGCGGATTGCGGAAACAGGCCTGCATCACCGCCCCGGCCAGCGCCAGCGACGCGCCGCCGAACAGCGCCACGAGCAGGCGCGGCAGGCGGATGTCGGTGAACACGAACCGGTCGATGCGGTCGTCGTCGGAGCCGTTGCCGCCGCCGAGCAGCCGCAGCAGGTCGGCGAGGCCCGGCCCCTCGCGGGCCAGCACGAGGTGCAGCAGGGCCACCGCGGGCAGCGCCAGCAGCAGCACGAACACCAGGCGACGGCCATGCGGCCTCACGGTCGTCCCCACGCGCGCAGGGTGGCCTGGACGAACGCCGCCGCAGCGGCGAGGTGGTGCGACGTCGTGCTCAGCTGCGGCCCGGGGATGGCAACCAGCCGGCCGCGCTGCACGCACGGCAGCAGCCGCAGCGCCGGGTGCTGGCGCAGCCATTCGCCGTCGCGTTCGCCGGGCGCCGCCGCGGCGACGACGATCGCGTCGGGTCGCCAGGCGAGCACGGTCTCGGCGTCGACCCGGCGGAAGGCGCCCGCGCCATGCTCGGCGGCCAGGTTGCGCGCTCCGGCGGCGGTCAGCACCGCATCGAGCAGGGAACCACGGCCGTAGGTGTGCAGAGCGCCGTCGAGGCCGCACAGCCGCCAGTGGGCGAACTCCGCCGCCGTCGTCCGGATCGCGCGCAAGGACGCTTCCAGCCGCCCGACCAGCTGCTCCGCCGGCGCTTCGAGGTGGCAGACCCGGCCGATCGCGCGCACGTTGCCGGCGATCGCCTCGAAGCTGCCGGCATCACGCGTGCGCACCACCGGCACGCCGGCCTGTCGCAGCAGCGCCAGGGTCTCGGCGCGCGTGAAGGCGTCCACGATCACCAGGTCCGGGCGGGCCGCCAGGAGCTGCTCGGGCGCGGCGCCGACCCGCGGCAGGCCCTCGGTCGCCGCGACGACCAGCGAATAGCGCCGATCGGCGGCGAGTTCGTGGACGGCGGCGATGCGTTCGCGCGGCGCGATCTCCAGCAGCACCTCCGTCGCCAGGATCGAGCCGGCGACGATGCGCTGCGGCGGGCGTTCGGGTCGCCAGTCCGCGGCATCCCAGGGGGCCTCGCCGCCGCAGGCCGCGAACAGGGCCGGGGCGAACCACGGCGACAGGCGAAGGCGACGACGCACGCGCGCATCATCGCCCTTCGGGCTTCTCCGGCAACGGGAAGCTCGCGGGCAGGTCGTTGCTCTGCGCCTGCTCCGACCACGGAGCGTCGAACAGGCGCAGCGGGCCGATCTCGACCCGTTCGCCGGTGCGCTTGGCGACCACCAGCCGGATCGCGTCGCCGCCCATGCGGGCGCCGACGAGCATCTGCAGGTGCGGTCCGTTGGCGACCGGCACCCCGTCGACCTCGAGGATCACGTCGCCCTTGCGCAGCCCCGCTCGCGCCGCGAGGCCGTCCTTCGGCGTGCCGGCGACCTTCGCTCCCGGCCCCAGGTGCGCCAGCTCGAGGTGCACGCCGAGCCAGCCGCGCTGCAGCACCTCGCCCTGCTGCATGCGCTGCAGCAGGCCGGGGATGTCGGCGATGGTCACGGCGAAGCCGATGCCGGAGTCGTACCACTCGACGCCGGCGTTGCGGCCCGACGGCGACAGCGGCACGGCGATGCCCAGCACGCGGCCGCGCACGTCGATCACCGCGCCGCCGTAGTTCGCCGGCGACGTGCTGGCGTCGATCTGCAGCGCCCGCCCGAACAGCCGGCTCCGGGCGCTGACGATGCCCATGTGCACCGTCGGCTCGTCGGCGGCGAACGTGCGGCCGAGGGCGAATGCCCACTGGCCGACCCGGACCTCGTCGGGCGGCACGAACGTCGGCACCGGCAGGTCGTCGGCGGCGATCTTCACCAGCGCGATGCCGCGGCTCGTGTCCTCGCCGGCCCGCTGGGCATGGAAGGTGCCGCGTCCGGGCACGGTGACCAGCACCGTCGTGGGATCGAAGTTCAGGGCGAAGCGCGAGACCAGGATCCAGCCGTCGCGGGTCAGCACGACGCCGCTGGTGCGGCCGCGGGCCTGCCGGAAGCCCTCGGGCACCATCGGCGGCCGCGGCCGGCGGCCGGCGCGTTCGCCCTCGGGCTCGGCATCCTCGGGGACGGGCGGCGGCGCGTCGTCGGGGGGCGGCTCCGCCTTCGGTGCCGGGCGCGGCAGCGGCGGCCCGTCGCCGTCGGCCGGGCCGTCGGCGCCGAGCGTGCGGCGCGTGCCGCCGAAGGTCTCGACGGTGACCACGAACGGCGCCGCGGCGGCGAGGGCGCGCTGCAGCACCGGCTCGAGGCGGGCGAACTCGTCGTCCTCGGCGGGTTGCTGCGCCCAGGCGAGCGACGGCAGGCACAGGCAGGCGAACAGGCGCGCGGCGTTCACTTCGGCGGCTCCCCGAGCCGGAGCTCGCCGTCGAGCACGCGCGTGCCGCGCTTCCACACCAGCTTGACGACCTGCCCGGCCGCGCAGCGCGCCAGCACGTCGCGGAACTCGCGGCAGGTGCGCACCGACCAGTCGTCGATGCGCACGATCAGGTCGTCCGGCCGCAGGCCGAGTTCGGCCGCGGGCGAACCCGGGACGACGCGCTCGACGTAGGCCGGCGGCGACTCCCGTCCCGCCTGTTCGAACAGCACGATGCCCGTCCATGCCGGCACGCGCTCGACGACCGTTTCCGGCCGGGTGCGACCGAGCACGTGCTGCTCGAGGTAGGGCAGCAGATCCCGCGTCGGGATCGCCGCCGACAGCATCGTGTTGGTCTCCTTGCTGTCGAGCAGCCGCAGGTTGAGCCCGATCCACCGGCCGTCCAGCGTGAACAGGCCGCCGCCCTGGTGGCCCGGGTTGTTGCAGGCATCGGTCAGGATCAGGTCGCCGTCGTACTGCACGTCGGCCAGCCGATGGCGCAGCGCCGTGTTGGCGCGCCCGACGACCGTGCCGAAGGTCGCGCTCATCTTCTCGGCGAACTCCGCCAGGCGGAACGCGTTGCCGATCGAGACCACGAACTGGCCGGTGCGGAACGCGCCCTCGTCGCCGGCCGGCGGCCAGAGCGGTCGCAACCCGCCCTGCACCTGCTGCGGGTCGATGCGCAGGAGCCGCACGCCGAGCCGGGGTTCCTCGGGCAGCAGCTGCGCGTCGTGCACCGAACCGTCGTGCAGCACCACGCGCGTCTTGCCCTTCTGGATCATGATCTGGTCGAGCGTCAGCACGTGGCCCTGCTCGCTGACGACGATGCCGGTCGCGTAGGCGCCGATGGTCGCCAGCCCCGAAGCGCCGTGCACCTTGACCAGGCTCGGCAGCAGCTCGTGGACCGTGCGTTCGATGCGGGTGCGCGGCTCGCGCTCGGCGGCCGCGACGTGCTCGGCCGGTTCGTCCGCCTGCGCGGCCAGCACCGTCGCCAGGAGCGGCAACAGGCACGCGCGCATCAGGGCCTCCGGAACAGCGCTTCGTCCACCGGATCGGGCCACGCGACGGGCGTGCGCGTCCAGCCGTGCTCGAGCCGGCCGTCGACGACGACGCGGATCGCCGCGCGGTCGAGGTGGACCTCGATCCTGGCGCGCCGCAACGGGTCGCGGAACGCGAAGCCCGCCACCCCTGCGTGGCTGCCCGCGGTCCAGACCTCGCATTCGCCGGCCCCGGGCAGGCCGAAGCGATACGCCGGCCGGCCGAACACCTGCACGCCGCCGAGCAGCTCGGCGTCACGGAGGTTCGCCTCCAGGCGCACCCGCGAGGTCGGGTGGCACAGCCACTCGCGACGCAGGCGCTCGGCCTCGTCGGGCGTCAGATCGCGTGCCACGCCGTCCTGCACCGCGAAGCCGGCGCGGTCCCCGGTGCGCACCAGCACGAGGCCGCCGATCGACAGGCGCAACCGTTCGCCGGCGCGGACCACGTGCGTGACGACGCCATCCGGGCCGGTGCGCGACCACGCCGCCGCCGGATCCGGCTCGTTGCCGCAGTCCAGGCCCGCCAGCAGCACCCGTGCGGCCAGCCGCCGGTTGTTGCGGCTGGCGAGGCGGCCCTCGGGACCGTTGCGGCTGGAGCCGGTGTCGAGCGCGGCCAGCCGCAGGACGACTTCGCGTTCGTCGCCGAACGAGCCGTCGGCCTGGGCGGGCCGGAAGCCCACCGCCACGATCGAGCCGGCCGGCAGCACGCCGATCCGCGTCGCCAGCTGGTTCGCCGAGCGCACCACCTCGCCGTCGAAGCGCGTGATCTCGTCGCCGAGCGCGATTCCGGCCGCCGCCGCGACCGAGTCCTTGAACATCTGCTGCACGAACACGCCGTGGCGGCGGCTCTCTCCGGTGCCGCGTTCCATCCACCGCGCGCTGAGGTCGAGCGTGCCGTGCTCGGCATGGCGGCCGGCCAGCAGGTCGCCGAGGAAGTTGCGGATCTGGTTGCTGGCGATCGCGAAGCCGACGCCGACGTTGACGCGGCCGCGGTCGCCGATCGCGATGCGGCCGTTGATGCCGACGACCAGGCCGTGTTCGTCGAACAGCGGTCCGCCCGAGTTGCCGGGGTTGACGGCCGCGTCCACCTGGATGCAGTCGGGATAGACCAGCAGCCGGTGGCCCTGCCCTTCCTGGTAGCGATGGGTGCCGCTGACGATGCCGAAGGTCACCGTCGGCGTGAAGTCGGTGGCGAGCAGGAACGGATTGCCCATCGCGAACACGGTCTGGCCGACCAGCAGCTGGTCGCTGTCGCCGAGGGCGCACGCCGGCCAGCGCCGGCCAGGGTGATCGGGCAGCAGCCGCAGCAGCGCCAGGTCGCTGCCCGGGTCGATGCCGAGCACCTCGGCCTCGTAGAGCCGGCCGTCGGGCATGCCGACCTTGCGGTTGCGGTAGTGCGACGCCCCGCGGGGCAGGTGGTCCTGGCGCCACTCGGCCTGCCACGCGGCCACGAACGCCGCCTCCGCCGCCGCGTCCGCTTCGGGCGTGCGCTGGCGCCATGCCGCCAACGTCTCCTCGGGCGGTGGCGGCGCGGCCGGCAGTTCGTGGTCGGCGTCGGGCTCGCCGACGACGTGGTAGTTCGTCAGCACGAAGCCGCCGGCGTCGGCCAGCCTCCAGCCGGTGGGGTCGATCACCACGCCGCTGCCGCCGCCGGGTGCGTCCATGGCCATGACCGAGCAGACCGCGGGCGCGCACTCGGCGATCACGCGCGTGCGCCGCGCCTCGTGGGCCAGGACGGCCGCCAGGTCGGGATCCTGCGCGGCGGGGCCGAGGGCGGCGAGCATGGGCAGCAGCATCGTCTTCACCGCTGCACGACCCGCGCGTCCGCCCAGGCGCAGAAGTCGCCGAGATCGAAGTCCCGGCCGAAGTCGACCTCGAGCGCGAGCTGCTGGCAGCGATCGAGGTCGATCCGCACCGGCGTCGCCCGTTCGCCGAGCACCTTCGGCGGCGACTCGAACGCCAGCCGTCCGTCGACGAAGACCCGGAACACGGCGTGCGCCGCCGGCCCGCCGCGGTCGTCGATGCCGACCCTGGCCTCGAACGTGTCGTAGGCGCCGCCGAGGTCGTAGGTGAGTCGCGTGCGCGGCACCATGCCGAGCCCGCGGGCGAACGCCTCGCCCGCGATCACGAACCCCGGCCCCGCCGGCGTGCTGTCGTTGCCCCACGGCCAGACCCGATCGAAGGCAGGGGTCTGCTCGACGACGGGCTGCCGCTCGGACAGCCACACCAGCCGGTCGCTGGCGACGGCGAGGCGCCGCACCGCCGGCAGCGGCACGCTCACCTGTGTGCCCTCGTCGAGCTGGAGCCGCAGGTCGGCGTCGAGGCCGAGCAGCCGACCCTCGAGCTGCTCGCCGCCGCGCAGGTCCACGGCCAGGCGTGGCCGCGGGAGCCGGTCGGGCGCGAAGCCGGTGTTGCGGCCGAACACCACCGCCGTCACCGCCGCCAGCGGGAACTCGTAGGCGGTGCCGCGCAGCACGAAGTCGACCTGATCGGGCTGCAGACCGGTCACCGTCACCACCGAACGGTGGCCCTGGCCGTCCTTCTGCACGAACAGCACGTCGTCGTTCTCCGGCGGCGCCGCGAGGTCGCGCGCGAAGCGCGGCGGCTCGGGCCGCTCGGAGCCGCCGTGGCGCAGCGCGCGCACGAACCGCAGCGGCAGCTCGACGCGCACGCCCGAGGGCAGCTCGGCGACCAGGGCCGCCGGCCGGTCGGGCGCCGCGGCCCGGCCGCGCAGCGACCTCGCCGGCAGCTCGCGGCCCGAGCGCAGCCAGATCCGATGCGGCGCCGCCGCCTCGAGCGGCGCGACGTCCGCCACCGTGAAGCCCAGCACGGCCGCCAGCTCGAACGCGGCCGGCCCCGTCGCCTGCTGCAGCGTCGCGGTCCCCGCGCCGTCGACGGTCAGCACCCCGTGCAGACGGCGACCGTCGACGGTCTCGAGTTCGCCGCGCAACCCACCCTGCGCGGCGAGGCTGCCGAGCAGCACGGCGGCCGCGCCGAACCTGCCGCTCCCGCGCCTCACCGGTTGCCCTGCTCCTTGCCGAGCTTCTCGTAGTACTCCGCCAGCATGCGCTGGTAGCGCGCGGGCAGGCCCTGCTGAACGGCGGCTTCGATCTGCTTGCGGTCGGCGTCCTTCATCTCGCCCCAGCGGTCGCTGAGGCTCGGTCGCTTCTGCAGGTTGCCGACCGAGCCGTCGCCCTCGGGCAACGCCGAACGCGCGGCCGGGTTCGCCGACGGCCCGGTGCCCGACGCCGCACCCTGCGACTGCCGCTCCATCTCCTCGAACATCTCGATCAACTCGTCCAGCTGCTCGACGTAGCGCTCCTGGTCGAGCTGCACCGGCTTGTCCGTCTTCTGCTGCCGCAGATCGCGCGCGGTCTTCTTCATGCCGTCGGCGAGCTGGTGCAGCGGGCTCTCCTGCTGCCGTTCCAGCTCCAGCAGCCGCTGGTGCGCGGCGGCGCGGAAGCGTTCGCTGGCGTCGGGGAACCACTGCAGGAAGGCGCGGAAGCGCGGGATCGCCTGCGCCGGCAGCGGCACCTCGGCCAGCGCCTGGGCGTAGAAGTAGGCCGCCTCGCCGTCGAGCGGCGACAGGTTCAGGGTGTGGCGCAGATGGTCGGTCAGCACCTCGATCGCGCGCTCGGGGTCGTCGCTGTCGAGGAACACGCGGGCCAGGTGGTAGCGCGCGTGCGCCTGCAGCAACGGGTTCTCGGCGCCGGCGAGCACCCGGGTCAGCTCGAGCGCCGCCGCGGGGTCGCCGGCCTCGTGGCGCCGCACCGCGGCGTCGAACGCGGGCGACGCCGCGCGCAGCAGATCGTCGGCGGCCCGCGCCAGGCCGACCTCGGCGACCCGTTCGCCGAACGTCGCCAGCTGGGCCGGCGTCGCGCCGAGCTGCGCCGCGAGGGCCTCGAAGCGCGCCCGGTCGAACGGGCGGAACGGGTTCTGGGCCGTGGGCGGTTGGGCGGCGGGCGCCGCCGCCAGGACCGCGGACAGCAGCGGCGCGAGCAGCCGCGGCAAGGGCAGCTTCATCGGCCCTCCACGGCGTCGTTCTCCTTGCCGAGCTTCACCGCCAGGCGCCGCATCAGGTCGCGCACGCGAGCCTGCTTGTCGGCCAGCCGATCCGTCTCGGAGCGCCCTGCCGCCGAGGCCTTCTGCTCGGCCTCGCGGCCGTCGAACTCCTTCGTCGCCTTGTTGACGCGATCCTGCAGGATGCGCAACACCTTCAGTTCGGCGGACACCGGCACCAGCGGCGGCGCCCCGCCGTCGCAGCTGCCCGCCTCGCCGGCCTCGCGGCGCTCGATCGTGCGGCGCAGCGCGCCGATCAGCAGCTCGAGCAGGTCCTCGACGTCGCGCTGGCCGGCCTGCACGGCGGCGCCGGTCTCCTGCTGCCGGCAACGCCTCGCGACCGCGTGCAGGTCGTCGCGCAACTGCTCGACCAGCGGCGGGAACACCGCGGTGGTGCCGTCCTCGGCGAGCAGCTTCAGGGCATCGGCGGCCTCGATCTCGAGGTCGCTCTCGCCGGTGGCGACCAGCTGGATCTTCTCGGCCAATGCCGCCGGCAGGTTGCCGGGCGCCCCCGGCACGCTCTGGCGGGTCTTGTCCAGCGTCAGGGTCTGCAGCGACAGGTCGCGCTGCTGCTGCAGCATCGCGGTGAAGCGCTCCTCGAGCGCGCGCAGCACCTCGTCCTGCAGCTGCTGGCGCAGCTGGGCCAGCGCTTCGTCGAGTTCGCGCTGGGCGGCCTCGAGGTCTTCCTTGGCGTCCTGCTGCTTCTGCTTGGCCGGCTTCTCCTCCCTGAGCTGGCCCGCCGCGGCCCGCTGCTTGGGCACCGCCTGCTGCACGCGGTTCTTGCCCGGCGTCGGCCGGCCGTCGGCGCCGTCGCTCTCCTGCTCCGACTGTTCCATCGCGCGGGACAGCGCGTCGGTCGCCTGCTGCGTCTGTTCCTGCCGCTGTGCCAGCTGGTCGAACGGCAACTTCAGCAGCTCCCGGCGCGCCGCCTCGGCCATCGCCTCGAGCCGTTCGATCGTGCGCCGCAGCTGCTCGATGGCGTGCTCCTGGTCGCGGAGCGACGACTCCGGCCGGTTGCCGCCGAGCTGCTGCTCGGCCTGGCCCATGGCGCGGGCTGCGGCAGCCGCGCCGGCGCTGCTGTCGTCGCCGGGCGCCGTGGGCGGCGCGCCTTCGCCCTGGCGCGCGGCGGCCTCGCGATCGAGCGCCGCCAGGTCCTTGGCCAGGCGGTCGGTCTCCTGTGCCAGCTGGCCCTCGCGGCCGGCCAGCGCCTTCGCGGCGGCAGCGGCGCCGGCGCCGTCCACGCCCAGCTGGGCGGTCTCGCCGCGCAACGCCTGCTGCTGCGCCAGCAGCGTCTCGGCCCGCTGGCGCTGGGCCTCTATCGCGGCGAGATGCCGCTCCAGGTCCTCGACGCGCACCGAGTCCTGCTTGCGCTCGCCCTGCTCCCTGGCCAGTTGCTCGACGCGGTCGCGGAACCCCTGCAGGCGCTGGATCTCCTCCATCAGCCGGCGCAGATCGAGGTTGCGGTTCTGCAGCAGCTCGTAGAGCCGGCCGAGGTCCTGCCGCAGCTCGGTCATCACCGCCAGGGCATCGTCCCAGCGCTCCTGCTGCATCAGCGCGCTGGCGTGCTCGAGCCGCGGGTGCAGCTTCTTCTCCTGCACGAACGTCAGGCCGACGGCGATCAGCTTGCTGTCCTCGGGCTCCGACTGCTGCAGCACCACCATCAGCTTCTGCATGCGATCGGTCAGCTCGCGGAACCGGGTGCGCGCCTGCTCCTGCTTGCTCTGCGCCGTCGGCGGCGCCCCCTGCGCCGGCAGCGACGCCGAAGCGGCCCCGGCCAGCAACGTGATCGCGGCCAGGAGAAGGGTCTTGCCTAGTGCGTGCATCGTCACCTCGGTTGCTGCTGGGACTTGCCGGGACCGAACAGGTCGCGCTCGCGGTCCCTGACGCGGCTTTCGACGTCGCGGATCGCGGAATCCTCGATCATTATGACGTGGCGCAGCTCTTCGAGCAGGGCGGCCAGGTTCTCGGCCTGCTCCATCTGCGCCAGGATGGCCTCGAGCCGCCGCAGCACGGCGGCGCAGGCCTCGGTCGCCGCGCTCCTGGCCGCCCCGTCACCGGCGCCGGCGAAGGCCTCGATGCGCCGGCCCGCCGCCGGCATGTCGTCCCTGGCGACGGCGGCCAGCGGCGCCGGGATGGCGGTCTCGATCTGGCGCACCTTGTTGGCCTCGATCAGGCGGTTGTTCTCGTATTCCCACAGCAGGCGCTGGTAGGCCTCGCCGACGAAGGCCGTGCGGCGGGCCAGCGCCTGCTGCTGCCGCGCCAGCACGTGCAGCCGCGCCTCGACCTGCGGGCGCCGGTCGCCAGCCCCCGGCGGATCCGCCTCGCGCAGCTCCTGGGTCGCCGCCCGGACCTCGTCGGCGATGCGCTTCAGTTCCTGGCGCTGCTCGACCTGCCGGCGGCGCAGGTCCTCGACCAGCTTGTCGCGCGTCACGATGCGGAAGGTCATGGTCTCGCCGAAGCCGGTATGCGGCTCGCCGGGTCCGAAGTTGTCGCGGGCGTGGTAGCGCAGCGACAGCAGCATGCCGGGACGGATGCGGTTCTGCTCGGCGTGTTCGTCGCCGCCGCGGTTCCACTGCAGGAGATCGACCACCGCCGGGGTCTCGTGGCGCCGCGCGCCGCGCGGCAGCGCCGCCTCGAACGCAGCCACGGCCGGCTCGAACGGCGCCGCGCCCGTGGCCTCGCCGCCGGTGGCCGTCCCCTCCTCGACGATGCGCACGGCAGCGCCGATCTCGCGCAGGCCGAAGTCGTCGCGCACCTTGAGTTCGCCCGGGATGCGGGCGAACGCCGAGATCGACGCGCTGACGCCGCGCAGGCGGAACTCCAGGACTGGCGCCGCGTCGTCGCCGACGCGCAGCAGCCACTTCGGCGGCGTGGCGGCGCCGAGCCGGTCGCGGTCGACCACGTCGCACACCAGCAGCCCTCCCGCCGGCGGCGCGAACCCGCCGCGGAACGAGTGCGCGTCGGGACCGCGCTCGAGCCCGATCTTCAGGTCGCCGCCGAGCAGCAGGAACGCGCCGTCGATCGGTTTGTGGCTGCGGCCCTCGACGTCGAGCCGGGCCCCCTTCGGCAGCCGCAGCTCGCCCTCGGTGGCCGGCGCCTCGTAGGGCGGCTGCTCCATGTAGTCCGGATGGGTCACGCGCACCCGCAGGTCCTCCAGCCGCGGCCGCTCGACCGTGCGCACGCGCAGCTCGACCGGCAGCGAGTCGCCGCCCTGGGCGCGCAGCGTCGCGTCGCCGAGCACGGCATCGAGCGTCCAGGTGAACTCGCCCTCGCCGGTGCGGCGCATCGGCTCGGTGCCGCGCTCGCCGCCGGCGAACTCGTAGTCCAGGTGGACCTGCTCGGGGTCGCCGCGGCGCGCGGTGACGCGCACCGTCAGCGCGTCGCCCTGCGGCAGCCGCACCTCGTCGCCGGTGTCGGCGAACGCGAGTTCCGTGCGGCGCGGCCAGTCGACGTTGGTCAGCAGCAGGTTGCGCTGGGCCCAGATCGCCAGCGATCCGGGCGCATACCAGGCCCACAGGCCGAAGACCGCCAGTACGCCGACGGCCGCCAGCGCGAAGCGCCGCACGCGCCGGGCGTCGATCGCCCGGGCGAACGGGATGCTGCCGGCGCGGCGGGCGAGGCCTTCGACCACGTTCGCCTTCAGCGCCGGCGACTCGATCCCGGCGCTGGCACCGCCGCCGCGCAGGTCGCGTTCGAACTGCAGCGCGCTGATCAGCGACTGCGCCAGGTCGGGCGCGCGGCGCTCGACGGCGAGTGCCAGTTCCTCCGCGGTCAGCGGCACCGCCAGCGGCGTGACCAGCCGGCGCCGCACCACCCGGACGAGCACGACGACGAAGCTGGCGAGCAGCAGGCAGCGGAAGATCCACTCGAGCCGCAGGCTGCGGTCGGTCACCAGGGTCGGCACCGCGTAGCCGAGCAGCAGCAGGCCCAGGCTGCCGAGGGCCTCGAGCCACAGGCCGCGCCGTGCCCGCGCCCGCAGCCGGTGCAGTTCGGCCGGGGCGCCGCCGAGGGACGGCATCGGCCCGGCGGACACCGCGTTGTTCGAGGTGGAGTTCACAGCAGGTTGAAGCGCTTGCGCAGCAGCCACTCGAGGGCGAGCACGACCAACACGAAGGCCACCGTCGGCCAGCCGTCCCAGATCGCGTGCGGCATGCGGTAGGTGTCGGTGGCCGAGCGCGACGGAATCCGGTCGACGGCGGCGAGCAGGGCCGCCGGCGTGTCGCAGAGTTCGCCGCCGGTGGTGGCGGCGATCGCCGCCAGCTCGGCGCGGTCCATCGGCCCCGGCCGCTCCGCCAGCGCCGGCGCGACCTGGAACGCGACCTCGGTGTGCTTGCCGAGCCGTTGGGCCGGCTGCACGCGGTAGCTGCCGAGCTGCGTCGGTCGCCAGCGCGTCGCGTAGCGACCAGGCGCGCCCTCGACCGGGTGCAAGGTCAGGGTCTCGGGCGTGCCGCCGTCGCGTTCGGCGACGACGCCGAACGACTCGGCGACGAGCGGCTGCAACGCCTCGTCCCTGGCGTCGGCGACCAGTTCGATCGACTCGCCGAGGTCGATCTTCTCGTCGCTGGCGCTGAGGCGCAGCCGGCTGTTGCCGGCCTGCAGCCGGCCCTCGAACAGGTGGCGGATGCCGCCGACCCAGAACCGGTCGTAGGCGTCCGGGTGGATCGACCGCCAGCGGTAGGTCTCGTCGGTGCCGCTGTAGAGCACTCGACCCGCGCCGACGTTCTGCATGGCGATCATCGGCATCGCCCGGTCGCCGCTGCGTCGTTCCGGATCCGGATGCTCGGCGATCGTGATGGCGATCGGCTTCGACCGCAGGACCGGGAACCAGAAGTGGAAGCCGGGCAACCGCCCCCACAGACGCCGGCTCTCGTCGCGTCCGTCGGCGATGCGCGTGACCTTGGCGCCGAGTCCCTCCTCGCCCTCGGCGGCGAGCCGGTACGGCCAAGGGCGCGGGAACGCGACCCCGAAGCCGATGATCTTGCGCTCGGCGTACTCGATGTCGGGCACGATCGGCAGCAGGTCGGCCAGTGGACGCGTCGACGCCAACGGGCGCATCGCCTCGAGCGAGTGCTTCTCGCCGCACACCCACCAGAGGCCGCAGCCGCCCTCGACTATGTGCTGTTGCAGCTGCTCGCAGAACCGCGGCGTCAGCCGCGTCGGATCGGGGTCGATCAACACGACGACGTCGTACGGATCGAGGGCCTGGCGATCGGCCGGCAGCTCGGTGATGCGCACGCCTTCGTTGCCGTCCTGCGGGAAGTTCGCGTCGGCGCTCTGCAACCAGCAGGCGACGTCGATCGTCTTGTCGCGGATCAGCTGGTTGCGCAGGATCTGGAACTCGTGGCTGGGCGCGCCGGCGATCAGCAGCAGCCGCAGCCGTTCGCCGAGCACCTCGATGGGCGCCGTCTTGCTGTGCCGCTCGGCCAGCGGCGGCTCGCCGTCCGGCGGCAGCACCTCGGCCCGGAACAGGAACCGGCCCGGCACGTCGGCGGTGACGTCCTTCCACTCGACGGCGACCTCGACCTGGTCGCCGCCGATCGGCACCTGGCGAGTCGCGACCACGATCTGGTTGCCCTGCTCGTCGATCCGCAGCAAGCGCGCCGTGACGACCAGCGGCTCATAGCCCTGGCAGACGAGCACCGACTGCAGGGTGAACGGATCGCGCTGGAACACCTTCTGCGGCGCCTCGAGGCGGGCGAGCGCCAGGGTCTGCGTCGCCGACGGATCGCCGATGCCGAGCACCAGCGTGTGCGGAACGCGGCGCTGCTGCAGCAACCGCACGATCTCGACCGCCTGCGGGCCGGCATTGCGGCGGCCGTCGCCGATCAGGACCACGCCGGCGATCTCGGCGTTGCGGCTGCGATCGAGCGCGGTGCGCAGGGCGGCGCCGGGGTTCGACGACCGGCCCTCGGCCCGCAGCGCCTCGAGGTCGAGCCGCGGTGCCGGCGGCGGGCTGCCCGTCGCCGGCTCGGGTGCCGGCAGCAGTGGCAGGTGCTCGAGGCTGCCGGCGAACCCGTAGAGCTGCAGCTGGTTGCGCGCGGCCAGTCGCCGCAGCAACTCGCCGTCGCCGTGGGCCAGCAGCGCCTGCACCAGCTGCAGGCGGGTCGCCGCCGCCGGGTCGGCGACGCCGAAGTCGCGCCAGCCGTCCGCGAGCCGCTGCACGGCGTCCCGCCGCCACGCATCCTGGTGGGTCATCGACTGCGAGGTGTCGACGAGCAGGATCACATGCCCCGGCCGCGTCTCGTGCCGGACGGTGACGAGGTTGGGTTCGAGCAGCACCAGCAGCACCGCCAGCACGGCGAGCGCCCGCAGCGCGCCGAGCAGGCCGCGCTGCGGCAGCGTCAGGTTGTGGCCGTCGCGGCGGTAGATCAGCGCCACGAGGCCCACCGCCAGCGCCACGCCCATCAGCACCAGCATGCCGAGGCCGCCGGTGGGGAAGCTGCCGAACTCGAAGCGCAGTTCGGCGCCGCGCTCGACGGCGATGCCCTTCCACGCGGCCAGCCACTGCAGCAGTTGGTCCATGACGTCGCCCGGCGCCTAGCGGCGCCCGAACCTCCACGCCAGCAGCGATTCCACCAGCAGCCCGGCGAGCAGCACCGCCGCGACCAGGCGCCAGAGCTCGCCCTCGCCGCCCTCCCCGGCCAGCCCATCGCCCTCGACGAAGGCCACCCGCGCGCCCAGCTCCGGCGGGTAGAGCCGCGCGAACGCGGTCGTGGCGAACGGCAGCAGGTTGCTCTCCGCGATCGGCGGATTGCGCGCGAACAGCCGCACGTCCGGCACGCCATCGTGCCGCAGCAGTTCCAGCTCGTGCGCGCCGAGGTGGTGCAGCTCGCCGAGGCCGATCGACAGCGCGAGACCGGGAGCGGCGCCGTCCGTTGGCGCACTCTCGACGGCGGTGTAGGTGCGCTGCTCGCCGTCCTCGGCAAGGGCGCGCACGGTGACGTCGGCACGGTGGATGCCGGGATCGAGGTGCAGGGACAACGTGTCTTCGGCCAGCAGGTTGTTGCCGGCCACTTCGCCGCGGCGGGCGCCGAAGCCGTGCAACTGGTTGGCGAGCACCACGAACAGATCGGTGCTCGGCAGGTTGGACCAGGCGCGGTCCGCGGTGACGGCGAGCTGCACCACCGCCCCCCCAGAGCCGGACGCGCGCGCCACCAGCAGCGGCGGCCCGTCGCTGCCGCCGATGCGCGCGACCACGGCGGCGCCGTGACCCGCCGGCTCCTCGATCGTGAGCCAGCGTTTCACCAGCAGCACCCTGGCGAACAGCAGATCGAGCACCTCCGCGACGCGTTCGCAGATCGGGTGCTCCGGCGCCACCAGCACGGCGGTCTCGGGTCGATCCGGGTCGCCCGCCACCTCGCCGAACGGCAGCGGCTGCGGCCCGTCGCCATCACGCCACAGCAGCTCGGCGTAGCGCGGCGCATCCACCTGGTTGCCGGCAGCAATGCCGAGGCCGCCGCCGGCGGCGACGTACTGCTCGAGCTTCTGGGCCACGGCCGGCGACGGCGCGGCGACGTTGCACAGCCACACGAAATCGAATGGGCCGAGGTCGATCGTGGCCAGTGCCGTCTCGGTCACCACCTGCGGTTCGATGCCTGTTGCCGCCAGCTCCATCGCCGCCTGCAGGAAGAACGTCTCGCCCTGCTCCTCGTCGGGCTGGCCGTCGACCAGCAGCACGCGGCTGCGGTCGCGCACCTCGAGCGCCAGCACGCGCCGATCGTCCACCGGATAGGCGTCGGTCGCCTCCAGCTGCGCCTCGATGCGATGGAATCCGGGCCGGTGGAACGTGTGCTCGACCGGCAGCGCGGTGCGTTCGCCCGGCAGCAGCGCGGGCACCGTCTGCACGACGCGGCTCTGGCCGTCGACCTCGGTCGCGACCGTGCACGGCGTCGTCGGGTCGAGGCCGAAGTTCTGCACGACCACGGCGAGGCGCGTCGGCACGCCGGCGACGGCGAGCCGGTCGACCAGCCGCACTTCGACGACGGCGAGGTTGGCGTGGTGGCCGCCGACCGGGAGCACGGTCAGGCGATCGTCGGCCGCCATCGCGGCCAGCGCCGCCAGCACCGACGGCTTCGCCTTGTCGTCCTCGGTGAGCCAGTCGCGCGCACGCCGGTCGCCGAGCAGGTGGTACTCGGTCCGGGCCGCCCGCGTCTCGGCGGCGCGCTGCACCGTCGCCTGCAGGGCGAGGCCGAGGTCCGGCGCGCCGTGGCCGACGCTCCACTCCTTCGCCATCGCCGCGGTGCGGCGACCCAGGTCGGGGCCGATGCGCTGCTGCCAGAGGTCCGGACGGTGCGGTCGGCTGGTGCGCACGATCGACAGCAGGTCACCGTCGCGGCGGCTGGCGAGATCGTCGACGAGCCCCCGCAGGCGCTCCTGGGCCTTGGCGAACAGCGTCGCGCTGCCGCTGCGCTGCGCCATCGAGGCGCTGTCGTCCAGCACGACGACGTGGTGGGTGCGTCCGCCGAGCAGTCCGCTGCCGGTCAGCTGCGGCCGGCCGACCAGCAGCACCAGCAGCAGCACGGCAAGAGTCCGCAGCAGCAGCACCAGCCACTGCTCCATGCGCAGCCGCTTGCGGTTGCGCCGCATCGCCGCCAGCAGGTACTCCATCGCCGCCCAGGGCACCTGCCGGAACCGCCGGCGGTTGAGCAGATGGATGACGATCGGGATCGCGCACAGCGGCAGCGCGACCAGCAGCATCGGATTCAGGAAGGCGATCGCCAGCATCGCGGGCCCGTCAGCGGCGGAGCGGCCTCGGCGCCGCGTTCGTGGGAGTCTGTCGCATGGTCGGGCGGTCCGCCATCAGCGTTGGTAGATCGGCGCCAGCGCGTAGGGCAGCTGCAGCACGATCAGCGCGATCGCGGTGCCGTAGACCGCGCCGATGCCGTCGCCTTCCCAGCTGCCGTCCTTGCGCTGCTGCTTCAGCAGCCAGTTCGACATCTTGGCGTAGTAGTCGCGCCAGTCGTCACCGCCGCGCTGGTAGAGCGCCTGGCTCCAGTACAGGTGCGTGTAGTAGTGGTGGCCGGTGTTGTCGACCGAGACCTGGATGTGCTTCTTGCAGTACTGCACCGCCTTGTCGACGAACGGCTGGTCGTCGTAGACGCCGGCGTTGTAGAGCACCGCGACGCCGGCGGCGGTGATGGCCGGCCGGCCGCCGCCGCCCGAGTTGAGGCTGTAGCGGATGCTGCCGTCGGCGTTCTGGCAGCGCTTGATGTAGTCGATCGCCCGGTCGACGGTCTTCTTGTCGACGACGATGCCCGCCATGCGGCAGGCGCGCAGGGCCTGCACCTGGGTGACCGTGACGCTGCCTTCGTCGCTGTTCGAATCCGGGGTGTAGATCCAGCCGCCGGCCGTCGACTGGGCGGCGGCGATCAGGGCGACCGCCCGGTCGAGCACGCGCTTCAGCTTCTCCTGCTTGCGCAGGTCCTCTTCCATGCCGAACACGGACGCGAGGTAGAGGGTCGCGAAGCCATGGCCGTACATGCTGCGCCCCTCCTCCTGCGGCACGGAGATCACGCCGCTGCCGGCGTCGGCGTGCTTGAGCAGGAAGTCGACCGACTGTCGCACCTCGCGCCAGTGGCGGCCGCGCGTCGGCGTCGAACCGCCGGCGACCAGCGCCATGCCGGCGAGCCCGGTCATCGCCGCCGGGTAGCTGCCGTAGCCGCCGGCGTTGCGCCAGCTGCCATCGTTGCCCTGGTTGCGGGACAACCACGCCAGACCGCGCTGGATCGCCTCCTGCACCTCGGCCGTGACGCCCGGCGGGAAGGCGTCCTGGGCCACCGCCAGCCGGGGCGCCGCCAGCATGGCGACGACGAGGAACAACATCGATCGGGCCGTCATGTCCTGCCCTCCAGGAAGTCGTAGAGGCGCTGCTGCTCGCGTTCGCGCGCCCGCAGGTCGGCCGCCTCGCTGCACAGTTCGAGCCGGGCGAGATGCCACTGCAGGCGCAGTTCCTGCGGTTGCATGCGGTCGAGCACGCCATCGAGGACCGCCAGGGCCCGGTCGGCGCTGCCGCCACGGGCGAGCGGTCGCGCGCGCGCCGCGACCAGGGCCAGCCACTGCGCGCCGAGAGTGCGGCGGGCGGCGTCGTCCAGCCCGGGCGCCTGCAGCGCCGCGTCGATGGCGGCCTCGGCGGCCGCCCGGTCGCCGGCCAGCGCCAGCAGGCGGGCGCGGCGACCGACGTCGTCGACCTGGGCCGCCTGCGCCTGCAGCGCCGCACTCGAACTGAACAGCTCGACGCCGCCCTGGAAGCCGGCCGCGAGCCACGGGCCGTGGGCGACCAGATGGAACGGTCCCGCCAGCGGGTCGTGGCTGGGGTCGAACACCGGCAGCGGGATACGCACCAGCGGCCGTTCGCCCTTGGTGTCGAAGGCCAGGATCTCGCGCTCCCCGGGCACCAGGACGTGCGCGCCGGCGATCGTGCCGCGGCCGCGGCCTGGCGACTTGCGCCCCGCGACCGCCGGCAGTTCGCGCGCCCAGCGCAGCAGGCCGCCACGCAGGTCGATGCAGACCAGCGCGCGGTCGGCGGTCACGAACAGGCTGTCGGCATCGGCGCCGACGAGTTCGCGCAGGCGACCGTAGGGCGCGTAGCGCGTGGCGCCGTCGAGCATCCACACCGGCTGACCGGTGGCGCCGTCGAGGCCGAGCAGCAGATCGGAATCGCAGGCGGCGAGCACCACGAGGCCCGCGGCCACCACCAGGTCGTTGGGCAGGAAGCCGTTCAGGTTGGCCTGCAGGAACTGCTCGCGCCCGAACATCTCCTCCTGCCGCGAGCGCTGCGGGCGCGCCGGGGGACGCAGCGGATCGTGGCGTTCGTAGCGGCGGATCCAGCGCGGCTCGCCGCTGAAGGCGTCGACCGCCGCCACGCAGCCGGCGTTGGTCAGCACGTAGGCGATGCCGCCCTGCACCACGACGGGCGCGCCCGGCGCCTTGAAGAACGGCGTGCCGCCGGCGTGGATCGGCGAGAGCCACAGCGGCCGGCCGGTGCCGCGCTCGAGGCAGGCGAGCAGGTAGGTGCCGCGCTGCACCGCCGGCAGCAGCAGGCGCTCGCCGAACACGGTCGGCGCGGCGAGGAAGGTCACGTCGCGCAGGCCGCCGTCGCCGTCGAGCCACTGCGCCGACGTCCAGGCGCGCTGCATGGTGCCGCGGTCGTAGGCGACCAGTTCGCTGGCCTTCAGCGCCTCCAGGTTGGCCGCGGTCGCCCGGCCGAATCCGAGGACGGCGTAGCAGCGCTGGGCGTCGGCGATCGGCCGCAGCAGCGCGAAGTCGCTGGCGGCGACGCGCACACGCGGGTGGTTCTCCCGCGGCGCCGGCGGCACCGGGGCTCCATCGCCCTCGGCCAGCAACAGGCCCGTCTCGCCGCCGGCGAGGCGCAGGCGGAAGTGCTCGAGGAACAGCACCCCGGGCTCGCCGTCCGGGCCGCCCTCCGACGGCACGAAGGCCGTCCACGTCCCGGGTCCGTAGCGGCCGGCGTGCGGCATGGTCGCGGTCCGCGACCCGTCGTCGACGATCACCAGCTGGCTGCCGCCCCGGCTGGCCTTCGGCTCGCGGTAGGGATCGGGATCGGCGAACCGGTACTGCCAGACCGGGATCAGCTGCGCCGTCGCCGGATCGATGCCGTAGGGCCGCGAACGGCTGGCCGCGGGCGGCCCCGCGTCGGCGCCACGCGCCGCGAACATCGGACTGTCGACGAGGTCGGCGAGCGCGTGCAGTTCCCCCTGGATGCGCAGCGTCGCCCCGGGCCGGGCGGCGGCGAGGGCGCGCATCGCCTCGCGCGCGGCCTGGGGGTCGCCGGCGAACTGCAGGCACAGGGCCGCCTTCACCCCGCACCAGACGTCGTCGACGCCGAGGCGGCGGCGGTTCCCGGCCGGATAGACCTCGGCCAGGTCGCGCAGCACCTGCACCGCGGCGCGGTAGCGACCGGCGTGCATCAGCCGATCCGCCAGCAGCTGCATCGCCCGGCCGGCGGGAAGGGTGATGAAGTAGCGGTCGACGACCTCCTCGAGCGCCTGCGTGGTGCCGGCGGCGAGGGCCCGTTCGAGCAGCTCGGCGGCCGCGGCCTCGTGCCGGGCGCGGTAGATCTCGATGCCCACGTCCGGCAGGCGCGAAAGCAGCTCGTGGCACAGCCGCCGCACGGGTCGGTAGAGGCGACCATCGGCCGAGAACACGGCGCGGCGCGCATCGAGGGCGCTCGGCGAAGGCGCGGACGGCGGGCGCGCTGGCCGCCGCTCGTCGGGGGCCGCGGGCGGCGGCGGCCCGGGCACCTGTTCCTCGCCGCCGATCACCTCGACGGTGCGCCCCTCGACGACGTCCTGCAGCACCTGGATCGCCGCCGCGTGGTCGTCGCGGTCGAGGAACGCCTGGGCGCGGCGCAGGTAGCGGTCGAGGTTGGGGTTCTCGAACATCTCGACCGGTTCGCCTTCCTCGACGCTGCCGGCGGCCGGCGCCTGCAGCTGCGCCCCGACCGGCGCCTCGGCCCGCAGTTCCTGGGCCGCCGCCGGGCCCGCGGCCAGCACGGCTGCCGCGAGCCAGCCCGCCGATGCCACACTACGCCTGCGGGGATGCACTTCCGTCGTTCCGTTCGGGGCGCCCTCGATCGGGCAAGTCGCGCTGGTAGGAGACCGGCGGCAGCGGCATGGACGCCGTTCTCGACCAAACGGCGGCTGCGCAGGAGGGATCAGCCCGGAATCTACGTCGTCGGCCGCCGGCCAGCGAGTCCCGGGCAGGTTTCCGACCTTCGCGGCGCGCGGCGGTGAACCGGACGGCGGCGCCGGGCGATGCATAGACTTCCCGCGATGCGTTCCCCTGCTGTGTCGGTCTCGCTCGCGGCCTTGCTGGCCACGGCCACGGCCGCGTCCCAGGACTGGACGGGCGACGAACTCGCGGCGGCCTGCCCAGGCTTCCAGTCCGAGGACCTGGGCGCTCGCCTCGAGCAGACCGGCAAGCTGGTCGCCAACCGCGACCGCGCGTTCACCGCCATGGTCGCGATGCTGCACGGCGACCACCGCGAGTACCGGCTCAAGATCGACCACCTGCTCGACCAGCTCGCCGACCCGAGCTGGCAGGCGCGCGAACAGGCCGAACGCACGCTGATCGAGATCGGCGGCCGGGCGGTGGCGAGCATCGAGCAGCGCAAGGAGCGACCGGCGGTGCTCGAGCAGCAGATCCGCTGCGCCAGGATCCTCGAGGCGCTGGCGGCCAAGGGCACCGAACAGGAGGACCGCGAGCGCCGCCTGCTGCGCGGCCTGGCGACGACGGCCCTCCACCTCGAGCCCGAGCCGCGCCTGCTGCGGGCGCTGCGGTCCGCCCTCGGCCACACGGACGCCACCATCACCGCCAGCGCCCTGCGGGCCCTGGGCAAGCTCGGCGGCGACGACGAGGCGGACGCCGTCGCGCAGATGGTGGTCTACAAGGCGGGCGTGCACCGCCTGACGGCCGTCGCCGCGCTCGGCCGCATGCGCTCCGACCGGGCGCTGGGGTCCTGCCGCGAACTGCTGTGGCCGCCGGCGCAGGGCGGTCGTTTCGCCGGCACGAAGCTGAACCGCACCGAGTCGATCGCGATCGTGCGCGGAATGCATGCGCGCAGCGACGCCGGCGCAGCCGCCCTGCTCGCCGACCTGAAGAACCACCCGGACCCGGTCGTCGCCGCCGCCGCCGGCATCCGGGCGCCCAACGTCGGCGGCGCCACGGTGGCGAAGTTCCAGCTGCCCGACCGCCGCCAGGTCGAGGGCAGGTTCGGCGGCCTCTACGGCGACAGCCAGCTCCTGGTCGGCGCCTTCGCCCACCTGCCGACCGCCGAACTCGCGTTCCACGAATGCGACACGATCGACTTCCCCGGCCACGCCGCCGAACCGCAGCAGGGCGTGCGCTTGTTCCTCAACCAGGGCAGCCTGGTGATCGGCGACCTGCTCGGCATCGACGGCGAGCAGGTGCGGCTGCGATCGCCGGTGTTCGGCGACCTCGCGCTGCCGCGGGCGGCCATCCAGGGCCTTGCGCTCGATCCGGCGCTCGACCGCCTGGTCGGCGCCTCGGTCGAGCACGACCGCGTGCGGCTGCGCAGCGGGCAGTTCGCCGAAGGCAGGCTGCTGGCCGCCGCTGCCGGCAAGCTGACGATCGACCTGCGTGACGGCGGCCGGCAGGAGCTGCCCATCGCCGAGGTGGCCGGCATCCTGTTCGTGCGGCCGCCGGCCAGCGAACCCGACCAGACGGCCTACACGCGGGTCGACCTGGTCACCGGCGAACGGCTGATCGGCTTCGTCGCCGACACCTCGCCCGACCACCTGGCGGTCTGCGTGCCGCTGCTCGGCGCCGCCGCGCTGCCGCTGACCAAGGTCACGCACATCGAGCTCGAGGTCGGCGGCGGCGCGATGTGGGGCTTCACGCTGATCGCGGACTACAGCGACAACCGCATCCTCGAGGTCGACGACCAGGGTCGGGTGGTGTTCGTGCTCGAGGACGTCTTCGGCGCCTGGGACGCCGAGTGCCTCGACAACGGCAACCTGCTGATCACCGAGTTCTACGTCAGCCGCGTGCAGGAGGTGACGCGCAAGGGGGAAGTGGTCTGGGTGTTCGAGGACCTGAAGAACCCCTACGACGCCGACCGCCTGCCCAACGGCAACACGCTGATCGCCGACACGTTCGGCAGCCGCGTCATCGAGGTCGATCGGACCGGCGCGATCGTCTGGTCGTACGCCAAGGAGATCCGGCCGTTCGACGTCGACCGCCTGCCCAACGGCAACACGCTGATCGCCGACCTGCTGAAGGACCGCGTGCTCGAGGTCGACCCGGGCGGCGAGATCGTCTGGGAGGTGCGCAGCCTGCCGAACGCACACGACGCCGATCGTCTGCCCAACGGCAACACGCTGGTGACGCTGCGCAACAAGGGCACGGTGATCGAGATCGACCGCGACGGCAAGGTGGTGTGGGAACTCACCGGCCTGAACTCGCCGAGCGACGCCGACCGCCTGCCCAACGGCAACACGCTGGTGGCCGAGAACAACCGCGTGCGCGAGTTCGACCGCCGCGGCAACGAGGTCTGGCGCAAGGACGTGACCTGGGCCGTCGAGGCCAATCGCTACTAGGTGCGCACCGGCGGCGGCGCTTCACCGGCGCGGCGGCTCGGCGAAGACCGGCTCGAGGCCGGGCGGCACCCCCAGCCGGCGCACCACGGCGGCGGCGGCCGCCATGCGTTCCGGATCCTCGTCGGCAGCCGCCTCGCAGTAGTCGAACACCGTGCGGCGCACCAGTTCGGCGGGCTCGTCGGCGTCGATGGCCAGCGCGAACCACGGCCGCGCCGCGCGCGGCCCGGCGCCGAGCAGCACCGCCACGCCGCGCGTCCAGGCCGCGGCCGCGAGCGGTGCTCGTGCCTCCTCCCAGCTCGAAGCCCCGGGCGCCAGCTCGTGCGCGGCCGCCAGTTCCTCGCCGAGCCGCGCCCAGCGCTGGCGCCAGCGTTCGGGCACGTTGCCGCCGAAACGCTGCCCCGCCGCGACCATGGCGGCCTCGGCGCCGACGAAGTCGCCGGCGTGGAAGCGCCAGACCGCCTTCTCCAGCGGCCATTCGTGCGCCCAGGCCCAGCCGGCGACCGCGGCAGTGGCGATCGTCACCGCGGCGACCGTGGCCCGCAGGCGGCGGCCGCTCGCCTGGAACCAGGCCCGGAACGCAGGTTCCTGCTCGTAGCGGCGCATGAAGTGCGCGCGGCGGGGCTCCTCGGGATGCAGCGTGAAGTGGCGCCGCAGCCAGCCGCCGCGGCCGGGCAGCCCCATCCGACCGACCACCGCCAGCGCGTGCGTGCACGGCCAGGCCCCCAGCGCCTCCACCGAGGCCGCGTCGGCCTCGTGTTCGAACCGGTGCGCCACCGCCCGCACCACGGTCCACAGGCCGATCACGAAGGCGACCGCGAGCAGGGCCTGCGACGCCGTGTCGAGGCTGTCGATCTCGAGCACGCGCAGCGGGGCCGGCAGCAGCACGGGCAGCACGGCCGCCAGCGTCATCAGCAGCAGCGGATGGCCGCGTCGCGCATGGCCGACTTCGTGCGCCACGACCCCGGTCAGGGCGTCGACGTCGAGCGTGCGCACGAGGCCGTCGGTGACGCACAAGAAGCGCCCAACCGGCAGGGGCCCCACCATCATCGCGTTCATCGCCCGCATGCCGGTGGGCAGGAACAGGACGCGCGCGGGCGGGAAGCCCAGCGCCGCCGCGGTGCGCCGCAGCGCCGTCGCCGCCGGTTCCGGCAGGCGGCGGCGCACGCCGAACGCGACCCGGAACCAGAACGGCAGCAGCATCGACGCGACGGCGAAGAACACGAGCGTGCCGGCGGTGGCGCCGATGGTGGTCGTCAGGAACAGCGTGTAGAGTTCACGCTGCGGGCGCAGCAGGTCGATGCCGGCGCCGAACAGGGCGCACGGCATGACCAGCAACGCCGGCCAGCCGAGGCGGCTGCGCACCACTGGCCACAGGTCGGCGGCGCTCGGCAGGAGCACCCGAGCGACCGGGCGCCCCAGCGCGCCGTCGGCGACCTCGAGGTGCAACTCGGCGGCGGTCGCCAGGGCCAGCCGCGGCACCTCGGCCAGGAACAGCGACAGCAGCAGCAGCAGCACGTCGGCCAGCTGGCTGCCGTTCGCCGCGCGTTCGGCGAGATCCGACCAGCCGCCTGCGCCCAGCACCAGGTGCAGGCACAGCGGCGTCGCGACCGCCGACAGCCGCAGCAGCGCGCGTGGCGGCATCCGCGCCTCCCGGCCGGTGACCAGGCTGGCGCGCACCGACCGCAGCGCCGACAGCGCCATCAGGCCGGGCAAGGCCAGCAGCAGCGCCCAGGACAGCAGTTCGTCCGGACGACCGCTGCCGGCGATCGGTCGCTGCAGCTCCCGGTTGGCGAACAGGACCAGCAGTCCGGCCAGGAACGTGACGGGCAGCGACACAGGTCAGCGGCGGGGACGCTCGACCGGGGCCGCGCCGGGCGGCGGGGCGGGGAAGGCCCGCGCGACGATGCCGGCGAACCGCGGATGCGGGCGCAGCGCGGCGAGTTCCGGGTCGCCGTCGAACAGGCTGCGCTCGAGCTTGCGCGAGCTGTCGACCTCCGGCGACGCCTGCAGCGCGGCGCACGCGTCGAGTGCATCGAGGGCACGATCGACCTCGCCGGCCAGGGCGTGCGCGCACGCCGCCTGGTAGAAGTCGATCGGCTTGAGTTGCAGGTTGGCGTTCCGCGCCATCGCCTGCAGGCCGCGATGCGTTGCCGCGGCGGCGCGATACTCGCGCAGCTCGTACTGCAGTTCCGCCAGTTCGAGCAGCACGCGCAGGCGGTCCTCGGCGTCGCCTTCGGTGCTCTGCCGCCGCAGCGCGTCCAGACGCTGTTGCGCGAGCTCGGGCAGTCCCCACTGCCAGAGGAGGCAGGCCAAGGCGCCCCGCAGCGGTTCCGGCTCGCGCTCCTCGTCCTCGGCGAGGGCGAGCACGCGGCCCAGCCTCGGCGCGCCCGGCGAGACCGGCTGCAGATCGCGCAACGCCGGGACCAGCCGCACGCGGTGCGTGTGCGGGAACCAGTCGGGCGTGTCGAGCAGCAGGCCGAACAGGAAGTCCCCCACCTGCGGCTGCATTGGCTGCAGGGGCAGGTACTGGCCGACGAACCGCACGCCGCTCTCGCGCTGCCGCCGCACGAACTCGAGGGTCGTGTGCGCCACCAGCGCCGTCAGCCCCTTGCGCCGCTCGGGGCCCGCCTCGGCGCGCAGCTGCGCGCCGAGCCACGCGCAACCTGCGGGCGGGTCGAGCAGCAGTTCGGCGACCGCGGCCTCCAGCGCCGGCCGCGCAGCCTGGTCGGACTGCAGCCAGCGCTCGGTCTGCGGCCAAGGCGGCGCCGCCGGCTCCTGCGCCACTCCCGGCAGGCCGGTCGCCGCCGGGGCCAGCGCCAGGAGCCATCGGCACGGCCAGGCCCGGCAGCGCGATCGGAGACCCATGCCTCCGGCTTGTAGCCGCGGGACGACCGGCACGACAAGGGGGTCGGCGGCGGCACCCGCCACGGCGCGCGTCAGAAGCTGACCTTGACCACCTTGCGCTCCTCGGCGGACTCGACCTCGAAGAACTCGGCCTGCTTGAAGCCACCCATGCCGGCGACGATCGAGCCCGGGAACTGTTCGATCGCGTTGTTCAGGCGCATCGCGGCGTCGTTGTAGGCCTGGCGCGCGAACCCGATCCGGTTCTCGGTCGAGGTCAGCTCCTCCTGCAGGCTCAGCATGTTCTGGTTCGCCTTCAGCTCCGGGTAGCCCTCGGCGACGGCGAACAGGCCGCGCAGCGATCGCGTCAGGGCGCCCTCCGCCTTGACCAGCTCACCGATGTTGCCAGCGTTCTTGAGGTCGACGCACTGCTGCCGGGCGCGGATGACGGCCTCGAGCGTCTCCCGCTCGTGCTTCATGTAGCCCTTGGCGACCTCGACGAGGTTCGGGATCAGGTCGTAGCGGCGCTTGAGCTGCACGTCGATCTGGCTCCAGGCGTTCTTGGTCTCGTTGCGCCGCGCGACGAGGCCGTTGTAGGTGGCGATCCACCACAGGACGGCCACGCCGACGATGCCGATCAGGATCCAGATCAAGTAGTCCACGCTTACCTCCTCGACGACCGCGGCCAATCGCAACGAGAGCTACCGGAGCGCCTCGGGCCATGCGATTTCGCCGCGGTAGACGGTACGAGCCGGGCCCTCGATCGCAAGCGAACTCCGCTCGCCGACGACGTACAGCGTCCCGCCGCGCAGTTCGACCGCGGTGCGCGGCGGCGCGGCGAAACCGGCCGCCCGCGCCGCCGCGGCGGCGACGGCGGCGCCGGTCCCGCATGCCAGGGTCTCGCCGCTGCCGCGCTCGAACGTGCGCTGCCGGAGCCGGTTCGGCGCCAGCACCTGCACGAACTCGACGTTGACCCCGCCCTCGAACAGGGCGTGGTCCTGCAGCGCGGCCCCGACCTCCAGCACCGGCGCCGCGCCGACGTCGTCGACGAACAGCACGGCGTGCGGATTGCCCGCGTCGCCGCGCACCAGCGTCCAGCCGCGCCCGGCCGCCTCGACCTCGATCGGCGCCTGGCAGTGCACGAGGCCCATCGCCGCCCGCACCTGGTCGGGTTCGTCGAGCAGTTCGACCGCGCGCACGCCGGCATCGGTCTCGACCTCGAACAGCCTCGCCGCCACGTGACCGTGGTCGTGGACGAGCCTGGCGACGCAGCGCAGGCCGTTGCCGCACATCGCGCCGCGGGACCCGTCCGCGTTCCACATCCACATGCGAACTGGAGCGGCCGCGCCACGGGTGACGACGATCAGCCCGTCGGCGCCGATGCCCCGGTGCCGATCGGACCAGCGCCGCGCGAGCTCCGGCGCGTGCTCGAGCGGCAGCGGGTGGCGGATGCCGTCGACGAACACGTAGTCGTTGCCGGCACCCTCCATCTTGACGAACGGCACGCTGTTCATCGGATCTCGTGCGTCTCGCGGCTGGCCGGCACCACGACGTCGCGGAAGCCGGCGTCGCGCAGGCGGCCGGCGTAGGCCTCGGCGGCCGGCTCCTCGCCGTGCACCACGAAGACCTGGCCGCAACGGCCCGCCAGCGGCCGGGTCGCGGCCAGCAGTTCGCGCCAGTCGGCGTGCGCCGACAGGCCCTGCATCGACCGCACCCGGCATCTCACGTCGTAAGCCTGACCGAGGATGTTGACCCGCGGCTCGCCGTCGATCAGCTTGCGACCGAGCGTGCCCTGGGCCTGGTAGCCGACCATCAGCACGCAGTCCTCGCGGCGCCCCACGCTCTGCGCGAGGTGGTGCAGCACCCGGCCCGCTTCGCACATGCCCGACGCGGCGACGATGACGCCGGTGCGGAGCTGGTTGAGGGCCTTGCTCTCCTCGACCGAGGCGACGTAGTGCACGCCGTCGAAGAAGAACGGGCTGTGGCCGGTGGCGATCAGGGTGCGGGTCTGGTCGTCGAACAGATCGGGGTGCCGGCTCATGATCTCGGTCGCCTGCCGGCTCATCGGCGAGTCGACGTGGATCGGCAGCGCGGGCAGGGCGCCCTCGCGCATCAGCTGGCCGAGGAACATCACCACCGACTGCGTGCGCCCCACGGCGAACGCCGGCACGATCACCCTGCCGCCGTCGTGCAGCTCCTCGGCGACGATGCGCGCCAGTTCGGCCATCATGTCGACGCGCGGCGGGTGCAGGCGATCGCCGTAGGTCGACTCCGTGATCAGCACGTCGCACTCGGGCAACGGCTCGGGATTGCGCAGGATCGGCAAGTCGCGGCGGCCGTAGTCACCGGTGAACACGAGGCGGCGCGCCCGGTGGTCGACGCGCGCATCGATCACGACGATCGCCGCGCCGAGGATGTGCCCGGCGTCGAGGAACTCGACCTGCACGTCCCTGGTGACCGCCTCCGGACGGCGATAGGGCACGCCGCGCACCTGGCGCAGCGTGCGTTCGACGTCCTCCTGGTCGTAGAGCGGCTCGACCTCGTGGCCCCGCTTGCGCAGGTACTGGGCGTCCTGGCTCTGGATGTGGGCGGCGTCGCGCAGCATCAGGGCCAAGAGGTCGGCCGTGGCCTCCGTGCACCAGATCGGGCCGCGGAAGCCGTCCTTCACCAGGCGTGGCAGGGCGCCGCAGTGGTCGATGTGGGCGTGCGACAGGATCACGGCGTCGACGTCGCGGCCGGCGACCGGCAGCCGCCGGTTCTTCTCGTTCGCCAGTCGCCGCGGTCCCTGCACGAGCCCGCACTCGAGCAGGATGCGGTCGTCGCCGACGCGCAACAGGTGCTTCGAGCCGGTGACCTGCCGGGCCGCGCCGAGGAACTGCACCGACAGGGGCATGGCGCCGTCAGGTCCGGACCACGACCGTGCGCGACGTCGCGGTCAGCGGCAGCAGGAACGGCATCAGCAGCATGTCGACGAGGCCGTAGCTGGTCTCGATCGAGTAGCTGGTCAGCCCACCCGCCATGCGTTGCGGGTCGACCTCGTTGACGCGGGCGAAGCCGAACAGGAAGTAGAACTGGCGCGACGTCTCGACGCCGGTGCCGGTCGGACCGAGACCGACGGAGTGGTGATGGGAGACGCATCCGGTGGTGGCGATGGCCACCAGGGCGATCAGCGGCAGGCAGCGCGGCGGCGCGGTCGGCGGTCGTTTCACGCTGCGTCTTTTACCAGGGCCCCACTCCGGTCCGCCCCCGTTTGCCGCCGGGTCCGTCAGTCGCCGGGCGCGCGTGGTTGGTCGGCGTCGGTGGGCGCAGCGCCGGCTGCGGCTGCGGCTGCGGCTGCCTCGTCGCGCTCGAGCTTCGCGGCCGCGCGTCGATCGGCCGCCAGGCGGCGGATCAGCGCCAGCGCCAGCACCGGCAGGGCGGCGATCATGACCAGGCTGAAGCACTGGTTCAGCGCGGCGCGCCACGTCGCGCCGGAACCATGCTGCAGGTTGTCCTTCCAGGACTCCTCGAGTTCGAGGGTCGTCCTGCCCGTCCGGCCGACCAGCGCATGCTCGAAACTGGTGCGCTCGTCCACGGCGGCGGCGATGCGCAGCAGGGCGTCGAGTCCGTACTGCCGTTCCAGCCAGGCGACGTACGAGTAGCTCTGCGCGTAGGCGAGCCGCAGCTCGGTCTCGGCGGTGGGAAAGCGCTCGCGCAGATCGCCGAACGACGGCAGGGTGCGGGCCGCGAGGCGCCAGACCAGGTCCTCCTCGCGGGCGCCGAGGTAGGTGTCGCCGGCGATCGTCTGCGCGAGCCCCTCGTGGAACCAGCGCGGCATGCGAGCGCCATGCGGGGCGACGAACTGGTCGAGCAGTTCGTGCACGAGTTCGTGCACGACCACGCCGCGCAGGCTGGCACCGACGCGCCGCATCTCGCCCCAGACGAGATGGACCTGGTGGCGCCCCAGCAGGGCGAAGCCCGGCGAATCGGGCTGCAGGTGCGCCGCGAGGGCCTCGGGCAGGGCCTCGCGGCTGGCATGCACGTGCACGAAGAACCGCTGCTTCGGCATGCCGGCGAAGACCTTGCCGAGCGCCGGCAGGGCCTCGTCCACGGCCCGCCGGATCGCGGCGACCGCAGCCTCCGGCGGTTCGCCGGTGCCGGCCTCGACCACCGCCAGGCTGGCGCGTTCGGCGGCGGTCGGCGGCGCGTCGCCCGGTCCACCCCCACAGGCGGCGAGGATCAGGGCCAGTGCGGCGGCGCGAATCGCCCGGCGGCCGACCGTTCTCGCTGGCAGGAACTGGCGCAAGGTGGCGTCATAGTCCGGGTCCGGCAGGTCGGGAAGTACCCTGGCCGCCGCCTTCCCCCTCGAACTCCGCCATGAACGCCTGGACCCTGCTGCTCCCGATCCCCCTCGTCGCCGCCGTGACCTTCGTGCCGGGTGCCGCCCCGCCGCAGGGCCCGGAGAAGCCGGCCGGCGACGACGTGACGGCGGTCGTGCAACTGTCGGAACTGCACTACACGACCCCGGACGGGGTCAGCAAGGTGGTGCCAGGCCGCAGCGTCGTCGAGATCCGGGTGCTGACCGACGCGGAATCGCACATCCGGCTCGAGTTGCTCTACGACAACGGCGACTACTCGCTGATCGATGCCCTGGCCATGCACCTGCTGCGCAACCGCGGCGGCTCGCACGAGGTCCGGCTGGTTCGCGGCAGGTCCGAGAAGATGCGGTTCCCCCGCCTGCCGTGAGCCCGCCGGCCGGAAAGGCCGATCGCAACGACCCTGCCGCCGCACCCGAAGCCGGGCTCAATCCCGGGCTCCGGAGTGTCGAAGAACGGGGCGGCGCGTTCGCCATCGCCTCGCCGGCATGACGTCACCCACCGCATCCCTGCTCGATCGCCTGCTGACGCGCGCCGATCTCGATCGGCTGGGGATCCCGGACGAGCAGGTCGAGGCCTGGCGCAACGCACAGGCGCTGCAGGTGATCCGCAGCCTGCCGGCTGGCGACGCCGCCGATCACGTGCTGGCGGTGCCGAGCGCAGCCCTGCGCGCCGAACTGGGTCCACACCTGGAGGCGCTCGGCAAGGCCGATGCCTGCCTGAGTCCGGCGGAGATCGCGACCATGCTGCAGGACGCGCACGATCGCGGCCTCGCCGCGGAGGCGGTGGAGTTCGTCGCTGCTGCCACAGCCGAACTGCAGCCGCCGGCGTCGACCACCAAGCCGTCGACGCCGGTGCAGGATGCCGTGGGCAGCCAGCGGGAGTTGGCGGCCAGGGGTGGCTCTGCCGCCGAGACGACCAGCGACGTCGAGTGGTTCGACATCGACGAGCTGGAAGCCGCCATGGGCGATCTGTCGAGTGCGATCGAGGAGGTCGCCCCGACAGCCGCCGCGCCCGATGCCGCCGGCAGCGTCGAGGCCGCCGCGCCGGCGGCCGACGTGAAGGAGGACCTCTACGCCCTGGCGGAGATCGTCGACGGCCACAGTGCGCAACTGGCCCAGCTGGCGGAGTTGCCCGCTGTGCTCGAGTCGCTCGCGCAGGACGTGCAGCGACTGTGCGCGGCACTGCAGTCGCGCGACGGCGAGGCGGCGATTCGCGGCGGCCCCCGCGGCCTCGTGGATCGACGCCACGTCGCCGGCGCGCTCGGTTTCGGCCTGCTCGGGTGGTCGGCCATGCTCTGGTTCGGCACCGGCTCGCTGACGCTGGCCGTGGCCGCGGGTCTGGCCGGGGCGTGCATCGTCGCTCTCGCGCGGCGCAAGACCGCCTGATCGGGCGCGTCAACGCGGCCGCGCCGGCGTCAGGAGGTTGGCCAGCAGCCGCACCGCTCCAGGGTGCAGCTTCTTGAGCTGCCGCCAGAGCGCCAGCGCGCAGTAGACGTACTCCCCGTCGCCCGTGCGGGCGTAGAGCAGGGCGCCACGCTCGGGCGGCTGGCCTGGATCGTGCAGTTCGAGCAGTTCCTCGTAGGCGCCCGCGTGGCGCGACGGCAGGTAGAGCGCCCGCTCCTGCTCCCAGCCATCCCAGTCGCCAGGCACGATGCGATTGGGATGCGTCAGCAGCGTGTGCTCCGGCCGCAGCACGCGGACGGGTGCGTCGCTGCGCGTGACCCTTGCCCTGCCGACCTGGAACGGCTGGAACGGCGCGCCGAGGAAGCCCTCGCCCGGCGGATGGAACTCGGTGTCCTTCTGGTAGAAGAGGACCAGCCGCCGGCCTGCGCCGGTCGCGAAGTCGAGGAGGCGACGGAAGCCGCGGCGGGCGGCCGGGCGATCCCGAAGGGCGCGCACGTCGACGACGATCGTGTCGAAGGCGCGCAGGTCCGCAACGGCGATGTCGGCATCGCTCAGGTCGGACCAGGCGAGGCCGAGTCCTCCCGCGCCGAGGATCGCCGGCAGCGTGTCATCGAGGCTGCGCAGGAGGCCGACACGGAGCTCCGGGGGCACCTGGACGTCGACGTTGTGCACCGGCAGGGCGATGCGATTGCCGCCGAGGCGGATGCGCAACACGTCGACACCGGGCTTGCGCTCGCGCGCTGCGGTGACGTGGAACCCGAACATGTCGCCCGCCACCTCGCGCAGCGCCACCGGGCGGCGCTCCGACTCGATCCCGTAGCCCGCGGGCGCGCGCAGTTCGATCTCGCCGTCGATCGGGAAGCGCGAGTAACGGGTGACGCCGACGCTGAACTGGAGGTCGCGGCGCGCCGTCGGCAGCAGCAGCATGCGCGGCACGACGCTGAGTTCGACCGGCGCCCGCTCCTCGACCGGCACCGTGAGTTCCAGCGGCACGGCGAGTTGGTCGAGCTGCACGTGGAACCGGACCCGGACGGGCGGCTCGAACCGGTCGCCGCGAAAGCGGCGGGCCATCGGATCGGCCTCGGTGCGGTCGCGCAGCGGCAGGCGCAGCACCAGCTGGGCGCGGCTGCCATTGCGGAAGATGCCGTGGTCTGGATCCCCCTCGCCGACCGGATCGAGTTCGGCGGCAACCGCATCGAGGCCTTCGACGCGCAGGCCCACTCGCTGGTCCGGTGGCGCGTGCACCCGCACGACGGCCACGAACTCCTCTCCGGCCACGGCGGCCACTCCCGGCGGAACGTCCAGTTCCACCTGCACTCCGGCCAGCACGAGCGCGAGCCGTTCCAGCGCGGCGACACGACGATCCAGGCGCTCGCGTGCGTCGCGCGCGTTGGGATCCGTGGCGTGCAGCCCCGCAGCGAGCGCGCGCAGCTCCGCCAGGATCTCGGCGGCGAGTTGCAGGGGCGCCTCGGACCGCGCCACGCGACGCGGCAGTTCGGCGGCCAGCAGGCGTTCCAGCACCGGCGCGCGCTCGGCTTCGCCCGGCCACAGATCGGCATCGAAGACCGACCGCAGACCGAGGCCCTGGGGCGCGTGCCGCGACGGCCGCGCCGCCATGTGGGCCTCGAGCCGCAGCTCGGGTTCGAACAGCACGTCGATCGGCGCGGGCGGGCCAGGGCTGACGTGGGCGTGCAGCAGCACTTCGTAGGCGAGGCGCCGCAGGCTTCGACCGCGGACCGGCTCCAGGGAATCGGCGTCCACCCGCACCGTGCTCGGGGAATCCGTGCTCCCCGCCCCCAGCAGCAGGGCGCCGACCTGGTGTGGCGGGACATCGGGCAGGAACGAGGCCTGCGCCGCGTGGGCAACCGCTTCGGGCAACAGCTCGACCAGCGCCAGATCGTGGCCGTGGGACTCCTCGGCGTGATGGGTCGTGATCACGCAATCGGGCCGGATCGTGCGGATCATCCGCACCAGATCGCGAAGCGTGCCCTCGCGCCCCCATTCCGCGAAGGTCTCGGCCGCAGACCGGCGGTAGCCGGCATCGGGCCGATCGAGGTACCAGATCTGGCCGCCGAAGTGGGCGCAGCCCACCTCGGTCTCGAGCGTGCGGATCCGTTCGAGGGCATCGCCGGTCTCGGGGCCCCCGGGGTTCTGGCCGCCGCCGCCGCGTGTCGCCAGCAGCACGGCGATGCGGACCCCATGCTGGAAGCGCAGCCAGATCGCCGGCAGCACATAGCGGTCGTCCGGGTGGGAAGCGACGACCAGCACGGTCGCATCCGCGGCGAGGTCCCTGACCGCCTGCTGCAGCGCCACCGCGCCCGCCTCGCTACGGCCACAGATGTCCTGCCACCGCTGCGTCGAGAGCGGCCCCACCACGACGAGGGCGGCGAGCAGTGCACGCATCGGCAAGGGACGTCAGACGCCGAGCGCGAGGCGGTTGGCAAGCACCTCGGGCAGCCCGGCGGCGCGGATCTTCCTCTGCACCCCGGCGATGTCGTACTCGACGCGGCGGATCGCGGCGATCTCGAGTTCGGTGTCGACCAGCCCATAGGCGGCGCGTGGGTCCTCGTCCCGCGGCTGGCCGACGCTGCCCACGTTCATCAGCACGCGGTCGAAGCCGCGGTAGGAGATCTCCGCCTCGGAGTGCGGGACGACGTGGATGTCCTCGGGCGCGGCATCGCGCCGCAGGTAGATCGCCGGCACGTGCGAGTGGCCCACGAAGCACAGCTGCGTGTCCTGGAACTCGAAGGAATCGAGCGCCTCGACCGGACTGATCACGTAGCCGAACTGCTCGGGCAAGTGCAGCGTTCCATGCACCACCGTGAACGGCGGTTGCCTGACCACCAGTTCGAGGTTGCCCAGGAACTCGCGGTCGCGCGGTTGCAGCCGCTGCTGTGTCCACTGGATCGCCGCGCGCGCGAAGTTGTTGAAGTAGGTGGTGTCGAGCCGGTCGAGCACCGCGGCATCGTGGTTGCCGACGCAGGTGATGCAGCCGAGATCCCGCACCACGTCGATGCACGCCGACGGTTCGGGCCCATAGCCGACGATGTCGCCCACCTGGACCCAGCGCTCGACGCCCTCGCGTCGCATCGCAGCCACGACCGCTTCCAGAGCCTCCAGGTTGGCGTGGATGTCACCGAGAATGCCGATCCTCATGCTTCGATCCTGGTGGCAGGGCGGGTCGCTGGGCGGTCGAGCCTGATCATCCACAAGCAACTGGCGAGGATCGACAGGATGCTGGCGACCAAGAGGCGGGGATGGCCAGCCGTCGGCGACCCCACGGCGCTGAAGATGGCCAGCGAGGGGCCGGCTGAAATCACCATAAGTATAGTATTGGTATGTGTTTGCGTCCTATCCTGGCGGACTGAGCGCGCCGCGGCAAGGGGCACCAGTGCGGCCCACCACCAGGCCGCCGAAGTCCCGAGCCGCGTCCATCCTACCGCTGCCTCCGTGATCCACCCCGCGACCGCCAGCAACACCGCAGCCGCGAGCCCCACCAGGAGCAACAGCAGGGAATGCTGGGCCAGGCGACTCGAGGCGCGTGGCGGCGAAGGAGCGTGGGAGTCCGGCCAGGCGAGGACGATCCAGAGCACGGCTGCCGCCGCCCAGATGGCGGGCTCCCGGAGGTGCAGGCCGCTCGATCGCAGCACGGCTGGCTCCTGCACGGTGGCGTAGGCCGACCAGCCGATCAGCAGCGCCCAAGGCGTCCAGCCGGCGATGCGCAACCGACCCAACGCACCCAGCCAAGTCCTCCGTGCACCGACACGCACGCCATCGTGAGCTACCAGATGCCACGTCGGTTTCCACCGCGAATCGAGATTCCCAGCACCTCCCCTCGCGTGCCGGCTCGGGTTCGCTACCATCTCCCGGTCGGCGCCCCGGGCGGAGCGCCAACACGCGGTCTGTGCCGGGGGCAAGGTTGCATTCCATCGTGCTGGCGAATCAGAAGGGCGGGGTCGGCAAGACGACGACCGCCATCCATCTCGCGCATGGTCTGGCGCTTGCCGGCAAGCGGGTGGCTCTCTTCGACCTGGACCCCCAGGGGAATGCCACCGTGGCCCTGCAGGGCATGGACCCTCCCGACGGGGCGCCCCCCCTGCTCGATCTCCTGGTCCCGATCGAGGAGCGCCTTTGGCTTCTACCCTCGCATGGTGTGGAGGCCGAACTGGCGGCAGGGGCGAAGCTGGACGTGGGCGGGTTGCAGCAACTCAGCGAGAGCCTGTCCGGACTGGTCGACTACCTGATCGTCGACTGTCCGCCCCGCATGGATGCGTGGGGCTGGGCTGGGGTTCAGCTCAGCGACGAGGTCGTGGTCCCGGTCCAGGCCGAGTTCTTCTCGATGCACGGGCTGTCGCAGATGCTCGCCTCGCTCGAGCGGGCCGCCGCCGCCTTCCCGGGCAAGGCCAGGCTGCGCGGCGTCCTGCCGGTCATGGTCGATCCCCGCGAGGCCATCGCGATCGAGGTGCTCGAGGATCTGCGCCGCAACCTCGGCACCGGCCTCCTGCAGTCCATGATCTTCCGCGACTCCGCATTGGTGGAGGCGGCGAGTCATGGCAAGTCTGCTTTCCTACATTGTCCTTGGTCCAAGGGTGCGCTCTGCTACGCGGAGCTGACATGGGAGTTGATGCATGGTCGATCGTCGATTGGGTAGAGGGTTGGATTTCTTCTTGTCGGGTGGACGGGGCAGCGCGCCGCGGCCGCCGGCAGGATCCCCTGCGGAGCCGGCAACCGCAGTGACCCCAAGCCCGCCGGCGGGGGAGGAGGTCGTCCTGGCGCCGGTCGATCATCTGCGGCCGAGTCCCTTCCAGCCGCGGAAGCACTTTGGTGAGCCGGAGCTGCGCGAGCTGGCGGCCTCGATCCAGAAGAGCGGGCTGCTGCAGCCCATCCTGGCCCGCCGCGCGGGGTCTGCGCTGGAGATCGTCGCCGGCGAACGACGCTGGCGGGCCGCAAAGCTCGCCGGCCTGGCGCAGGTTCCGGTCCTGGTCCGCCCGGTGTCCGACCAGGACGCAGCGGTCTTTGGTCTGGTCGAGAATCTCCAGCGCGAGGACCTCAACGCCATCGAGAAAGCCAAGGGGTTCCGGGTTCTGATGGACCAACTGGGTGCGACCCAGGAGGAGGTCGCCGCCCGAGTGGGGCTGGACCGGTCGACAGTGGCCAACTTCCTCCGTCTGCTCGACCTGCCCGAGGCCATCCAGGAGCATGTTTCACGTGGAACACTCAGCATGGGCCATGCGCGCACCCTGCTGGGCTTGGGCGATTCGGCGTCCATGGTCGCCGTAGCCGAGGAAGCGATCCGCGCCAACCTCTCGGTGCGGGCCCTCGAGGCCAAGATCAAGCAGGCCCTGGAGGCAACCAAGGGCAAGGCGGCCGGGACGCCGCGTTCGCGGCCGGTCTGGCTGAACGAACTCGAGGAGAGCCTGGTGGAGGCCCTCGGCACGCCGGTCAGCATCCGCTACGGGCGGAAGCGCAGCCAGATCGTGATCGACTGCGCGGGCCGCGAGGAGTTCGAGCGCATTTACCAGCGCCTGAAGAACCTCTAGTCTGCCGGCGGACCTGCAAGGGGCACCGGCCCTTCGGCGGGCCAGCGAGGACTTCCCTCGCAACCTTGGGGCGGCGCGCACCCCAACCGACCCTCGGCACCCAGGCGCCCGAACCGGTGCCCATCTTCACCGAGGGGAGGCCACCCCTCGCCCGGGGGCTCTGCCTAGAGCACCGTCACCGCAGTCACGCGGATGTTCTCGGTCGGCCGGCCGCGGCCAGCCTGTTCCTCTTGCGCCGACATCGACTCTTCGCAGATCCGACGGACCTGATCGAGGCCCTCGACCACGAAGCCGAAGATGACGCGCTCGCCGTCATGCCGGGGAGCATCATCGGCGACGACCCAGAATCGGTCCGCGCACGACTTGCCATCCGCTTCGTTGCGGCCCGAGACGGCACCGGCGAAGTGGCTCAGGTCCGAGGCCTCGAAGTCCAGCACCTGCGAACTCGGATCCGTCGTGGTCCACTTGGTCCGGTCGTCCTCCCGCGTGGTGGCGAAGCCCAGGTGCATTTCCCTTGGCTGCTGGCCGAAGGTCGTCGGTCGCAGGATCTCGTCCACCGCCATGTCCTTCCAGTAACCACCCTCCTGGGCAGCCAGCGCCAGGAAGGCCTCGACATGCTTCGGGGCATAGTCGGGCATCATGGCAATCACGAACGCCGCGCCATTGGAGAACTCGAAGCGCACCCTGGCCGCATCCTGGTGCGGCTTGATCTGCTGGAAGTGCTCAGGGCGACTGTAGTTGCGAGCTGCAGCGATCTGCTCCCGCATGCGGCCGACGGCACTGCCGGCCGCCGCAGGCTTCAGCTCGGGCGGCTTCTGCGGCGTTGTCGGCTTGGCCTTCGGGTCGACCTGCTCCCGGGTCTGCAGCGGGTAGCCAGAAGTCTTCACCAGCGAGTGGTTGGGGAACTTCGACTCCAACTCGGCCAGGGCCGACTCGGCGCGGGCCCAATCGGCCACCCCCATCGCTTTGCGGGCAAGCGCAAGGAGGAGGAAGGGCTTCTGTGCGTCGCTCGCCGAGGCCGCCGCCGCCTCGATCTTGGCCAAGTCGACCTTCTCGATCTCCTCCGCCAGGCTCGCCTGCAGATAGCTCGGCTCTTCCTTGGTGTAGGCCGCATCCAGCTTCACGGCCGTGGCCAGGCCAGACCAAGCCGCATCGACCTTCTTCTGGTCCAAATACTTCAGGACGTAATTAACGCCAAGGGCCGCGAACACACCGACCACGATCGCAAGGACCCACGGACGGTAGCGTTCCCAGAGGAACTCGATCTGGCTGGGCGCCTGGGAACCCTCGAGGGCTTGGGGGGGCTGTGCAGACATGGGTGGAGGCGGCCGTTCAGCGGCGCGAGTAGTCGGTGCGGTAGTCGACGGTCATGCGGGTGATGCCGTCGCGGCGCTGGAAGGTGTAGTCGGCCGAGTAGATGCCCCGCTCGAAGCCCAGGTGCGAGACTTCGCCCTCGGCGACCTCGTCGCGGACCTTGCTCCAGTTGTGCTGCGGCATGCGCTGGCGCACGTAGTTCACGGCCGCCTCGACGCTGCCCGTGCCCTCGTAGACGAAGTGGCCGAGCCGCCAGCTCGCCTCCTGGCGCGAATAGCTTTCGTTGGCCGAATCCCGCAGCCTGAGCCCCGCCGGCACGACCATGTCCTGGAACTGCGTCGCGGCGACCCCGTGGTTGGCCTGGTTGGCCTCCGACTGGCAGGCGCCCAGCAAGGCCAACAACAGGGCCATCGAGCAAGGAAGGATCGACCCGCACGACCGGGTCGGTGCGCTGGAAGGGGTCATGGAAGTGCCTCGTGGCAGGAGCATGGAGCGGCCGCAGGCCCGGCGAAAGGGGCGCGGAGTCTAGCTTTGCGCCCCCAGCGAGGCAACCTCGCCGCGCGACGCGGCGGGCCCGGGCAGGCCCTGGAAGGGCTTCCCCTGCCCCGCCGCACCAGCCTAGACTCTGCGCGCTCCGCGGGGCCGCACGGTCGGGTCCTGGGGCATCAGGAGTTGTGCGGTCATGCGGGCATGCGACCCAGTTGGCAGAACCAACCTGCTCGAGCGAGCGACGCTCGTGCTGAACCGCTCGTGGCGCCCCGTCCACGTCACCACCGTGCGCCGGGCGCTGTGCATGGTCTTCCGCGAGGCGGCTCGCGTCGTCTGTCCCGAGCGCCTGGCGACCTTCACCTTCGCCGAATGGCTGGAGCAGCCGGTGCCCGAGCCGGCCAGTGCGATCCGCTCCCCCAGCGTGCGGCTGGCAGCGCCCGAGGTCGTGCTGCTGCTCCACTATGATCGTGTGCCCTGCCACGAGGCCCCGTTCACGCGGCGCAACCTGTTCCTGCGCGACGACTTCACCTGCCAGTACTGCGGCAGGCGGTGCAACGGGGATCATCTGAGCGTCGACCATGTCCTGCCGCGGTCGCGCGGCGGCAGCACCTCATGGGAGAACTGCGTGCTGGCCTGCGTGGGCTGCAACGCCCGCAAGGCCGACCGCACGCTGAAGGAGGCCGGCTTCCACCTCCTGCGCCCGCCCGTGCGCCCCCGCTGGACGCCCTACCTCAACCTGCGCCCCAGCCAGCGCATGGAGTCCTGGTCGCGGTTCGCGCCGGAACACAAGCGCCGATCGGCCGGTTCGCAGTAGCCATCCGACCACCAGGCGCCGGCGACACGCGTCCTGGAAGTGCACCTGCAACCCCCGAAGCCAGCTCGGCCGTCGCCCTGCAATCGTTACCGCACGAGGGTGGACACGAGTGACCCGGTCGACCGATCATGTCGGGCCCCCCGCATTCCTCCGCCCGGCCACCGCGCCGGGTTGCCACCATGATGACCCTGCTGCGCAAGTCGTTGGCGATCCTGCTGCTGGTCGTGCCTGTCCTCGCCCAGACCCCCGCCAAGCTCAAGCAGGAGCTGAAGGCCAAGGAGACGGCGGCCAAGAAGGACCCCGAGGCGCTGTTCGAGGCGGGGCAGTGGGCCAACGAGAAGGAACTGGTGGCCGACGCCAAGCGCATCTTCCAGGCCGTGCTGAAACTGCAGCCCGACCACGAGGGTGCCAACCTCGCTCTCGGCAACGAGCGCGTCGACGGCAAGTGGGTGACCGCCAAGGAGGCCGAGGCGCTGCGCAAGCAGGCCATGGCCGCCGAGTACGCGGCCAAGGGATTCGTCGAGGTCGGCGGCATCTGGGTCGAGGCCGGTCACGTCGAGGACGCCAAGCGCGGCATCTTCCACCACGAGCACGAGCTGGTGACCAAGGAGGAGAAGCTGGCGCTGCAGAAGGGCATGGTGCGCCACCCGGAGACCGGGATGTTGATCGAGCCGAGGTACCTCGAGCAGGCCGCGAAACGCTACTTCCCGATCGGGCCGACGCGCTGGGTCGACGAGAAGGAGGCGAACCAGTTCCACAGCGACATCAAACGCCCGTGGATCGTGCGTTCTCAGCACTGCACGCTGCTCAGCACGCTGCCGATCGCCAAGATCCAGGAACTGCGTGCCGAGGCCGATGCCGGCGTCGAACGCGTGAAGCCCTGGTTCGGCGAGGCGGTGCTGAGCCCCGGTCGGCGACCGGTCGTGATGATCGCCGGCACCGAAGCGGAGTACCGCGAGCTCGGCAACGGCCTGGGCGACGGCACCGACGCCTGTGGTTCGGCGCTGATCCGCGAAGAAGCGGCGGTGCGCATCTCGTACCTCGGCGAGGTGCGCGGGGCGATCTGCAACAACCACAAGGACTGGGGGCCGCGCTACCTGCGCCACGCCGCCGCGATCGCCTATGCGCACGGCATCGCCACCGATCGCGGCATCTCCCTGCCGCTGTGGTTCCTGCACGGCATCGGCGCCTACACGAGCCGGTTCCAGAACCTCGTCGATGCCGCCTGGTTCGGCAAGCTGCACCAGCAGAAGGGCGGCGTCCGCAGCCTGAAGAGCTTCTTCTCCGCGTATGCCATCAACGGCGAGATGGAGTCGACGGCGATCGACTACAACATCTACCAGGCCGGTTTGATGTTCTCGTTCGCGGCCACGGGCAGCGACGAGCAAGTCGCCGCCGCGATGGAGGACGTCAAGGCCCTGCTCGCCGGAACCGCGAAGGCCAAGGCGGACAAGGTGTTCGCCAAGCTGGAGGCGGCACTGGTCGCGGCCGAGCCCAAGATCGCCGCGCATCTCCAGGAGCTGGCCGCCAAGTCGCCCTGACCGGCGCGACAGTTCCGAGACACTTCCGTCCACCTCAACCTCCCCCGAAGCCGTCCGTACCGATCGATACGCCCTGCCATGAACCCACGTCCCTGCCTCGCGCTGGCGCTGCTCGGCCTCGCCCCGTTCGCCGCCGCCCAGACTTCCGTCCTGCCCTACCTGCCGAAGGACACCATCGTCGCGGTGTCGGCGCCCGACCTCGCCACCTCGCTCGAGGAGTTCCGCAAGATGCCGGTGGCGAAGATGTGGGCGGAGGAGGAGGTGCAGAACTTCGTCGCCGATCTGCACCAGATGGTCGAAGCCCAGTTCCAGCAGGTCCTGAAGCAGGGCAAGGACATGCATGCGCAGGGGCAGCTGCCCGTGGACCCCGACGAGCTGCTGAAGCTGCGCCTGCGGGGTGCCACCATCGCCCTCACTCACCTCGAACTGACGATGGGGGACTTCGGCCCACAGCCGAAGGTCGGCATCCTGCTGCACCTCGACTTCGGCGCGACCGCGCCGCAGTGGCACGCGCTCGTGCAACTTGGCTTGGGCATGCTCGAAGGCCGCGCCGGCGCCGCGATGAGCAAGTCGGTCACCAAGGTGGGTGAGTGGCCGCTCGCCACCTACGCCGCCAACGACGTCCAGGACTCGCCGATGGCCCTCTCGGTGCTGACGTTGCCCGATGGCATCCTGGTCGGAACGCTCGTCGACGACGTGCAGGCGACCGCCACGAACCTGCAACAGAAGAACGCCGTTCTGGCCAGCAGCGCCGCGTTCGGCGCGGCTGCCAAGCAGCTGAAGACCGAGGGGTCGGAGTTGGTCGCCTTCGTGCGCTACGACCCGATGGTCGACTTCGTGCTCAGCCTGCTGCGCATGGGCACGGAGATGAGCGAGGAGCTGGCCATGATCGACATGGACGGCGTCGAGCGCGCCCTCTCCGCGATGGGCTGCAAGAACCTGCCCACCGAGATGTCGACCAGCCACTACGTCGAGGGCAAGTGCTGGTCGCAGACGTTCCGCAGCCAGGCGAGCGATGCCGCGACCTCGACGGCCAAGGCGATCGACATGGGCTTCCTCAAGTGGGTGCCCAAGGACGCCGTCTCGTTCGGCGCCAGCTCGATCGACATGATGGGCATCCACGACATGCTGCTGAAGGGCCTGCAGGCCTACGACAAGGATCTGGCCGACCAGCTGCTCGCGCAGCTGGCAGAGATGGAGAAGCAGGTCGGCTTCCGGGTGCGCGACGACCTGTTCGGGTCGGTCGGCGATCACTACGTGACCTGGTCGATGCCGGTGGGCACGATCGCCTCGGCGCCCGAGATGGCCCTGCTGCTGAAGGTCAACGACCCGGAGCGGATCGTCAAGGTCCTGACTTCGTTGGCCAAGCTGAGCGACGGCCAGTTCGAGGTCGAGAAGAGCGAGAAGCGCGGCATCGAGGTCTACCAGCTGCGGATCAACTTCGATCCGACGCAAGGCCGCGGCGGGATGAATCCGCTGGAGATGTTCACGCCGACGTTCGCCTTCAAGGGCGGCTACCTCGTCGGCGGTTTCTCGGCCAGCGACATCAAGCGCGTGTTCCAGCGCATGGACCGCGAGGACGATCCGAAGGGCGACATCCGCAGCAATCGTGAGTTCGCCGCCGTCGCCAACCGGATCCCGAGCGGTGTCGACAGCGTGTCGTTCACCGATTGGAAGGCCAGCTTCGAGAGCATCTACCAGATCGCCACCAGCCTGTTGGCGTTCGTGCCCATGGGGGAGGAGGTGCCGCTGGACATGTCGCTGTTGCCCGATGCGGCGACCCTGACCAAGCACCTATTCGGCGCGGTCAGCTTCGGCCGCGTCGTGCCCGGCGGCTACCAGTCCGAGTCGATCTCGCCCTTTGGGCCCGAAGTGACGATCCTGGTCGGCGCGCTGGCCGGTGCTGGCGCAACGGTGTTCGGCATGACCCAGAGCGGCGGATTCTGAGCCCCGGCGGGGGGCGGTCGCGGCACGGGCGGACGCCGGCTCCAGGGCCTCAGGCCCGTGCCGGGACTCGGCCGGTGGTGCCCGCGACACCGACCCCCAGGTAGTCGCCGCCGATCCGATCGGCGAACACGAGGCCCTGCTCGGTCAGTTCGAGCCGCGCGCCACGGCGGCGCACCCAACCCGAGCGTTCGTGCCGTTCGATCTCGGACGCGAACCGCGCCTGCACCGGCCAGTCGAGGCGCGCGGCGATCTGCGCCAGGTCGATTCCAGTCGCGCGCCGGATCCCGAGCCACAAGGCCTCGGCGGCACGCTGCGCCGGCCACAGGGTCTCGGCGCTCGCCGCGCACGGCATTCCGGCCAGGGCCGCATCCGCCCACGCGTCGACGGCCTTCAGGTTGGTCCAGCGCACGCCCCGCCGATGGCTCGATGCGCCGGGCCCCACGCCGACGTAGTCGCCCTGCTGCCAGTAGTGGTCGTTGTGCCGGCACTTTCCGCCGCGGCCCGCGAAGTTGCTGATCTCGTAGGCTTCGTAGCCAGCCGCAGCGAGCCGCCCCCGCGTCGCCCAGAACATGTCCCGGTCGATCTCCTGCTCGTTGGCGGCGACCAGTCCGCGCTGCAGGTCGCGGTGCATGCGCGTGCCCGGTTCGAACGTGAGGTTGTAGCAAGACAGGTGATCGGGCCGCAGCGCCAGCGCCCGATCGAGATCGGCTTCCCACTCGGCGGCGGTCTCGCCCGGCAGGCCGAACATCAGGTCGAGGCTGATGTTGTCGAACCCGGCCGCGCGCGCGGCCAGGAACGCGGCCTCGGCCCGCTCGCCGGAGTGGGCCCGGTCGAGTCGGCGCAGGTGGTGGGGGTGGAACGACTGCACGCCGAGGCTCAGCCGGGAAACCCCCGCCGCCCGCGCCAGCGCCGCCTTCTCGGCAGTCAGGCTCTCCGGGTTCGCCTCCATCGTCACCTCGGAGCAACCCGTCAGGTCGACGTGTCGGGACAGCACCTCGAACAGTCGCTGGAGCCGCGCGGGGTCGAGCAGGCTCGGCGTGCCTCCGCCGACGAACACCGAGACCGGTGACGGCTCGCGCCAGGCGCTGCCCAGTTCGGCGTCGAGCGCCGCGAGGAAGCGGTCGTGCACCGACTGGTCCTCGACCACGTACGAGTTGAAGTCGCAGTAGCCGCACTTCACCACGCAGAACGGCACGTGCACGTAGAGCGAGGTGCCGGTACCGCCGGCGTCGGCATCGGAGCGGAGGCTCACCCGGGCAGGCTACGGGCCGCCGTGCGGTCCGTCACCTGCCGCCGGTCGACTGCCTGCGCGACCGCGGCAGGACCCGCTCCTCGCCGAACTCGCGGGACATGATCGCGCCGAGCTTCTCCAGGGCCTGCTGCTCCATCTGGCGAACGCGTTCCCTGGTCAGGCCGAAGCGCTTGCCGATCGCCTTCAGGGTCATCGGTTCCCCGGTGCCGATGCCGAACCGCAGCTTCAGGATGCGCGACTCGCGCGTGTCCAGCAGCTCGAGCAGCTCGCGCATGCGCCCGAGCTCGTTCGCCGACAGGATCTGCTCCTCGGGGCTGCGGGTGCGGGTGTCGGCAATCGAGTCGGCGAGCAGGCTGCCCGCGTCCTCGCTCATCGAGTGGGTCGGCAGCGTGCTGGCCAGCACGGTCTCGCGGACGACGTTCCAGTTCGACTCGGGCAGCCGCAGCTCCTCCGCGATCTCGGCCGAGGTCGCCTGCCGGCCGAGCCGGTAGGTCAGCTCCATCGAGGTCGCCTTCCAACGCGACACGATCTCGGACATGTAGGAAGGCACGCGCACGGTCTTGACGCTGTTCACCAGCGAGCGCCGGATGCCTTGCTTGATCCACCAGGTCGCGTAGGTGGAGAAGCGGCAGCCGGCAGCCGGGTCGAACTTCTCGACCGCCTTCATCAGGCCGATGTTGCCCTCCTCGATCAAGTCCATGAACGAGAGGCCGCGATTGACGTAGTTCTTCGCGATCGAGACGACGAGCCTCAGGTTGGCCCGGATCATGTGCTCGCGCGCGGCGAGATCGCCGCGCTGCACGCGCTTGCTGAGTTCGATCTCTTCGGCCGGCGTCAGCAACGGCACTTCGTTGATGTCCGACAGGTAGGTGTCGAGGCCGTGGTCCCGCATCCAAGTCTCCCTTCGTGTGGATGCGGAGGTATCGGCCGTCGGGCACGACTCCTTCGCGCCTGCCCTCGAGGGCGTATCGCATCGAGACGGCCGCGGCCGGCCCGATGCGCCGGGAAGCCGCCAGGACTGCGCCGATGGCAATCCGCGCCTTGCGGCCGCGCCGAGCAGCTCGGCGAGCGGCCGCCTGCGGGCGCGGGCGAGAGCGCGTCAGAACAGCGTGTAGATGAAGGGGGCGACACCCGTGGCGCCGAGCACCAGCAGCACCCCGAGCAGCAGGAAGACGACCAGGATCGGCGTCATCCACCACATCTTGTTCTCCGCCATGAAGGCCCAGAACTCCGCGACGATGCCGCGTTCCTCGTCCTTCGCGGCGCGCAGGAATTCGTCCTTCTGGTCGGTGTCGGCGGAGCCTTGCGGTGAGTCGTTCATGGTCGTCGGGAGGGCGTCTCTGCCTGCGTCGGCTCAGTATAGCTTGAAGTAGGCGGCTGGCCGTCGTTCCGGGCCGCGGTCGCGCCAGTAGCTCGTGCGCTGCCGGTCCGGCCGCTTGCCGATCACGTCGCGGCCGATCGAGCGGAAGACCAATGCGATCGGCGTCATCACCAGGTAGTAGATGGCGGCCATCACGACGTGCGACAGCACGAAGCCGATCGGGGCGGCAACCAGGGTCAGCAGCTGGAAGAGAGCCCGCGGAATCAGCTTCTCCAGGAGCCGACCGAACGCGCCCGTGGTCTCCGCGAGCACCAGCTCGACGAGCGCGACGGTGATGCCCACGCCACACAGCGCGAACACCCAGGTGGTCGGCAGATCGTGGCGCCAGGCCAGGAAGCCGGCGATCGCCGGAAACATGATCAGCGACGCCCAGGCGAACTGGCGCAGGACCCTCCGGTCGGGATGCAGGTTGATCTTCATGGCGTCAATCGAGCGCGAAGCCGGCGAGGTAGCGCTCGCGATCGACCGCGGGCAGGTTCTTCTGCGCTGCGCGACGGATCACGAAGTTCTCGAGCACCAGGACATCCATCTCGGTGCCGAGGAAACAGCGCAGCGCGTCCTGCGGTGTGCAGACGATCGGCTCGCCGCGCACGTTGAAGCTGGTGTTGATCAGCACCGGACATCCGGTGCGCTGCTGGAAGCGGCGCATCAGGTGGGCGAGGCGTGGATTGCGCTCGCCGTCGACGGTCTGCAGCCGCGCCGAGTAGTCGACGTGCGTCACGGCCGGGATCTCCGAACGCAGCAGCTTGAGCTTGTCGAGGCCGCGCGCCGACGGATCGACCGGCTTGCGCCGTTCGTCGCGGACCGGCGCGACGATCAGCATGTAGGGGCTCTCGTGCCGCGGCGCGATGTCGAAGTAGCGGCTGGCCTCCTCGCGCAGCACGATCGGCGCGAACGGCCGGAACGACTCGCGGAACTTGATCTTCAGGTTCATCACGCTCTGCATCTTCGGCGAGCGGGCGTCGCCGATGATGCTGCGCGAACCGAGAGCACGCGGACCGAACTCCATCGGCCCCTGGAACCAACCGACCACGTTCTCCTGCTCGATCAGTTCGGCGACACGATCGGCGAGCTGGTCCTCGCTGGCGCAGTCCTCGTAGGCGATGCCCTCGCGCTCGAGGAAGGCGCGGATCTCCACCGGCTCGTAGCGCGGGCCGAGCAGGCTGCCGCGCTGCGAGTCGTTCGGCCGCACGACCCTGGGCCTGCCGAGCAGGTTGTGGCACACGAACTGCGCCGCCCCGAGGGCACCGCCGGCGTCGCCGGCGGCGGGCTGGATCCAGATCCGGTCGAACGGGCCCTCGCGCAGGATCACGCCGTTGCCCACGCAGTTCAGCGCCACGCCGCCGGCCAGGCACAGGTTCTTCTTGCCGGTCAGCCGGTGCGCGTGCCGCGCCGTGCGCAGCATCACGTCCTCGGTGACCTTCTGCACCGACGCCGCCAGGTCCATGTGGTGCTGCTCGAGCGGCGACTCGGGGCGCCGGGGAGGACCGCCGAAGAGCGCGTGGAACTTCGCGCTCGTCATGGTCAGGCCCTGGCAGTAGTTGAAGTAGGACAGATCCAGGCGGTAGCTGCCGTCCTCGCGCAGGTCGATCAGGTGATCGCGGATCTGCTGCTCGAAGCGCGGCTCGCCATAGGGCGCGAGGCCCATCAGCTTGTACTCGCCGCTGTTGACCTTGAAGCCGCAGTAGTAGGTGAAGGCCGAGTAGAGCAGGCCCAGCGAATGGGGGAAGCGGATCTCCTGCAGCAGGCGGATGCGGTTGCCTTCGCCGACGCCGACCGAGGTCGTCGCCCATTCGCCGACGCCGTCCATCGTCACGATCGCTGCGTCCTCGAACGGCGACGGGAAGAACGCCGAGGCGGCGTGGCTCTCGTGGTGTTCGGGGAACACGTAGCGGTTCTTCGGCGCCTTGCCCAGGTGCTTCGTCAGCTGCCGCCGCATGTGCAGCTTCTCGCCGAGCCACACCGGCACCGCCTTGCTGAACGACCGCAGGCCAACCGGCGCGAACGCCAGATAGGTCTCGATCAACCGATGGAACTTCAGGATCGGCTTGTCGTAGAACGCGACGAAATCGAGCGCCGCCGCCTCGATGCCGGCCACTCGCAGGCAGTGGTCGACGGCCCGCGCGGGAAAGGCCGGGTCGTGCTTCTTGCGGGTGAAGCGCTCCTCCTGCACCGCGGCGACGATCTCGCCATCGCGCAACAAGGCCGCCGCGGAGTCGTGGTAGTAGGCAGAGATGCCGAGGACGAATTCAGGCATGGTGCAGCGCGGTCGACGGCGGCAGGCGCGTCGACCGGGGACGAATCGGGTGAGGAGTATGGTTCAACGCCCACGCAGCGTGCCACGAAATCACCGCGAAGGCGCCCGCAGGTTGCGTCGCGCCGATGCCATCGGCGGCCCCGAACGACGAGGTCGTCGGCCTGCCCGGCGGGACGGAGGCAACCGGCGGACATCCAGGGGCCGGTCGAATCGCCCCCGGCGTGGCCGCATCGAGTTCCCTTCGCCCCGGATCCCAGGCCCCACGGCCGTGCACGATCTCGATGCGGTCGCGGTGGTGGCCAACCTCGCTCCGGGCGCCGCACCCTGAAGGCCGCGACCGGGCTACCGCGACGAGGGCAAACGACCGGCGCCGCAGCGCGCGGCACCGCCCGCCGGCACGGGCGAGGAAGCCAACCACCACATGTTGCGGTCTCCGGTCGACACGCAACACCATTCGTCGCCGCGGACGCCAGCACCCGCGACCAGGAACGGCCCGCGACCGCCAACCTCCGACCCCACGCGCCGCGTCGGACGACCGCGCCGCCACCAACCCGACTGCGCCCACGAACCGCCCGGTCTGCGCACCTGTGGGGGGAAACTCAGAAGTCTGAAATTGACCCGGCGGCGGCGATCTTTTACAGGGGCCGCCCGCCAGGGCTGCCCCCTCGTGCCCTTTCGGCCCTCGTCAAGGACCTGAGTTTCCCCGCCGAAGGGCCGACCTCGGTGGCGACCCAGGCGGCGGGCCGCCAAGCCGCGACGGGTCCAGCTTCCGGGCAGCATGCCATCCGCCCCACGGCCCCCCGGCCCAGGTGGTGGCATCCCGTACCGACGCGGTCGCGCGTTGGCGGGGCACGCCTCCAGCGACCGCAACCGTCCCCACTTCCCGCGGAGGGGATCCTCTTGACCGTCCTGTTCCCCAAGTGGACCAACTCGCTGCCCGCTGTGCTCGCGCTCGGCGCGGGGGCTGCCGGTCTGTTCGTGGTCTTCGTCGTCTACTACTGGTTCTCGCCGAAGCACACGGACGTCGGCTACCAGCCCTTCCAGCCGATCGCCTACAGCCACAAGCTGCATGCGGGCGCCCTCGGCATGGACTGCCGCTACTGCCACCGGCACGTCGAGGAAGGCGCCCACGCCTCGGTGCCGGACGCCGACACCTGCATGGGCTGCCACAAGCAGATCAAGAAGGACAGCGTGGCGCTGCAGCCGCTGCGGGATGCCTATGGCGACGGCGCGGCGCAGGGCACCCCCGTCGAGTGGGTCAAGGTGCACCTGCTGCCGGAGCACGCCTACTTCCACCATGCGGTGCACGTGCACGCCGGGGTCGGCTGCGCCAGCTGCCACGGCCGGGTCGACCAGATGGAGATCGTGCGCCAGGTCGAGCCCCTGAGCATGGGTTGGTGCCTCGAATGCCATCGCGACCCCACACCGCACCTGCGCCCCAAGGGCGTGTCGGTGACCAAGATGGACTGGGTGGCGGACGAGCAGAGCATCGCCGCCGCCAGGCAGCGCCTCGCCTGGCATGGCGAGACGCCGCCCGAGTTGAACCCTCCGACCCACTGCTCGGCGTGCCACCGATGACCACCGTCCCGACCTCGACCGAGACCCCCGTGGCCGACCCCAACGGCACCACCTACTTCCGCAGCCTGGGTGAGCTGGAGAACTCGCCCGAGTTCCAGCGCATCCTCGCCAGCGAGTTCCCCGAGGGCATCACCGAGGCGCCCGACGAGGTGTCGCGGCGCGGCTTCCTCGGCGTCGTCGCCGCGTCCGTGGCGCTCGCCGGCCTGACCAGCTGCCGCAAGCCCGTCACCAAGATCCTGCCGTTCAACAAGCGGCCGGAGGGCTTCAAGCCCGGCATCGCCCAGCACTACGCCACGGTCCTGACGCGCGGCGGCTTCGGCATCGGCGTGGTCGTCAAGAGCTCCGATGGCCGGCCGACCAAGATCGACGGCAACCCCAACCATCCGAGCAGCCTGGGTGGCTCGGATCTGCGCCTGCAGGCGGAGCTGTTGCAGCTCTACGACCCCGGCCGCAGCCGCGCGCCGCGCAACCGCCACAGCGAGATGCACGCCCACGGCGGCCACGGCCACGCCGACCACGAGGTCGACGTCTGGGGCGAGTTCTACGCCTGGTGGGAGGAGAAGGCGCGCGACCTGACGGTGAAGCAGGGCGAAGGCCTGCACATCGTCCTGCCGACGCACTCGTCGCCCTCGCTGCAGGCCGCAGTCGCGCGCATGAAGGCCGGCAGCCTGGCCAAGGCCCGCTTCCACCACTGGTCGGCGCTGCATCGCGACAACGAACGCGCCGGCGCGCAGATGGCGTTCGGCAAGCTGGTGGCGACCCACTACGACTTCGCCAACGCCGACGTGGTGCTGTCGCTCGACAGCGATTTCCTCGCCACCGACGGCAACCACCTGCGCAACGCGCGGCGCTGGGCCGAGACACGGCGGCAGCCCGTCCCCGGCAAGAAGCTGTCCCGCCTCTACGTCGTCGAATCGACCTACACCTCGACGGGCACCGCTGCCGACCACCGCTTCCGCACCAAGGCGGCGGATGTGCCCGGGGTGGCGTTTGCGCTGGCCCGCGCGCTGGGCGTCGGCACCGGCAGCGACCTGCAGGCGGCGCTGGAGCCGCATTCGCCGGCGGCCTTCGAGCGCCAGGGCAAGAAGTGGCTCGAGGTCGTCGCCAAGGACCTGCAGGCGGCGGACGGCCGTTGCGTGGTGATCGCCGGTCCCCGCCAGCCGGCGGCGGTGCACGCGATCGTGCAGGCGATCAACCAGCGCCTGGGGACCTTCGGCAAGACGGTCGCCCACACGCCGATGCCCGAAGGGCACCAGAACAACTGCGTCGCCTCCGTCCAGGAACTGCGCAACGCCCTCGACCAGGGCGCTTGCGACACCCTGGTGTTCCTGGGCGTCAACCCGGTCTACGACGCGCCGGCGGATCTCAAGCTGGCCGAGCTGCTGCAGGCCAAGAAGCCGCGCACGACGATCCACGTCGGCACCTACGACGACGAGACCGGCCGGATGTGCGACTGGCACTTCCCGCTCGCGCACGAACTGGAGTGCTGGGGCGACGCCCGCGCCCACGATGGCACCGTGTCGATCCAGCAGCCGCTGGTGTTGCCGCTGCACGGCGGCGTCTCGGCGCTGGAGTTCCTCGGCTTCCTGAACCAGGACCCGGACTGGGAGAACCTCGCCACGGCGCGCGACGGCATGTTCGGCTTCGGACTGGTGCAGGGCCACTGGCGCACCGTGTCCGGCGCCGCCGATTTCGAGACCAACTGGTGGCCGCGCGCCCTGCACGAGGGAGTCGTCGCCGGCTCGGAGTTCGCCCGTGAGTCGGTAGCCGTGAATCCCGCCCCGATCGCCGCGGCGGTCCGCGGCTGGACCCGGCCGGGCGGCATCGAGGTCGTGCTGCGCGGCTGCCCGAAGATGGGGGACGGTCGCTACGCCAACAATTCGTGGATGCAGGAGGTGCCCGACCCGCTCACGAAGCTGAGCTGGGACAACGCCGCTCTGCTGAGCATGGCCACCGCCCAGCGCCTCGGCGTCGGCAACGGCGACATGCTCGGCATCGCCGCCGGCGGCACGCAGATCCAGATCCCCGCCTGGATCCTGCCCGGCCACGCCGACGACAGCATCACGATCCACCTCGGCTGGGGCCGCTCGCTGCCCGCGTCCTGCAAGGTCGCCCAGAGCGGTCCCAACGGCGCCGGCGCGGGCTTCAACGCCTATCCGCTGCGCACCACCGCCGCGCAGTGGATCGTGACCGGGGCGAACGTCGCCAAGAGCAGCGGCAACCACCCGCTGGTCTGCACCCAGGAGCACGGCACGATGGTCGGCCGCGCGCTCGTGCGCGAGACGACGGCCAGGAAGAACGAGGCCGATCCGCGCTGGGCGCCGAAGATGTCGCCCCTCGACCAGGCCGCGGCCCTGCACAGCCAGACCGAGGCCGATGCCGCCAAGTCGCTGTGGATCGAGCGCTACGATCCGCGCCGCAACGACCCGGAGGTCAAGAAGTCGCCCTACCAGTGGGGCATGGTGATCGACCTCAACGCCTGCACCGGCTGCAGCGCGTGCGTCGTCGCCTGCGTCGCGGAGAACAACGTCCCGATGGTGGGCAAGATCCAGGTCGCGCGCAACCGCGAGATGTTCTGGATCCGCGCCGATCGCTACTTCAGCTCGCAGGCCGACGGCAAGCCGAAGTCGCAGCAGACGCTCGACGACAAGCTGGCGATGGCGGAGGACCCGCAGGTCGCCAACATGCCGGTGCCCTGCATGCAGTGCGAGAACGCGCCGTGCGAGTCCGTCTGCCCGGTGGCCGCGACCATGCACAGCCCCGACGGGCTCAACGACATGGTCTACAACCGCTGCATCGGCACGCGCTATTGCAGCAACAACTGCCCCTACAAGGTCCGTCGCTACAACTACCTCGACTACGTCGGCAACGTGCCCGACACCCGGCGCATGGCGTTCAACCCGGACGTCACCGTGCGCAGCCGCGGCGTGATGGAGAAGTGCACCTACTGCGTGCAGCGCATCAACGGCGGCCGCATCGCCGCCAAGCTGAGCGGCCGCAAGGTCGGCGAGGGCAAGGACGACGTGCAGGTCACCACGGCGTGCGCGCAGGCCTGCCCGACCGAGGCCATCACCTTCGGCAACATCCTCGAGACCACGAGCCGCGTCGCCCAGCAGCGCGCCCTCGACCTGAACTACGGGCTGCTGTCGGAACTGAACACCAAGCCGCGCACGACCTACCTCGGCCGCGTGCGCAATCCCCACCCCGAACTCCAAAGCGAGCTGGCCTGATCCGATGACCGCCATCACTGTTGTCGACGAGCCGGAGAACCCGCTCCAGCGCGCCCCGCTGGTCGAGGGCAAGCACGACTTCGCCTCGGTGACCGCGACGATCGCGGGCGTCGCCGAACGCAAGACGCCGCGCGGCTGGTACCTGCTGTTCGGCATCTCGGTCGCGCTGTTGCTGAACCTCGGCGCGATGATCGGTTACCTGGTGTTCACCGGCATCGGCGTCTGGGGCAACAACGTCCCGGTCGGCTGGGGCTGGCCGATCGTCAACTTCGTGTTCTGGATCGGCATCGGCCACGCCGGCACGCTGATCAGCGCGATCCTGTTCCTGTTCCGGCAGAAGTGGCGCACGTCGATCAATCGCGCCTCGGAAGCCATGACCATCTTCGCGGTCATGGCCGCCGGCATCTTCCCGGCGATCCACGTCGGCCGCATCTGGGTCATCTACTGGGTGTTCCCGCTGCCCAACCAGATGGCGCTGTGGCCGAACTTCAAGAGCCCGCTGCTCTGGGACGTGTTCGCGGTCAGCACCTACTTCACGATCTCGGCGCTGTTCTGGTTCGTCGGCCTGGTGCCCGACCTCGCCACGTTCCGCGATCGGGCGATGAAGGCCGGTCGCACCCTCGCGGCGCGCGTCTACGGCGTCTTCGCGCTCGGCTGGCACGGCAGCAACCGCCACTGGCTGCACTACGAGAAGGCCTACCTGATCCTGGCCGCCCTCAGCACGCCGCTGGTGCTGTCGGTGCACTCGATCGTGTCGTTCGACTTCGCGGTGTCGCTGCTGCCCGGCTGGCACACGACGATCTTCCCGCCGTACTTCGTCGCCGGCGCGATCTTCTCCGGGTTCGGCATGGTGCTGACCCTGATGATCCCCGCGCGTCAGTGGCTCGGCCTGCACGAGCTCATCACGCTGAACCACCTCGACAACATCGCCAAGATCCTGCTCTTGACGGGCACGATGGTCGGCTACGCGTACGGGATGGAGTTCTTCATCGCCTGGTTCAGCGGCGTCGAATACGAGCAGTTCGCGTTCATCAACCGCGCCTTCGGCCCCTACTGGTGGGCCTACTGGATCATGGTGTCGTGCAACGTGATCAGCCCGCAGTTCTTCTGGTTCCGCAGCCTGCGCCGGAACCCGATGGTGCTGTTCGTGATCTCGATCTTCGTCAACATCGGCATGTGGTTCGAACGGTTCGTGATCACCGTCACCTCGCTGCACCGCGACTTCCTGCCCTCGAGCTGGGCCTATTTCACGCCGACCCTGATCGACGTGCTCACCTACGCCGGCAGCTTCGGCCTGTTCTTCACCTTCTTCCTGCTGTTCTGCCGCTTCCTGCCGATCCTGGCGATCAGCGAGGTGAAGGGCGTCATGCCGCAGGCCAACCCGCACGCCGCCCACGGCGGTCACCACTGAGGAGACCACGACCATGGCCACAACGACCACGTGGGGTGCCGTCGCCGAGTTCGACAGCGCGGCCGCCATCTACCACGCCGCCGAGAAGGCGACCGCGCAGGGCTACACCCGCGTCGACGCGCACACGCCGTTCCCCGTGCACGGTCTCGACAAGGCGCTGCGGCAGGGGCCCAGCCCGCTCGGCTGGATCGTGATCTGCTGCGGCATCACCGGCATCGGCCTCGCGCAGCTGATGATGTGGTGGATGAACGCGCACGACTACGTGTTCTGGGTGTCCGGCAAGGAGCCTTACGCGTGGCCGTCGACGATCCCCATCACCTTCGAGTGCATGGTGTTGCTGTCGGGCTTCGGCGCCGTCTTCGGCATGTTCGGCCTCAACCGGCTGCCGCGCCTGCACCACCCGATCTTCCGTCACGCTTCGTTCTGGCGGGTGACCGACGACCGTTTCTTCCTGTCGATCGAGGCCGTCGACCCGAAGTTCGACAGCCGCGAGACGCCCCGCTTCCTCGAGAGCCTCGGCGGCAAGCACGTGGCGCTGGTGGAGGACTGACCCCGATGAAGCTGTTCTCTGCCCGATCGGCCCTGTTGTCCCTGGTCGCGGTGGCCACCGCGCTGACCGGCTGCATGCGCGGCGGCACGTCCAGCGAACCGCCGGTCCACCTGGTGCTGGACATGGACTTCCAGCCGAAGCTGCGCGCCCAGGCGAAGACCGAGTTCGCCGGCTGGCCCGACGGCCGCAGCATGCGGGCGCCCGTCGCCGATCCGTTCGGCAAGACGCTGGTGGTCGCGCAGGGCAGCCTGCCCGATCCCAAGCTCGCCAACCGCACCGCCGGCAACGCCTTCGTCACCCAGAACCCGGTGCCCGTCGATGGCCGGGTGCTGGCCCGTGGGCAGGAGATGTTCGACATCCACTGCGCCGTCTGCCACGGCTACTCCGGCCAGGGCGGCAACCACCCGCAAGGCGGCCACGGGCTGGTCGGTCGCCGCTGGCCGGTCGCCATCCCCAACTTCCACTTCGTCGACGGCGCCGACAACCGGGTCCCGCAGATGCCCGACGGCGAGTTCTTCGAGGTGATCACCCACGGCAAGGGCACGATGCCCGCCTACGGCGCCCGCATCGGCGTCGAGGACCGGTGGGCGATCGTGCACTACATCCGCGCCCTCCAACGCCTCAGCAAGTGAGCGACATGACCTCCGCACACATGACCGCCCCGAGCCTGCAGCAGCTGGCGCCGCACGTCACCGCCCGCGTCAAGGACGGCGACCTGAACCAGGCGCAGATGGTGCTGCTGGGCGCCGGCATCGTGCTGATCGGCGCCGCGTGGGCCACCGGCGGCCAGCACTTCTACGGCAGCTACCTGGTCGGCTACATGGGCGTGCTGGGCATCTGCCTCGGCGCGCTGTTCTTCACCATGCTGCAGCACATCACCCGCGCGGGCTGGAGCATCTCGGTGCGCCGTCTCGCCGAGAACACGATGGCGGCCTTGCCGCTGCTGCTGCTGCTGTTCGTGCCGATCCTGGTCGGCTTCGACCACATCTACCACCACTGGACCCACGCCGACCTCGCCAAGGACGCGGTGCTCGCCGGCAAGTCCGGGTGGCTGAACAAGACCTTCTTCTTCGTGCGCGTCGCGATCTACTTCGCGATCTGGATCGGACTCGCGGCCTACTTCCGCCGCGCCTCCTTGCGGCAGGACGAGACCGGCGACCCCGCGATCAGCCTGCGCCTGTCGCGCGCCGCCGCTCCCGGGCTGCTGCTGTTCGCGCTGTCGACGACGTTCGCGGCCTTCGACTGGATCATGTCGGTCGACCCGCACTGGTTCAGCACCATCTTCGGCGTCACCTACTTCGCCGGCGCCTTCATGGCCTTCCTGGCCTTCACGATCCTGCTGGCGAAGTGGCTCGGCAAGCGCGGCTACCTGCGCGAGGCGATCACCGTCGAGCACTACCACGACCTCGGCAAGCTGCTGTTCGGCTTCATGGTCTTCTGGACCTACACGAACTTCAGCCAGTACATGCTGATCTGGTACGCGAACCTGCCCGAGGAGACGCGCTGGTTCGCCGATCGCGCCGAAGGCGGCTGGGGCGCCGTGGGCACGATCCTCGTGTTCGGCCATTTCTTCATCCCCTTCGCCTTCCTGATGTCGCGGCACGTCAAGCGCAACGGCGTCGCGCTGGCCGCCGGAGCGATCTTCCTGCTGGTCATCCACTGCTTCGACATGCAGTTCCTGATCCTGCCGTCGCTGGGCGGGCACGACCAGGCCGCGGCGCACGGCGCGGCGGGCGGCGACCACGGCCAGGGCATCGCGACCGCCATCGAGAGCGGGCTCGCGCGCTTCCCGCACGACCTCGGCGCCTACCTGCACAACCTGCACTGGGCCGACTTCGGCTGCTTCTTCGGCCTGCTGGCGCTGGTGGCCGGCTTCACGCTGATGAACGTGCGCCGATCGAACCTGCTGCCGGTGCGCGACCCGCGCCTGGCCGAGTCGCTGCACTTCCACAACATCTGACCTCGAGGCTCCATGTCGCACGGCAAGCACTCCGACGAGCACTACGGCGAGCCCGGCGCCCGGCACGCGGCCGTGGTGCACGATCCCGAACACGACATCGACGCGCGCTCGGCCACGATCTGGGTCGTCGGCGGGGCCGTCGCCACCTTCCTCGCCCTCTGGCTGATGGTGCCGATCTTCCATCGCGTGCAGGAGGCCGAGCGCCGCCGCAAGGTGGACGAGGCGCCCAACGTCGAGCGCGAGGAAGTCGAGGCCGAGGAGCGCGGTTTCCTGGCCGGGCGGAATCTGACCAAGCGCAGCATCGAACAGGTGCTGCAGCAGATGGCGGGCAAGTGACCGCCGGCAACTGACCATGCGACCTCTCCTCCTCACCACCCTGCTCGGCGCGGTCGCCGGCAGCACGTCGGCGCAGGGCGCCGGCATGCCGCCGACGTCGACCCTCGCCGCGCGCGAGGAGGCCGCCTCCATGGTCGACCGTATCGGCGCCGTCGTCGATCCGTCCCTGACCTTCACCGACGAACGCGGCTATCCGTTCCAGCTGCAGCAGTTCTTCCCCGGCCAGCAGCCGGTCGTCCTGCTGCTGGGCTACTACTCGTGCCCAGCCATGTGCGGCCAGGTGCTCGAGGCCGCCCTTGCCGCGCTCAGCGACGTCGCGCTGCAACCAGGCACCGACTACCGGCTCCTCAACGTCTCGATCGATCCGCGCGAGACGCCCGAGGTGGCCCGCGAGCGCAAGCTGCGCTTCCTGCCGAAGCTCGCCAAGACCGGGGGCGACGACGCTTGGCGCGTGCTGGTCGGCGACGAGCCCAACATCGCGAGGTTGTGCGACACGGTCGGATTCCGCTACTACTGGTCGGAGCACACCAACCAGTTCGCGCACCCGCCGGCGGTCGTCTTCCTGACGCCGCAGGGCAAGGTCAGCCGCGTGATCGTCAACACCTGGTTCGACCCCGCGGACGTGCGGCTCGCCCTCGTCGAAGCGAGCGACGGCCAGCTGGGGTCCTTCTGGGACCAGGTGCAGCTCAACTGCCTGACCTTCGACCCGCGCACCAACTCCTACACCCTCACGGCGATGACCATCATGCGCCTCGGCGGCGCCGCCACCGTGGTCGCCCTCGCAGCGATGATCTGGATCCTGCTGCGCCGGGAACGTCGCCGTTCGCCGTCCACCGCCGCCATCGCCTGACCCGCAGCCCAGGACCACCGTGTTCCACCTCCCGATCCAGGACCCGGCCAGCGCCACCCAGACCCCCGCGCCGCCGCCGGTCGTCGACGCCTACGGCCAGCTGACGAAGCGGGCCAGCACCTTCGGCCACGTCGACGATCTGTTCTACTTCACCTACGCGGTCTGCATCTTCTTCTTCGTGCTGATCGTCGCGGTCCTGCTGTTCTCCGTGGTCAAGTACCGCCGGCGGACCTGGGACCAGCCCGCTGCCTCGAACACGACCCACAACACGCCGCTCGAGGTGGTGTGGACGGTGATCCCGCTGATCATCGTCATGATCATGTTCGCCTGGGGCTACATGGGCGCGCGCGACATGACGATCGCGCCGATCGAGGCGTCGCGCAACACGATCAAGGCGACCGCCAAGCAATGGAACTGGACGTTCAGCTACCCGAACGATCCGGCGCAGAGCTACAACGAAGTCTGGGTCGAGGTCGGCCGACCGGTGCAGTTCCTGCTCGAGTCCACCGACGTGCTGCACGCCTTCTACCTGCCGTCGATGCGCGTCAAGCGCGACGTGATCCCGGGTCGTTACCAGACCGTGTGGTTCGAGCCGACCGAGGTCGGCGAGTACCACCTGTTCTGTGCCGAGTACTGCGGCAAGGACCACTCGCAGATGTACGCGAAGGTGCACGTCGTCAGCGCCGCCGAGTACGGCGCGCGTCCGTGGGACAAGTGGGACGACAGCACTCCCGAGGCCGCAGCCAAGAGCGGCGCCAGCCTCTACAGCCAGATCTGTGCCAGCTGCCACAGCGTCAACGGCTCGGCCGGCGTCGGCCCGACCTGGAAGGGCCTGTTCGTCAAGAACGCCGACGGATCGATCGTCGGCCGGCAGCGCGAGGTGATCGAGGGTGGCGTGCGCAAGACGATCACCATCGACAACGACTACATCGTCGAGTCGATCCGCAAGCCGGACGCCAAGAAGGTCGCCGAGGAGCCCTACGTGCGCAACGCGATGACGGCGTTCCCCGACCTCGACGACCGCAAGATCAACGGCCTGATCGAGTACATGAAGTCGCTCGCGGACAGCAAGTGAGGCATCCATGACCACCAACGTCCCCGTGATCGATTCGCACGCCGCGGCACCGCAGGCCGGGCGCAAGAACTTCCTGAACTGCAGTCAGGGATTCTGGTCGTGGGCCGGCACGCTCGACCACAAGCGCATCGGCATCATGTACCTGGTCGGCGTGTCCATCGCGCTGCTGGCCGGCGGCCTGTTCGCGCTGCTGGTGCGCCTGCACCTGTGGAAGCCCGAAGGCGTGCTGTTCGGCAACGTCGAGTACAACCAGATCTTCACGCTGCACGGCGCCTTCATGGTGTTCCTGTTCGTGATCCCGGCGATCCCGGGCTCGCTCGGCAACATCGTGCTGCCCCTGATGCTGGGCGCGAAGGACGTCGCGCTGCCGCGCCTCAACCTGCTCAGCTTCTACCTGTGGGTGACCGGCGCCGTGCTGGCGACGCTGGCGATCGTGCTCGGCGGGTTCGACACCGGCTGGACCTTCTACGCCCCGTACAGCCTCTACACCGACCAGGCGGTCGTGACCATCGGGCTGGCGGTGTTCGTGCTCGGCTTCAGCTCGATCTTCACCGGCCTGAACTTCATCGTCACCACGCACAAGCTGCGGGCGCCGGGCATGACCTGGTTCCGCATGCCGCTGTTCGTGTGGGCGATCTACGCCACGTCGATCCTGCAGGTCCTCGCGACGCCGGTGCTCGGCATCACCGTGCTGCTGGTGGCGTTCGAGCGCCTCTACCACATCGGCATCTTCGACCCACGGCTGGGCGGCGACCCGGTGCTGTTCGAGCACTTCTTCTGGTTCTACAGCCACCCGGCCGTCTACATCATGGTGCTGCCGGCCTTCGGCATCATCAGCGAGCTGGTGTCGGTGCACAGCCGCAAGCCGCTGTTCGGCTACAAGCTGATCGCCTTCAGCTCGCTCGCGATCGCGATCATCAGCTTCCTGGTGTGGGGACACCACATGTTCACGTCGGGGCAGTCGACGTACGCGATGTTCGCGTTCTCGTTCCTGACCTTCTTCGTGGCGATCCCCACGGCGATCAAGGAGTTCAGCTGGGTTGCCACGGTGTGGAAGGGCTCTATCGCGTTGAACTCGCCGATGCTCTACACGCTGGCGTTCCTGGTCATCTTCGCGATCGGCGGCCTGACCGGCGTGATCCTCGGCGCCCTCAACGTCGACATCCACCTGCACGACACCTACTTCGTCGTCGCCCACTTCCATTACGTGATGATGGGCTCGATCGCGCTGGCCTTCTTCGCGGGCCTGCACCACTGGTGGCCGAAGATCTTCGGCGTGATCTACGACGAGACGCTGGCCAAGATCGCCTGCGGCATCATCTTCGTCGGCTTCAACGCGACGTTCATCCCGCAGTTCATCATGGGCAGCCGCGGCATGCCGCGCCGCTACGCCACCTACGTTCCCGAATACGAGCCGTTCCACCAGGCATCGACGGTGGGGGCGATGGTCCTCGGCGGCGGCGTCGCGCTGATGGTGTTCTACCTCGTGGCCTCGCTGTTCCAGCGCAAGACGGCGATGCAGAACCAGTGGGGCGGCGTCACGCTCGACTGGCTGAGTCCGACACCGCCGCCGCTCGAGAACTTCGACGAGCCGCCGACGGTCACGACCGAGGTCTACGACTACTCGACGCTCGACTACAAGACGATGCAGACCCCGGTCGCCTGACCGCGCCAGCAGCCACCGCGCCTCCGCACAACAGGATCCAGCATGAGTCACGACGGTCACCACTCGGTAGTGATCCCGGCGCCGGGACCCGAGTTCGTCCCCCACACGGTGGCGCACCACTTCGACACGCCGGTGCAGGAGTTCCAGGCCGCCAAGCTGGGTTTCTGGCTGTTCCTGGCCACGGAAATCCTGCTCTTCGGCGGCCTGTTCGCGGCCTACTTCTACTTCCACGAGGCCTATCCGGAGACGTTCCGGGTCGGTGGCCACCAGCTCGACTGGCGGCTCGGCGCCCTGAACACCTCGGTGCTGCTGCTGAGTTCGTGGACGATGGCCATGGGGGTGCGCTCGGCGCAGACCAGCCAGAAGCAGAAGACGCTGCTGTTCTGCGGGCTGACGGTGCTCGGCGCGGTGATCTTCATGGTCATCAAGTTCTTCGAGTACCAGGCCAAGAACGAGCACGGCCTCGTGGTGTTCTCGGAGCTGTTCGCGCCCTACGACGCCGCCACCGGCTCGATCCCGTGGTTCAAGGACTACCACGGCGTCATGGCTGGCCTGCCGCACGGCCATCTGTTCTTCGCCATCTACCTGACCATGACCGCGATCCACGGCCTGCACGTCGTGATCGGCGCCGGTCTGATCCTCTGGATCATGAAGGGCGCGGCGAAGGGACGCTTCCACGCCGGCTACTTCCTGCCGGTCGACCTGGTCGGCCTCTACTGGCACCTCGTCGACCTGATCTGGATCTTCCTCTTCCCCTTGCTCTACCTCGTGCCCTGATGAGCGCTCACGACCACCACGCGCCCGGCGACCTGCAGATGGGGCACCATCACGTCTCGAGCGCCAAGCTGTTCTTCAACGTGCTGATGGCGTTGCTGGTGCTGACCGTCGTCACGGTCGCCGCCTCCCGCGTCGACTTCGGCGCCGCGAACATGCTGATCGCAATGGGCATCGCCAGCGTCAAGGCGGCCCTGGTCATCGCCTACTTCATGCACGTGAAGTGGGACACGGCGATCAACAAGATCGTGTTCCTGAGCTCGTTCCTGTTCCTGTCGCTGCTGTTCATCTTCACCTTGGCGGACCATGCGACCAGGCGCTGGGACAACGACCTGCACACCATGCGAACCCCGGTCGACAAGCAGTGGGTCTACCGGCAGCACGAGCACGCGGGAGACCACTGAGCTGGAAGCCGCCTTCCTGCATTCGCGCCAGCCGGCTGATGCTCGCATCGCGCTCTGGTCCGACACCGGCATCGGCGGCCTCGCCGACTCGCTGCCGCCGCCGCTCGCTGCCCTGACCGAACCCGTCGCGGTCCAGCTGCTGATCCCGGTCGAGGAGGCGACGCTGCGGCCGCTGTCGGCCGCCGTGCCCGACGTCGACGACGACGACCGGGTGCAAGGTCGGGCGGCGCCCGCGCTGTGGTCGATCCCGGCGCTCGGCCTGCCGCTCGGACCGGCGGTGCCCTGGCTGGCCAGTCTCGATCCTCGCCTGCAGCCGCCGTCGCTGCGCGCGCTCGCCGCCCTGAGCCGCCTCGTCCTGCGGCTCGTCGAGCGCGGCGACTTCGCGCCCGCTCCGCAACCCGGCGTGCTGCGCTACGCCCCGCACTGGGGACCAGAGACCCAATGGGTGCTGGCGGCGATCGCCGAACTGGTGCCCGGCAGCCTGTGCACCGCGCGGTTCGCCGTGCCGGACGACCCGGTCTACGCCGTCACCCAGCGCAACTTCGTCGTCAGCTTCCTCGGTCATGCGCTCGACCAGGTCGTGGTCGCGGCGGAAGCCAGCGGCCGTGCCGTCGTGCCCGGCTTCGCGCGCGCCGAACGGTTGCCGCGCGAGTTCTGGCAGACGCCGCTCGTGCCGGTGCTGGAGATCCTGGTCCCCGACCAACCGCTCGAGGAAGGCGTGCCCTGGGGTCTGCAGATCCTGGTGCGCCCGATCCCGAGCGTGCCGCACACCGAGACCATCGAGAGCCTGCACCAGCGCCTCGCCGCCTCGCCGTTCGCGAACGAACTGGCGACCGACAGCGTCTACCGCATCGAGCAGACGATCGAGCGCACCGCCGAGAAGCTGCCTGCCCTGCGCCGCGCCCGCAACCTCAGCGACGGCCGCGCCAGCCTGACCCGGCACGAACTCGACCAGATCCTCGACCACATGCCCTTGCTGGAGAGCGAGGGGTTCGAGCTGACCCTGCCCGGCGTCGAGGCGATGCAGAGGCTCTCGGCCCGGGTCGCGATCGTCGAGGCCAAGGGACAGGCGAACGACCCCCGGCCCTGGTTCGAGTTCCGCTGGAGCCTGGCCGTCGGCGACACCGAGCTGACCACCAGCGAGTTCGAGCAGCTGGTCGACGCGAAGACCCCGCTGGTGTTCATCGATCGTCGTCCCGTGCTGCTCTCGCCCAAGGACCGCGAGGCGCTGCGCGACTTCAAGAAGCGCATGGCGGAGGGCGGCGAGCGCATCAGCTTCTTCGAGGCGCTGCGGCTGCGCCTGGGCGGCGCCTCGCACCTGCACGGGCTGGCGATGGAGTCGATCGCCTCGACGCCGCGCCTCGAGCAGCTGCTGCAGAACCTCGAACGCGCCCGCGCGGTCGAGGACCGGCCGAAGCCGGAGGGCTTCATCGGCGAACTGCGGCCCTACCAGCAGCGTGGCCAGTCGTGGATGCACTTCCTCGTCGACCAGGGCTTCGGCGCCTGCCTCGCCGACGACATGGGCCTCGGCAAGACGATCCAGGCGATCACGGTGATGCTCGACTGGCGGCGTCAGCGCAAGGGCGACCGGGCGATCCTGATCGTGTGTCCGGTGTCGGTGCTCGGCAACTGGCGCCGCGAGCTGCACCGGTTCGCGCCGGCGCTGCGCGTCGTCCTGCACCACGGCAAGGGCCGCGCCGCGACCCCGGCCGAGTTCCTCGACGTCGTCAGTCGCAACGACATCGTGCTGACCAGCTACAACCTGCTGCAGCGCGACGAGGAGATCATGGCGAACATCACCTTCGACGGCGTGGTGCTCGACGAGGCGCAGAACATCAAGAACCCGACGACCCGCCAGTCGCAGGTCGCGCGGCAGCTGAAGGGGCACTTCCGGCTCGCGTTGACCGGCACCCCGCTCGAGAACCGTCCGCTCGACCTGTGGTCGATCATGGACTTCCTCAACGAAGGCCTGCTCGGCTCCCGCACGCAGTTCACGCAGACCCTCGAGCACCCGATCGTCAAGCAACGACAACGGGGCTCGATGTCGGCCCTGGCCAGGCTCGTGCGCCCGTTCGTGCTCCGGCGGCTGAAGACGGACCCGGAGATCGTCGCCGACCTGCCGGAGAAGTCGGAGCAGATCGTCGCCGCCACGCTGACGCGCGAGCAGGCGATCCTCTACGAATCCGTGGTGCGCAAGGGCCTGCAGGAGGTGGAGCGGGCCGGCGAAGGCATCCAGCGCCGCGGCGCGATCCTCACCACGCTGCTGCGCCTGAAGCAGGTCTGCAACCACCCGGCGCACTATCTGATGGACGGCAGCGTGCTGCCGAGCCGGTCCGGCAAGCTCGATCTGCTCAGCGAGATGATCGAGGAGGCGCTCGAGGAGGGCGACCGGTGCCTCGTCTTCACGCAGTTCAAGGAGATGGGGTCGCTGCTCAAGACCCACCTCGAGAACCTGCACGGCCACGGCGTGCTGTTCCTGCACGGCGGCGTGCCGCAGAAGGAGCGCGACCAGATGGTCACGGACTTCCAGGAGTCCCGCCCCGATGGTCCGAAGATCTTCGTGCTGTCGCTGAAGGCCGGCGGCACCGGCCTGAACCTGACCGCCGCGAACCGCGTGTTCCACTTCGATCGCTGGTGGAACCCGGCCGTCGAGGACCAGGCCACCGACCGCGCGTTCCGCATCGGGCAGCAGCGCAACGTCTTCGTGCACAAGTTCGTCTGCACCGGCACGCTCGAGGAGCGCATCCAGCAGATGCTCGAACGCAAGCGAGAGGTCGCCGACAACCTTCTCGCCGCCGGCGAGAACTGGATCACCGAACTCAGCAACGACGAACTCAAGCGGCTGCTGACGCTCGATCGCAAGGAGGCCCTGGCATGATCGAGCGCAAGACCCTGTCGCTGGGCGAACGCTGGCGGCGCGAGGCGACGCGCGGCATCGACGACGCACGCCTGGCCGCCGCGCTCGAGGCGCTGCCCAGCATCCGCAAGCCGATGGTCCGCATCCGCGCCGGCTCCATCCGCGCCGAGATGGAGGGTTCGATGGGCTCGATCCACGAGGTGAGCCTGCAGATCCGCACGCTGCCGCAGAAGGACTGGCCCACGCTGGTGCGCGTCCTGCGCCGGAGCCGGTCGATCCTCGACTCGCTCGAGAACGGCAAGGTGCCGCGCTCGTTCGATCGCCTGGTCGCGCGCATCGTCGGCGAACCGCTGTTCCCCGACGCGCGCAGCGTCACGTTCGGCTGCTCCTGCGACCTGCCCGAGAAGCCCTGCCGCCACGTGCTGGCGCTGCACGAGCTGTTCGCGCGCCGCCTCGACGAGAAGCCGTGGGAGCTGCTGCTGCTGCGCGGCGTCGATCTGCACGCGCTGCTCGCCAAGGTGCAACAACTCACGCCGGACGACGACCTGCCGCCGCTCGCGTTCGGCGTGCCGGAGGAGCCCGTGCTCTACCCCGACGCCGAGGACGCCGACCTCGGCCAGCCGCTGGGGGCGGCGCAGGTGCGCTGGTTCCTGGGCCAGCTGTCGCCTCGCCTGGTCGACGCGGCGCTGCGCACGCTCGACGAACTGCCGGCGAAGCGTCCGGCCACGCCCTGAGGCTTCGTCCCCCCGGCCGCGCCTACCGCAGTTCCTTCACTTCCTTGACCATGCCCTCGAGCGCTTCCTTGGCGTCGAGGAACACCATCAGGCAGTTGTCGAGGTCGAACAGCGGGTTCTTGATGCCGGCGTAGCCGGGCGACAGCGAGCGCTTGATCACGATCACCGTACGCGCCTGGTCGACGTCGAGGATCGGCATGCCGGCGATCGGGCCGGTCGGCTCGCGCGCCGCCGGGTTCACGACGTCGTTGGCGCCGACGACGATGACGACGTCGGTGTTCTTGAAGTCGGCGTTGATCCTGTCCATCTCCCACAGCTGGTCGTAGGGCACGTCCGACTCGGCGAGCAGCACGTTCATGTGGCCCGGCATGCGACCGGCGACCGGGTGGATCGCGTAGCGCACGTTGCAGCCGCGCTTCTGCAGCAGGTCGGCGAGCTCGCGCACGACGTGCTGCGCCTGCGCCACCGCGAGGCCGTAACCGGGCACGAAGATCACCGAGGATGCGGCGTCGAGCAGCATCGCCACCTCCTCCGGCGTCGTCGACTTGATCGACTTGTAGTCCTTCGCGTCCTTGGCGACCGCCTCCTCGCCCATGCCGCCGAGCAGCACGTTGCCGAGCGAACGGTTCATCGCCTTGCACATGATCTGCGTCAGGATCAGGCCCGACGCACCGACCAGCGCGCCGGTGACGATCAGCAGCGGCTCCCGCGTGACGAAGCCGGCGAACGCCGCGGCGACGCCGGAGTAGCTGTTCAGCAGCGACACCACGACCGGCATGTCGGCGCCGCCGATCGGCATCACCAGGAACACGCCCAGCACCGCGGCCGCGGCCGCCAGCAGGACCACCGCCACCGTGGTCATCACGTGGTTGCCGGTCAGCGCCATCCACACGGCGAGCGCGATCGCGGCCGCGCCGAGGCCGGCGTGCAGCGCGTGGCGCTGCGCGCCCTGCAGCGGGTGCGACAGCTTCTTGCCCGACAGCTTGCCGTAGGCGACGAAGCTGCCGGTCAGGGTCACCATGCCGACGACGATCGTCGCCGGGAACGCGATCGCCGGCACGATGCCGAGGTCGCCGAGCGCGAAGCCGGTCTGCTGCACGCGATCGTCGATCAGCAGCGTCGCCATCGCCACCAGCGCCGAGGCCGCGCCGCCGAAGCCGTTCAGCGCCGCGACCATCTCCGGCATCTGCGTCGTCGGGGTGCGTTTGGCGATCAGCAGGCCTGCGGCGCCACCCACCAGGATGCCGGCCACCACCACGGCCCAGTTCACGTTGGTGCCGATCAGCACGACCGTGACCACCGCGCAGAACATGCCCAGCTCCGACAGGCGGTTGCCCTGGCGGCAGGTCTTGACGCTGGTCAGCCGCTTGATGCCGAAGACGAACAGCAGCGTCGCGAGCAGGTAGAGGTAGACCACGCTACTTCTCCTTCTTCTTGAACGAGGCCAGCATGCGGTCGGTCACCAGGTAGCCGCCGACCACGTTGATGCTGGCGAAGGCGATCGCCAGGAAGGCGAGCGCCTGCGACAGGAACCCCTCGCCGAGCCGTGCGCAGGCGATCGCGCCGACGATGGTGATGCCGGAGATCGCGTTGCTGCCGGACATCAGCGGCGTGTGCAGCGTCGGCGGCACCTTGGTGATCAGCTCGAAGCCGAGCAGCGCCGCGATCGCGAAGATGAAGATGTACTCGAAGTAGGCTGCCATCTCAGTGCCCCTGCGCGGCGAGTGCCTGCGCCGTCGGTTCGTGCCGCACGACCCCGTCGTGCACGACGGTGACGGCGCCGAGGATCTCGTTGTCCAGGTCGATGTTCACCTTGCCGTCCTTGACGAACTCGCCGAGGTAGGCCTGCACGTTGCGCGCATACATGCGCGAGGCGTCGGCGGCGCACTGCGCCGGCAGGTTGGTGTCGCCGAGGATCGTCACGCCGGCCGTGACCACGCGCTGGCCGGGGACGGTGCCCTCGACGTTGCCACCCTGGCCGGCGGCCATGTCGACGATCACCGAGCCCGGCTTCATGCCCTTGCGCATGTCGGCCGTCACCAGCACCGGCGCCTTCTTGCCGGGCACGAGCGCGGTCGTGATGAGGACGTCGGCCTGGGTGATGTGCTCGGTCAGGATCTCGCGCTGGCGCAGCAGGAACTCGTGCGAGGTCTCCTTGGCGTAGCCGCCGTGGGTCTCGGCGTCCGGCGGCGTGCCCGTGTCGACGAACTTCGCCCCGAGCGACTCGACCTGCTCGCGGACCGCCGGCCGGATGTCGTTTGCCTCGACGACGGCGCCGAGGCGCCGCGCGGTCGAGATCGCCTGCAGGCCCGCCACGCCTGCACCCAGCACCAGGACGCGCGCCGGCGTCAGCGTGCCGGCGGCGGTCATCATCAGCGGGAACATCTTCGGCAGGTGCACGGCCGCGAGCAGCACCGCCTGGTAGCCGCCGCAGGTCGCCTGCGAGCTGAGCACGTCCATCTTCTGCGCCCGCGTGATGCGCGGCATGAACTCGAGCGCCATCGCGGTGACCTTGGCGTCGCGCAACGCCTTGATCGTCGGCAGCTGGGTCGCCGGAGTCAGCGTGCAGATCAGCAGGCCGCCGGCCTTCTGCGCCGCGGCCTGCGCCGGCGTCGGGCACTGGATGCCGAACACGATGTCGGCGCCATGGCGCGCGTCGCCGTCGACGAGGGTCGCGCCGGCAGCGGCGTAGTCCGCGTCGAGGAAGCCGGCGGCGGCGCCGGACTCGCGTTCGACCTGCACGTGCAGGCCGAGCTTCTGCATGCCTTTGACGGTCTCGGGGACGGCGGCGACCCGGGTCTCGCCAGCGGCCGTCTCCTTGGGCACGAAGATCACAACCATGGGGTCTGCCTCGCTTGGGGAGGCGAAAGAGAAACAGACGGGCCGACCTCGCGCCACCGGGAAAGGGAGCTAGTCTTGCCGCCCCGATGCGGACCTTCGTCGCGCAGCTCGCCGAACGTGTGCTGGACGGCCACGCGCCGATCGTCGTCGGCCTCGATCCGCGGCTCGACGCGCTGCCGGCCACCCTGCTGCCCGACGCCCCTCCGGCGCGCCGCATCGTCGAGTTCCACCGCCAGGCGATGCCGGTGCTCGCGCGCCATGCGCCGTGCGTGAAGCCGAACATCGCCTTCTTCGAGTGCTTCGGCGCCGACGGCTACCGCGCCTACGAAGAGACGTGCGCGCTGGCGCACCAGCATGGGCTCTTGGTCGTAGGCGACGTCAAGCGCGGCGACATCGGCAGCACCGCGGCCGCCTACGCAACGGGCCACTTCGCGCTCGCCGACGCGCTGACGCTGCACCCGTACCTCGGCGCCGACTCCGTGGCCCCGTTCCTCGCCGCCTGCCGCCCGGACGCCGGCGGCCGGGGCGTGTTCGTGCTGGTTCGCACCAGCAACCCCGGCGCGCGCGACTTCCAGGACCTGCGGGTCGGCGACGAGGCGCTGTGCGACGTCGTCGCCCGCGCGGTATCGCGCTGGGGCGCCGAGTTGCCGCGCAGCGAGGGCTACTCGCCGGTGGGGGCCGTCGTCGGCGCCACCTGGCCGCACGAGCTGGCGCGGCTGCGCGCACTGCTGCCGCACAGCTGGCTCCTGCTGCCGGGCGTCGGCGCCCAGGGCGGCAAGGTCGAGGACCTCGCGCCGGCGTTCGATGCCCGCGGCCTCGGCGCGCTCGTCAACCAGAGCCGCGGCATCCTGCAGTGCTTCGCGCCCGGCGATGCCGACTGGCTCGAGCGCATCGACCGAGCCGCCGCGGCCTTCGCCGCCGAGTGCAATGCCATCGCCCGCCGGGCGCCCCACCAGAACCGCACGTGACGTCGACGCTCCGCCACATCTCCTTCCGCCGCATCGGCACCTCGGAGGTGCACCAGCGTTTCCTCGAGGACGATCGCGACCTCGGTCGGTTCCTCGGCATGCGGGCGCGTTCGGTGGCCGAACTGCTGCGCCGCGCGCCGACCGGAGCCGGCCGCCTGCTGTCGCGCGAGAAGCTGGTCGCGGCGCTGCGCACGTACGCCGAACGCCACGGCGCCCCCGAGGCGGTGCTCGCCAACGCCAAGGCGCTGCTCGATCCGAACGTGCACGTCGTCGTCACCGGCCAGCAGCCAGGGCTGATGGGCGGACCGCTGTTCACCTTCCACAAGGTCGCGACGGCGATCCGCCTCTGCCAGCAGATCAACGCCGCCGGCGACGGTCCGCGCGTCGTGCCGTTGTTCTGGAACCACAGCGACGACCACGACCTCGAAGAGGCCAACCGCCTGTTCCTGGTCAACCAGGCGCAGGAGGTGCAGCGCTTCCGGCTCGACCTCGAGCGCACCAACGAGCCGCTGCGCACGATCGGCGTCGGACGGGAAATCGATCGCCTGCTGGCCGAGATCGAGCCGCTGCTGCCGTCGTCGGAGTTCCGCGACTGGACCCTCGCCGCCTGCCGACCGCGCCATCCCGACGAGACGCTCGGCGACCAGCAGGCGCGGATCCTGTTCGAGGTGTTCGGTCGCCACGGCCTGCTGGTGATCGAGCCGCGCGACCTGCCGGGCGAGGCGTTCGAGCCGCTGTTGCGGTGGTGGGGGAAATCCAACGAGGTGCGCGAGCACGTGCGCCAGACCTGCGACGAACTCGGCGACGTCGGCATCGACGTCACGCTCGACCCGTCGGCGACGATGATGTTCCAGCTGGCGGGCGGCCAGCGCGAACCGTTGGCCGACGGCGAGGTCGCCAGCCGGCCCCAGGACCTCAGCCCCGGCGTGCTGCTGCGGCCGCTGTGGCAGGACGCCTGCCTGCCGACGATCGCCTTCGTCGTCGGTCCGGGTGAGCTCGCCTACCTGTGCTCGGTGGCGCCGCTCTACCGCGCGCTGGGTGTGCCGCAGCCGGTGTTCGTGCCGCGTGCCTCGATGACGCTGGTCGAACCGTCGCTGCAGCGCCTGCTCACCAGGTTCTCGCTCGACCTGCCCGATCTCGACCAGGCGCCGGAGAAGCTCGCCGAGCGCCTGCTGCAGGGCGACGACGGCGACGACGTGGAGGACGCGCTCGACCAGCTGCGGGCCCGCCTGCGGACCGAGCTCGACGGCATCGGCAACCGGCTCGGCGCGCTCGATCCGTCGATGCTGGGCGCGCTCGACCGCGCCCGCACGAAATCGCTCGAGGAACTCGACCGGCTGCAGCAGAAGGTCCGCAACGCCCGCCAGAACCGCGAGGGCACCGGCATCCGCCAGCTGCGCCGCCTGTGCAGTTCGCTGCGCCCACGCAGCCGCCTGCAGGAGCGCGTGTTCGGTCCGCTCGCGTTCCTGGCCGCGCACGGCCCGGCGCTGGCCGACGCGGTGATCGCCGCGGCCGATCCGTTCCGCATCGAGCACGGCGTGCTCGAGCTCTGACCCATGACGACCCCTCCCGCGCTGCAGCCCTGCGACGTGCTGGCCATCGGCGCCCACCCGGACGACGTCGAGATCGCCTCGGCCGGGACCCTCCTGCTGCTGGCTGCCGCCGGCCGCGGTGTATCGATCCTCGACCTCACCCGCGGCGAGATGGGGTCGCGCGGCACGGTCGCCGAACGCACCGCCGAGGCCGCGGCGGCGGCGGCCAGGCTCGGGGCGCGCGAACGCCGCAACCTGGAACGGCCCGACACCCGCGTGGCCGCCGACGAGACGACCATCGGCCTCCTGGTCCACGCGCTGCGGGCCGCCCGACCCCGCCTGCTGCTGGCGCCGCTCGCGCACGACGTGCACCCCGACCACGTCGCCACCGCCGCGGCGGTGGAGCGCGCGTTCTTCCTCGCCGGACTGGCGCGCTTCGCCCCCGAACTCGGCGCACCGCATCGGCCGGCGCTGTTCCTGCGGTATCCGGGCAACCGCCATGTCGAACCGTCCCTGGCAGTCGACATCGGCGCCGTGGTCGCCGCCAAGGCGGAAGTGCTGCGCTGCTACCGCTCGCAGCTGGCGCCGCCCGATCGCCGCCACCTCGTGCAGGGTCTGGACGTGCTGGAGCGCGCCGAGGTCCGGGACCGCTACCACGGCGCCCGGCTGGGCGTCACCGCCGCCGAGCCGTTCTGGCACGACGGGCCCTTGCCCGTCCGGGCGGCATCGCTGCTGCCCGACTGAGAAAACGCTCGCGCCCGGGCCCGCCGCGCCGCACCATGCCCCGGGAGGTCGCGCACCATGCAACGCATCGCGGTCATCAACCAGAAGGGCGGCGTCGGCAAGACCACCACGACCGTCAACCTCGGCGCCGCCCTCGCGCACCGGGGCCTTCGCGTGCTGCTGCTCGACATGGACCCCCAGGCGAACCTGACGGTGCACGTCGACAAGCGACCCGACCTCGAGGGCAGCACGTTGACGAGCCTCCTGCTCGACGACCAGAAGCTCGACGCGCTGGTGCAGGAGACCGGCCTGCCGAACCTGTTCGTGGTGCCGAGCGACACCTCGCTGGCGGGCGTCGAGCAGGTGCTGGCCAACCGCATCGGCCGTGAGACGATCCTGCGCGAGGCGCTGGAGACCTTCGCCGGTCGCACCAGCTTCGACTTCGTGCTCTTCGATTGTCCGCCGTCGCTCGGCGTCTTGAGCGCGAACGCGCTGGTCGCCGCCGACTGGGTGGTGATCCCGATGCAGGCCGAGTACCTGTCGCTGCAGGGCATGGCCAAGCTGCTCGAGGTGATCCAGCTGGTGCAGAAGCGGCTGAACCCGCAGCTGAAGATCGCCTGCGTGCTGCCGTGCATGGTCGACGCGCGCACCAACCTGAGCACCGAGGTGCTGCGGGAGATCGACACGCACTTCGGCTCGCTGCTGACGCGCACGCGGATCCGCAACAACGTGAAGCTCGCCGAGGCGCCGAGCTTCGGCCGCACCATCTTCGAGCACGCGCCGGACAGCAACGGCGCCCGCGACTACGCCGCGTTCGCCGACGAGTTCCTGGCGATGATCGGCGTCCGGGCGCCGGCGGCGGTCGGCAACGACGAGGTGCCTTCGCCGACCGACGACAGCCCGGAGGTCGAGCCGTTGGCCGGCGAGCCGCCGGCCGCGCCGGCCCGTGACGACGAGCCGCCGCCGCGCGAGATCGCCGCCGAGGCCTGAGTGCGCCCGATCGCGCGGTGCCGGCGGGCCCTGCGGCGCGCCGGCACGAGGTGATCGGCCGCCGCCCGCTCACGTCGACGCACCGGACGACCGATACCGCGGTCATGGCATCGCGCGAGCCCGAACTCGACCACCTGACGCGCCTGCTCGGCCAGTGCCTCGGCCGCATCGAGGAGCAGGCGTTCCGACTGCAGGACGACTCGTGGCAGGCCGACGAACACGGCACCTTCGCGGCGATGGAGGACGAGACGGCGACGCTGCACGACCTCGTCGACTCGCTGCTGGTCTGCGCCATCGACGAGCACGCCGACCTGAACGCCATCGTGGCGCGGGCGCTGCTGGACCAGCTCGGGACCGCCGGTGTGCCGCTCGTGGTGCGCCAACGCCTCGACCGGCACCTGCCGAAGGTCGCCGGCGCGCCCGCCGACGTCGCCTTCGCGGTGCGGCGGGCCCTGGCGATCGGCTTCGGCCGACCCGAGCCCGGCACGGAACTCGTGCTGACGACGCGCCGCGAGGACGGCCACCTGCTGTTCGAACTCGAACGCCGCGGCGGCCCGATCGACGACCACCTGGCCGAGCGCTGCGAGACCCTGGCCGAGTTCACCGCCGGTCTGAACGGCCACTGCCGCGTGCACGCCGAGGCCTGTGGCTCCCTGCTGCTGGCGCTCGAACTGCCGGCGGCGCTCGCGTTCGACGAACGCTGAGTCCCGCCGAGCGGCCTCGCGTAGGATGCCGCGATGCGCATCGGCATCGTGTGCTACCCGACCGTCGGCGGCAGCGGCGTGATCGCCACCGAGATGGCCCTGGCCCTGGCCGGCATGGGGCACGACGTCCACCTGCTCAGCTACGACCGGCCCAGCCGCCTGCGGCGCGCGGTGCCCGGGCTGCGGTTCCACCAGGTCGCGGTGTCCGCCTACCCGCTGTTCCGCTACCCGCCCTACGACCTGGCGCTGGCGACCCGCATGCTCGAGGTGCGCGAGGAGGCGCGCGTCGACCTGTTCCACGTCCACTACGCGATCCCGCACGCGGTCAGCGCCTTCCTGGCCCGCAGCATGAGCGGCAACAGCTTCCGCTTCGTCACCACCCTGCACGGCACCGACATCACCGTCGTCGGCAGCGACCGGGCCTACATGCGGCCGACGCGCTTCGCGCTCGAACAGTCCGATGCGGTCACCGCCGTCAGCCGCTACCTCGCCGACGAGACCCAGCTGATGTTCGGGGTGCGCAAGGCGGTCGAGGTGATCCCGAACTTCGTCGACACCGAACGCTTCCGCCCCGACGGCTCGCCGCGTTGGTACCAGCGCTCCGATCCCGAGCGCGTCCTGGTGCATGCTTCGAACTTCCGGCCGGTGAAGCGCGTGGCCGACGTGGTCCGCGCCTTCGCCGAGATCCGCCGCCACGTGCCGGCGCGGCTGTTGCTCGTCGGCGACGGTCCCGACCGCGAGCACGCGCTGGCGGTCGCCGGCGACCTCGGCTGCCAGCACAAGGTCGAGCACCTGGGCATGCACGACCAGCTCGAGGGCGTCCTGCCGCAGGCCGACCTGTTCCTGTCGGCGTCCGAGACCGAGAGCTTCGGCCTGTCGATGCTCGAGGCGATGAGCTGCGGCGTGCCCTGCGTCAGCACCGCGGTGGGCGGTGTGGCGGAGGTGCTGGGCGACACGGGCGAACTGACGCCGTTTGGCGACCCGTTGGCCCTGGCCGACGCCTCCCTGCGGCTCCTGGTCGACGGCGACCTGCACGCGCGGCGGGCCCTGGCGGCCAGGGCGCGCGCCGTCGAGCAGTTCACGACCGAGCGGATCCTGGCCCGCTACCTGCAGCTGTACGAGCGCGTACTGTCGTGACCCGGCCCGGGGAATCGCCGAGCTGGTGCCTCGACTTCAATGCCGGCGGCCCGGTGCATCCCGACGTGCTGGCCTGCTTCGTCGAGGTGCAGCGCACCTGCCCGGCCAACCCCGCCAGCGTGCATGCGCCCGGCCGGCGGGCGCGGGCGCTGCTCGAGGAGGCGAGAGCCCGGATCGCCCGGGTGCTGGGGCTGCGCGCGGACGACGTCGTCTTCCCGAGCGGCGGTACCGAGGCCGCCAACATGGCAGTCGCCGGCCTCGGCGATCCCGCGCTGCCGGTGCAGCTGTCGGCGGTCGAGCATCCGGCCGTGTACGAGCCGGCGCAGCGGCGGGGTGTGCGATGGTGGGGCGTCGATGCGCGGGGGGTCGTCCGGCCCGAGCCGCCGACCGAACCGATCGGGCTCGTCGCCCTGGCCCACGCCCAGAGCGAACTCGGCACACTACAACCCGTCGCGGCGGCAGCCGCCCTGGCCTACCAACGGGCAGTGCCGTTGCTCGTCGATGCCGCGCAGACGCTCGGTCGGGTCGACCTGCAGCCCGTGCTCGCGGCGCAGGCCTTCGTCGTGCTCTCGCCGCACAAGGCGGGTGGCCTGCGAGGCCTGGGCGTGCTCGCCGGCCCGGACCTCGCGCAGCGGCTGCGGCCGCTGCTGCACGGCGGCGGTCAGGAGCATGGACTGCGACCGGGCACGCAGTCGCCGGCCCTGGCGATGGCGAACGCGCTGGCGATCGAGCGAGCCACGGCCCTTCAGCGCGAGACGGCGGCGGCGATGGGGACCGCGCGGGCCGCCTTCGTCGACGCCCTGGGCGCGGCACGCTGCCACCACGTGGTGCTCACCCCGCTCGCGGACAGCCTTCCCAACACGTTGATGGTGCAGTTCCCGGGCATCGACGGCCGGAGCCTGCTGCCGGCGCTCGACCTCGCCGGCGTGCACGCCTCCCACGGTTCGGCGTGCTCGAGCGGTGCGCCGACGCCGCCCCGCATCCTCACCGCGATCGGGCTCGCCGACGACGCGGCGCGTGCGTGCGTCCGCTTCAGCTTCGCCGGCGGGGAAGCTGCAGCGAGCCTGCGCGAGGCGGCGGCGCGGGTCGCGCAGGTCGTCGCGCGGCTGGGAAAAAAATCTGCGCGCTGATCGCGCGGTCGGGGGCGACGCAGGGGGATGTTCCCAAGTCGTTGCGATGCGTGGCCGAGCGTGCAAAGCTGTGAAGGCGCGGTGAGTCGCTGTTGAGTTTTCGCGCGGCAAACTTCGCCGTGCGCTCTTCCCAACCGCATCGGCGGTCGCTAAGAGTCGGGCGCGTCTGTTGAGGAGCCGCCGGCCGGATGCCTGCCGACCGTCGGCCTGCCGCAGCGCGGCCTTGCGTCCATCCACGCTCGGCGGCTGCGTTCGAAGTCCACCTAGCTCGTCCGTTCCAGACCGACCACGGGAGACCACCGAGGCTCCTGGGCTTGCGCCCGGGGCCGTTCCGGCCACCGGTCTGTACCTGCCTTCCCTCAAGCTCTACACCTTGACCACCACAGTCCCCATGACGGATGCCCACGTCCCGGAACCGTCCCTCGTCGAGCGTGAACTGGATCGGGAGCCGCGGGACCACAGCCTGCTGCGTGCCGTGCTCCAGGCCTTGGCGGGCCGCGTCCGGCGCGAGCAGATGGAGACCTGGTTCCGCAGCCTGGACGTGCGCCGCGCCGATGCCCGCGAGGTGGAGTTCTCGGTCACCAGCCAGTTCGTGCGCGACTGGCTGCAGCGCAACTTCCTGGGCGCCCTGCAGGAGGCGGTGGCCAGCGTCGGCCCGGAGCCGCGGCGGATCGCGCTGACCCTGCGCGAGGAGGACGGTTGGGACAACCTGCGGCTGATCGATCCCTCGCCGCTCGGTGAGGTCCTCGACCGGCTCGCGCCGCCGCCCAGCGGGCAGGCCCCGGCCGGGCGGGCCGTGGACGGCTCCCCCGGACTGGCGCGCAACCTCGGCGCGTCGGGCCCCCGGCCGGGCGCGCGGCGCTCGAACCCGTTGAACCCGAACTACACCTTCGACAAGTTCGTCGTCGGTTCGTGCAATCGGCTGGCGCACGCCGCAGCCCTCGCCAGCGCCGAGAACCCAGGCCGCGCCTTCAACCCGTTGTTCGTGCACGGCAACGTCGGCCTCGGCAAGTCGCACCTGCTGCAGGCCATCTGCCATGCGGTGCTGCGACGGGAGCAGGAGGCCAGGGTCGCCTACCTGAGCTGCGAGGACTTCACCAACACCTTCATCCAGGCCATCCAGCAGGGCCAGCTCGACGCGTTCCGCGACCACTACCGCAACGTCGACCTGCTCGTCATCGACGACGTGCAGTTCCTGGCCAACAAGGAGAAGACCCAGGACGAGTTCTTCCACACCTTCAACGCGCTCTACGACGGGCAGAAGCAGATCGTGCTGTCGTCGGACCGTCCCCCGGTGGAGATCCCAACCGTCGAGAGCCGGCTGGTCTCGCGCTTCAAGTGGGGCATGGTGACCGAGGTCGAGGCACCGTGCTTCGAGACCCGCGTGGCGATCGTGCGTCGCAAGGCGATGGGTCGCGGCATCGAGCTGCAGGACGATGTCGCACGGCTGCTCGCCGAACGGGTCACGACGAACATCCGCGAACTGGAAGGCGCGGTCATCAAGGTGGTGGGCTTCGCCGGCATCACCGGCCAGCCGGTCACGCTGTCGCTCGCCGAGTCCTGCCTGCGCGGCATGCCGATCCGCCACGCCCAGGTCTCGGCCGAGGACGTGATGACGTTGGTGACCACGGAGTTCGCGATCAGCGCCCGGGAACTGATCGGCAAGAGCCGCACGCAGACCGTCAGCCTGCCGCGGCAGGTGGCGATGTTCCTGCTGCGCGAGCACACCGAGAGCTCGCTCGAGGACGTCGGCAGGATCTTCGGCAACCGCGACCACACCACCGTGCTCTACGCGGTCACCAAGATCCGCGAGCGGGCGCAGAAGGACCGCCTGTTCAAGGAACAGCTCGACACGCTGAGCAACCGGCTGCTGACGCGCAGCTTCCGCGGCTGACTCAGCCGCCGCCGCGCGGTTCCGGCGGATCGGGCGTGAGCCCTTGCACGGCACAGCCGCCTCCGGCCTGGCCGTGGCCGAGCCGCCCTCGCCAGCCGGGCCGCGTTCGTCGCTCCGTCGCTCCGTCGCTCGACGGGGAACATCCGCCGGCGTGGGTCGATCCTGGCGACCGTGACCGGCGACCGCACCTGCCCCGCCATCGGCGCGGCGGCGAATCTCTTGACGCGTTGGTGCTCGGCTCGTCGCCCGGCCGCAGCGGCAGGAGGACCTGTCGTCGCGAGATCTGTGCACTGGCGTGGGGGCGATCCTGGAGGCGCCGCGGAAGGCTGCGGGCAGTTGTCGGCGCCTTCTGCCGCGGGCCGTCGGAGCTTGCTTCCCGGTGCGCGCAAGTGGGCCGCTCTCCGCGGCGACGCCGGAACTTCTCCAGGTCGCCGGCTCGGCCCTGCAGGCCGCTTTCTGCCTCGTTCCGAGGCTCGCAGGTGGCTATCCTCTCCACACTCGTGACGCCACGGACGAGGACGAGAGAGAGAGAATTTCTCTCCAGTACAGACTCGTCCGTGCCACCCCGAACGCAGGCCCGAACCGAAGCCACGTGTGCACGCACCATGAAGATCCTCTGTGACCGGAACGCGCTGCAGGAGGCGGTCAACGTCGTTTCGCCGGTGGTGCCGGCGAAGACCACGAAGCCGATCCTCAACAACGTGCTGTTGCGAGCGGAGGGCGACGGCATCACCCTGTTTGCGACCGACCTGGAGATGGCGGCACGGGTCCAGATCGACGCCGTGAAGGTGTCGAAGAAGGGGGTCGTGCTGCTGCCGGCACGCGAGACGGCGGCGCTGCTGCGCGAGCTCAGCGATCCCACCGTCACCCTGGAGAGCGCCGACCAGCGTTGCCGCATCGAGAGCGGCGGCGGCTCCTTCGTGCTGCTCGGCGAGAACCCCGAGGAATACCCCGAGGAGTCGCAGGGCAAGGCCGGCAAGCGCATCGAGATCCCCGCCGGCCAGATGCAGCGCATGATCCAGGAGACGATCTTCGCTGCGGCACGCGAGGAGACCCGCTACGCCATCAACGGCGTGCTGCTCGACTGCGCCGGCGGGTGTCTGCGCCTGGTCGCCACCGACGGCCGCCGCCTCGCGATCAGCTACGAGAACATCGATGGCAAGAGCGAGTTCCGGGCCGTGGTGCCGCTGCGCGCCCTGAACACGCTGGCACGGGCCCTGCCGGAGAACGGCAAGGAGCCCCTGCAGGTCGAATGCGGCGACAAGCAGATCGTCTTCACGATCGGCACGACCCAGCTGCAGAGCCAGCTGCTCGAGACCCGCTTTCCGGACTACGAAGGGGTGCTGCCGAAGTCCGCCGACACCACGGTGGAGATGCCGCGAACGGTGCTCGAAGGAGCGCTGCGGCGGGCGGCGATCCTCGCCCCGGCCGACATGCGCATGGTGCGCTTCGAGGTCGGCGACAACCAGCTGCGCCTGACCGCCGAGAGTTCGACGCGCGGCCGTGCCGACGTCACCGTCGACGCCGTGGTCAAGGGAGCTGGCGGCAGCATCAACTTCAATCCCGACTTCATCCTCGAGGCGTTGCGCGTCTGCAAGCTCGACCACGTGCGCCTCGACATGTCGGACGACTCGATGCCGGCGAAGTTCACCCTCGGCGAGTCGTTCACCTACGTGGTGATGCCGATCAGCGGCGCCTGACCCCGGACGCCGACGTGTCCGAACCACGACCAGCCGCCGACTTCCTGCGCGACATCCTGCAGCAGGCCGGCCGCAGCAAGACGCGCAGCGCCTACAACAGGGCGCTCGACGCCCTGCTGCCGCCCGACGTGCGGCCACACTGCCAGGTGATCGGCTGCCGCAGCGGCCGGCTGGTCGTCGAGGTCGACGCCGCGCCGCTGTTCGCCGAGCTGTCCGGCTTCCGCCGCGAGGAACTGCGGCTGCAGATCAACGAACTCGTCCCTGAACAACCGATCGCCCAACTGACCTTCCGCCTGGGAGGCACCGGGCACGTCTGACATGTCGGAACAGAACCAAACCGAACCCCGCTACGACGCCAGCTCGATCAAGGTCCTCGAAGGGCTCGACGCCGTGCGCAAGCGGCCGGCGATGTACATCGGCGACACCGGCGCCAAGGGCCTGCACCACCTCGTCTGGGAGGTCACCGACAACTCCGTCGACGAGGCGCTCGCCGGCCGGGCGACGCGCATCGACGTGCGCGTGCACAAGGACGGCTCGATCTCGGTCAAGGACGACGGCCGCGGCATCCCGGTCGACATGCACGAGAGCGGCGTGCCGGCGCTCGAAGTGATCATGACGAAGCTGCACTCGGGCGGGAAGTTCGACAAGGGCAGCTACAAGGTGTCGGGCGGCCTGCACGGCGTCGGCATCAGCTGCGTCTGCGCGCTCGCCGACGTGATGGACGTCGAGGTCTACCGCGACGGCAAGATCCACCGGCAGACCTACGTGCGCGGCCAGAAGGCCAGCGAGCTGGTGGTGATCGGCAAGGCCGAGGGCACCGGCACCATGATCCGCTTCAAGGCCGACCCGACGATCATGGAGGTCACCGAGTTCTCGTACGAGGTGCTGAAGAAGCGCCTGCGCGAGCTGGCCTACCTGATGGGTTCGTCGCGGCTGCACATCACGCTGTTCGACGAGCGCATCGACAAGGGCGAGGAGTTCCTGTTCCCGGCCGGCTTGGTCGAGTTCGTGCACGACCTCAACCGAGGCAAGAACGCGCTGCACAAGGAAGTGATCTACATCCGGCGCGAGGTGCCCTCGGCCGAGGATCCCGACAAGGTCTACGGGGTCGAGATCGCGCTGCAGTACAGCGATTCGTACCACGAGAACGTGTTCTCGTTCGTCAACAACATCAACACGATCGAGGGCGGCACGCACCTGGTCGGCTTCCGCACGGCGCTGACCCGCGCGCTCAACAACTGGGCCCGGCAGGAGAAGGTGCTGAAGGAGAAGGATCCGGTGCCGACCGGCGAGGACTTCAAGGAGGGGCTCGCCGCGGTGATCTCGGTCAAGGTTCCGGACCCGCAGTTCGAGAGCCAGACGAAGATCAAGCTCGGCAACCGCGAGGTGCAGTCGGTGGTCGAGACCGTCGTCGGCGACGGCATCCGCACCTACTTCGAGGAGAACCCGGGCACCGCGAAGTCGGTCTACGGCAAGGCGCTCGATGCGTTGCGCGCCCGCGAAGCGGCGCGCAAGGCGCGCGACCTGGTGCGGCGCAAGTCGGCGCTCGAGGGCGGCGGCCTGCCGGCCAAACTCGCCGACTGCCAGAAGGGCACGCCGCGCGACGAAGCCGAGCTGTTCCTCGTCGAGGGCGACTCCGCCGGCGGCACGGCGAAGCAGGGCCGGATGAGCCACCAGGCGATCCTGCCGCTGCGCGGCAAGATCCTGAACGTCGAGAAGGCCTCGGCCGACTCGATCCTGGACCACGAGGAGATCCAGACGATCGTCAGCGCCATCGGCACCGGCTTCCTGACCGAGGAGTTCGAACCCGACCGGCTGCGCTACGGCAAGATCATCGTGATGACCGACGCCGACGTCGACGGCTCGCACATCCGCACGCTGCTGCTGACCTTGTTCTACCGCAAGATGCCGGAGCTGGTCGCGCGCGGGCACGTCTACGTGGCCCAACCGCCGCTCTACGGGATCCGCAAGGGCAAGACCGAGCGCTTTGCGGTCACCGAGGAGGACAAGCTGGCGATACTGGCCGAACTGGGTCTCGGCACGACGCGCCTCGTGCATGCGGGTGGCAAGCAGTGGCAGGGCCGCGAACTGCGCCTGCTGATGGACACCGTGTCGCACCTGCGCGACCTCGAACGGCGCATGCCGGCCGACGGCGCCGTCCCGTTCGCCGCCTACCTCGCCGCGGCGACGGTGCCCGACCGCGATACGCCGGCGAACTACCTGGTGCTGGGCGGCAAGGGCCGCTTCGTCGACACCGAGGCCCAGCTCGCCGCCGAACTCGAACGCCTGGCGCGCGAGAAGGCCCGCGCGCTGGTCGTCTACGAGGGCCCGGACTCGCCGTGTCGCCGCGAGGAAGCCGACGTCGAGGTCTACGTGCTGCACCTGGCCCACGAGGTCAAGACGCTGATGCGGCAGATCGACGCGCTCGGACTGCCGGTCGACTGGCCACAGGCCGACGCACCGGGTACGTGGCGCATCGAGATGGACGGCCAGGCCGCCGAGGGCCAGGGCCTGGCCGCCGACAACCTGTTCGCCGCGATCGCCACGATCGAGAAGTCGTGCGAGAAGGAGCTGGTGATCCAGCGCTACAAGGGCCTCGGCGAGATGAAGGCGTCGCAGCTGTTCGAGTCGACGATGGACCCGGCCCGCCGCACCCTGCGCCGCGTCACCGTCAGCGACCTCGTCGAAGCCGATCGGATCTTCACCGTGCTGATGGGCACCGAGGTGGAGCCGCGCCGGGAGTTCATCGAGAAGCACGCCCTCGAGGCCACCAACATCGACATCTGAGCGCCGGAGGCGGCGGCGCGACGGAGACCCTGCCGCTCCGGCCACGATCGCCCGCATGCACAGCTTGCGCTACCTCCTGGGCACCCTGGTCCTCGCCGGCGCCGTGCTCGGCGCCGCCTGGTTCGTGCACCTGCTGCGCAACCTCGACGATCGGCCCGGACTGCCGCTGCAGGTCGAGTTCCGCGATGCGCGCGGCCTGCGCGCCGGAGCCGACGTTCGCTACCGGGGGGTGCGGGTCGGCACGGTGCGTTCGGTGGCAGTCACGGCCGACGGCCTGAAGGCGACGGCGAGCCTGCTGCTGGACGTCGAGGGAGCCGCCCAGGCCTGCGTCGGCAGCGCGTTCTGGATCGTCACGCCGCGCTTCGGCGGGCTCACCGGCAGCACGTCCGGGCTCGACACCCTGGTGCGCGATGCCTACGTCGCCTTCGAGACCCCGGCCGAGCGCGGTTCGCGGCTCGCCGCGGGCAGCCAGGTGGCTGGCCGCGAGCGGCCGCCGGCGGGAAGCGAGCCACTGGACGAACTCGAACCCGGCGACCTGCGCATGGTGGTGCTGGTGCCCGAGAACCACGGCCTGCGGCCGGGGTCGCCGGTGGTGTTCCGCGGCATGCAGGTCGGCGACGTGCGCAGCGTCGTCCTGGCCGCCGATGGGTCGCACGTCGAGGTGGCGCTGCGCATCGCGCGCCGCCATCGCCAGACGGTCACCGATCGTTGCCAGTTCTGGGTCGCGCGACCGCAGCTGTCGGGGGCCTTGTTCTCCGGCTTCACGCTGACGGACGCCAACGCCTTGCTGTCGCCGTACGTCGCCTACTACGGCGAGCCAGGCGACGGCGTACCCGTCCAGGATGGCCACCGCATCGCCGCCCAGCCGAGCCGTCCGGCCCGGGAAGCCGCGGGCGTGCCGGCCGAGGCGATGCGCCGGGCCGCCCCGGCCCCGGCGGCGGCGCCCGGGGGCGACGGCCTGGTGCTGGTGCGCATCACCTACTCGGCGATCGAGCGCGACACCTGGAGCCCCGACGATCCGATCCACCGGCAGGGCACCGGCACGCTGTTCGTCGATCGCGCCGGGCGCGCCGTGGTCGTCACGGCCAGGAGCCTCGTCGACGGCGCGTTCACCGAACGCGACCTGTTCGGCACGCTGCCGACGGTGACCGACGAACAGACCAAGGTGATGCTGCCCGACGGCACCGTGCTGCGGGCCGGCCGGGTCTGGGTCGACGGCGAAGGCCAGGACCTCGCGCTGCTCCTGCTCGAGGACGCGCCGCCCGACCTGCGCGGCACGGAGGCTGGTCGCCTGTGCTTCGACGACGCACCGTCCGCGGGGGCCGAGGTGGCGGTGCGCTGCGCGGGCGCCGATGGGGGTCCGGTGGCGCCTTCGGCGTGGGAGGGAGCGGCGGCCACGGGCGACCGTCTGGGCGGAGCCACGGTGGCCGGCGACAAGGTGATCGGCGTCGTCGGTCGCCGGCGCGCGCTCGAGGACGTGGCCTCGATCGTCCCGCTCCAGCGGTTGCCGGCCGACCTGCGGCCGCGCTGAGTCCTCGATGCCGGCCGCCCTCGAGTTCCGCGCCTTCGGCCTCGCGCATCCGCAGGGCGGCGACCTGCTGACGGGCGTCGACCTCGAGGTCGACGCCCGCGGCTTCTACCTGCTCATAGGCCCGAGCGGCGGCGGCAAGTCCTCGCTGTTGCGGCTGCTGGCGGGTCTCGTCGAAGTCCGCGAACGGGCGCCCGTGGTGCGCGGCGACCTGCGGGTGCTCGGCCAACCATGGCGCCGTCGTCGGGAGACCGGTGCCGAAGGAGTCGTCGCGATCCTGCAGGACGAGGGTCTGTTCGACGAACTCAGCCCGCGCGCGAACGTGGAGCTGGCCCTGCGGGCCGCGGGCCGTTCCCGCCGGCTGGCACCCGGGCTGCTGGCCCAGGCCGGCCTCGACACACCGCCTGACCGTACGGCGCAGTTGTCGGGCGGCATGCGCAAGCGCCTGGCGGTTGCCCGGGCGCTCGCCCTGCGGCCACGGCTGCTGCTGTGCGACGAGCCGACCGCCGGACTCGATGCCGCCGCGGCGCGCGCGCTCGCCCACCTGTTGCGCGAGGCGCACGACCTCGACCCCGAAAGGACGACCCTGGTCGTCACCCACGACCTCGCGGCGTTCGAAGGCGTGGCAGATGGCGTCCTGGTGCTCGATCCGGCGGCCAAGACGTTGCGGCTCGAGGCGGCCCGGGATCGTGCCGCCGCGGCGATGTCCGGGGCGCGCGCCGGCCACCCGCCGCCCACCGCCGCCCAGTCGATCAGCGGTCTGCGCCACCTGGCGCTGCAGGCCGCGGCGATCGCCGAGACGGCGGTCGAGTCGGTACGCCGCCTGCCACCGGTCGAGTTGGGCGAAGTCGGCCGCACCGCGCTGCGCTTCGCCACCGAGCCGGCGCCGTTCGTCGCCGCCGCCGGCGCCGTCGTCGGCGGACTGGCGACGTTCTTCGCGCTGCGCAACAACCCGATCCAGGGCGGCTTCGAGACGGCGCTGCTCACCGGCACCGGCAAGGTGGCGACGGCGGTGCTGGTGCCGATGCTCAGCGGCTTCTTCTTCACCGCCCGGATCGCGGCCGGTGCCGCGGCTCGGCTCGGCACGATGCAGCGCACCGGCCAGGTCGCGGCCCTGCGCACGATGGGCATGCGACCCGCGGACCACCTGTTGACACCGCTGGTCTGGGGCATGGTGCTGGCGATGCCGCTGGTGACGCTGGCAGGCGTCGTCGCGGCCTCCCTGGCCGCGGCCCTGGCTGCGCGGCTGGTGGCGGGATTCTCGACCGTGGGCTGGGCGGTGTCGTGGTTCGAGGCGGTCGATGCCGGCGACGTGCTGGTGGTGCTGGCCAAGGCCTCGCTGTCCGGCTACCTGGTGGCGCTGGCCTGCTACCACCTCGGCACCGGCCCGAAGCGCTCCGGCGCCGACGTCGGCGCCGCGGTCAACACGGCGATCGTCGCCGGCATGGTCATGGTCCTGGCCGTGCACGCGGTGCTGACCTTCGTCGCCTACGCCTGAGCCGCCCCGACGCCCGCAACGTGCCGCCGCATGGCCGGCTCCGTGCTCAAGGCAGGACCCGCCGGCTGCCGATGCACGACCACCGTGAAGGGCATCGAGAAGATCACCTCGGTCCGGCTCGCCGAGATCCTCAGTGAGCGGGCGGCCGTCGCGTCCGAGGTCATCACCGATGCGCTGTACGCGCAGGACCGGCACGGCGAACCGTTCGTGCAGGTCCTGGTCGGCGGCGGCCACATCACGGAATGGGACCTGGCGAAGATCGTCACCGAGAACTTCAGCCTGCCGTTCCTGATGGCCGGCAACTACCAGATCAGCGACGCCGCGAAGTCACGCTTGCCGAAGGAAGTCCTGTTCCAGCACACGCTGGTGCCGCTCGACGTGTTCGACGACATCGTCTGCGTCGTGATGCCGGTGATGCTGGCGTTCGACGACATCGCGCGGATCCAGAAGGACCACAAGTGCGACGTGTTCCCCTACGTCGGGCTGGTGTCCGAGAACAAGAAGGTGCTGACGGACCTGTTCAAGGACTACCCGCAGTGGGTCGAGCAGGATCGGCTGCGCCGCGAAGAAGGCGCCAAGAAGCGCGCGCAGGGCGGTGACAAGAAGGGCGGCGACTGGATGAGCATCTTCGATGCCGGCGACCAGGCCATCCAGGAGACGATGAAGAAGAAGGCGCCGCCGTCGCCGCCGAAGAAGTGACGCGAGGCGGCAGCGTGCGCTAATCGCCGTCGTCCGACGGCGCGGGTTCCGGATCCCCGGCTGCCAGGGCCTGCCGTTCGAGTTCCACCGGGTCGATGTCGACGTCGCCGAGCACCTCCCGCGCGTGCTCGAGACTGGCGGTCGGCACCAGCACCCGCACACCACTGAGGTTCATCAGTCGCTGGGTCGTCACGAACTCGTCGGCCAGCCCTTCGAAGTCGACGTGGGCGGGGATGCCGGCACCACGCAGCAGCGCGGCGAACATCTGTGCCTGGTCCGGTGTGCGGGCGACGCGCACGATCGCCAGCAGCGGCTCAGCCACGGGGTTCCTCCGGCGGCTGCGACGCCGGTTCGCTCGGCGCGGCGTCGGCCGTGATGGCGTCCGGCGGCGGCGCCAGCATCGCCTCACGCGCCAGCGCCTTCGCGGCGCTCACCGGGTTCGCGATCGCACGCGGCACCTCGCCGGCGCGGCGCAGGTCGTCGGCGGTCTCCCGCACCGTCTGCTTCACCTCGCGCAAGTCGGCGTCGGCGTCGATCTGGCGCTTGAACTCGTCGAAGCTGCGCTTCAACTGTGCCACGACGCGGCCGAGCTTCCGGCCGGCATCGGGCAGGTTCCGGCCGTAGAGCAGGAGCCCGATGACGAGCAGCAGGAACATCTCCTGCCAGCCCAGGGAGGGGAGGAACGCGAGCACGCGCTGCCCAGCATACGCGACGGCCTGCCCCGGCGATGGCGCTGGCGCACTGGACCCCGCGCGACCGGGTCCTTACCCTCTTCGCCCCCCATGAGCGACAAGCCCATCTTCGCCGTCGAACGGCTCACCAAGAGCTACCAGGGCAAGAAGCCGGTGCTGAAGGACATCAGCCTGGTGTTCCTCGAGAACGCCAAGATCGGCGTGATCGGCCAGAACGGCGCCGGCAAGTCGACCCTGCTGCGCATCATGGCCGGCCAGGACAAGGAGTTCGACGGCACCGCCCGGCTCGCGGAGGGGCGCACCGTCGGCTACGTGCCGCAGGAACCGAAGCTGCTCGAGGACCTGACGGTCCGCGGCAACGTCGAGCAGGCCGTGGCTCCGATCCGCATGCTGCTGCGCCAGCACGAGGAGCTGAGCATGAAGCTCGCCGAGGACCTGCCGCCGAAGGAGATGGACAAGGTCATGGCCGACCTCGAGCGCCTGCAGCACGAGATCGAGGCCAAGGACGCCTGGGAGATCGACCGCCACGTCGAGACGGCGATGACCAAGCTGCACCTGCCGCCCGGCGACAAGATGGTCAGCGCCTGCTCGGGCGGCGAACGGCGTCGCGTGGCCCTGTGCCGCACGCTGCTCGAGCACCCCGACCTGCTGCTGCTCGACGAGCCGACCAACCACCTCGACGTCGAGACCGTGCGCTGGCTCGAGGAGACCCTGCGCGACTACAAGGGCACCGTCGTCGTGATCACGCACGACCGCTTCTTCCTCGACAACGTCGTCGGCTGGATGCTGGAGATCTGGCACGGCAAGGCGATCCCCTACCAGGGCAACTACTCCGAGTACCTGATCCAGCGCAGCAAGCGCATGCAGGTGCAGGAAGTGCAGGAGCAGCGGCGATCGAAGTTCCTCGACCGCGAGCTGGAGTGGATCCGGATGAACCCGAAGGCGCGCACGACCAAGAACAAGGCGCGCCTGAAGAACTACGACAAGATGCTCGAGACCGAGGTCGAGGAGCGCGACGACACCGTCGAGCTGCACATCCCGGCGGGCAAGCGCCTCGGCGACACCGTGGTCCGGTTCGAGAAGGTCACCTTCTCCTACGACGGCGAGCACAACGTGCTCGAGAACGTGTCGTTCGAGATCCAGCCCGGCGACATCCTCGGCATCGTCGGCCCGAACGGCACCGGCAAGACCACGTGCCTGAAGATGATCACCGGCCGGCTGAAGCCACAGCAAGGCAGGGTCGTGGTCGGCCAGACCGTCGAGCTCTGCCACGTCGACCAGGAGCGCGAGACGCTCGATCCGGCGAAGACCGTCTGGCAGGAGATCAGCGACGGCCAGGACCTGATCAAGCTCGGCAAGCACGAGGTCAACAGCCGCAGCTACGTCGCGAAGTTCAACTTCACCGGCTCCGACCAGCAGCAGCTCGTCGGCTCCCTGTCGGGCGGCCAGCGCAACCGCGTGCAGCTGGCGAAGATGCTGCGCCGCGGCGGCAACGTGATCCTGCTCGACGAGCCGACCAACGACCTCGACCTCGACACCCTGCGTGTGCTCGAGGAGGCGATCGCCGAGTTCCCCGGCTGCGTCGTCGTGGTGTCGCACGACCGCTACTTCCTCGACCGCATCTGCACGAAGATCCTGGACCTCGGCAACTACGAGCCGGGCAAGTACCTCGACAGCCTGTAGCGGGGCCGGCCTTCAGCCCGGTGGGGCCGGCCAGGGAATCCAATCGGCGAACGCCCACAGCGCGGCGAGGAGGAGCGCGACGGCGAGGAGGTAGCCCGCCACCGTGCCGGCGAGCACCCAGACCTCGGTCGAGAGCCGTGTGCGCGCCATGGCCCTCTGGTCAGTGCCGCTTCAGCCCGACGGCGAGGCCCGCGACCGCGAGGCCGGCGGCCGGCAGGCTGCCGGTCAGGAAGGTCTGCAGGTTGCCCCATTCGCGCTCGACGTTGCCGGCGAAGCGATCCCAGACGCCTTCGATCGCCTGCCAATCGACGACGACGAGACCGTAGTAGGCGAGCACCACGGTCGCGGCGAGCCAGAAGCCGACGGCGATCGCGACGAGGCGCAGCGCCGCGCGCACGAAGCTGCCGAGGCAGAACCCGGCGAGGAAGCTGAAGCCGAGCCGGAACACGCCCTTCGCCGCCGGTTCCGGCGCCGGCTCGACAGGCGGCACGCCGCCGCCAGGGCCCGAGGGCTGCAGCTGCGCCGAGAGGCCGGTCTGGCCGCCGGCGGTGGTTCCGTGGCCGGGTGTGCCGCCCTGGGACAGGCTCCAGACGGCGCCGACGGCGACCATCGCCACCGAGACGGCGAGCGCCGCCTGCTTCCAGCGCGGCATCGCCCGCAACCACTCGCCGAAGCTCCGCGGCGCCGTCCTCGGGACGGCAACGGCATCGTCGTCCATGCCGCGAGGCTAGCGCCCGCCGGGCGCCATGGCCCCATTTTGCTCTGGCACCCGTGGGGCCGGGCTCCGCATACTGCGCGCCGTCTCACTCCCCGAACCCACCATGCGAACACTGCAACTCGTCGCGGCGCTGGCCTTTGCCGCCTCGGCAGCCATGGCCCAGGACCGCCTGACGCTGACCAACGGCGATGTCCTGACCGGCACCATCAAGGCGATGGCCGACGGCAAGGTCACGATCAACTCCCCGGTCCTCGGCGACGTCGTCGTACCGATGGCCGACGTCGCCGACATGACGACGCAGGCGATGGTCCGCCTGCGGACCGCCGGCGGCGACCTGCTGAACCGCCGCATCCTCGGCATCGAGGGCGGCAACCTGCGGCTCGAGGGCGACACCACGTCGCTGGCGGTCGCCAACCTCGGCATGATCAATCCGCCCGAGAAGCAGGAGCCGCAGTGGGGTGGCTCGCTGAGGATCACCGGCGTGTTCGCCAACGGCAACACCGACCGCCGGGCCGCGGGCCTGCTGTTCGACGCCTCGCGCCGCAGCGAGATCGATCGCATCACGATCGATGCCTCCTGGGACTACAGCGAGGACAAGGACGGCGACCCGACCTCGGCGACCTTCCGCGACTGGCGCCTCAACCAGCGGCGTGTCGGCGGCGGCATCAAGTACGACTACTACCTCGGCGAACGCTGGTACGTGACCGCGAACGCCCGGGCGCTCGGCGACACGCTCGCCGACCTGCAGCTGCGGTTCACCAGCGGCCTCGGCCTCGGCTACACGGTGATCGACGACGAGACGACGCTGTTCCTGCTCGAAGTCGGCCTCGCCTACCTGAACGAGAACTACCGCTCGGCGGCCCCTTCGGTCGACTACCTGTCGGCACGCGTCGCCTACCGGCTCGAGCACCAGTTCACCAGCGACACCAAGCTCGTGCATCGCGTCGAGGCCTACCCGTCGCTCGAGCGCTCGGACGACATCTACCTGCAGGCGGTGACCGAACTGGCGACATCGCTGACCGAGAGCATGGTGGCCTCGGTGTCGTGGATCCTCGACTACGACAACACGCCGGCACCCGGCCGTGAGCGCGCCGACAACCGCGTCCTGGTCGGCGTCGGCTGGACCTTCTGAAGTCCGCCGGTCCCGGATCGCCGGTCGGGGGCCGGATCAGAACGACGTCGCCAGGCTCTCGGGCTGCAGCGGCTCGGCGCCGAAACGCTCGAAGCGCCCGCGGTTGAAGCCGCCGAAGCGCGGCAGGAACTCGAGCCGGAACGTGGTCTCCTCGGAGAACGGGTTGTAGACCGCCGACAGCGCGATCGACCAGTCGTGGTCGTCGCGCTGCAGTCCGAAGGTGTAGTTGAGCCACTCGTCGCGCTGCAGATCGCGCTGGCAGCCGGCGACCAGGTTCCAGCGGTCGAGCAGGCGGCTGCGCGCCGTCAGCCCCAGGGCGCCCTCGGCGACCTGATCCTCGCGGTAGTCGGCCGTCCAGGTGATGCCGGCGATCGGGCCGAACCGCACCTCGGTGTCGAGGGTGCGCATGCCGTTGCGCCAGTCGTAGTCGCCGTAGAGCGCGAAGGCGAACGTGCGCAGCGGCAGCCAGCGGAAGTTCGGCCGGATCAGCAGGTCGTAGTAGAGCAGACCCAGGGTCTGCCCGCCGTTGTCGCGGTCGGAGTTGGGCCAGAAGTCCTGCGCCAGGTCGAGGAACACGAAGTCGCGCGTCGTCGTGTCGCCCTCCGCCGCCGACCGTTGCACCAGGTTGCGCAGCTCGACGCGCACCAGCTCGCGCTCGGTGAGCTGGTCGACGCCGTCGAAGGCGAAGAACCGGCTCGGGTCGTCGTCGACGTGGAACCGGTTGCGGTAGGAGACCTTCGGCGCGATCACGTGGCGCACCGACTGGCTGCCGTTCTCGTCGAGCCAGGACCACGTGCGCGACAGCCGCGTGCCGAGCTGCACGCCGCCCTCGAACGCGATCCGGCCTTCGCTGTCGCCGTCGACGGCGTTGTCATACCAGGTGCCGCGACCGGAGGCGAACGGGCGCACGTTCACGGCGCCGACGTGGAAGGGCAGCGACAGCTCGGCGGTCTGGTCGAGGCGCAGCGTGCGATCGGCCGTGCGCACGCCGGCGAGGTCGTCGTAGTCGCTGCGCCGCTGGCCGATCTCGGTCTGCAGGTCGACGACGATCGGCGTGCGCCACGGCGTCTCGCCGATCGGCTGCGCCAGCAGCTGGTAGGTCAGGACCGGCAGCTCCTCGATGAACCTGGGCGCCAGCGCCCGGTTGTCGGCGTAGGAGAACGCGTCGAGGTTCCAGCGGCCGCCGACGGTCAGCAGTCGATTGCCGTCGGCATGGTGCAGGTAGGCGCTCGTCTCCGGCACCTCGGCCGACCGGTACTGCCCCTGGAAGAACTCCGAGTAGACGGCCGGATCGCTGGCCGCGAACCCGACCAGGTCGAGGTGCGTCGACGGCCCGAGATGGATGCGGTTCTCGGTCGTCACCAGGCCGCGGCTCGCGGCGTCGATCGGGCTGCCGTCGAAGTTGGTCCGGATCTCGCGGATGTCGTCGCCGCTGTCGTCGAGCCAGAAGCCGCGCACACGGCCCTCGTAGACGCCTTCGGCCCGGTAGGTGAGGCCGCCCTCGAGCGGCGCGCCGCGTTCGCCGATCCAGCCGACGCCGAGTTCCCATTCGCCGCGGAACTCCTCGGCCGGGCGGCCGGTGAGCCACTGGTGCACGGCGCCGCCCGTGCGGTTGTAGGGCAGGCCGAACACGACGTCGGCCTGCTCGCCGAGCCGCTGCGAGTAACCGGCGCCCAGCCGCTTGATCGGGAACTCGCTCTGGCTGCCGGTGAGGATGCGCGTGTCGGGCAGCGGCAGCACGCTGGCGCCGCCGACCTGCAGCCGCTGGTCGCGCACGACGACCTCGAACTCGCCCTCGCGTTCGATGATCTCCGCTTCGCCGACGGCGAGCGCGAAGTGCGGCTCGGCCGCGGTGCAGGTGGTGAGCGCGAGATCGCGGCCCGTCCAGCGCGGTCCCTGCTTGACGAGGCGTTGGCCGCGCACGACCAGCAGGCTGCGTTCCTTGCCCGGGGTGAGGTAGCGCAGCTCGGCGTTCTCGACCACGATGCGGTCGTCGAGCGGCGACACCCACATGCGATCGCAGCGCAGCACCTCGATGCCGTCGCGCACGACGGTGACGCCGCCCTCGAAGTAGAGGAAGCGCAGCAGGTCGACCTGGCGCTCGTCGGCGGCCGCCGGCATCGCCTGCGGCGCCCGGCCCACGCTGCGCAGCGTGCGATCGAGCCGCTCCCGCACCAGCTCGGGCGACAGCTGCCGGCGCGGCGGCGGCTGGTCGATGCCGCGCCGCGGCAGGCCGCGCGAGCCGGATTGCAGCAGCGCGCGGGCGCCCTCGCGGTCGGCCAGCAGCACGGCGCTGGCGCCGCGCACGTCGAGCCGCAGCGCCGGCGCCAGGAAGCGGAAGCCGCCGGTCAGGCGGATCTCGCGCTGGTCGTCCTGCTCCCGCGAGTCGCTGTAGGCCGCGTCGAAGGTGTAGCTGCCGTCGCTCGCGCCCTGGATCCCCGGCCCTGGCCCTGGCCCTGGCTCCTGCGCCGCGGCGCCGGTGGCCGCCAACAGGGCGGCCGCGAGTTGCAGCCCGCCGCGGCTCCTGGCGTGGCGCGCTCCCAGGCTCGGCGCGCCGCCTCTCACCGCCGGTCGGCCCCGGCGTTCGCGGTCTGCACCATGCGGCCGTTGCGGTAGCTGACGGCCATCGTCTCGTAGTTCAGGTCGATGCGCGGGGCGGTGACCCGGCGACCGCCGGGCAGGTCGACGATGGCGTCGGCGGGATCGCGCACGACGCAGCGGTTGCGGCGCACGTCGAAGTCGACCTCGGCGCCCTGCGCCTGCAGGCGGGTCCAGTCGATGCGCACGTCCTTGCCGTTGGCCTGCACGACCTCGCCGGTGCGCACGTCGCGCAGCAGCCGCAGTTCGCGGGCGTCGAGGTGGATGCCCTCGGGATCGAGATCGCCGTCGGGCCGCAGTCCCTGGGCGGTGACGGGGCCGCCGAACAGGACCTTGTCCGGCAGCACGTCGATGTTGCCCGAGCTCAGTGCGCGCACGTGCGACAGCAGAGCCGTCGACCCGGTCTGGTGCAACGTGACGGTCGGCAGCAGGAAGACCGGCCGGTCGGCGAACGTGCGCAGCGCCTGCAACCGCAGCTCCTTGTCCTTCTCCCGGACGAGCCGCACGCGGGCGCCGGTGGCGACCAGGTCGCGGGCGCCGTGCCGGTGGCGGACCTCGGCGGGCGCGCCAAGGTCCGGGTCGCCGACGAACAACCCCGCCTGCGCCCCCTGCGACAGGTAGAGCCGGGCGCCGGTGCCCTCGACCACGCCGTGCCGCGGATCGTCCAGGTGGAACTGGCGCACGTCGTCGACGATCAGCCACGGCGCGCCGGCGGCTGCGAACGCAACCGTCGCCAGGACGCCGGCCGATCCACCGGCGTGCAGCTGCTGCGCCTCGCGCGAGATCGCGAACGGCAGCAGGCGCACCCGCCGGGCCAGGGCGTGGGCCCGGGTCGGTTCGCCGCCGGTCGGCGTCGCCAGCTCGGCTTCGAGCACCGGCAGCAGATCGTGCTCGGCGGCGGCGTCGACGAGCACGTCGCGGCCGCCGAGATGGTGCACGTCGATGCGGGGTCCGCGCAGGATCGTCGTCGTCGCCCGGCCGGCGGCCGTCTGCGTGCGCCGCAGCACCGGCAGCGAGTCGACCTCGGCGAGCACGGCCCAGGCGCCGTCACCGCCGTCGGCCGGGACCCGCTGCAGCTGCAGCGAGCGCGGCCCGATCTGCAGCAGCCGCGGCGCCGCCGCCGCCAGCGTGTCGCCGCGGCCGTCGCGGCGCAGGCGCGCCGGCAGGCCGTCGGCGGTCAGCGCCCGCAGTTCCTCGCCCTCGAGCACCGCCTCGAGGCGGTGCACCTGGTCGAGTTCGAGGCGCTGGTCGGCGAGGCGGCCGGCGATCTCGGCGCCGGGCGCGAGCAGCCAGAGCTGCGTGCGCTGGCCGTCGCGTTCCAGCTGGCAGCTGCCAAGGCCGTTCACGGTGGTGGCGCCGTGCTGCAACTGGTAGCGGTGGCGTCGCCACGGCGCCTCGGGATCGGCGGCGTCCGCCGCCGCGGCCGGGCCGAGGCGCAGCTGCTGCGCGGTCTCGGTGGCCCGCAGCTCGAAACCGTCGTCGCCGATGGCGACCAGGTCCTGTTCGCCCGGCGTCGTCGCCCGCTGCTCGATGTGCACCTGGCCGAAGCCGCGGGCGATCACCGTCGGCGAACGGTCGCGGTGGAAGACGTGCAGGCCACGGCTCGCGTGCAGCGTGCGGGCGCCGCTCTCGAGGCGGGAATCGCCCTCGAACACGACCACGCGCAGGTCGGTGAGCGGCCGCAGCGTCCACTGCGGGAAGCCGAGCGCGCGGTGCATGGCACCCGTGCCGCCGCCGACGTGTACCAGGTGGATGCGATCGGGGGAACCGCCGGTCACGCGGTCGGTCTGTCTGCTGCCGGGGCGGATGTGCGTCTGTTCGAGCCGCGATTCGCCACCATGGGCCGTGAGCAGCCAGGGATCGCCGAGGGAGCCGGGCTCGACGCGCACTCGCGGCGCCAGCAGGCGGCCGTCGTCGAACTCGACCGAAGCCGGCGCGCCGGTCAGCAGGAGCCGCTGCCAGCCGGATTCCTGCCGCGCGCCGTCGTCCTTCTTCTCGCCGGGGTTGCGGCTGCTGCCTCGTCGTTGCATCCAGCCGGTGAAGTGCTCGCCGCGGATGCGTGCCGTCGCCCCGTCACCGTCCCGCGGCGGGGCGGCGCCGAGTCCCTGGAACCGCGCGCCGCGCGTGAGGTCGAGCTGCACGCCATGGGCGAGCGTGACGGTGGCCTCGCCGCGGTCGAGCTCCTCGCGGTAGTCGAGGCGGCCGTCGGCCCGGACGACGACGCCCTCGGTCTCCAGCACCGGCGCGTGCAGGATCGCGACCTCGGCCAGGCGGCGGGCGCTGGCGCGGTTGCGCGGCAGCCGGGCCTCGAGTCCCCGACCGCGCAGCGTGCCGCTGCGTTCGCCGGTCAGCACGAGCCGCACCGGGTCGTCGTCGTTGGGCGTGCGCAGGAGCAGTTCGTCCTCGCCGATCCGGATGCGCGCTTCGCCGAGTTCGAGCCGCAGCCCCTCGAGCTGCGCGCCGGGCAGCGTCTCGAACACCGCCTCGCGCAGGTCGATGTCCTTGTCCTCGCGCAGCGACGGCCGGCCGGCGGCATCGCGGTTCAGTTCGAGGAAGGCGCGCTGCGCGGTCAATCGCCCCGTCGGGCGGTCCTGCTCGTAGAGCAGCACCGTGACCCGGTCGAGTTGCTGCCGCGACTCGTCGAGCGGCGCGCTGTCCTCGGCTTCGAGCAGGAACACGCGCTCGTGGCGCGCGGTGCCGTCGGGCAGCGGCACGGTGCGGTACTGCGGGAACGACAGCGGACCGGTCTGCGACACCGACACGCCGATCTTGCCCTGCTGCAGCGGCAGGCCGCCGGCGCCGCGCGGGCGCGGTGCCGGCGGCGCCGACGACTCGGCGCGCCGGCCGAGCGGGCTCTCGCCGCCGATGGCCAGCCACAGCCCGCCGGCGCCGATCGCCAGCAGCAGCAGGAACAGGAGCACGCGCTTCACGCACGACCCTCCGCGCGCACGATCTCGTCCCAGACGCCGCGCGCCTGCAGCAGCGCCTCGATCACGTCGCGCACGGCGCCGAAGCCGGCCGGTCGCCGGGCGACGAAGTGCGCCGCCGCCGCCACCTCGGGCCTGGCCTCCGGCACCGTCGCCGCGAAGCCGACCGCGCGCAGCACCGGCAGGTCGAGCAGGTCGTCGCCGACGTAGGCGACCCTGGCCGGGTCGAGACCCTGCCGCTGCAGCAGTTCGGCGAACGCAGTGCCCTTGTCGACGCGGCGCAGCATCACCTCGTGCACGCCCAGCTCGCGTGCGCGCCGCTCGACGACGTCGCCGCCGCGGCCGGACAGGAAGCCCGACCGGCCGCCGCGCCGGTGCCAGTAGACCAGGCCGGCGGCGTCGTGCACGTGGAACGCCTTGTGCTCGCGGCCGTCCGGGTGGAAGTGCACCCGGCCATCGGTCAGCACGCCGTCGACGTCGAGCAGCAGGAACTCGATCGCCGCCAGCACGCTGCGGTCGGGGCAGGTGCGGCCGGGCGCTGGCGGGGGCAGTGTCATGCGATCTTCAGGTCGAGCAGGTCCTGCACGTCGAGCAGGCCCAGCAGGCGACCGTGGCCGTCGACCACGGGCAACTGGTCGACGCGGAACTGGTGCAGCAGCGCCAGCGCCTCCAGCGCGAAGGTGTCGGGCACGATCGAGCGCGGGTTCCGCGTCATCGCCGCGTCGATGCGGGTCTGGCGCGGGTTCTCGAGGCCGCGTTCGATCAGCCGCCGCAGGTCGCCGTCGGTGAAGAAGCCCAGCAGACGGCCCTGGTCGTCGACGACGCTGGTCGCTCCGGGTCGTCCTGGCGTGCGGGTCATCACCTCGATCGCCTCGAGCACGGTGGCGCCGCTGCGCACCTGCGGGTTGCGGTCGCCGGTGCGCATCAGCTCGCCGACCTTCATCAGCCGCCGGCCGAGGTCGCCGCCGGGATGGAACCGCGCGAACTCGTCGGGGCCGAAGCGGCGCCCATCCTGCACGACCAGCGCCAGCGCGTCGCCGAGCGCCAGCATCGCCGTCGTCGACGCGCTCGGTGCCAGGCCGAACGGCCCGGCCTCGTCGATGCGGCCCAGCTCGAGCACGATGTCGCTGTGGCGGCCGAGCGTGGAGTCAGCGGACTGCGTGACCGCGACCAGCGGCACGCCGACCGCCTTGACGTGCGGCAGCATCACCAGCAGTTCCTGGGTCTCGCCCGACTTCGAGAACGCCAGCAGCAGGTCGCCGGGTTCGACGCGGCCGAGGTCGCCGTGGATCGCTTCGGCCGGGTGCAGGAAGATCGACGGCGTGCCGGTCGACGCCAGCGTCGCCGACACCTTCTGGGCGATGAAGCCGGCCTTGCCCATGCCGGCGGTGACCACCCGGCCGCGCAGGCCGAGGATCTGGTCGAGCACGCGCACGAAGTCCGCGCCGATGCGCTCCGCCACCTGCCGCACGGCCGCGGCCTCGCGTTCGACGATGTCGCGAGCGCGTTCGATCCGCTGGTCCATCAGGGCCGACACAGTAGCACAGCCGCCGCACGGCGACGCCGGCGCGGGCTCAGATCGCCAGCAGCAGGCGCTCGGGCGCGATGCCGACCTCCAGGCGGGTGACCGCGTCGGCGATGCGTTCGCCGTCCATCGCCAGGGGCAGCGGATCTGCCGGCGTCAGCACGGCCCGTGGGCAGCGCAGGATGCGCGCCCGGGCATCGGCGAGGTGCCGGTTGGCGAGCAGCCGCAGCAGCAGGCCGAACGTCGCCCAGGGGGTGGTCGACCGCACGCAGAGCAGATCGAGCAGGCCGTCGTCGAGCCGCGCCGCGGGCGCGAACGGCAGGCCGCCGCCGACGCGCGGGCCGTTGCACGCGGAGGCGAACAGCAGCGGACCGGCGGCCGGCGGCGGTCCGTCGGCCGCGGCGTCGACCCGGCAGTCGACCGGTCGCTGGCGGCGCAGCGCGCGCAGGGTCGCCAGCACGTAGAGCAGCCGGCCGCGCGGCCAGCGCAGTCCGGCCGCGGCGGCGAGCACATCGGCCTCGAAGCCGATGCCGGCGTCGTTGGCGAAGCGGCGCCGGTGCGTGGCGCGGCCGTCGTCGTAGGTCGCAACGCCGACGTCGATGGTGCGCGTCGTGCCGGCGCCGAGCCGCGCCACCAGCGCCGATGCCGCGCGCGGGAAGCCGGCATTGCGGGCGAAGTCGTTGCCGCTGCCGGCCGCCAGCACCGACAACGGGCCGAGCCGGTCGCCGTGGGGGCGCAGGCCGTTCAGGACTTCGTGCACCGTGCCGTCGCCGCCGACGGCGACGACGCCGCCCGGGGCGGCCGAGGCGAGCGCTTGGGCATGGCCGGGTCCGTCGGTGCGCCGCAGCTCGAACGGCATCCTGGCCGCCCGGAGGGCGGCGGCTAGCCGTTCGCCGCGGCGGGCGCCGCGGCCGCGCCCCGCCCGCGGGTTGGCGATCACCCACAGCGGCTGCGCATTCACAGGCCCTGGGTCGCACGGCATCGCGCGGCGCAGCATACTGGGCCCCGCCCGTGAGCCATGCCCCGCCGCAACGCCCCACCGCCCTGGTCACCGGGGCGTCGAGCGGCATCGGTCGCGCGATCGCCGCGGCGCTGGCCGCGGCCGGCTACGCGGTGGTGCTCGCGGCACGGGGCCGGGACCGGCTCGACGTGGTTGCCGACGGCCTGCGTGCGCAAGGCGCCGAGGTGCTCGCCGCGACCTGCGACGTGCGCGACGCCGGGGCCGTCGAGGACCTGGTGCGGGCGGCGGTGGCGCGCTACGGCCGGCTCGACGTGGTCGTCGCCAACGCCGGGGTCTACGCGCGGTCGCCGGCCACGTCGATCGGCACGGCCGACGTCGAGGCGGCGCTGGCGACCAACTTCTGGGGCGCGTTCCACCTGGTGCGTGCGGCCCTGCCGCACCTGCTGGCGCGCCAGGCCGGGCACCTGGTGCTGATGGCCTCGTTCGACGCCCGCAAGACGCTGCCGCACGACGGCGCCTACGCGGCCGCCAAGGCTGCGCTCGCGTGCTATGCCGCGGCCCTGCGGCAGGATCTCCGGCCGCACGGCGTGCACGTCTGCACCGTGTTCCCCGGCCGCGTCGACACGCCGATGGTGGACGGGCTCATGGTGCCGTGGATCTCGCGCAAGGTCGCGCCGGAGCGGGTCGCGCGCGCGGTGCTGGGGGCGCTGCGGCGGCGGCGCGCCGAAGTGGTGGTTCCGTGGCCCTGCCGCCTGCTGCTGTGGGCCGACACGCTGTCGCCGCGACTCGGCGACTGGCTCGTGCGCGTGCTGCGGCTCGATGGCGAGGCCCGATCGCGTTGACGGTGCGCCGTCATCGTCGGACCGGAACGCGATCGACGGCGGACCTGCCAAGATTGCGAGGGGTCCACGCGGCGGGAACCGCTGCTAGAGTGTCCGACCCCGTCACCAACCCAGGTCCCAAGCACATGAACCCGAAGCAGATTCTCTCCGTGGCTGCCGCCCTCGGGCTTGCCGCCCACGCGGCGGCACAGATCCCGGCCCCGTCGCTGCCCTACACGCGCACGTTCGACCTGTTGGTCGCCGACACAACCAACGACGTGGTCCATCGCCTGTCCGACTTCAACCAGGACGGCGACTACAACGACCCCGGCGAAGTGCTGCTGTTCTACAGCGGCGCTGGCCTGTCGAACCCGACGGGCATCGCCTGCGCACCGGACGGCACCGCCTACGTCGTCGACAGCTCCACCGACATCGTGCTGGCGCTGCGCGACATCAACTACGACGGCGACTGCAACAGCCCCGGCGAGGCGGTGGTCTTCTTCGATTCGGCCAACAACGCCAGCGGCGTGATGCTCGGCGCCGCGTTCGGCATCGCGGCCGACCAGATGGGCCGCGTCTGGGTCCTGACCGCCAACCAGAGTTCGCCGATCCAGGGTGTCGACGGCATCGTCAAGCTCGAGGATCTCAACGGCGATGGCGACGCCAACGACCTCGGCGAGGCCGTCTACTTCCTGCAGGTGCCCGGCTCCGGCGGCTCGCTCGGCTTCTCGAACCCAAGCGAGTTCGCGATCGGCTTCGACGGCGCGTTCTATCTGGCCGACGCCGGCAGCAGCGTCACCAAGGGCATCTACCGCGCTTTCGACGCCGACTCCAGCGGCCTCATCGACACATCCGATCCGAACGAGTGGTCCCTGTGGTGGGTGCCGCCGTACGTCGGCACGTCTCCGGCCTGGTGGGGCTTCGCCTTCGACTTCAGCGGCCACCTCTACGTGGCCAACCACGGCGGCGGCGCATCGGTCGTCAAGGAGATCTGGCGCGCGCTCGACGTGGACGCCAGCGGCGTCATCGATGCTGGCGAGCAGCAGCTGGCCTATGCGCAGCCGGTCGCGGCCTCGGCCACCTGGTGGGACATGCTGCGCGTCGACGACGGCTCGTTCCTGCTCGGCAACGGCAGCGCCGACAACATCACGCGCCTGCGCGACCTCGACTTCGATGGCAACTTCAACGGCCCCGGCGAAGCCGCGGTGGTGTTCGACAAGAACCTCGCCGGCGTGCCGACGTTGGACATCCGCGCGATGGCGGTCTACCGCGCGCCGATGCTCGAGATGTCGCCTTCGACGATCGTGATCGGCGGCTCGACGAACTTCGTCGTGCGCGCGGTCAAGCCGTTCGACATCACCGTGACCGGCGCGTCGCTGGGCCTGATCCCGCCGATCTCGCTGCCGCCCTACGGCACGCTCGAGATCGATCCACTCAGCCTGATCATCTTCGGCACCGGCCTCGCCGACGCGGCCGGCTACTTCGTGTCGCCGCTGAACTTCAACAACGACCCGTCGCTGATCGGCAGCTACGGCTGCACGGCGCTGTCGGGCGACTTCTACCGCCTGTTCCTGTCGAACGGCGACCTGCTGACCGTCACGCCGTGACCCGGTAGGGGCGGGAAGGCCGGGGAAGCGCCCGATCGGCGCTTCCCCGCCGGCCCCTGCGGCCCTTACCCTGCGCTCGTGTCCTCCACCGACGCGATCGGCGTGCCGACGGGCGACCCGGCCGTCCCGGCGTCGTGTCCCGCGGTCGCCCACGCCTTCTGGCGACCGGTGCGCCTCGCCGCCATCGCCGGGCCGTCGACGCCGCTGCTCGACGCGGTGCTGGCCGCGTTCGAACAGGCCCTTCGCGCCCGCGGCCATGCGTGGACGCGCGAACCGGACGACGCGACCGACGCGTTCGTGACCACGGCGCGCCTGCACGAGCCGGTGGCGTGGCGACAGTCGCCGCTGTTCACCGGCCGCAAGCGCTATGGCCTGCAGGCCAAGCCGGCGACCTACACCTTCGTGCAGGTCACGCCGGCGCAGCTGCGCGAGCTGCTGCAGCGGTTCGACGCCGCGCTGGCCAAGGCGCAGCCCGACCCGGCGGATTTCGCGCTGCCCGGTCTGTCGACCAACGCCTGGCAGGTGCTGCACGACCAGGGCCGGCGCGGCGGCGCGATGATGTGCGTGGCCCGGCTGCTGCAGGCGCAGAGCAAGAGCCTGCGCGTGGTCATGGTGGTCGGCGACACGGCCGTCGAGGCGGCCTACCTGTTCGACCTCGCCGGCGCCTACCCGCGCATCGACGCGAACTGCGACCAGGGCCTGTGCGGCGACCTCGCGCTGCGCATCGCCACGCACCTGAGCACGCGCGAGGTCGCCGGCCACCGCACCGAGGGCGAACCGGTGCCGCGCGCGCAATGGCGGCAGGCGCCGGCGCGCCGCGCCGTGCTGCGCGCCTCGCGCGAACTCGGCGGGCGGGCGTTCTTCACCCGCATGGTGCGCATCGCCGACCTGGTCGACGTCCCGGCGCTGACCGGCGCGGTGGCGCAGCAGTACAGCGAGGGCTGCTTCGGCACCTGGGACCCGGTGCTGCGGGCGCAGGTCGTCACCGTCACCGGCAGCCAGCATCCCGTGGCGAAGGCCAGCCTCGTCGAGGACGACCTGGCGGTGATCACCGGGCTGCTCGACGACGGCAGCGGCGTGCGCGTGCGCGCGGTCGAGGGCCTGCGCAACGACCCGCCGTCGTCGGAGGCCGTCGAGTTCGAGTCGATCGATCGGGTGCTGCCGCATGTCGAACTGCCGCCCGCCTTCGGCGTCGCGGGCGCGGTGCCGGTGGTGCGCAGCAAGCTGCACGGCCATCGCGGCGTCGTCGCCTACGACCCACGGCGCGTCGAGTACGTGCCGCTCGACGTGCCGTACTTCCACTACCTGGTGTCGTGCTCCACCGAGGCGCAGGCGCACGGCGTCACCGCGGCCTTCGCCCGGTCGCAGGCGCTGCGCAACCCGGGCGATCCGCGCACGGTGGTGTTCACGATCCTGCCCGGCCACGGACTGCTGATGGCGGAGAAGTGGGTGCCCGGCACCGAGCCCTTCGACGTGCTGCTGGCGGCGATGGACGCGGGCTGGCTCGAGGTCAGCCACGGCGTGCCGCAGGGGCCGATGCACTACGTGCCCGACGGCGAACGCATGCTGCTGCGGCTCGGCGCGGGCACCGTGCGGTTCGCGGCCGCCGGCCGCGCGGCCGAGGTGCGAGACTTCGGCCTGCCGGCCGACGGCGCCGGCGGCTGAGGCCGCTCGGCCCTGGCCATGCCAGGCCCGCGATCAGGATGAGTTCCCGGCCGCGACGTCGCCCCATTGACAACAATTGTTGTCAATGTTAACCTCGCCCCCGATGCTCGCCGTCGAGGTGATCGAAGACCCTGTTGCAGCCACGGTTGCGCTCGACCCGATGCGCAGCCGGCTGCTCGCCGAACTGGCGGAACCGGCCAGTGCCGCCGCGCTGGCGGCACGGCTGGGGGTGCCGCGCCAGAAGGTGAACTACCACCTGCGCGCCCTGCTGGCGCACGACCTCGTGCGCGAGGTCGGCACGCGCAAGTGGGGCGGTCTGACCGAGCGGCGGCTGGTGGCCACGGCGAGTGCCTACGTGGTCTCGCCGGCGACCCTCGGTCCGGTCGAGGTCACGCCGGAACGAACGGTCGATCGGCTGTCGGCGAGCTACCTGGTCGCGCTGGCGGCGCGCGCGGTGCGCGAGGTCGGCGCGCTGATGCGCCGGGCGCTGGCCCGCGAGCAGCGGTTGGCGACGTTGTCGATCGACACCGAGATCCGATTCCGCAGCGCCGCCGAACGCGCCGCGTTCAGCACCGAACTCACCGCCGCCATCGCCGACCTCGCGGCGCGCTACCACGACGAGCAGGCGCCCGGCGGGCGTTCGCACCGCGTCGTGGTGCTGGCGCATCCCCTTCCCAGTCCCCTCGGCGAAGCGCCGAGTCCCCCCAACCCGACGGAGTCGTCGTCATGAGCGTGCAGAAGGATCCGTCTGGCCGCCGCCGCGTCCAGGTCGAAGTCGAAGTCCCCGGCACCCCCGAACAGGTCTGGCAGGCGATCGCCAGCGGACCCGGCATCTCGGCCTGGTTCGTGCCGACCCAGATCGAGGGCAAGGTCGGCGGCAAGCTGTCGCTCGACTTCGGCGGCGGCATGGTGTCGTCGGCGGAGATCACCGAGTGGCAGCCGCCGCGGCGGTTCGTGGCCGAGGACAAGACCTGGCTCGCGGGTGGACCGCCGGTCGCGACGGAGTGGTCGGTCGAGGCGAAGGCCGGCGGCACCTGCATCGTGCGCGTCGTGCACAGCCTGTTCGCCAGCACCGACGATTGGGACGGTCAGCTGGAGGGCACCGAGCACGGCTGGCCGGGCTACTTCCGCGTGCTGCGGTTCTACCTCGAACACCACGCCGGCGAGCCGTCGACGTCGTTCGTCGGCATGGCGCCATCGGCGCAGTCGGCTGCGGCCACGTGGCGCCGGCTGCTCGACGCTTTTGGGGTCGACGAACTGCGCGTGGGCCAGCGCCTGCGCCTGGCGCCGGCTGGGCTCCGGGCGTTGAGCGGCACCGTGCAGGCCATCGACCACGTGCCGCAGGGCATCGGCTGCATGCTGCACGTCGAGGCGCCGGCGCCCGGCATCGTGCTGGCGAGCGCGATGGACTGCATGGGCATGCAGATGGCGACGCTGCAGGCCTACTACTACGGCGCCGGCGCGGCTGCGGCGGTGGCCGATCAGGACGGCTGGCGGCAATGGCTTGCGGGTCTGTTCCCGATGCCGGCGGAGGGCGGAGCTTCGGGATGAGGCGTGGGTCGAGGTTGGCTCGGTCCTCACGCGAGCCGACCGCCGCGCCGCCAGCCCGTGCCAACCACGGTCGATTGAGCTGCCAAGAGGCCGTCCGGCTCACCTCGCCAGCCAGCCGCGGAACCGCTGCTCGACGCGTTCGCGGAGCCGCTTGCTGTCGCCGCCCTCGGCGGCCGCATCGTCGACCGCCAGCAGCGTGAGCCGGAGCCGCGGGATCGGGTGCGGCGGCCGGTAGATCGGCACCTCCGGCGACAGCCACGGCGGCGTGCAGCGGATGCCGACGGAGACCAGCGGCACGCCGGCGCGGCAGGCGATCTCGAACGCGACGCGGCCGAACGGCCGTAGCTGGCCGGCCGGCGAACGCGATCCCTCGGGGAACACGAAGATGCGCATGCCCTGGCGCAACCGCTCGACGCCGTCGTCGACGACCCGGCCGATCGAGATCGGATCCGAGCCCGGCCCCTCGAGCAGGCCCGCACCCTGCAGCAGCGGCCGCACCATGCGCCGGCGCCAGACGCTGGGCTTGACGATCGTGCAGGCGCCGCCGAGCGTGGCCCCGATCGCGGTGACGTCGATCTGCGTCGGGTGGTTGGCGACCAGCACGCAAGGACCGGGCGGCAGGCCCGGCAGCGCCTCGCGGTGGTCGAAGTCGGCGATCCGGAACCAGCGCAGCCAGTCGTGCAGGATGCGGTAGCCGAGCCCCATGCAGCGCTGCAGCCGCAGCGCGCGCCTGACCGGGTCCCGGCGCCACCACCAGCACAGGAACGCGAAGCCCAGGTAGCCGAACGGCGCGTTGATCGTGTAGCAGGCAACGCTGAACACGATCGCCAGCGTGCGCAGCGCGCGCGGCAGCAGCTGCGAGCGGCCCGGCGCGGCGACCGACTCCTGCACCGCCGTCACGGCAGCGGCTCCATGCCCGCCAGGACGAGCGCGCGTTCGAGATCGGCGGCGGTGGCGGCGTCGAAGGGTGCGCGTTCGCTGTAGCACCAGCGCCCCCAGACCTCGGCGGCGCCGAGCGCGAACGGGAAGTGCGGCGCCGGCGTCTCCAGCCGCCGCGGGTAGAGCCAGGCGGTGTGCTGCTGCACGACGACGTTGGCTGCCGCCGTCAGGCGAGCCTCGCCGAGCCGCAGCAGGGCTTCCGCGCGGGCGTCGGCGGGGCCCCGAACGCCCAGCAGGCAGAACGGCACCTCGGCGGCGACCAGTTCCGCGCCCGGCGGCGGGTCGATCGGCGGATCGCGCAACGGGCGCGTGCGCAGCGCCGGCAGGAAGGGCAGGCGTTCGGGCAGCAGGTGCACGTGGGCGCGGGCGATCGTCGCCGCCGCACCGATCGTGTTCAGCAGCGCGGTGCCGTTCACGGCATCGACCCAGGCGCCGGCCAATCGCCACATCCCCGGGTCGGCTTCGCGCTGGACGGCGCGCGGCCACAGGATCCGCTGCTCCGGCGCGAACGGGTAGCGGTTGGGCGTCACGACGTGCCGCTCGTCGACCCACAGCGCTTCGTCGGCGACGATCGCCGCCGCGCGGCTGCGGCGGAGGGCCGGCCGGTCGCGGGTCGCGCGCCCTTCGCGCCGCTGGCGCTCGGGCACGAACACCAGTTCCACCGGCGCGCCGTGGACGACCAGCGTGCGCCGCGCCGTGGCGGCGAACGGTGGCAGGCGTGCGTCGGGTCCGGCGGGCGGGAGATCCATGGTGCAGCCGTTGGTGCGGTGGCGCAGGCTACAGCAGGGTCGGGTTGGGCCGAACGGGATGGAAGCGTGGCAGGCCGGGCTTTGCGTCGTTCGATGCTCGGGCTGCTGCGGGCCCGCTCGACGTGGCTGTGGCAGCGCCTGGCATGTTGACACCCAATGGGTAGTCTGCGGCCCGTTGGGGACCCTCTGTGGTCCAGGAATCCAGCCCGTCGCGGCCCGTGGTTCCGCGGGCCGGGTGCAGGTTGGTGCGCGCCGGGTCGGCGCCCCCGGCAGCGAGTGCCGCCCCCGACCGGTGCGTACCGTTCCAGCCGCCGGCGCCACGGCCGCAACCCCGACCGGCAGCCGTTGGCATCGTCGCGGCACCGCGCCACCTCGCCTCGGAAGCCACGGGAGCCGCGGCGGCAGCGTCGCCGACGCCCGGTCGCCGGCCGGACGTCCAGACCTTTGCCCGTGCCACGAACGGTTGCTACCGTGCCTGCCCGCATCGGCCCCCGGCCGCTGCGGCAGCCACCCCCCGCCCTTCGAAGGACTCCCGTTGCGCATCGTCTTCTTCGGCAGCAGCGACTTCGCGATCCCCTCGCTGAAGGCCCTGACGGAAGGGGGGTTCCGGCCCACGCTCGTGGTCACCAAGCCCGACGCGCCGCGCGGCCGCGGCCGCAAGATCTACGACAGCGAGGTCAAGCTGGCGGCGCAGGAACTCGGCCTGCCGTTCGCGCAGCCGCAGGATCCGCACGATCCCGCGTTCCTGCAGCAGCTGTCGGCCCTGCAGCCCGACCTCGGCGTCGTCGTCAGCTACGGGGTGATCCTGCAGCCGGCGCTGCTCGGCCTGCCGAAGCACGGCATGATCAACGCGCACGCCTCGCTGCTGCCGCGGCTGCGCGGCGCGGCGCCGATCCAGCGCGCGATCCGCGCTGGCGACGCCGAGACCGGCGTCACGATCATGCGCATCGTCGAGCAGCTCGACGCCGGCGACATCCTGCTGGCCAAACCGACGCCGATCGACCCGCGCGAGAACAGCGGCGCGCTGCGCGAACGGCTGGCCGAACTGTCCGGCGTGGCGCTGATCGAGGCCCTGCAGCGCATCCAGGCCGGCACGGCGAAGTACACGCCGCAGGACCACGCCAAGGCGACCTACGCGCCGAAGGTCGAGAAGGAGCACGGCGTCATCGACTGGAAGCTGCCGGCGGTCGAGGTCGATCGGCTGGTGCGGGCGATGACGCCCAAGCCCGGCGCCCAGACGCGGCTCGGCAACAAGCGCTTCATCGTCATGGAGGGCACCGTGGAGCAGGACCTCTACGGCATGGGCATCCCGGGCGGGCTGCAGTCGTCGGGCGAAGAGGGCATCCGGGTCTGCACCGGCAAGGACCTCTACCGCATCACGCGCATCAAGCCCGACAACGGCCGCAACATGACCGCCGGCGAGTTCGTGCGCGGCCACCACATCGCGCCGGACGCCCGGTTCGGCTGAGCGCCGGATGGTCTCGGCCCGGGCGGCGGCGCTGCGTGCGTTGACGGCGCTCGACCGCGGCCGCTGCGACCGCATCCGCGAGGGGCTCGACGCCGCCCGCCTGCAGGGGCGCGAACAGGCGTTCGCCTACGAACTGGCGCACGGCGTGCTGCGGCGCGAACGCCTGCTGGACTTCGTGCTGCTCGGGCTGGCCCACCGTGGCCTGCCGCGCGATCCGCTGCTGCGGGCGGCGCTGCGCCTGGGCGCCTACCAGCTGCTGTTCGTCGCCGGCATGCCGGCGCGCGCGGCGGTGCACGAGACGGTGGCGCTGCTGCGTCGCAACGGCGGGTTCGCCAACGCCCTGCTGCGCGCGCTCGCCGGCCGCATCGAGGCCCGGCCGGCGGCGCCCGCGGCGGCGACGACCGAACTGCCGCTGGGGCCCGAGCGCACCCTCCTGCTGCCGACCCCGCTGCCGGCCGACGAGGTGCAGCGCCTGGCGATCGTGCACTCGCTGCCCGACTTCGCCGCCCGGGCCTGGGCCGAGGCGCACGGGCTCGCGGGCCTGCGGCAGATCGCCGCGGCGGCGAGCGCGGTGCCGGGCGTGTTCCTGCGGCCGGTGGCGCCGCTCGCGGTCGAGGGCCTGCAGGCGGAACTGGCGGCGGCCGGCGTCGTCTGCGCGCCGGCGGCGCACCCACGGCTGCTGCGCTGGGCCGGGGGCGAATCGCCGTTCGCCACCGACGTGTTCCGGCGCGGCGCCTGCGTGGTCCAGGACCCGACCGCGTTCGCGGTGGTCGAGGCGGTGCCGTGCGGGCCGGGCCAGACCGTCGTCGACCTGTGCGCGGCGCCCGGCACCAAGACGCTGGGGCTCGCGGAGCGCGTCGGGCCGGGCGGGCGGGTGGTGGCGTTCGACGTCGATCCGGTGCGCCGGCGGCGCATCGTCGAGAACGTCGCCCGCTGCGGCTTCGCCGATCGCGTGCAGGTCGTCGAGGCGCCGAGCGCCCTGCCGACCGCCGACGCGGTGCTCGCCGACGTGCCGTGCTCGAACACCGGCGTGCTCGGCCGCCGGGTCGAGGTACGCCGCCGGCTGCAGCCCGACACCGCGACCGGCCTGGCCGGTCTGCAGCGGGGGCTGCTGGTGCAGGCGATCCGGCTGGTCCGCCCCGGCGGCGCCGTCGTCTACTCGACGTGCTCGATCGAGCCGGCCGAGAACGACGCCGTGGTCGACGCCGTCCTGTCGCTGCCCGACTTGCCGGCCTGCCGCCTCGTGCATCGCCAGCTCACCCTGCCGCAGGCCGGAGCGTGCGATGGCGGGTTCTTCGCGGTGCTGGCGCGGGGCCTTCCCGCCCCCCCCGGGGACGGGTAGAACGCGACGCCCGTCCCTGCCGGGGCCCCCCTCTTCCAAGGCACGCCGATGGCCAGCCGCCCCGCTCCCCGCTCCCGTCCGACCGCGCCGACCCCCGCCAGCGCCCGGCGCCGGCCGGCCGCCGCACCGCGTTCCAACCCGATGCCGTTGGTGCTCGTCGGCATCGGCGCCGTGGTCGTGGTCGTGGTGCTGGTGCTGTGGAACTCCGGCGGCGGGTCCGCCGCCGACGGGACGCCGACGACCCCTGCGGCGGCCAATGCGCCGGCGACCCCGTCGGCCGCCAAGCCCCTCGCCACCGCGCCGACGGGCACCGCCAAGGCCGGCAAGACGCCGGAGCGCCCGGCCCCGCCGCTGACCGCCGACACGCTGAACCAGGCCGCCCGCATGCTCGAGGAGGCGAAGACCCTGTGCAACGACGGCGTGCAGGCGCGCACGGCCGGCGACAACCGGCTGGCACGGGAGCGCCAGTCGCTCGCCAAGGACAAGATCGACGCGATCAAGCAGCTGATCGCGGCGCCGCTCACCTGGCAGGAGGAGGCCGACCTGGGTGGCTGGGCGATGCCGGCCGAATACGGCGCGCTGGAGAAGCTCTACGGCCAGATCAGCACGCTGGAGAACCGCGTGCGCAAGAGCGGCGGCACCTGAGGGCATGCGGCTCGGCTACCACACCAACAGCCTGCAGAACCACCGGCTGCCCGATGCCCTGGAGTTGCTGGCGGAGCACGGCTACCGGGCGGTGGCGATCACGCCCGACACCTGCCACCTCGACCCGGACCGGACGGACGACCGCCAGCTCGACGAGGTCGCCCAGAAGCTGCGCGACCTCGACCTGCTGCCGGTGATGGAGACCGGCGCCCGCTTCCTGCTCGACCCGCGCCACAAGCACGAGCCGACGCTGATGAGCCGCGATCGGGGCGCACGCGACCGCCGGGTGGCCTTCTACCGGCGGGTGGCGGCGATGGGGCGGCGGCTCGGGGCGCGCGTGGTGTCGTTCTGGAGCGGCATCGACCGGGCGCCGGGGCCGGACAGCGAACCGTGGCTGCTGGAGGGCGTGCGCCTGGCCGCCGCGGCGATCCGCGCCGAGGGCCTGGAACCGGCGCTGGAACCCGAACCGGGCATGGCGGTCGAGACCTTCGCCGCGTGGCAGCGGGTGCAGGCGGCGCTGGGCGACGAGGCCCCGGCGCTGACGCTCGACGTCGGCCACCTTTACGCTGTGTGGGAAGGCGACCCGGCCACCCTCTGCCGGCAGGCGGCACCCTGGCTGCGGCAAGTCCACCTCGAGGACATGCGCCGTGGCGAGCACGAACATCGCCTGCCCGGGACCGGTGACGTCGACTTCGACGGCGTCCTAACGAGCCTTCGAGATTCAGGTTACGGCGGGACGGTGTGCTTCGAGCTGTCGCGCTCGAGCCACCAGGCGCCGGCCGCGGTCGCCGCTTGCCGGGCGGTCTGGGACCACGCCCTCGGCGGCGCCTGCCGTTGACCGGACCCCGGCGGCGCCTACTCTGTCGCGCTGGACCCGCCTTCCGCCGAGACCAACGCCATGCGCATCTGCCCGTCCGTCGAAGGTTCCGCGTCGCCGCTGATCACCCACCGCATCGGCGTCGAGGTCTGCATGGCCAGGCAGCGCACCTTCTTCCACAAGTGCCACCGCTGCATCTACCGCGGCCAGGCCGCCAACTGGGAGCCCGCGGAGGCGCCGGTGGCGATGATCAACGTGCATGCGGCCGAGGAGCCGGCGCAGGCCGGCGTCAAGGTCGTCGAGGTACCGGCCGCGCCGGCGAAGCCCGGCCGCCGTGCCGCCAAGCCGGCGGCGCGCCGAGCCTGAGCCGCCACGCCCAAGGCGCCGGCAGGCTAGGACTTGTAGGCGTCGTGCAGGTGCCGCAGCGCCGTCTCGGCGGCGGCGAACTGGTCGCGCAGCCGACCGGCCAGGTCGCGCGACTCGTCGAACCGCCTGGCGCGGGACGAGAGTTGGATGCGTTCGCAGGTGTCCTGCACCAGTCGGGCGCCGAGGTTGCCCGACGAGCCCTTCAGCGAATGCGCCGCCCGTTCGACCTTGTCGAAGTCGCCGGTGGCGAGGCCCTCGTGCACGGCCTGCACCTTGGCCGGGCCGTCGTCGAGGAACATCTGGATCAGGTCGAGCAGCAGCTCCGGATCGCCGTCGTCGGAGAGCGACAGCAGCTCCTCCACCACACTCATGTCCAAGACCTGGTCCATGCACCTCCGTCGGCGCAGGCCATCGGGTTTTCCCCGCCGCTTCTTGATGGCGGCCGCGGCCTCAGGCGCCGGCGGCGGCGCGCACTTCGCCGTCGGTGAGCAGGCGCTTGCTCGACTTGCCGGCGGCAAGGACGCGTTGCACCCGTTCCTCGGTCGGTTCGATTCCGAGACGTTCGAGCACGAACGCGGCGTTGGACTTGCCTGCCATCGGCCCGACGGCGATGCGCTGCTCCAGCCCGACCATGTGCGCCGGCACGCCGGAGTAGACCGAGTCGGCGAGGTCGACGTCGCCCTTGCGGAAGGCCTTGATCACCGCCGCCGCGTGCACACCGGTGCCGGTCTCGAACGCGTCGGTGCCGAGCACCGGGTAGTTGTGCGGGATCTCGACCGCGAGCGCCTTCGCCGCCGCCGCCGCGTAGTCCGGCAGCGTCGTGAGGTCGTTGTCGATCCAGCCCTGCAGGCGGCAGTTGACCAGCAGCAGGTCCATCGGCGCGTTGCCGGCCCGTTCGCCGACCCCGAGCGCGGTGCCGTGGATGCGGTCGGCGCCGGCCTCGATCGCCGCCATGCAGTTGGCGATGCCGAGGTCGCGGTCGCGGTGGCCGTGCCAGTCGACGCCGAGGGTCTTGTCGTGCTGGTCGGCGAGTTCGCGCACGAAGCGCACCACGGCCGCGGCGCCCTGCGGCGTCGCGTGGCCGACGGTGTCGCAGACGCACAGCCGGCGGGCGCCCAGCTCGATCGCCGTGCTGTAGAGCGCACGCAGCGTCTCCGGCCGTGCCCGCGTGGTGTCCTCGGTCACGTACATGACCGGCAGCTGGTGCCGCCGGGCGAACGTCAGCGCCTCACGCGTGTTCTGCAGCATGCGCTCGAGGGTCCAGTCCTCGGCGTACTGGCGGATGTAGCTGCTGCCGATGAACGCACAGACCTCGATCGGGATGCCGGCCTGCTGCGTCATCTCGACGACCGGTTCGATGTCGCCGACGACGGTGCGGCAGGCGACGTTCGCACCGATGCGCAACCGGCGGTCGGCGATGTGGCGGGCCAGCCGCAGGATGTCCTCGCGCGGCCGGCCGCCGGCGCCGGGCAGGCCGAGGTTCGCGGTGTGGATGCCGAGCCGGTCCATGCGCTCGAGCAGGTCGATCTTGGCCGCGAGCGGCGGATCGCTGACCGCCGGCGACTGCAGGCCGTCGCGCAGCGTCTCGTCGTCGAACTGCAGCGGGCGGGCCGGGCGGAAGGTGGCCGCCGAACGGTTCCAGTCGTGGATCAGGTCCGCGATGCGCGTCATGGGGCGACCATTATGCCCCGGCGCCCCGGGGACGAAGACCGCGAACGCCGCCTTCTCTTCCGTGGCGGCCGCTGCATGATCCCGGCGGTGCGATGCATCCACGGGCACCGACGGCGCGGCCGGGCGCAAAGGAGCGGCGGATGACCGGCCACCGTCGGTTCGCACCGGTGCTGCGCGACGCGCTGTGCGTCGCCGCCGTCGCGGTGCTGACCGTGCAGGCGCTGCGCCGGCACGCCGGCGATCGCTACCGGGTGCCTTCGGGCAGCATGCAGCCGGTGCTGCACGGCGATCCGGTGCACGGTGACGTGGTGTTCGTCGACAAGCTCGCCGCTGCCCGGCGGCGCCAGCGCCACGATCTGGTCGTCGTCCGGCATCCGGAGCAGCCGGGGCAGCAGATGGTGAAGCGCCTCGCCGCGCGCGGCGACGACGTCGACGCGTGCTGCATCGACATCCGCGGCGGCGACCTGTGGCTCGGGCCCGACGCCCAGCGTCTGCAGAGGGAACGCAAGGATCCGCTGGCGGCGCGGGCGCTGCGCGTGCGGTGGGCGGCATGGCCGGCGGAGGCGGCGGCGCTGGCCGGCGGGCTCGACCTCTCGGCGACCGTCGCCGCCGGCAGCGCCCTGGTGCTGCCGCCGCTGCGCGACGGCGCCGGTACGGTGCGCGGCCTGTTCGCGGCGCCGGTGCGGCAGGAACGCCGCAATGCGCTGGCCGGAGGCGTGCTGCCGCAGGGGTTCGCCGGCACGGCGCGGGCCGTGGACGCCACCTTCGTCGATGCCAACGGCGTGCGCAGCCGCACCGGCGAGGACGTCGGTGTGGCCGATTGCGGCCTGGAACTCGACCTCCTGCAACCGGTCGACGAGTTCCTGGGCACGATCGACGCGCGCGACCAGGCGCTGACGGTGTGCTGGCGCGCGGCCAGCGGCACGGTCGAACTGTGGAGCGACGGCGAGCTGGTGGCCGGCGCCCAGTTGCCGCACCGGCCGACCGGCCGCCAGCGGATCGAGTTCGGCCTGCTGGACGATCAGGTGTTCTTCCTCGTCGACGGCCGCCGCGATGCGCTCGCGGTCTGGCCGCGGCAGGCGGACTGGCCGTCGTCGCGGCGCGGCGACGCGCCATCCGAGCCGCGCACGCACGTGCACGTCGCCTGCACCGGCGCCTGGGAGCTGCGGCTCGGCCGCCTGGTCGTGTTCCGCGACGTGTTCTACTGGCGCGAGCGCATCGCCGGCTTCCCGGGCGACCGCGGCCAGTGGCCGCGCTGCCTGCCGGCCGGCACCTGGTTCCTGCTCGGCGACAACACCTTCGACAGCCGCGACAGCCGCCACTTCGATGCGGTGCCGATGTCGAGCTTCCTGGGCGTGCCGTGGTTCGTGCTCGGACCCTGGCCGCGGCTGCGCTGGTTGCCGGCGTGAACGGCCCCGGTGCGTGCGGTTGCGGCCGCCGGCTGCTTGCATACCACCCTGCCGCCGCCCAGGGCGGCTCCGACCGCCGATGACCCGCTCGTCCAAGCTGCTGCCGCTCCCGCTGCTCCTCGCGCCCTGGCTGGGCGCGCAACAGCCGCCGAACGCCGACCCGACGCGAGCGCCGATGCTGCTGCCGCAGGCGGCGGTGCTGCCGCGCGGCGAGCGCGAGATCACCATCGACGGCACGTTGACCGACTGGCCGGAGCTGCCGGCGCTGCAGCTCGACGACCAGCGCCAGCTGTCCGGCACGGCCGCCAACGCCTGGCGCGGGCCCAACGACCTCGGCGCCGTGGCGTTCCTGCTCTGGGATCCGCAGGCGCTGTACGTCGCCGTCGCCGTGCGCGACGAGTGGCACCGGCCGTTGGCCGCCGACAGCCTGCAGCAGAGCGAGATCCCCGCCGCCGACTCGGTGGTGCTGACGTTCGATCCCGACCGCGACACGCGCGGACTCGGACCCGATCCCGGCCGGCGCGAGGACCGGGAGTTCTGGCTGGCCGACGAAGCCGGCCGCCAGGTCGTGCACTGGGATCGGCTGCGCGGCGCTGCGCGCGTGCTGGCCGACGACAGCGCGCGGGTCGTGGTGCTGCACGACAAGGAGGCGGGCATCACCACCTACGAGGCGATGATCCCCTGGCACGAGATCCTGCCGCCGCGCCGGGTGGCACGGGCGGGATTGGTGTTCGACCTGCAGGTGGTCGTCAACGACTTCGACGAGACCACCGATCCGATGCCGCAGACGCGCATCGGCTGGACGTTCGGCTGCGGGCCGGCGATCGACCCGGGGCTGCTCGGCAGCGTGATGCTGGTGGCGGATGCCGCGCCGCTGCAGGGCCGCATGCCGGAGTTCCCGCCGAAGCCGTCGCCGCGCGCGCCGGCGGCGCCGCCGGCGGAGTACTGGCACGACCTCACCGGCCGGCTGCTTCGCCTGCCGCCGGTCGTGCACGATGGCCGCCGCGCGCCCGAGGAAGCGGGGGGGCTGTCGCGCTTCCTGCTGCTCGACGAGATCGACGACCATTGCGCCCGGTTCCCGCGCGTCGATTTCGTCGAATTGCACCACCGCATCCACCGGCGCATGGTCCGGGAGGTCGCCGGCGTGCAGGCGCGCGGCCTGCCGAGCTGGTGGCGCGAACGGCTGCAGGCGGTGTCGCGGGCGGCCGAGGATCCGGTGCCCGCGGGATCGGTGCGGCTGTTCCGCTTGCCAATGGGCGGCTGGCTGCTGCGCACGCCATCGTCGGGCATCCTGGTCGATGCCGCCGGCGCCGACCTCGCCGAGTGGCTGTGGGGCGGGGCCGGCAGCTGCGTGCTGACGCAACCGCTCGACCTGACCAGGCGCAACGACCAGCTGCTGGTCCGCATGCTCGGCGCCGAGCCGCCGCGCACCGTCGTCACGCACCTGGTGTTCCACCTGCCGGTCGTGGCCATGGACGCGATGCCCCTGCTCGCGCCGGGCCAGTCGATCGGCCGGCCTGGGCAGACGCAGGTGCGGTCGCTGGGGTCGCCGCAGCCCGACGGCACCGTCACGCGGTCGTGCAGCTACGTGCTGACCTTCCCCAACGGGCCGTCGGTGCTGCTGGCGGGGCCCGACCTGCGCGCCGACGAGGTCGACGTCGAACGCGTCGACCTGCTGGTCCTGTCGCCGCGCAATCCGGAGGCACCGGCGATTGCAGCGCGGGCGCGGCCCGCGGTGATCGCCATCGACGACGCGTTCGTCTGTCAGTCGCGCCCGGACCTGCCGCGCATGCGATTGCGCGACCTGCATGCCCTGCAGCGCTTCCTGCAGCCGCTGCCCTCCCTGCTGCTGGCCCCGGGCGAATCCTGGGACGTGCGCGCCGTCGGCCGGTGAAGGATTGGCGTCGCGAAGCTTGCCAATCGTCCTCCTTCGCTGCAAACTGCCGCGCTGCACGCGGATTGCGTGCCAATGCAACGAGAACCAGAGACACGACACATGGCCGCCAAGAAAACCAATCCGGCGATGGACTTCATCCTCGACAGCCTCAAGAGCGACCGCGGTGCGCAATACAGCGACATTGCCGCAGCGGCGGCGAAGAAGCGGCTGAAGATCTATCCCATCATGTTCGGACGCGCCCAGGCGCTGCTCGGCATCGTCAAGTCGGCGCCGCGCGGGCAGGGCAAGGCGGCGCGGGCCAAGCAGGCGCCGAAGGCACCGAAGGCACCGAAGGGCCGCGGCCCGGGCCGGCCGCGCAAGGCGGCGGCACCGTCCGGCTTCGAGGGGTCGCTCGAGGGCATCGTGATGGCCGTCAAGTCGAGCGAGCAGGCCAAGACGCGCTACCGTTCGGCGCTCGAGAAGATCCAGTCGATCCTCGCCGCAGCGCTGGAGTGACCGCCGTCAGCCGCCGGCCGTGAGGCGCCGCCAGGCGGGCTCGTCCTGGTCGCGGCGGCGCCGTGCCAGGAACTCGCGGAACGGCGGCAGGAGCCGCGGCAGCCAGGGTCCGCCGGCCGGTTCGGGCAGGGCCCGACCGTCGAGCTGCGTCACCGGCGCGATGTCGCGCAGCGTGCTCGACAGGAAGATCGCGTCGGCGCGGCGCAGGTCGTCGGGGCGCAGATCGCGCGGCTCCGCGCGTTCGCCGATCGACGGCAGGAAGTCGAGCAGCAGCGCGCGTGTCACGCCCGCCAGGATGCCGGCCGACAGCGGCGGCGTGCACCAGACGCCGTCCAGGCGCGCGAACACGTTCGACGTCGACGCCTCGGTGACGAAGCCGTCGCCATTGCACATCAGGCAATCGTCGGCGCCGCGGTCCTTCGCCTCGGCGAGCGCCAGCACGTTGTTCAGGTAGTTGCCGCTCTTGGTCGCCGGATCGAGCGCGCGGCGGTCGACGCGCAGGCGGTCGACGAACGCCAGCCGCACCGGCGCGCCGGCCCGGTCCTGGAGCGCCCGCACGAACACCAGCCAGCGCGGCGGTCCCGGTGCGTAGGCCAGGTCGATGTTCGGGGCGGAGCCGACGCCGCGGGTGACGACCAGCCGCACGTAGCTGTCGCCATGCGCCGCGGCGGCCAGGGTGGCGGCGACGCGGCGGGCGACGGTCCGCTCGTCGAGGTCGAGCCGCAGCCGCAGCGCCGCCGCGGAGTGCTGCAGGCGCCGCCAGTGCTCGGCCCAGCCGAACGGCACCTCGCCGTGGGTGCGCACCACCTCGTAGATCGAGTCGCCGAACAGGAACCCCCGGTCGAGCACGGGGATGCGCGCTTCCGCCTCGGGCACGACGAGGCCGTCGACGTTGCAGAGATTCGCCATCGGGGCGCGGATGGTAAGCTCGCGCCCTTCCCATGTGCGGCTTCATCTCCATCTTCGGCCCGGCCGAGTCCAACGCGATCCACGACGTCCTGACCGGCCTGCTGGCGATCCAGCACCGCGGCCAGGACGCCGCCGGCGTGGTCACGTTCGGCGACCGGTTCCAGGCCAAGAAGGGCCTCGGGCTGGTGCGCGAGGTGTTCCAGGAGAAGCACATGCAGCGCCTGCGCGGGCACCTCGCGGTCGGCCACGTGCGCTACCCGACGGTGGGCCTCGGCGAGGACACCGACGTGCAGCCGTTCTGGCTCGACTACCCGGTCGGCGTGGCGATGGCGCACAACGGCAACGTCACCAACTTCCACGATCTGCGGCGCACCTACTTCGGCCAGCGCAAGATCCACCTGGGCAGCAACTGCGATCTCGAGGTGGTGCTCTACGTGTTCGCCGACGCGCTGATGCGCCGCGGCGGCCACCCCGTCGAGGTCGACGACGTCAGGGTCGCGGTCAAGGAGGTGTTCGACCGCGTGAAGGGCGCCTACTCGGTGGTCGGCATCACCGGCGAGGGCATGTATGCCTTCCGCGACCCGTATGGCATCAAGCCGATCATCTTCGGCCGGAAGACGACGCCGGAGGGCACCTGGTACGCGGTCGCCAGCGAATCGGTCGTGCTCGATGTCGCCGGCTACGAGGTCGTGCGCGACCTGCAGGCCGGCGAGATGCTGTGGATCGGTCCCGACCGGGTGCCGCACTTCGTCCAGGTGGGCGACAAGCCGCACCGGCCGTGCATCTTCGAGTACATCTACTTCGCGCGGCCCGACACCTTCCTCGACCGGACCTCGGTCTACGAGGCGCGCATGGAACTCGGCCGCCGGCTCGGGCGCGCCTTCCAACGGACCGGCCTGCAGGCCGACGTGGTGATCCCGGTGCCGGAGTCGGCGCGCACGGCGGCGCAGACGATGGCCGAGGTGCTCGGCCTGCCCTGTCGCGAGGGCTTCGTCAAGAACCGCTACGTCGGCCGCACCTTCATCATGCCGAACGACAAGGCGCGCCGGGACTCGATCCGCGCCAAGCTGAACCCGATCCGCGCCGAGTTCGAGGGCAAGAAGGTGATCGTGCTCGACGACTCGATCGTGCGGGGCAACACCAGCCGGCAGATGGTGAAGATCGCGCGCCAGATGGGCGCCGAGAAGGTCTATCTCGCGTCCTATTCGCCGCCGCTGCTCTATCCGTGCCTCTACGGCATCGACATGTCGACCAAGCGCGAGTTCATCGCCCGCGGCCGCGACCACGCCGAGATCGCGCGCGAACTCGGCGCCGACTTCGTGCTCTACCAGACGATCGAGGAGATGGTCGACGCGGTGCGCACCGCGGGCAACGGCAAGCTCGAGTTCTGCAAGGCCTGCTTCGCCGGCGAGTATCCGACCGGGGACATCACCGAGCAGATGGTCGCCGACATCGAGCAGGACCGCATGGCGGCGACGAAGTGCTGAGGCCGACTCAGCCGCGAGTCCGCCGCACGCGGAAGCGCAGCCGCGGCACCAGCAGCAGCGCCTCGCGCGCCACCTTGCCGTCCATCTTCGACTTGCCGACGCGGCGGTCGACGAAGTGGATCGGGATCTCCCGCACCGTGCGGCCGGCTCGCACCACGCGGAACGCCATCTCGATCTGGAACGCGTAGCCCTGCGCCGCGACCGCGGCGAGGTCGAGTTCGCGCAGCACGTCGGTGCGGAAGCAGCGGAAGCCGGCGGTGTTGTCGCGGATGCCCGACCAGAGCACGCAGCGGGCATACACGTTGGCGCCGCGCGACAGGAGCCGCCGCTTGAAGTCCCAGCCGACCGTGTTGCCGCCGCGCACGTAGCGACTGCCGATCACCAGGTCGGCGTCCCGGCTGGCATGCACGAGGCGGGGCAGGTCCCAGGGTGCATGGCTGAAGTCGGCGTCCATCTCGCAGACGCGCTCGTAGCCGTGGTCGATGGCGAAGCGGAAGCCGGCGAGGTAGGCGGTGCCGAGCCCCTGCTTGCCCTGCCGGTGCAGCACGTGGAGGCGCGGATCGGCGGCGGCCAGGCGGTCGGCGATCGCGCCGGTGCCGTCCGGCGAGCCGTCGTCGACGACCAGCACGTCGACGTCGAGGTAGGCGTGGACCGCGGCGACGATCGCCTCGAGGTTGTCCTTCTCGTTGTAGGTCGGGATCACGACCAGCGTGCGCCACGGTGCGCGGTGAGGCCGCACCGGCAGCGGCCCGCGGCCCGCGGCGGTTCCCAGCTCGGCGGCGGCCAGCGCCGCGAGTTCGTCCTGGCCGTCGAGCACCACGAGCCGCGCGCTGTCGACTCCGGCCCGGATCTGGACCTCGGCCGCGGCGAAGTCGGGCACGACCACCAGCGGCGCGGTCTGCGGCCGCGGCCCGACCGCTGTGGGTGCGCGCTGCGGTTGCGGCGCCGGACCGCTCACGATTCGCACCATTGCCGGCGCGCAGCGCTCACCCCGGCGGTGGCTCTGGGGCCGCCGGTCCGGCGTTGCATCGCTTGCCGCAGGTGGTCCAGGGTTCGCACAGGTTCGGGTCCGGGGACCTCGCGTCGGCCGGTCGGCGCGCCGCGACCGGCAGCGTAGCCATCGCCCCGTGGGGGCGCACAGGATCTTCGCGGCCCGGGCGCGGGAGGGCGTGCAGGTCCGGTCGATCGGCCACGGCAACCGACCCGTGCCATCGCGCCTCGGCGCGACGGCGGGAAGTGGCTGCGACGCCACGGGGGCCGTGGTTTTGGACACGCCCATGCCGCCGCGCTATCCATGGCGCCGTGACGACTTCGTTCGACCCCGTGCGCGCGAAGGCGCGCTTGCTGCAGCTCGTCCGCGAACGCGCCTACCGCGATGGCCTCGACATCGTGCTCGCCTCGGGCAAGCGGTCGACCTTCTACATCAACGGCAAGAAGGTCTCGCTGCACCCCGAGGGGCTGTGGCTGATCGCGAAGCTGCTGCTCGACCGGCTGCGGTCGCACCCGGAGGTCACCGCCGTCGGCGGGCTCACGATCGGCGCCGATCCGCTGGCCAGCGCCGTGGCGGCGCTGTCGTTCGAGACCGGCCAGAACCTGAAGGCCTTCCTGGTGCGCAAGGAGGCGAAGGCGCACGGCACCGGTTCGCGGATCGAGGGCGACCTCGAGCACGGCGAGAAGGTGGCGATCCTCGAAGACACGGTCACGACCGGCGGCTCGGCGAAGAAGGCGATCGAGGCGGTGCGCGAGGCCGGCGCCGAGCCGGTCGTCGTGATGGCGATCGCCGACCGCGAGGATCCGGACGCCGACGCGTTCCGACGCGAACACCGCGTCGAGTGCCTGCTGACGCTGCGCGAGATCCGCGGCGGCTGACGATGCGCCCGGTCGCGATCGTGCCGGCGGCCGGCCTCGGCGAACGCATGGGCGCCGACAAGGCGCTGCTCGACCTCGGCGGCCGCACGGCGATCGAGCGCGTCGCCGCCACATGCCGCGCGGCGTCGATCGACCGGGTGGTCGCCGTACGGCGCGCCGGCGCGGCGCCGCTGCCGTCGTCGGCCGGCGTGCAGGCGGTCGAGGTGGCCGGCGGCGGCGACATGGCGGCCAGCCTGCGCGCGGCGCACCGCGTGCTGCCCGCCGACGTCGACGCGGCCCTGGTGTTCCCGGTCGACCATGCGCTCGTCGAGGCCGACACCGTGCTGGCGCTCACGGCGCTGCTGCGGCGCCCGGGTTGCGCCGTGGCGTTGCCGCTGTTCCGCGGCCGACCCGGGCATCCGGCGCTGTTCACGCGCGCGGCCTTCGCCGAGATCGAGGCCGACGGCGCCACCCTGCGCGACGTCGTACGCCGCGAGCCGGCGCGGGTGCAGGTGGTGCCGACCGCCAACCCGTGGGTCGCCGCCGACCTCGACCGGCCCGAGGACCTGCGCGCGGCGGTCTGCGCCCTGCACGGCGAACCCTGGAGCACGGTGGCGCAGATGTTCCGGCACCGCAGCCACCGTTCCTACCGACCCGATCCCGTGCCGGCGGTGCAGATCGAACGGCTGGTCGACGCGGCACGGCACGCATCGACGTCGAGCTACATCCAGGCCTATGCGGTGATCGCCGTCCGCGACGCCGCGGCCAGGGCCGAATGCGCGCGGCTGTGTGGCGGCCAGCGGCACATCGTCGAGGCGCCGGTGTTCTTCGCGGTCTGCGCCGATCTGCACAAGCTCGCGGCCGCCTGCGGCCGCCACGGCACCACGCTGCAGGCGCAGAGCCTCGAGTTGTTCCTGCAGGCGACGGTCGATGCGGCGCTGCTCGGCCAGAACCTGCAGCTCGCGGCCGAGGCCGAGGGGCTGGGGGCCTGCATGATCGGCGCGGCGCGCAACCATCCGATCGAACTCGCAGCCCGGCTCGGCCTGCCACCGCACGTCTACGTCGTGTTCGGCATGACGGTCGGCGTGCCGGCCGACGACCCGGTGCCGCGTGGCCGCATGCCGCTCGCTGGCGTGCTGCACTGGGATCGCTACGACGCGGACGTCGGCGCGGTGCTCGACGGCGCCGACGAGGTGATGCGCACCTGGGCCCGCCGCGCCAACCTCGAGCAGGGCGGCTACAACGGCCGGCCGGTCAGCGAGGGCAAGGGCTGGACCGAGCGCATGGCCGCGGCGTGGGGCGCCGACAGCAGCTACGCGGCGGCGCGGCGAACCCTGCGCGAGGAGCTGCGGCGGCTCGGCTTCGGGCTCGAGTAGACGGCGGGGACGACGGGCAGCCGCTGCCAGATCACGTCCTGCTGCGGACCGGAGGAGGTCGAGGATCTCGGCGCGGCGAACCGGACCGCAGGTGGCTTTCGAGGTGCGGCTCTTCCGGAAGCGGGTCGAACTGGCATGCGCGGTGCACGCTGGTGCTGCTGCGCGTCGGCGGCTGACGGTGCCGCGGCCCGCGCTCAGGCTCGTCGGTGCGACCGTCACCGACCAGGCCGCGGCGCTGAGGCCGACGTGGAGCCTGCACGCCTCTCCGAACAGCGGCGTCGGCAGCGGCACGCCGGCGCTGACCGGCGCGACGTCGAGGTAGACCGCGGCGATCAGCGGGTCGCCGGCCGGCGCGCACGTGCCTCGCCGCCCACGAGTCCGACATCGAGTTGCGCACGGACGCGTGCCGGCGCCGACCGTCACCGATTCGGCTCCGCGCTCAGCGGTGTACGCCCGGCGCCTCGGTGCCGGTGCGCTCGACCCACTCCACGTAGCTGCCCGGATAGGCGTATGGCGGCTTGCCCTGCGTGCAGGCGCTGACGTCGAGCACGCGGGTCGCGAGGCCGCGCAGGAACGCGCGGTCGTGGCTGACGAAAAGCATCGTGCCATCGAAGTCGCGCAGCGTCTGCACCAGCATCTCCTTGGTCGCCATGTCGAGATGGTTCGTCGGCTCGTCGAGCACCAGGAAGTTCGGCGGGTCGAACAGCATCAGCGCCAGCACCAGCCGCGACTTCTCGCCGCCGCTGAGGATCGCGATGCGCTTCTCCTGGTCGTCACCGGAGAAGCCGAACGCGCCGAGCAGGGTGCGCTTGGTGCCCGTCGCCTCGAGCGGGAACTGGCGGTCGAGCTGTTCGTAGATCGTCAGCTCGGGATCGAGCAGGTCGAGCGCCTGCTGCGCGAAGTAGCCCAGCTTGACGCTGCCGAGCTTGACCGTGCCGGCGTCGGGCTCGAGCTGGCCTGAGACCATCTTCAGCAGGGTGGTCTTGCCGGAGCCGTTCTGGCCCATCACGCACCAGCGCTCGCCGCGCTTCACCTCGAAGTCGAAGCCCTTGTAGACGGTTTTCGGCCCATAGCTCTTGGCCACGCCGTGCAGCTTGACGACGTCGTCACCGGAGCGCGGCGGCCGCTTGAACGCGAACGGCACGATCTCGCGCTTCCGCGGCGGGTCGAGCCGTTCGATCTTGTCGATCTTCTTCTGCCGGCTCTGCGCCTGCGCCGCCTTGGCCACGTGCGTGCCGAAGCGGTCGATGAAGCGCTGCATCTTGGCGATCATCGCCTCCTGGCGGGCGAACGCCGCCTCCTTGACCGCGAGGCGGTTCTTCTGCTCGCGCTCCATGAAGTCGTAGTCGCCGGTGTAGGAGACGAACTCGCCGTCGTCGACGTCGATGATGCGGTCCACGAGCCGGTTCATGAAGTCGCGGTCGTGGCAGGTCATCAGCACCGCCGACTTCGTCTGCTGCAGGAACTTCTCCAGCCAGAGAATCGACTCGATGTCGAGGTGGTTGGTCGGCTCGTCGAGCAGCAGCACGTCGAAGTTGCCGAGCAGCACGGTCGCCATGCCGACGCGCATCTTCCAGCCGCCCGACAGGGCGCCGACGTCGCCGTCGATCTGCGCGTCCGAGAAGCCGAGGCCGTGCAGCACCTCCTTGGCGCGCGCCTCGAGTTCGTAGCCGCCGAGGTCCTGGTACTGGGCCTGCACCTCGCCGTAGCGGGCGAGGATGCGATCCATGTCGTCCGCCTTGTCGGGGTCCGACATGTCGCGCTGGAGCTGTTCGAGTTCGTGGTGCAGCGCGCCGATCCTGCCGCTGCCGGCGATCGCCTCGTCGAGCACCGAGCGGCCCGCCATCTCGCCCATGTCCTGGCGGAAGTAGCCGATGGTCAGTCGCTTGGGCAGCGCGACCTCGCCTTCGTCGGGCTTCTCCTCGCCGACGATGAGGCGGAACACGGTCGACTTGCCGGCGCCGTTCGGCCCGGTCAGGCCGACCTTCTCGCCGGGGTTGAGCTGCAGCGAGGCGTCGACGAACAGGACCTGATGGCCGTGCCGCTTGCTGATGCCGGTGAGCGTGATCATCGGGGGCGAGCAGGATAGCGACTGCGGCGCCGGCTGCCGACCCCGTTGCCATGGCGGGTCGGCCCCGCCGCGAATGTGTGCTGCAGGTGCCACCGCCTGGCGCGCCGGTGCACCTGACCGGACGTGGTCGCGGGTGGCGGAACATGGCGGCGCCGCCGGCCGGAGGCGTCGGTGCTCTACCGGGTCGTGCAGGGCGCATGGGCTGGGGTGCGGGCCGGGCTGGCTCTGCGGGAGCGGCCGCTGCCGCGGTTCTGCGCGCGGGAGGTGGAGTCGTTCCTGCGCTGCGGGATCCTCGCGCACGGCGTAGCGCGGGTGTGGTGCTCCGGGTGCGGCAAGGACGACGTGGTGGCGTTCTCGTGCAAGGGGCGCGGCTTCTGCCCGTCGTGCGGGGCGCGGCGCATGGCGGACACGGCTCTGTGGTTGGTGGACCGGGTGATCCCCGACGAAGCGCCGGTGCGGCAGTGGGTGCTGTCGCTGCCGCATCGGCTGCGGGTGCTGTGCGCGTACGACCCGGACGCGTGCGCGCTGGTGCGGCGGGTGCTGCTGCGCACGGTGTCGGGCTGGTACGAAGGGCGCGCGCGGCGGCAGGGCCTGCCGCGATCGCGCACGGGGGCGGTGGCGTTCGTGCAGCGGTTCGACTCGGGCCTGCGGCTGAACGTGCACTTCCACGTGCTGTGGCTCGACGGTGTGATCGCGCACGCAACATCTACGTGCTCGGCCAGAGCTTCTACAACCAAGCCTTCGTGTTCGATCCGATGGCCAACGCGTTCGGCTTCGTCGCCAGCAACGCCGGCCACGGCGTGTTCGGCAACCAGTGACCTGACCGCGCGCGTCGAGGCCTGGCCGCCGCGGCTGGACGCGTCGTCGCGGCGGTCGGGCCGCATGGCCGCGATGTGGGCCGCTGGCTCGCGCCATTCGGGCCGTCGCCGGCCGACAGCCTGATCGCGCGCGAGCGCGCCGAGCGGCGGTGAAGTCGCCCTTGTTCGTGGTCGCGCGACCCGTCGGCCGGGGCGGTCACTGCGCCGCCAGCGCGGCGGCGAGTTGCTGCAGCGCGGCCCATTGCTGCCGCCACGCCGCGGCGTCCGCCGCCGGCAGCTGGTCGACGCCGCCTGGCTCGCGCACCGGGGCGTACGCCTCGTCGGCCAGGATCCCCCGCAGGTTCATCGCCAAGGGCGGCCCTGCCGACGGATCCTGCGCCGCGAGGCTGCGCATCCCCTCGACATGCTGGCCGAGTTCGGCGCGCGCCCGGCGGTGCAGCGTGGCCCGGGCGGCGGCGTCCGTCGCCGCGTTCGCCAGCAGCATCGCGGCCTTGCTGGCATCGGCGTGGATGCCGGTTTCGGCTGGCACGAGGCCCTCCGGCGCCAGCAGCGTGTCGCCGAGCCGCAGCGCCGCCGCTGCCTCGCCGCGGGCCAGCGCCCACTTCATCATGCCCAGCCGCTCCTGGGTCTCGTCCGGCTGCTTGCCTTCCGCGAGCCAGGCGAGCCAGCGCGCTTCGGCCTCCGCGAAGAAGCGCGCCCGTTCGACCCATTCCGCCGACGGGTACTCCCATCGCGGCGACGCTGCGCCCAGCGCGTGCCCCTTCGCGAGCGCCGCCAGGGCATCGGCGTGGCGACCCGCGCCCGCCAGGGCATGGCCGAGATTGCACCACGCCTCGGCGAGGCCGGGCGCGCGTTCGGTGGCGACGCGCAGCAGTTCGGCCGCGTCCGCCGGCCGCACGGGGATCAGCTCGGTGCCGAAGGCGAACGCGAAGCTGCGATCGCCCGGCAGCTCCAGCTCCAGCGGCGGCGCGGTCGCAGCGCGCAGCGCCGCGCGCGCCGTGGCAGCAGCTGCCGCGTAGGCGCCGTCCTCGAACTGGATCGCCGCCAGCGCTTCGAGCGGGAACGCGCGGCCAGGGGCCAGGCGCACCGCCGTCTCGGCGTCGGCCAAGGCCTCGGCGAGGCGTCGGAGCTGCGCGTAGTCCCTGGCGCGATGGACGTAGAGCGCCGCCATCTCGGGCCAGCTCGCGATCGCTTCGTCGCGCACGGGCAACGCCGCCGCCGGCCCTTCGCTGGCCAGCAGCGCGTCGGCGAGGTTGGTGTACGCGCCGGGGGAACGCAGGCCGAGTCGCACGGACTGGCGCAGCAGCGGGACCGCCAGCGCCGGTTCGCCCTCCTTCATGTGCTGCTCGCCGAGTCGGGCGGGCGCCACCGGATTGCTCGGGTCGCGACGCGCCAGCGCCTGGAACCGTTCGCGCAGTTCGGCATCGCGGCCCGCCGCGCGCAGTTGCATGCCCAGCAGGTCCCAGAGCTCCCAGCTGCGGGGGTGCAGTTCGAGCCCCTGCTCGCACGCCGTCAGCGCCTCGGCGACCTGCCCATGTTCGATCGTCAGCATCGCCAGCGCGACCCAATAGGCGACGTCGCGCGGGTCGCTCTCGGCAGCGCGCCGTGCCGCGGCCAGGGCCGCCGGCGCCTGCCCGTCCTTCGCCAACAGGGTCGCCAACGCCGAGAGCGCGGCGGCATCCTGCGGCTTCTTGGCGAGGAACTCCTGCACCGTGCGCAGCGCGAGGGCGACATCCGTCTTGGCCTGCAGCCTGGCGTAGCCGCACACGGCCAGCGCGTCGTCGGGCAGCAAGGTCGCGGCGCTGCGCATGGCCTTCTCCGCCTCCTGGTCGTCGCCCATGCGCTCGCAGGCGATGCTGAGCACGTAGTGCAGGGCAGACCGCGTGGTCGCGCCGGACTGGCTGCGTTCTGCCATCGCGAGCCCTTCCCGCGCCGCCGCGGCGGCGTCGGCGAAGCGGCCGAGCCCGAGCAGCGTGCTGCCGAGCACCTGGTGGTAGTCGGCGTGCGGCCCGAGGCGGATCGCGGTGCGGAGCTCGGCGAGGGCGGCGGCCTTCTGCGGGGTCTCCGGTTGCCGCGAGATCGGCAGGCCCAGCGGGTCGTAGCGCTCCTGGGCGAGCAGGCACTGGCCCAGGCGCAGATGCAGGTAGGCGTCGTCGGGGAACACGCGCAGCGACTCGCGCACGAACTGCTCCGCGGCCCGGTACTCCTGGAGGTCGACCTCGAGGACGCAAGCGAGCGATCGGCGGACCGGCAGGCTCGCGGGCTGCGCCGCCAGGGCGGCGTGCAGCAGGCGCACGGATTCCTGGCCACGGCCCACCTGTCGCAGCGCCGCGGCGACCTCGAACGCCAGCAGCGGGTCCTCGGGATGGCGCAGGCAGGCGGCGACCTGCGCGTCGATCGCGTCGCTGGAACGGCCCACCGCGCGCAGCGCGCGGACCATCTCGACCAGGGTCGCCGAGGGCATCGCGAGGGCCGTCGGCGCCTTCGCCAGCGCGACGACGGCCTCCGCGTTGCCCGCCAGCACCGCGTTGCGCAGCGCCACGCGATCGGGGTCCGGATCGAGACGCATCGCGGCGCGCAGCAGGCGTTCGGCCCCGTCGCGGTCGCGCTTGGCTCGCCGGACCGCCGCCCATTCGCCGAGGCTCTCAGCCAACGGCACGCGGATGCCGCGCGCGGCCAGCGCCTCGGCCGCCGCGGGCGACGCATCGTCGACGGCGAGGCCGTGCGCGCGGAACACCGCCGCGAACTGGCCGTCGACGCGCGTCCAGTCGGTGGGCGCATACTGCCCGCCGTCGGGTTCGGCGATGGAGCGCAGCTCGCCGAGCAGGCGCGCGTTGTCGGCGGCGAGCGCTGCCGCCTCGCGGTCGGCGCGGGCCAGCGTCTCGAGCTCCGCCTGCTCCTTGCGCGCGGCCGCGACCAACGCGACCGGCGCGTCGTCGGGCAACAGCTCGGCCGACCGCCGCGCCGCCGCCGCGGCCTCCGGCCAACGCTGCTGGCCGCGCAGCAGCGCTGCTTCGGCCATCGCCGCGTTGGCGCGCTCGACGGCGGCCAGCAGGCGCTGATCCCGCTCGGCGCGCAGCCACGCGTAGCCGGCGCCACCAAGGCCCACCGCCAGGACGCCCGTGAGGGCCAGCGCGACGGTGAGGTTGCGGGTGCGGCGCGCGGCCTCCGCGCGGGTCGTCGCCGCGACGGCCGCCAGGCGCGCGTCGAGCGCCCGCTGTTCGACCGACGCCAGGTAGGCCTGCAGCGCCTTCGCCAGCACGCCGGCATCGGCTGGCCGCGCCGCCGGCGCCGGCGCGAGGCACTGCTTGCACAGCGCGACGAGCGGCGCGTCGGCGCCGCACTGGTCGAGGCGCTGCATCGCCGCCGTCAGGTCGCCGGTCGCTGCCTGGGTCAGCGCCTCGCGGAAGTCGGGGCCGTACGGCGGCGCCCCGGTCAGCAGCTCGCACAGCATCGCGCCGAGCGAGAACACGTCGCTGCGCTCGTCGAGCTGGTCGATGGCGCCGCGCGCCTGCTCGGGCGGCATGTACGCCGGCGTGCCGAGCACCGAACCGGCCATCGACGCGCCCGCCGAACCCGGTTCGCTGCGCAGCGTCTCGATGATCGACACCTGCGTGCCGAGGCGCTGCGAGGCGCGGGCCTCGTCGGCGCCGCCGCCGCTGCTCAGCACCTTGGCCAGGCCCCAGTCGACCACCTGCACTTCGCCGAATGCGCCGACCATCACGTTGGCCGGCTTCAGGTCGCGGTGGATGACCCTGCGGCTGTGGGCGTAGGCCATCGTCAAGCAGACCGCCTGGAACACGTCCAGCAGCTGCCGGAAGTCCGCGACCGTGTTGGCGCGCTCGGTGAGACGGGCGGCGAGCGTCTGGCCCTTCACCAGCTTCATCGTGAAGTACGGCCGCTGGTCGGCCATGACCCCGATCTCGTAGACGGGCACGATGCCGGGATGCTGCAACTGGCCGCCGATCTGCGCTTCCTCGATGAACCGCGCGAGCACCTCGGGATTCGCAGCGAACCGCTTCTGCAGCACCTTGATGGCGACGTCGCGGCGCAGGTCGATCTCGTGGCCACGCAGCACCACGCCCATGCCGCCGCGCGCGAGCTCGCCGAGCACGTGGAAGTTGCCGCGGCGCGGCGTGATGCCGGCGTCGGGGTGGGTCTCGATCGGGGCCGGTTCGTCGTTCGCCGCGTGGGCGCGCAGGTCGACCGTCGGCAGCTTGCCACCGAGCCGTTCGATCAGGTCGCCGATGCTGTCGGCGTTCCCGTTGTCGCGCAGTCCCTGGTCGATGTGGTCCTTGGAATCCGGGTCGACGTCGTCGGGTTTCGAGTGGTTCATCACGAGGCGCGGCGGTGGCGTCCGAATGGAAGCCGTGCGGACGGCCTTGGCGAGCGTTAACCGCAGAAGCCTGTGACTTCGCCGGCGGCCCGCCGTCGGCGCGCATCGACCGCGGGGCAGGGACCGCGCGCCGCAGCTCGTGCCCGCGGTGGGCTGCCGGTCGCCGGTACGCGAGGGTCGTCGCAGCCGACGCGACCCGTCTCGCCGCGCGACGACTTCGGGCTCGACGCGCTGGTCCACCGCCCCGAGGCACCCGGCATCGCGCATCCCGGGCCCGACACGCCAACGCCTGGGCTGCCGCGGCCGACGGCCGGACACGGCAGCGGATATGCGCACGGCAGTCCCGTCGCGCCGCGGCGCCGGCGACGCGGCGCGTCCCCGGCCGCGCCGCAGGCGCCTAACGCAGGTCGCGCTCGCCGTTGAGCTTCCGGTCCATCTCCTCGCCGACCACGTTGACGAACTCGATCAGGCCGCGGAGCGTCGCCACGCCGGGGTCGTCCTTGGCCGGGCGCTCGGGCACGTCGGTCGCGTCGAACTGGGCGCCGAAGCGGATCGACCACGAGCCCTTCGGGTCGGCGAACAGGTAGAAGGCGCCGAACTTCTTCGTCTGCGTGAACACCTTGCGCATCAGCGCGTCGTCGGGCGGCTCCTTGCCGGCCCACACACCGCGCCGCAGCAGGCGAAGCGGATCGAGCTGCGCGGCCAGCTCGTCGATCGGGCCGTCGTCGGCGACTTCGCTCACGGCGAGGTTGCGCGTCGCCGCGTCGCTCGACGCGAACAGCAGCTCGGCGAGCGCGCGATGCCCCTTCTTGCAGGCGGCGCCGAGCGCCGACTGGAACAGCACGGGCGCGGAGGCGTTGGCGCCGGCGGCGAGCATCGCGCGCACGACCTTCGTCGCGGCCGCGGCGTCGTCGAGTCCGGCGGCGCGCAGCAGCGCGTGGTCGGCGTGGGCCTGCGGGGCGCCGGCGGCGAGCAGCCTTGCCATCACCGGCAGGTCGCCGTGGCCGGCGGCTGGGCTGCGGGCGCGGGTGGTGCCGCGGTGGGAGGAGGAGGACGAGGTGCCGGTT
>JAHBXX010000079.1 GCA_019636245.1 Planctomycetota bacterium | reverse complement strand
GAACAGCAGGCCGTCCGGCCGCGCGAGGCCGGCGGCGGCGGCCCAGGCGGCCCAGCCGGCGAGCCAGCCGGTGCCACGGCGCTCCGGCCCGCGGCAGGCGTGCAGCACCCAGCCGACCATCGTCAGGTTGAACAGCGACGTGCCGAGCCCGCCGGTCAGCCACTGCAGGAAGGTGCGGTTGCCGGCGATGGCGGCCAGCGCGCAGTACACGGCGAGGTCGGGCAGCCGCTCGCCGCGGCGGTCCCGGATCCGGAACGCCGCGGCGGCGACGACGGCGAACAGCGCCAGGCCCTGCGCCATCGACACCCAGTTCGCCGACCGCGGCGGCTCGACCCCGGTCAGCACCCAGCCGGCCCAGACCGACACCGACCACAGGAAGCTCGAGTAGCCGTCGACCGGCCGCCACGGCGGCGGGTTCCAGACCAGGCCGTGGCCGTCGCGCAGGTTCGACGCGTAGCGGAAGTGGATGAACGAGTCGTCGCAGAGGAACGCGAGCGCCTCGCCGCCCTGCCAGACCCCGGCGCCGAGCAGCGCCAGCGCCAGGGCCCGCACCAGCCGGCGGCGCGCCACCGCGCGCGTGCTCTCCGTGGCAGCGGACATCGGGCCCGGCGTGGTCGCGGCGGCGGTCTGGTCGGGCTCAGCCCTTGATGTGCGCCGACACCAGCTTCGTCATCTCGAACATCGTCACCTGCGCCTTGCCGCCGAACACGGCCTTCAGGTTGTCGTCGGCGTGGATGTTCGTCTTGACCTTCGGGTCCTGCAGGCCGTGCGCCTTGATGTAGTCCCAGAGCTTCTTGGTGATCTCGCTGCGCGGCATCGGCGCCGAGCCGACGACCTTCGCCAGCACCTCGTCGGGCTGCACGGGCTTCATCAGGGCCGGGTTGGGTTTGCGCTTCTTCTTGTCCGGTGCTTCTTCGCTGGCCATGGGTTCCTCGGGTTGTGGCGGCCCTGGCCGGCGGTTGCCGGCACGCAGGCGCCGAAGGTGCCGGCACGATGCTGTGCGGGCGGGCGGTTGCGCAAGCACGAACGCGGATCTGTTGCCGGCACGGTCGGGCGGATCCGGCGGCGGATGGGCCCGGCGGCGGCGTGCATCGCCCGGCGGTGCGCCGGCGAACGGCCCCGCATGCCCGCGTCCGCCGTGCCCCCCTGGCGGCCGTCCGCCCTGGCGGCGGCGGCCGTCGCCGCGGTCGTGACGTGGTGGCTGGCGGCGACCGTCGGCGCCCTGCCGGTGGTGCACGGCTCGCTGTGGCTGGTGCTCGGCCTGGTCGTGCTGCCGGTGGCCTTCGCCCTCGCCCTCGCCCTCGTCGCCGCGGTGCTGTCGGGGCTGCTGGCCGCGCTGGCGCTGCCCGCGTGGTGGCGGGGGCGGCCGACGGGTCTGGGTCCCGTGCTGCGCGATGCCTGGCGGCTGGCGGGCGCCGTGCTGCCGGGCTTCGTCCGGGCGCTGCGCCGCGTGCGCCGGCCGCGGCTCTGGGGAGCGGTCGCCGGCCACCTCGGCGCCGTCGGCCTGTTCGTCGTCCGCCACGGCTTCGCCGCCCCCGCGGCGTGAATCCGCGCCCGCGGCCCGGCGAACGCCCCGCCGTGGCCGCGCCGCCGTTCACCCTGCTCTACGACCGCGAATGTCCGTTCTGCCGGCGCGAGGTCGAGTGGCTGCAGCGCCGCGACCGTGCCGGCGGCCTGCGGGTCGTCGACATTGCCGCTCCGGACTTCGATCCGGCCCGCTACGGTCTCGACCGTGAACGGGTGCACGCGCGCTTGCACGGCCTCACCGGCGACGGCGCCGTCGTCGAGGGCATGGCGGCGGTGCGCGGCGCCTGGCGGGCGGTCGGCCTCGGCTGGGTCCTGGCGCCGACCGGCTGGCCGGGGCTGCGCTGGCTGTTCGACGGCCTCTACCTGCTGTTCGCGCGCTGGCGGGTGCCGCTCGGCCGGTGGATCGGCCGGCGTTGCGACGGCGCCCGCTGCGCGCGCTGAGGGGCGCCGGCCCGGTCGCCGCGCATGAGCTCCGCCCCGCCGCTGCCGCTGCGGGTGCAGGCGGGCTACTCGGTCGCCGAGATCGGGCTGAACCTGGTCGAGACGACGATGCGCATCTACGCGCTGAAGTTCTACACCGACACGGTGGCGCTCGACGCCGGCCTCGCCGGCCTCGCGATCGGCCTCGCGATCGTCTGGGATGCGGTCACCGATCCGGTGATGGGCGCGATCAGCGACCGCACCCGGCACCGCTTCGGCGGCCGCCGCGGCTACCTGCCGCTCGGCGGCGCGCTGCTGGCGCTCGGCGTCGTGGCGGTGTTCTGCCCGCCGCAGCTCGTGGGCGCCTGGGCGAAGTTCGCCTGGCTGCTCGGCGCGAGCTGTTTCCTCAACACCGGCATGACGGTGCTCAGCGTGCCCTACATGGCGATGGCCGGCGAGATGACGCCCGATCCGCACCAGCGGGCGAAGCTGTTCGGCTGGCGGTTCGCCGGCGCGAACCTCGGCGCGCTGGCGGCGGCGGCGCTGCCGGCGTTGTTCCTGGTCGAGGCCGGCGGCGGCGCCGCCGCGATGCCGCAGGTCAGCTTCGCCGCCGCGGCGATCGTCGTCGCCTCGGCGCTGGCGACCTGGCGGGCGACGGCGCGCGTGGCCTTCCAGGCGCCGCCGCCGGCGGCCGGTGCGCGCGGCGGCCCGTCACCGTGGCGCAACCCGACGTTCCGGCCGCTGCTGCTCGCCTACGTGGTCGCGACCGCCGGCATCGGCGTCAACGGCGCCACCTTCCTCTACTACTACGAACACCGCCTGCGGCTGCCCGCCGCGGCCACCCAGACGGTCCTGGTGGTGTTCCTGCTGGTGTTCACGCTGTCGATCCTCGGTTGGGTCGCGGTCGCCCGCTGGTGCGGCAAGCGGCGGCCCGTGGTCATGGGCGCCACGGTGCTCGGCACCGGCACGGCGCTGCTCTACCTGCTGGCCGCGCCGGGCGATTTCTGGCCGGTGTTGACGCTCGGCGCGATCGGGCTCGGCAGCTTCGTCGGCTGCATCGTGCTGATCGAGGCGATGCTGACCGACGTGCTCGACTACGACCTGCTGCGCACGCGGCGGGCGCGCGCCGGCCTCTACTTCGGCATCTGGCGGTTCGCCAGCAAGCTGGCCCGCGCGCTGGCGGTCGGTGCCGTCGGGCCGCTGCTGGCCTGGGTCGGCTACCGCGAAGGCGCGGCGACGCAGCCGGCCGCGGTCGAACGGGCGCTGGTGCTGCTGTTCGGCCCCGGGGTCGGCGGGACGTTCCTGCTGGCGGCCGGGATCCTGGCCGTCTACCGGTTCGGCGACCCGAAGCAGGCCCAGGTGCGCCGCCTGCTGGCCAGGCGCCGCGCGCGGACGACCGTGGCCTGACCGCGCTGCACCGCCGGGGCAGGGGTGCCGTCCCCACGGACGGCAACGGGACAAGCCTGCGACCGGATCCTCGCCAGCCCCGCCCTACGATCGCCCTCGCCATGCGCACCCGCACCCACCTCGCCGTCCCCGGCCTGTCTGCCCTGCTCGCGCTGTCCGCGGCGCCGCTCGCCGCCCAGGTCGGCATCCGCTGGACCCCCGGCTTCGAGGCGGCGCTGGCGACCGCCAAGGCCGAGAACAAGGCCGTGCTGTTGGCCTTCAACATGGCTGGTGAACGCGCCAACGACGAACTGGTCGCCGACCACTACAAGGACGGGCTGCTCGGGGCACTGTCGCAGTTCACGGTCAACGTGTTCTGCTCGACCGCGACGGAGCCGCGCGTCGCCGGGGTGACCGTCGCGCAGCAGCAGGCGGCGGAACAGCAGGCTCGGCTGCAGGTGCTGAAGATCGGCCCCGGCGAGGACGTGATCGCGCCGCAGCACGTGTTCCTGGGTCCCGACGGCACCGTGCTGAGCTCGGTACCCTACCGGATCACCAAGGGCGAACTCGAGTGGGTCTGGGTCGACGCGATCCGCAAGGTCGACGCGACGTTCGCCTGGCAGTTGAGCTCCGCGGCGCGCGCGCCGGCGCGCCTCGGCTTCGGCCACGTCGAACGCGGCCAGAACGACGTGCCGCCGACCCAGGCCGAGGTCACCGAGGCGCTGAAGGAGGTGCGCAAGTCGCGCGGCGGCCTGCTGCGCAACCTGCGTTCGATCGAGGTGCTGATGCGCAGCGACGAGCCGGAGGCGATCGCCTTCGTCGACACGACGATGAAGACCATCCAGGCGCAGCCGCTGGTGGGCGCGCTGGACACGATCGGCGTGATCTCGCCGAAGGCCTACCATCCGGTCGTCACCGCCCGCCTCGACGACCGCGACGAGGACGTGCGCCATGCCGCCGCCGGCGCCGTCGAACGGCTCGCCGAAGCGAAGGCGCTGCCGGCGACGATGAAGCAGTGGAAGGCCGAGAAGTCCGACCGCGTCCGCGGCCGGCTGCTGCGCGCGCTCGCCAGCACCGGTCCGACCAACAAGGAGGTCCTGGCGCAGATCGACAAGACCCTGGCCAAGGAGCCGTCGGCCGACGTGCGGGCGCACGCCGTGCTGGCGCTGGCGCTCGTCGAGGACAAGGCCAAGGTGCTGGCCGGGCTCGAGACCTCGTTGCGCGACCGTTCGCCGAAGGTGCGCGCCACCGCCGCCTACGCGCTGGCCGTGCGCCGCGAGGTCGAGTTCGCGCATCGGCTCGACGAAGCGGCGTCGCGCGAGGAGGACGCCGAAACAAAGGCCTGGCTCGCAGCGGCGGCGGCGACCGTGCGCGGCGGCGACGGCAAGCCGTTCGCGAACTTCCTCGAGCGCGTGCTCGACGAGAAGCCGGTGCGGCCGGGCCTGCAGGGCCTCGGCGGCGGCTTCGGCGGC
>JAHBXX010000078.1 GCA_019636245.1 Planctomycetota bacterium | reverse complement strand
CACCGATGCCTCGCCGCGACTGCGGCGGCGGCGCGGCGGCGCGGCGGGCTCCTCGTCGACGGCGTCGGCGACCGCCGCCGTCGCCAGCGGCGCGCCGGCGACGGCCGGTTCGGCACCGCGCCAGAGCCGGCGCCAGGCCGCCTCGACGACGGCGACGGCGCGGCGCAGCAGGTCCGAGAACATCCATTCGGTCGCCAGCAGCAGCGACACCAGCGCACCGAAGCCGACCAGCAGCAGCCGCCCGGTGCTGCCGAACGCCGCTTCGAGCCGCGGCGACACGACGGCGCCGAAGACGCCGCCAGCGCCATAGGGCGTGCCCTCGCGCACGCCGGCCAGTCCGTCGCCGCCGGCGAACAGGATCGACGACGTCGCCGCGAACACGACCGCGCCCAGGGTCTTGATGGTCAGGCGTTCGACGCCGCGGCCCAGGAACAGCAGCAGCGCGGAGAACAGCAGCAGCAGGAACGGCAACCAGCCGGCGAAACCGAGCGCCCGCACGCAGCCGAGCGCCAGGTAGTAGCCGACGCTGCCGCCGAGGTTCTGCAGGCCGTCGCCAGGGATCGGCCCGTCCAGCGGCGCCAGCCGGAAGGTGGCGAGGCAGAGCAGCGCGTAGAGCGCGAACCCGCACAACGCCAGCGCCACCAGTTCGCGCGTGCGCGGCGACATGCCCGGCCGCGGCGCATCCTCGAGCGGGACGAAGCGCGTGCCGCGCTTCCTCGGCGGTGGCGCCGTTTCGGTTGCCTTGCTCGCGTTCGCCTTGCTCACGTTGCCTGCCTCGCTCGCCAGATGTCCACCGCGACCGCGACGATGCGGGCCGCGGCCCCCGCCTTGTCGGCGGGCAATGCCTCCTGCCGGCCGTCGGCGAGGCACAGCACGAACTCGCCGGCGTCGCCGCCGATCGCCGTCGTCAGATCGACGACGATGCCGTCCAGCCGCTTGCGCTCGAGCTTGGCCAGGCCGCGTGCGATCGCCGCCGGCCAACCGGCCGTGGCCGCCTCGAGGCCGAAGCCGAACACGACCCGGCGTCCCTTCTGCGCCGCCAGTCCGGCGACGATGTCCGGGTTGGGCACCAGTTCCAGCGTCGCCGCCGCGGCCTGCCGGGGCGGCTTGCCGACCGCCCGGACCGCCGGCCGCCAGTCGGCGACCGCGGCGGCGGCGATGGCGATGTCGGCACCGGCGAAGGCCGCCTCGGCGGCGGCCTGCATCTCGACCGCCGACACCACCGGCACCACCCGGACGCCCGCCGGCGGCTCGAGCGCCACCGGGCCGAGCACCAGGGTGGCCGCGTGGCCGGCATTCCGGGCGGCTGCGGCGAGGGCGCACCCCATGCGGCCCGAGCTGCCATTGCTCAGGAACCGCACGTCGTCGAGGTGCTCGCGGGTCGGCCCGGCCGTGATCAACAGCGAGACCATGCCGCGGCGACGACGCCCCAGGGACCAGTATCCGCCACGCGTCCTATGGTAGTAACAGGCGGTCCGCGGGGGAGAAAAAACAGCTACGGTCTGCCGGACCCAACTCGTAGAAGCGCCCCCGCGCATCCCCTGGACCGATCGTTCCGAATGCCGTCCGCCGTGACCGCCCGCCTCCGTGCCCCCGCCGCGTTCCTGGTGCCCCTCGCCCTGTCCGGCTGCTGCACCCCGCCGAGCGCGCTGGCCTCGGCCGACGGCCAGGTCTACGGCATCCTCGAGGCGACCGCCGCGCACGTGACCGGCGAACGCAAACGGGTCGACGTCGTGCGGCCGGTCGACACCCTGCGCACCCGGCTGCTCGAGACCCGGGAACCCGTGCAGATCAGCCTGGCGGAGGCGCTGGAGGTCGCGGCCGAGAACAGCCGCGAGTTCCAGCGCCAGAAGGAGCAGCTCTACCTCGCCGCCCTGACGCTGACGCGGCGGCAGCGGGACTTCCAGGTGATCTTCGGCGCCCTGCTCTCGGCGGCCGTCGAGGGGATCGGGGACGACAGTGTCGACGTCGCCCTGCGCGACGACCTGTCCGCCAGCGTCAACAGCACGGCCGGCACGCGGGTCGTGCTCGACTTCGTCAACACCTTCCTGCGCTCGGTGCTGAGCGGCGGCGGCTTCGACGGCAGCTCGATCCTGGGCCTGACGATCACCCAGCCGCTCCTGGCCCGCGGCGGCGCCCGCATCGTGCGCGAGCCGCTGACGCAGTCCGAGCGCGACGTCGTCTACGCGATGCGCACGTTCGAGCGCTTCCGCGCCACGTTCGCCGTCCGGGTCGTCAGCGAGTACTGGCGGGTCGCCGCCCTGGTGGCGAACCTGCGCAACGTCGAGGCCAACTACCGCAGCCTCGTGCAGTCGCGCGAGCAGATCGAGGAGCTCTACAACGCCGGGCGCCGCACGGTGACCGACCTCGGCCGCGCCAAGCAGAGCGAGTACAGCGCCGACGCGCAGCGCGTCACCGCCGCCAACCAGCTGCAGACCCAGCTCGACCGCTTCAAGCTGACGCTCGGCCTGCCGGTGACGGCCCGGGTCGACCTGGTGCCCGAGGAACTCGACAAGGTCGCCGACCGGGTGGTCGAGACGCTCGACCTGACCGAGGACCTCGCCGTCGCGCTGGCGCTGCAGCGGCGCTACGACTTCCGCACCGTCGTCGACCAGGTCGAGGACGCCGGGCGCCGGATCCTGGTCGCCGAGGACGCGCTCGGCCTCGGCCTCGACTTCACCGGCGCGCTCGACGTGCCGCCGGAGTCCGGCCGCGGTCTCAACCTCGACTGGTCGCGCATCAACTGGTCGGCCGGCTTCCGGCTCGACCTGGCGCTCGACCGCGTCGCCGAGCGCAACGCCTACCGCGGCGCCCTGATCGACTTCGAGTTCGCCGTGCGCCAGCGCGAGCAGAACGAGGACCAGATCGCCAGCGACGTGCGCGGCTCGCTGCGCGACATCCAGGCCGCGCTCGACAGCTACCGCATCCAGTCGGTCGCCGTCGAGCTCGCCGCCCAGCGCGTCGAGGCGACCACCGACCTCTACGCCGCCGGCCGCGTGCAGGCGCTGGAGAAGCTGGACGCCCAGGACGCGCTGCTGCGCGCCCAGCTCGACCTGACGCAGGCCACCGTCAACTACGCGATCGCCCGCCTCGAGCTGATGAGCGACCTCGAGGCGATCTCCCTGGAACCGCAGGGCCTGCGCTTCGACCCGGCCTTGCCGCTGCCGCAGCCGAAGACCGCCGAATGAGCCGTACGATGCCGAACACCCCCCTGAACCGCCGGTGGCGCCTGCTCCCGCTGACGCTGCTCGGACTCCTGGCCTGCCAGCGCGAGAACCAGGATCCGGCCGCCAACGCGCGCCTGTTCCGCGTCGCGCGCGGCGACCTGCACATCACGATCAAGGAGAACGCCGAGCTGCAGGCGGTGCGCGAGACGGTCGTGCGCTCGCAGGTCGAGGGCCAGTCGACGATCATCTTCCTGATCCCCGAGGGCACCTACGTGCAGCAGGGCGAGAAGCTGGTCGAACTCGACGTCAGCGACCTGGTCGAGAAGCGGGCGAACCAGGCGATCGCGGTGGCCAAGGCCGAGGCCGCGCTGGTGCAGGCCGAGAAGGCGAAGGAGATCCTGCAGAAGGAGCTGACGACCAACGAGAACACGTCGCGCAGCAGCCTGCGCATCGCCGAGATGGAGGTCGACAAGTTCCTCGGCCGCCGCGACGGCGGCGGCGAGGGCAAGAACTCCGACATGCTGCGCAAGCTCGAGGAGCTGGTGGCGACGCCGCCGAGCGCCCCGGCCGAGGGCGGCGGCGAGACCCAGGTCAGCCAGGTCGACCCGCGCAACTACCGCGCGCTGGTCGGCAAGGTGCGGGAGCTGCTCGCCGAGGAGGGCCACCCGAACGGCGGTCTGGACCGCGACATGGGCGACATGGCCAACCGCGTGCTGCGCCAGGTCGACGTGATCCGGCTGGCGATGGCCAGCCTCAAGGTGCGCGAGGACACGCTCGGCCACAGCCGGCGTCTCGCGGCCAAGCAGTTCATCACCCGCAACGAGTTCGAGCGCGACCAGCTGGAGTGGCAGAGCCAGGTGTCGCAGGTGACGCTGGCCTGGAACGAGCTCGACCTGCTGATCAACTACGAGCTGCAGAAGCAGCGCATCGCGCTCGAGCAGAACCGCGACAACGCGCGCCTCGACCTCGAACGCGTGCTCGGCAGCAACGAGGCCTCGGTCACGCGGGCGGACAGCGACCTGGCCAGCCGGCAGGCCGAGTTCACGCTCGCGCGCGAGCGCCTGCACAACCTCGAGCGCCAGATCGCCAGCGCCGTCGTGCATGCGCCGACCCCGGGCCTCGTCGTCTACGCGCGGCTCGACCGCGACCGCCGCGGCGGCGAGGCGGTGCGCGAGGGCGTGCAGGTGCGCGAACGGCAGGAGCTGATCGTGCTGCCCGACACCACCAAGATGCGCTGCGTCATCAAGGTGCAGGAGGCGCAGGTGGCGATGGTGCGCCCCGGCCAGCTCGCCTACGTGCAGGTCGAGGCGCGGCCCGGCGAGGTCTACAGCGGCCGCGTCGTCAACGTGGCGCCGACGGCCGACAGCAACAGCGGCTGGATGTCCAGCGACCGCAAGGTCTACACGACGATCGTCGAGCTCGACGGCGAGAACCGCGACGCGGCGCTGCGCTCGCGCATGGCGGCCTCGGTGACCATCAACGTCGACACCATCCCGGGCACGCTGCCGGTGCCGCTGCAGGCGGTGCGGCGCGACCGTTCGATCAACTACGTCTGGCTGCAGCAGGGCGACCGGCCGGTCGCGCGCCGCGTCGACGTCGGCCGCCACAACGCCGAACAGGTCGAGATCGTGCGCGGCCTCGCCGAGGGCGACGTGATCCACCTGACCGTGCCCACCGGGGTCACCGAGCCGCAGTTCGAGCAGCCGGCGCTGCCCGAGCCGGCACCGGCGGCGGTGCCGACGCCGCCCCCTGCCGCGGCGGCCGGCAGCGGCGGCAGCGCGCGCCGCAGCAGCCCGCAGGCCAGCAGCGCGATCAGGCCCACCAGCACGAAGGCGCTGCGCCAGCCCCAGTGCTGGCCCATCCAGGACGCCACCGGCACGCCGAACAGCGTGGCGCCGGTGAGGCCC
>JAHBXX010000077.1 GCA_019636245.1 Planctomycetota bacterium | reverse complement strand
AGCCCGCCGCCGCGAGCAGCAGGGCGAGGGCGCCGGGCGCGCGCCGCCTCATCCGGCGACGACCAGCAGGTCGTTGACGAACCGCTCCGACATCTCCAGCGTCGCCTGCAGGTCGGGGTGGCGCACGACGATCCAACCGTCGCCGACCACCACCTTCCGCCAGTCCCGCTTCGGCTCGCCGATCGGCGTCAGTTCGATCGACGCCACGTGGCGGCCGAAGCGCCGCAGCAACTCCTGCAGGCCGCGGTGTTCGCGCACCCTGCCCTCGCCCTGCGCGCGCTTGAAGATCATCGCCACGTTGTACTTCTTGCTCGTGTCCTGCGACAGGCGGCCGTAGCAGGCCGCCTCGGCCCAGCCGCGGAACAGGTCGATGTCGCACGAGTAGTTCATCGCGTGCACCAGCCGCGCGCCGGCCGGGCGGCCGCCGATCTCGCCGAACACCGCCTCGCCGGCCGGGGTGCGGAACCACTCCATGTGCGTGAAGCCGGTGTCGAAGCCGAGCGCGCGCAGCACGCCGTGGCCGAGTTCGACCCCCGGCCGCGGCAGTTCGGCGCCGAGGTCGCGCAGCACGATGTTCTGCATCGAGATCCAGGGGTTCTGCGCCAGGATCATCGGCTTCGGCTTGTACCAGGCGACGCTCTCGAACAGCACGCTGCCGCCGGCGCAGACGGTGTCGTAGGTCAGCTCCTCGCCCTCGATGAACTCCTCGACCGAGAGCTCCTCGACGTGCTGCGTCGCCGCCAGCGCCCGTTCGAACTCGCCGCGGTCGTTGCAGCGCCAGGTGTCCTTGCTGCCGGCGCCGTCGATCGGCTTGACGATCGCCGGGAAGCCGACCCGTTCGAGCGCCTGCCACGCCTCGTGCTTGCTGCGCGCGCGGCCGTGCCGGGGCACCCGCAGGCCGGCCCGTTCGACCGCCTGCTTCATCGATTCCTTGTCGCGGAAGATCTCGGTCTGGGCGCGCGACATGCCGGGCAGCCCGAACGCTTCGCGCAGCCGCGCCGCCAGGTACATCAGCCGTTCCCACAGGCATTCGACGCGGTCGACGTTGCGGCCGCGCAGCCAGCGGCGCACCTCCTCGACCACGGCCGGTTCGTCGCCGAACGAACGCACCTGCAGGTAGTCGGCGAGCGCCTCGCGCGCTTCCGACGGCAGCGCGGCGGCCGGCTGGTCGCCGACGCCCAGCACCTTGGCGCCGACCTGCGCCAGGCCGCGCACGAACAGCGGCATCTCGGCCGGGAAACCAGGACTCAGGTAGACGACGTGCATGGGTGGTTCCGGGGTGGGTGGCTCGGCGCCGCTCAGGCGAGTTCGACGCGCACGGTGTGCAGGATCCGGTCGAGCGCGGCCCGCACGACCTGCGTCTCGGGATGCCGGACGACGACGATGCCGTCGCCCTCGTAGCTGCTGGCCGGCGGCGCGCCGATGCGCGGCAGCCGGGCCTCGACGACGAGGTCGCCCAGCGCCTGCCGCATGGTCTCCAGACCGTGCACGGCGCCGATGCGGGCGCCCGGCCCGGCCACCGCGCCCTTGGCGCCCATCGCCCGCAGGTAGACGGCGCCGGCGGCGCACCGGCGCGCCGGCGGCGTGAAGGTCTCGAACACCATCAGCTGCGCGAACGCGCGGTAGAAGTCGCAGTCGTGCGCGTAGCTGAGCAGGGTCATGAACTGCGCGCCAGGCGGCCGCGCCGCCACCTCGCTGACGGCGATGCTGCCGTCGGCGCGGCGGAACCACTCCATGTGCGACATGCCGGTCCACATGCCGAGCACCGACAGAGCGCGCGGGCCGACCTGGTGGATCGCGGCGAACTCCGGCGTGTCGATCTCGCGCGGCAGCACGACGCACCACTGCTGGCGCGGGTCCTCCATCACCTCCAGCGGCGTCGGGTGGTAGCTGCAGACGTTGTGGAACACGTGCTGGCCGTGCAACGTCACGCTGTCGAACGAGAACTCCCGCCCCTGCACGAACTCCTCGAGCAGCACCTCGCGCCCCGGCCGCGGCTGGCTCTGCTGCAGGAAGCGCTGCAGGTCGGCCGCCGAGTCCAGGCGCGCGGTCGCCTTGGCGCCGGCACCGGCCGGCGGCTTGCCGACCAGAGGGAACCCGACCTGCTGCGCGAACGCCAGCGCCGCCGCCGCGTCGGCACACAGCCGGTGGCGGGCGCACGGCACCCCGTGCGCCGCGAACAGCTCCTTCATGTGCGCCTTGTCGCGGAAGCTGCGCGCCGTCGGCAGGTCCATGCCGCGGATCCGCAGCTGCTCGCGCACCGCCGCCAGCGGCTCCTGCGCCTGCTCGAGGATGCCGAGCAGACGCTCGACCGGACCGTGCTCCCGGGCCAGGTGCTGGACGGCCGCGGCCAGTTCGGCGGCCTGCAGGGCATCGCGCACCTGGCGGCAGCCGGCCAGCTGCTGGCGGAAGTCGTCGGGGAACTTGTCCGCCGCATCCTGCGACACGATGCTGAGCCGCACGCCAGGCAGCCGCGCCACCGCGCTGGCGAACCGCAGCGTGTTCTCCATCGCGAACGGAATGGCGAAGACGACGTGCACCATGCGGGGTCGCCCAGGCTAGCCGCCGCCGCGGCGCACTGCCACGGTGCGCGTCCCTTCGCCGGCAGCGCACCCGCCGGCCCGCGACGGAGCCGGCGCGGGAATCCGCTCGCCCACCGTCGGCCGCCGTGCCAACATCCCGCCCCCATGCGTCCCCTGCGCATCTGCCTCGCCGCCTCCGAGGTCGCGCCGTTCGCCAAGACCGGCGGTCTCGCCGACGTGCTGACCGGCCTCGGCCGCTGGCTCGGCGCCAAGGCGCCCGCCGGCGCCGGCCACGACGTGCGCATCTTCCTGCCCTGCTACCAGCGCATCGCCGAGAGCGGCGTCAAGACCACGCCGGTGGCGAAGATGTCGGCCATCGACGTGCGCTTCCCGGGCCGCACGATCCGGTTCGGCCTGCGCACCGTGCCGCTGCCGCAGAGCGACGTGCTCGTCCACCTGGTCGACTGCCCCGAGCTCTACGGCCGGTCGCAGATCTACACCAGCGACGGCGACGAGGCGCTGCGCTTCGCGTTCCTCTGCCGCGCCGTGCTCGAGAGCTGCCAGCGCTGGCAGTGGGCGCCGGACGTCGTGCACTGCAACGACTGGCACACGGCGCTGCTGCCGCTCTACCTGCGCACGGTCTACGCCTGGGACCGCCTCTTCGCGGCCACGCGGACCGTGCTGACGATCCACAACATCGGCTACCAGGGCGTGTTCCCCGACGCCCAGCTCGACGTGATCGGCCTCGGCGACCAGCGCGCCCACCTGCACCACGGCGACCTGCGCGAGGGCCGGTTCTCCTGCCTGAAGACGGGCGTGCTGCACGCCAACAAGCTGACCACGGTCTCGCGCACCTACGCCAAGGAGATCCAGACCGCCGAGCTGGGCATGGGCATGGACGAACTGCTGCGCACGCGCAGCCAGGACCTCGTCGGCATCGTCAACGGCGTCGACTACGGCACCTGGGACCCGGCCACCGACCCGCTGATCCCGCACCACTTCACCGCCGAGGACCTGGCCGGCAAGGCGAAGATGAAGGCCGCGCTGCTGCAGCGCCTGTCGCTGCCGCACGACCCGCGCGCGCCGGTGTTCGGCGTGGTCTCGCGCCTGACGGCGCAGAAGGGCTTCGAGCTGTTCGCCGACTCGATCCCGATCTTCCTGCAGCGCGAGGACATGCGGCTCTGCGTGCTCGGCTCCGGCGAGACCAAGCACGAGCAGTACTTCCAGTGGCTGCGCGACACCTGGCCGAAGAAGGTCGGCCTCTACAAGGGCTTCCACGACGAACTGGCGCACTGGATCGAGGCCGGCAGCGACCTGTTCCTGATGCCGAGCCGGTTCGAGCCCTGCGGGCTCAACCAGATGTACAGCCTGCGCTATGGCACGCCGCCGATCGTGCGCCGCACCGGCGGGCTGGCCGACACCGTCGAGCCGTGGGATCCGGCGACGCGGCAGGGCACCGGCTTCCTGTTCGACGAGTTCAGCAGCCACGCGCTCGCCGGCACCGTCGACTGGGCGCTGCGCAACTGGCGCGACCAGCGCGGCTGGCGGCAGCTGGTGCAGAACGGCATGCGCCGCGACTTCTCCTGGGACCGGCAGGGGCCCGAGTACGTCGCCCTGTATCGTTCCCTGCTCCCCGCCTCCTGAGCGTCCCGTCCGACCTCCCGCCCGCCCATGCACGTCGCCTTCGTCGAGCCCTCGTTCCCCAACAACCAGCGTGAGTTCCTGCGCGGCCTGCTCAGCACCGGCGCGCGCGTGTCGGCGGTCAGCGAACGGCCGCTCGAGGCGCTGCCGCGCGAACTGCGCGAGGGCCTGTTCCAGTTCGAGCGCGTTCGCTCGGTCGTCGACGAGCACGCGCTGGCGGAGGCGGTGAAGCGACTCGGACAGAAGGCGCGCGTCGACCGGCTCGAGGCGACCGTCGAGGCGCACGTGATGGCGGCAGCGCACGTGCGCGAGCAGCTGAAGATCCACGGCACGACCTCGAAGACCGCCTGGCTGTGCCGCGACAAGCCGGCGATGAAGGAGGCGGTGCGCGCGGCCGGCATCGCCTGCGCCGCGAGCGCGCGCGTGCAGTCGGTCGCCGACGCCGAGGCGTTCGCCCGCAAGGTCGGCTACCCGCTGATCTGCAAGCCGCTGGACGGCGCCGGCGCCTCGGGCACGCACAAGGTGGGCAACGACCAGGAACTCGCCACGGCGCTCGACGCGCTGCGCGTCGCCCAGGGCCGCACGATCGCGATCGAGGAGTTCCTGAGCGGCCACGAGGGCTTCTACGACACACTGTCGGTCGCCGGGAAGCCGGTGATCGACTTCGCCTGCCACTACTTCCCGAACGTGCTCGAGGCGATGCGCACGCGCTGGATCTCGCCGCAGATCGTCTGCACCAACCGCATCGACACCGACAGCTACCGCGAGCTGCGGCAGATGGGCCAGCAGGTGATCCAGGCGCTCGGCATCTGGACGTCGCCGACGCACATGGAGTGGTTCTTCGGCGAGAAGGGCCTGAAGTTCTCCGAGATCGGCTGCCGGCCGCCCGGCGTCGGCGTCTGGGACCTCTACTGCGCCGCCAACGACTTCGACCTCTACGCCGCCTGGGGCCACGCGATCGTGCACGAGCAGGTGCCGTTCCGGCCGTCGCGCAAGTATGCCGCCGGCATGATCGCGCTGCGTCCCGACCGCGACGGCACGATCGCCGGCTACGACGGTCTCGACCGCATCCAGCAGGAGTTCCGCGAGTGGATCCTCGACGTGCACACGCCGCCGCCCGGCTCGCCGACGCAGGGCGTCGAGGGCGGCTACATGGCGAACGCGTGGCTGCGCATGCGCCACCCGGACTACGACACGCTGCGGGCGATGCTCGACAAGGTCGGGCAGACCGTGAAGGTGCGGGCCAGGTAGCGCGCCGCCTACGGCAGCCGGAACTCGTGGCGCGCCGTCGCCGCGAAGGCGAGGGTGAC
>JAHBXX010000076.1 GCA_019636245.1 Planctomycetota bacterium | reverse complement strand
GCCTGTGCCGCCTGCCATGGCGACGCGACCACCCCGGCGCGCTGGCGGGGCGCCGCGCCGGCGCTGGCCGCCTGCGGCGCCTGCCACACGAGGCACCCGCACGCGCCGGCCGTGGTCCTGGCGGCCACTGCGGCGGTCGGCCCCGCCGACGGCTGCGCCGGCTGCCACCGGGACGACGATGCGTCGTTCCGCGATGGCACCATGGACGCCGCCCAGCATGCGGCGACGGGCTTCGCGCTGGTGACGCCGCACGCCGACGTCGCCTGCGCCGCCTGCCACCGCGGTGCCGACTGGCCGGCGCGCTATCCGGGTCGCCGCGGCGACGACTGCCGCAGCTGCCACCAGGACGTGCACCGCGGCCAGTTCGACCACGAGCCGCGGCATGCGCAGTGCAGCGCCTGCCATGCGCCGGCGCGCGCCCACTTCCTGCCGCACACGTTCGGCATCGCCGCGCACGCGGCGTCGGCCTTCCCGCTGACCGGCGCGCACGAGGCCGTCGCCTGCGTGCGGTGCCACGCGGAGGTGCACGAGGGCGTGCGCACCTTCCACGGCACGCCGCGCGAATGCAGCGCCTGCCACGCGGACGTGCACGCCGGGCGCTTCGATGCCGGCGCCCGGCCGTCGACCGTCGACGGCCGTCGCGGCTGCGCGCGCTGCCACGACACGCGCGCCTTCGCGCCGGTCGTCGCCGACTTCGACCATGGCCGGTGGACTGGCCACGCGCTGGCCGGCGCCCACGCGCAGGTGGCGTGCACCGGGTGCCACCCGGCCGGCGCCGGCGGCGCGTCGGCACCGCGGTTGGGCAAGGCGGCGGGCACCACCTGCGCTGCCTGCCACACGGATCCGCACGCCGGGCAGTTCGCCATCGGCGGCGTGACCGACTGCAGCCGCTGCCACGGTGACCGGGCCTGGTCGGAGCTGCGGTTCGACCACCAGCGCGACAGCCGCTTCCCGCTGGACGGCCTGCACGCCAGGGTCGCGTGCAACCGCTGCCACGTCGGCTACGCCGCGGGCGGCGTGCTCGTCGTGCGCTACAAGCCGCTGGGCGTCGCCTGCGGCGACTGCCACAAGCTCGGCAAGGCAGGGGAGGTCCTGCGATGAGCCGGCGGGCGCCATGGTGCGGCGCGTGCCGCGGCGTGGCGGCGGCCTTCGCGGCGGCGACGGCGGGCGCGGGGCTCGCCGCGCAGGAGCCCGCGCTGCAGGAACAGGTCGTGCAGGTGACCGTGACGTCGGTCTCCGACCAGAGCGTCTACCTCGATCGTGGGCGCGACGCCGGCCTGCAAGCGGGGGCGATCGTGCGGCTGTTCGCGCCCGGCGCCGGCGAAGTGGAGGTCGAGGTGCGGGCGGTGAGCGCGACCTCGGCGCGCGCCGATCTGCCGCCGGACGTGCCGCCGCCGCCGGTCGGGACTCGCGGCGAGGTGCGCGTGCGGGTGCCGGCCGGTGCGCCGCCGCCGGCGGCCGCGCGGCCGCAGCCGGCGGTGCCCGAGCACCCGCCGTGGACGCGACGCGAGGACCCCCGCGCGGCCGACCAGCCGCTGCTGGTGCCGACCTTCGGCCAGCGCCCCGACCAGCGGCCGGCGACGCTGGACGGCCGGCTGTTCGCCTGGAGCCAGTGGAACCGCGACCGCGGTGGCGCCCAGACGAGCGACTACCTGCTGAGCCGCGTCGGCGTGCGGGCGGATGCCACCAACCACTTCGGCGCGGCCGAACGCATCCGCATCGCCGGCGAGTTCGCCGACCGCCGCGTGATGCTGGCCGACACGCCCGACCAGGTCGACCAGACCGCGCGGCTGGACCTGCTGTCGGTCGCGTTCGGCACCGAGCAATGGGCACCGGTGGGCGTCGAGATCGGTCGCTTCCTGTCGCCGCACCTGCCGGAGATCGGGTTCGTCGACGGCGTCGAGGTCGTGCAGCGCCTGCAGGGCGGACTGCGGCTGGGCCTGGGCGCCGGCGCCTACCCGCGGCCGTTCCCGTCGCACGAGACCGGCGAGGACACCGGTCTGCACGCGTTCTTCGACTACCTCGCCGATGCCGAACGCAGCTTCGCGGTCGCCGTCGGCGTGCAGAAGACCTGGCACCTCGGCGCGCCCGATCGCGACCTGCTGCTGCTGCGTGCCGAGGGCCGGCTGGCCGAGCGCGTGCGCGCCTACGGCAGCGCCAAGATCGACTTCTACACCAGCAGCGACGTCGTCAAGGACAAGGACGTCGAGCTGACGGAGCTGCTGGCGACGGTGAACTGGGACGCGCGCGACGGCGGGCTCGGCGCGACGGTGTCGCACTTCGCCTGGCCCGACCTGAAGCGCGCCGAGTACCAGGACCTGCCGACGGAACTGGTGCGCGACGGCAAGGTCGACCGTGCGTCGCTGCGCGGCTGGCTGCGCGCCGCGCGCTGGCTGCGCCTGCAGGGCCGCGCCGACGTCTGGCGCGACCAGGATCGCGACGGCACCGCCTTCGGGCTCGATGCCGACGTGCGCGACGTGCTCGGCGCCGGCTCCGGCCTCGGCCTGTCGCTGTTCCAGAACGACGGCGGCTACTCGGCGGGGCCCGGTGCGCGGGCGGCCCTGCGGGCGCCGCTCGGCGACGGTTCGTGGCGGGTCGGTTACCGTTGGTACCGGTACGAACTGCCCTTCCTGGTGTCCGGGCCGGAGACCTACACGCGGCAGTCGTTCGAGCTGGGCGCGGCGCTGCCGCTCGGCGACGCCTGCGATCTCGACTTCTCCTTCGAGCGCTGGTTCGGCGACCGCGAGGACGCCTGGGCGCTCGGCTTCTACGTGCAATGGCGACTGTGATGCGCGATCCGACGAGTCCCTGGCGCCCGCGGCGGTCGTGGTGGTCCGCCGTGCCGCTGTGGTGCGCGGTCTACCTGGCGGCGATCGCCTGCGCGACCTTCGTGCCGCAGCAGGGCTGGAACCCGGACTTCGGGCCGGTGGTGCCGCACGACAGCTTCCCGGCCGATTGCTCGCTGTGCCACACGGGCGGCGACTGGCACACGCTGCGCGCGGACTTCGCGTTCGACCACGCGCGCGAGACCGGCGTGCCGTTGCTCGGCGCGCACGCGGGCGCGGGCTGCCTGCTCTGCCACAACGACCGCGGGCCCGTCGCGCAGTTCGCGGCGCAGGGCTGCGGCGGCTGCCACCCCGATCCGCACCTCGGCCGCCTGGGCCGCAACTGCGCCGACTGCCACGAGGAGCGCAGCTGGTATCCGCGCGAGGTCATCACGCTGCACGACCGCACGCGCTTCCCGCTGGTCGGCGCCCATGCCGCGGCGGCCTGCTTCCGCTGCCATCCGGGCGCCCAGGTCGGCAACTTCGCCGGCGCCAGCAGCGTGTGCGTGCACTGCCACCAGGCGGACTTCGCCCGCACGGCGAACCCGAACCACGCGGTGGTCGGCTTCTCGACCGACTGCGAGACGTGCCACCTGCCGGTGGGCTGGCAGCCGGCGCGCTTCGCGCACCCGGCCTCGTTCCCGCTCACCAACGCCCACGCCGGGCGGCTGTGCGCCGAGTGCCACACCACGCCGAACTCGTTCACCGGCCTGTCGGCCGACTGCGTCACCTGCCACAACGACGACTTCATCGCCGCGAGCGAACCCAACCACGGCGCCGCGGGCTTCTCGACCGACTGCGCGCAGTGCCACGACACGCGCACGTTCCGGCGCGCGAGCTGGCCGCACCCGGGCGCCTTCCCGCTGACGTTCGCCCATGCCGGCCGCCGCTGCACCGAGTGCCACGTGGGCCAGGTCTATTCGGGCACGTCGGGCGACTGCAGCAGCTGCCACCTCGACGACTACCAGGCGACGCGGAACCCCAACCACGCCGCCGCGGGCTTCGGCCTCGACTGCCGGCAGTGCCACAACACCATGGGCTGGCGCGGGGCGAGCGGTCACCCGACGTCGTTCCCGCTCGAGAACGCGCACCAGCGCGCCTGCACGGCGTGCCACCAGGGCGGCGTCTACACCGGCTTGAACCCGGCCTGCGCCTCGTGCCACCTCGCCGCCTACAACGCCACGACCAATCCGCCGCACGTAGCGTTCCAGATGGGGCTGAACTGCGAGCAGTGCCATGGCACCGTCCGGTGGGGGCAGGGCAGCTGGACGCACCGCTTCCCGATCCAGGGCGGGCCGCACGGCAACCGCGCCTGCTTCGACTGCCACAACAATCCCGCCAACCGGCTGCAGTTCTCGTGCATCGACTGCCATGAGCACCGTCAGTCCGAGATGGCCAACAAGCACGACGAGGTGAGCGGGTACGTCTGGGCGTCGCCGAACTGCTACGCCTGCCATCCCAACGGCACCCACTGAGCGGGTCGCCGCGCGCCTGGCGCGGACGTTGGGCTCACGCGACGTGCGGGACGGCGGTGCAGCGGCGATACGCCGCACAGAACATGCAGGCGTTGTGCCACGGTCCGACTGCACGCGGCAATGGGCATGGGCGTCGCTCGGGCTATGCTGCTGCGGCCGGATCACTCCTCTGCCGCGGTTGCGGCGGGCTCCGGCGGTCGGGTTCGCACCGTTCCCGATCCCATCCCAGCCAACCTTGCCACTGCTCCTCATGTTGCGGACTTCCATCCCGTTTGCTTCCCTCGTGTTCACGCTGGCGCTCGGCGGCGCCGCGCGAGCCCAGATCCTCGTCACCACGAACACCGCCACGGACACGCTGGTCGCGTTCAGCCCGATCGACGGCAGCCTGATCAACGCCAACTACTTCCCGATTCCCGGCACCGTGCAGGTTTCGGCGATCCAGGTCGACAACGAGATCTGGATCAGCGAGCAGACGGGTGACCGCGTCGTGCGCTACGACCCGTGCGGCAGCGTGCTCGGCCAGATGGGGCCGACGCTCGCGGGTGGCGGCTTGGACAACATCCGCGGCATGGCCTACATCAACGGCATCGTCTACGTGACGAACGACGGCGCGGCCAATGGCGCGGTCACGGACTCTCTGGTGACGTTCGACCCGGCCGGCAACTACCTGGGCACGATCGTGCTCGGCACCACCTCGTCGTCGCCGTTCTCCTTGATGCCCTGGCAGGGCGACATCCTGGTGGCCTCGTCGGCCGCGGCTGACGACGTGCACCGCTACACGATGGCCGGCGTCTCGGTCGGCACGTTCCACGACTCGACCGGCCTGAACTTCGCGCACCAGCTCTCGCCCGCCTCCGACGGCAACATCTGGTGCGGCGGCTTCTCGTCGAACAACGTCGTCAAGCTCGATGCGACGACCGGCGCGATCCTGTCGTCGTTCGCGGCCAGCGGCGCACGCGGCGTGTTCGAACTGGCGAACGGCAACGTGATGTGGACGAATGGCAGTGGCGCCTGGGTCTACGACGTGGGCACGGCGACCTCGACGCTGGTGCACGCCGGTGGCAGCTACCACCTGAACGTGATCCAGCCGCAGCAGGTTGCCTGCAACCGCAACTACGGCACCGGCTGCCACGCCGGCTTCCTGAACCGTTCGAACCTGTTCGAGTTCTTCGCCGACGTC
>JAHBXX010000075.1 GCA_019636245.1 Planctomycetota bacterium | reverse complement strand
CCGCGCGCCGCCGGTGCCACCACAGGCCGCCGCCGCACAGGCCGGCGAGCACCGCGGCGAACCACCAGGCGCCCCAACGCCGCGGCCGCGGCGCGAACAGGTCGGGCCACTCGATGGCGACGTCGGCGGCGTCGAGCCGCGGCGCCACCACCAGCGGCGGCACCGTGCCCACGGCCGTGAGCTCGTGGCCGTCGGCGGTCGTCGCGCGCAGCACCAGCGGCGGCAGTTCGAGCGCGCCCGTGCCCCACGCCACGGCGCGGTAGCGCCATCGCTCGCCGTCGCCGCCGGGCAGCGTCTCCCGGCCGAGCCGACGGCAGGCGAGCGGCCCCCAGGCGTCGATCGCCGGCGCCATCGGCGTCGCCGCGGCCGGCCACTGCCACGCGAGCACGAACTCGAACGGATCGCCGAACGCGACGCCGGCCGCCGGCAGCCGCCACTGCACCTCGCCGCGCAGCTGCGCCGGCAGCGCGCCGCCGAGCGCCACGGCCAGCCCCACGACCACCGCGGCCGGGCGCCGCCCGCTCATCGCTTCGCCTCCCGTCGCTCGCGCCGGTGGAAGAACGCGCGCAGCGGCCGGGCGATCGCGCCGAGGTCGGCGCTGCCCGGCACCTCGAGGTCGATGCAGTCGATGCCGGCGCGCGCGAACCACTCGTCCTGCCCGGCGCGCCGCTGCCGGCAGCGCGCCAGCCAGTCGGCGCGCACCCGCCGGTGGCCGAAGTCGACCACGCCTTCGCGCCCGGTCTCCGGATCGCGCACCCGCAGCAGGTCGGGCGGCGGCGCGGTGTGTTCGCGCGGCACCAGCCGCACGGCGACGAGGTCGTGGCGGCGGTTGCCGAGCCGCAGTTCGTGTTCGCCGCCGCCGGCGACGAAGTCCGACAGCACGAACAGCACGCTGCGCCGCCGCAGCGCGCGGCTGGCGTGCGCCACCAGCGCGCCGAGGTCGGTCCCGGCGGCGCGGCCGCGCAGCAGCAGGCAGTCGCGCACGATGCGCAGCGCGTGCTGGGCGCCCTTGCGCGGCGGCACGAAGCGCTCGACGCCGTCGCTGCCGGCGACCAGTCCGATGCGGTCGTCGTTGTCGATCGCGGCCAGGCCCAGGCAGGCGCAGAAGCGCGCCGCCGTCTGCCGCAGCGACCAGGCGCCCAGGCCGCCCTCCATCGACGCCGACAGGTCGAGCACGAACACCAGCGTGTGCTCGCGCTCCTCGACGAAGCGCTTGACGAACGGCCGGCCGGCGCGCGCGGTCACGTTCCAGTCGACCGTGCGCAGGTCGTCGCCCTCGACCCACTCGCGCACCTCGGCGAACTCGACGCCGTGGCCGCGGAAGGTCGAGCGGTAGCCGCCGGCCAGCACGTCGGTGACCAGCCGATGGCTCTGCACCTCGATGCGCCGCACCTCGGCCAGCAGGGCGCCGAGGGAGTCCGCAGCGGGGTCGGGCGATCGGTTCGGCGGGTTCGGGCGGCGCAACGGCGGCATGGCGCAGCGCGAAGGCTAGCCCATGGCCGGCCGCCGGCGAACGGCGGCCGGGCGCGATCGGGCGACGTCCCGCCCTCGACTCCGCCCCCCGTCGCGGCCGATAGCCGGGACCGTCGCCCCGACGCGACCGTCGCCGCCACCGGACGCCCGATGACCAAGATCCTGCTCGCCGATCCCGACCCCCGTTCGCAGGCCGACCTGCGCGAGCTGCTGACCAGGCGCGGCTACGAACTCGACGCCGCCGCCGACGTCGCCACCGCCCTCGAGCCGGTCGCCGACGGCGACGTCGACCTCGTGCTGTGCGACCTGGCGCTGCCCGGCGGCGGCGGCCTGCGCCTCCTGCAGGAGGTGCGCAACCTGCGCGCCGAGACCGCCGTCGTGCTGCTGTCGGCGTTCGGCTCGGTGCAGGACGCCGTGCAGGCGATGCAGCACGGCGCCGCCGACTTCCTCGGCAAGCCGTTCGCGGCCGACCAGGTGCTGGTCGCCATCGACCGGGCGCTGGAGAAGACCGCGCTGCAGCGTGAGAACCATGCCCTGCGCGACGCGCTCGACGACCGCCTGCGGCTCGACAACGTGGTCGGCGCCGACCCGCGCATGCAGGCGATCTTCAAGACCGTCAAGGCGGTCGCGGCGACGCGCACGACGGTGCTGATCACCGGCGAATCCGGCACCGGCAAGACCCTGCTGGCGCGGGCGCTGCACTCGCTGTCGAACCGCCGCCAGGGGCCGTTCGTCGAGGTCAACTGCGGCGCCCTGCCCGAGAGCCTGCTCGAGTCCGAGCTGTTCGGCCACGTCAAGGGCGCGTTCACCGGCGCCGTGCGCGACAAGCCGGGCAAGTTCGAGGCGGCGGCCGGCGGCACGATCTTCCTCGACGAGGTCGGCACCAGTTCGCCGGCGTTCCAGGTCAAGCTGCTGCGCGTGCTGCAGGACCGCGTGGTCGAGCGCGTCGGCGACACCCGCACCCTCCCGGTCGACGTGCGCATCGTGCTGGCGACCAACAAGGACCTCGCCAAGGCGGTCGCCAGCGGCGAGTTCCGCGAGGACCTCTACTACCGCATCCACGTCGTCGCGATCGAGATGCCGCCGCTGCGCGAACGGCCGGGCGACCTGCCGGCGCTGGCCCTGCACTTCCTGCGCCGCTTCGCCGCCGAGCACGGGCGCGGCGCGCTGCAGTTCACGCCCGCCGCCATGGCGGCGCTGGCGGCGGCGCCATGGCCTGGCAACGTGCGCCAGCTCGAGCACGTGATCGAACGCGCCGTCGTGCTCGGCAGCGGTCCGGTCGTCGACACCGCCGACCTGCCGGCGCTGGTGCCGGCGCGTCCGGCCGCTCCGGCGCCGGCGCCGTTGCCCGCCGACGCTCCGGTGCTGCCGCTGCGCGACGCCCTGGCGGCGGCCGAACGGCAGATCATCGTGCATGCGCTCGCCCACGCCGGCGGCAACCGCGAACGGGCCGCCCGCGACCTCGGCGTCAACCGCAGCACCCTCTTCCACAAGCTGCGCAAGTACGGCATCCGCTGAGCGCCGACCGCCTCGCGGCCGGCCGGCCGCGGGCTATAACGACCCCCCGCCGCCAGCATGTTCCGCCGCAGCATCCAGATCCTGCTCGCCACCACCCTGCTGGCGCTGGCGGCGATCGTCGCCTACGCGGCGCTGCGTCTCTCCGGCCCGGGCGAGGCCCTGGCGCAGGCGCAGGAACTGCTGCAGCAGGGCCAGGCCGCCCGCGCCGTGGCCCTGCTCGACCTCTGCGAACGCGGCGCCAGCCTGCAGGCCGATCCGGCCCTGCGCGAGCGGCTGTGGCGGCTCCGGCTCGAGGCCAACACCCGGCTCGACAACCCGCGCGGCGCGCTGCTCGACGTCGAGAACCTGCAGCGCGAGTACCCCGACGATCCCGAACTGCAGCTCGAGCGCATCCGTCTGGCGATCGCCACCGGCGATCTGGAGCGCGCGCGCCAGCTGGCCCGCGCCTTCGTCGGCCGGAACCCCGACCATGCGCGCGGCCTCGAACTGGCCGGCGCGGCCTGTGCCGCGGCCTGGCAGCGCGAGGTCGAGACCCAGTCGGCGGCGCTGCAGCGCGACGTCGGCCTGGCGGCGGCCGCCGAGGCCCAGGCCGCGTTCGCGACCTTCGTGTTCCGGCCGGACGGCGACGCCGAGGTGGCCCAGGCGTCCGATGCGCTGGCGGCGCTGCACGCCGGCGACGTGCGGCTGGCCGCTGCCTGGGCGAGCCGCATCGCCAGCCTGCGCCCGCTGCGCGAAGCGGTGCAGGAGGGCCTGGACTACTGCCGCCGCAGCCTCGCCGCCGGCGGCACGCCGGGCCCCGCGGCCGCCATCTGGGCGGCGGCGCTGGCCGCGGGCGGTCGCAGCGACGACATGCTGGTCGCCACCGAGATCCACCGGCGCCGGCCGCCGGACGCGGCCAGCACCGGCGTGGCGCTGGCGGCGGCGCTCGCCCTGCTGCGCCGTGGCGCCGACGCCGCCGTGGTCGCCACCGCCGAGCGTTGGTTGCCGTCGGGGCTGCTGCAGCCGCGCCTCGACGCCGGCACGCTCGGCGACGCGGCCCCCGACCTGCTGCTGGCCCGCGGCCTCGCCGCCTGGCGCCTGGGCGACGCCCAGGCCCTGCGGCGCACCGTGGCCGACCTCGCCGTGCTGTGGCGCGCGGGCGTGCGGCAGCCGCTGGCGCAGCACACCATCGCCGGGCTCGCGCACGCCGTGAACTACCGCGCCAACGGCAACGAGCTCGAGGCCCGCAACGGCGAGAACAACCTGCGCCTGGTCGCCACCCTGCTGCTGCGCCAGGGACCCCGCGAGGACTGGCCCAACCTGCTCGACATCGTCATGCCGGTGCGGCTGGAGATGCTGGCGGCCCAGGCCGACGGCGAAGCCGAGCGGCTGGCGGTCTTCCAGGAGTGGCTGAAGGCGCGGCCGGAGGCGCTGGCGCCGCGCCTGTCGTTCGCGCGCCATCTGCTGGCCCAGCGCAAGCTGCCGGCAGCGGCCGCGGTGCTCGAGGAAGCGGCGCTGCGGCACGGCGCCGACGAGGCGCTGTTCGACCTCCGCGTCGAACTGGCGCGCGCCGAGGGCGAACGCGACGGCCAGGACGGCGCCGCGCTGCTGGCGCAGTGCGTGCGGCGCCAGACCGCGACGCCGAACGTCGCCCAGCCGATCGGCTACCTGCTGTGCGCCGAGGCGGCGCTCGCGGCCAAGGTCTTTGGCGTGGCGCGCGAGAGCGCCATGCTCGGCGCGCGGGCCTTCCCGCAGCAACGCCGCCCCCGCCTGCTGGCGATCGAAGCGGCCCTGGGCGCCCGGCAGGCGACGCTCGCCGCCGAACAGGTGCAGGGCCTGCTGCCGCTGTTCCCGGTCGACGCCGCCACGGCGCAGCTGGCGCTGCGCGCTTACCGCGAGGCCGGTCTGCCGGCCACGAGCCTCCTGGCCACGGTGTGGCCCGCCTGCCCACCCGGACCCGACGTGCGCACCGAACTGCTGCGGGCCGCGCTGGCCGACGACCCGGCCGCGGCGCTGGCGTTCGCCCTGCCGGTGCCGGCGGATCCGGGCGCACCGCCGGCGCTGCGCCTGCTCGCCGCCCAGGCGCTGGCGCGGGCCGGCCGACCGGCCGACGCCCGCCGGCTGTTCGAGGGCGTGCTCGGCGAGGCCGATGCGCTGCGCGCGACGGCGCCGACCGACCTCGCGCAGGCGCTGACGGCCTGGGTCGGCGCCGCGGCCCGCTTCCGCGACGACGCGTCGCTGGCGCCCGACCTCGCCCGCATGCTCGCCCGCAAAGGCCTGCGCGACGAGGCCACGGCCTCGGTGCTGCTGGAGGCCGCCGCCGCCCTGGCCGCCACGCATGCCGCCACCGCCCAGGTCCTGGCCGGGCACGCGGTGGCGATCGCCGCGCCCGCCGGCCGCAACGGCGCGGTCTTCGCCCTGCTCGGCCGGCTGGCGTTGCGCCTGCAGCAGCTGCGCGCGGCCGAGGAGCACTGGCTGGCGGCGCTCGCGTTCGCCGACGGCCACGCCGCCGCCGCCGATCTCGCCCG
>JAHBXX010000074.1 GCA_019636245.1 Planctomycetota bacterium | reverse complement strand
TGCGGCCACGGAGATGCACGCGGTTCGCCTGCCCTGACAGCCCGTCGAGAGGGAAACGGCCGCTCCGGGGTGATGGTAGGTCGGTGCCTGCATGGCACTCGGTCGGCGCAAGCGGGTTTCCAGCAGGAGCTGATGGTTCCGACGAGCACACGGCCGCGCTCTCCTCGGTACCCGTTCTACGCGGCGATGCACAAGCTGCTCGGCGGAGCCAGGTCCGATGCGTACGTCGGGGGGCTGTGCGAGCCGCTCTACCGCGACGGCAGGGTCCGGAATCAGCGCACCGGCACCGACATGCGCACCACCGGCGTGGCCAGTGCGGCGTCGCTCGGCGGTCCTTCCTCCAGGTGCACGAACGGCTGCGCGACCACGGGCCCGGCCGCGCCGAGCGCCATCGCCGCCAGCGCCTCGCGCAGGCGGCGTTCGCCGTCCGCGAGCCGCGCCGCGAAGTCGCCGTCGGGCGGATAGACCACCAGCCAGCGGCCGGCGGCGGCGTCCTGCAGCGTGCAGCCGGCCGGCGGCACGAACTCCGGGCCCTCGGCCCGCCGCCGGAACGGCGCCGCCAGCCAGCGCCGACCGTCCTGTTGCCACAGCAACGGGAAGCCGGCGACGTGCTGCTGCTGCCGCAGCAGTTCGTCGTGCAGCGGCGCGTAACGGGCGCTGCGCTCCGCCCAGTCGCCCGGATCCTCGACGACGAGCCAGCGCGTCGCGGCCGCATCGACCAGGAAGGGCTCCGCCGAGCGCGCTTCGCCGGCGGCCACCGGCAGCCGCACCCGCGCGCCAACGGTCGCCGCCGCGGCCGGGCGCGCGCGCAGGGTGAAGAAGTCCGGCGCCCACGCGAGGTCGTCGAACACGAACCGCAGCCGGCAGAGACCGAGGCCGTCGAGTTCGGCCTGCTGCACGACCCACGTCGTGCGCGTGCGCAGGAAGTCGACGAAGCGCACCTGGCCGAGCCGTTGCGGCAGCAGCGTGCCCGGCCGCAGCTCGAGCGTCAGGTCGGTGCCGTCGGCCTGCCGCACCGCCCAGGTCGTGGGCCCCGTCCGCTGGCAGCCCTGCGCGCGATGCAGCGGCCCCAGCAGGGCTCCGTCGAGCAGCGTGCGCAGCCGTTCGACCTGCCGCGCGGCCGCCGGAGCGGCCGGCTCGGCGCCGTCGGCGTGCAGCTGGTGCACGGCTCCGTCGAGCAGCAGGAAGCTGCCGTCGGGCCCGACCACGCGCAGGCGGTCGGGCAGGTGCGCGAACAACCGCCGTTCGCCGCCGTCGGGCAGTTCGACGGTCGCGGCGATGCGGTCGACGCGGCCGCGCAGCGGGCGATGGCATTCGTCGAGCACGGCGTCGACGAGCGCGTCGGCGGCGATCGTGGCGAGATCCACCTGGCGTGGCCCGGCGGCGTGCGGTCGGTCGGGTTCGCGGCTGCAGGCGGCGGCCAGCGCCAGCGCGCCGGCCAGGGCCGTCCGGCGGCCCGGCGTCACTGCGGTCCGCGGTCGAACACCTTGCGCCACGCCGCCGCGTCGTAGCCGAAGTCCCGACCACCGGCAAGGTCCGCCAGCGCCTTGCGCGCGTGCAGCCGCACGTTCTGCGTCGTCTCCTGCGGTCCGAGCAGCGCGATCAGGTCGGGCGCGTACTGCTGCGCGTTCAGGCGCGCGATCGCCACCGCGGCGGCCATGCGCAGGCGCGGCGTCGGGTGCTTCAGGAACGGCGCCACCAGCGCCGCGTCCTCCGGCTGGCGCGCGTAGCCGAGGCCGCGCACGGCAGTCACCTGCACCGCCAGCGGCATCGATTCGCGGCGCTCGCCGAGCCATCGGCGCCAGATGGCGAGGATCGGCCCCTGGTCCTCGACGACCTGCTGGATGCGGTGCAGGGCCCAGGCCGCCTGCACCCGGCCGTCCTCAGGGTGCTGCTGGCGCTCGGCGATCGCCGCCAGCACGCCGGGCGGCGTCGCCGGCGAACGCAGCACGGCGAGCCCGAGCACCGCGCGGTCGACCAGGAACGGGTCGTCGAGCTGGGCGCCCTGCAGGATCAACGGCATCAGCTGCATCTGGCCGGAGAAGCCCAGCGCCGCCAGCGCGATCGCCTGCTGGTTCTTGTTGCTGCCGTCGGCGGCGGCGGCCTGCAGGCGGCGGTAGTTCTCGCCCAGGTCGCCGACGGCCGGCTTGCGGCCGGCAACCACGGCGCCCTGGTCTAGCACCATCTCGCGGATCGTCCGTTCGAGCCGCTCGATCTGCCGGTCGGCGCGCGCCTCGCCCTGGTTCGACAGGGCCTGCACGTAGCTGTCGATGCTCTGGTCGAGCCGGACGAGCACGGCCTGGAAGTCGCGGCGCCGTTGGTCGGCGGCGCGCTGCTCCAGTTCGCGGCGTTCTTCGTCGGGGGCCGGCTCGCGCGCCGGGTCGGCGCCGGTTCCGGCGCACGCGGCCAGCAGGAACGGCAGGACGGGGGCGAGGCGGTGCATGCGGGGGGGCTTGGAAGGCGCTGGCGGCCTATCCTTCCCGGCGGACGGGGCCGGCGCCACAATCGGGGCGTGGGTTCGGTCGACGTGCTGGCTGCCGCGGACTGCGAACAGGTGCTCGTGGTCCGCGACCGCGCCACCGGGGCGACCGCCGTGCTCGCCGTGCACGACACCCGCCTGGGGCCGGCCCACGGCGGCATCCGGCGGGCCCGCTACCCCGACCTCGGCGCCGCCGTGGCCGACGCCGTGGCGCTGGCCCAGGCGATGACCTGGAAGGCGGCCCTCGCCGAGCTGCCGGCGGGCGGCGGCAAGACCGTGCTGCTCGACCACGACGGCCTCGACCGCGCCGCGGCCTACCGGCTCGTCGGCCGCGCCGTCGACCAGCTCGGCGGCCGCTACTTCACCGGGCCCGACGTCGGCACCGGCGATGCCGAGCTGCGGTTCGTCGCCGAGGCGACCCGCTTCGTCGCCGTGCCCGGTCGCGACGGCGGCCCCGGCGACCTCGCGGCGGCGACGGCGAGCGGGGTGTTCGCCGCGCTGACGGCGCTGGCGGAACGGCTGCCGGCGCCCGTGCGCGGGCTGCGCGTCGTCGTGCAGGGCCTCGGCGCCGTCGGCTGGCGCCTGGCCGGACTGCTGCATGCGGCCGGGGCGGAGCTGCTGGTCGCCGACGTGCAGCCCGAGCGCGCGGCCGCCGCGGCGGCCGCGTTCGGCGCGCACGTCGTGCCGCCCGAGCGGGTCCTGGCGACGCCCTGCGCCGTGCTGGCGCCGTGCGCGCTCGGCGGCCTGCTGACGGCAGCCACGGCCGCGGCGCTGCCGGCGCGCGGGATCTGCGGCGCGGCCAACAACGTGTTCGCCGACGCCGACGCCGCCGACGTGCTGCATCGGCGCGGCGTGCTGGTCGTGCCGGACTTCGTCGCCAACGCCGGCGGCCTGGTGCGCGGCGCGCTGTGGCACCTGGCCGGCGAACGGGCCGACGACGACCGGTTGCGGCGCATCGGCCGCACGGCCGGCGAACTGCTCGATCGCTCGCGCACCGAGGACCTGCCGCCGCCGGCGCTGGCCCTGCGCCTGGCGCGCGAACGCGTCGCGCGCGGGGCGCTCAGCCCGGGCCGGTGAGTTCGGGCGGCAGCCGGCGCAGCTTGCCGTCGCGGCCGACGCAGGCGAGCCTGGTGCTGCCGGTGGCGCACACGGCGCCGTCGGTCTCCCGCCGGGCCTCGTAGTCGAGCACGACCGCAGCCTTGCCGGCCGCGGCCACGCGCACGCGGATCGCGACCACGTCGTCGTAGTCGACCGGCTTGTGGTAGCGGCATACGAACTCGACGACCTGCAGCAGGTTGCCCTCGTCCTCGATCTGCCGGTAGCTCTTGCCGCGCCGGCGCATCCACTCGGTGCGCGCCTCCTCGAACCAGGCCACGTAGCTGCCGTGGTGCGCCACCGCCATGCGATCGGTCTCGCAGTAGCGCACCCGGACTCGATGCGGCGGGCCGTCGAACTCGCTCATGCCGGAATCCTGTCGTGGCCTGACCGCAGGATCCACGCCCGACTGCGCCGGCCGGCCGCGGCCCCGGGCGAAGGTTGGCCCGCCGGACCTCGCCGCCGGCCGGCCATTCGCGTAACCTCCTGTCCCGGCGACGGAACACGCTGTGCCCGGTGCATCCGCCCGCATGACCCTGACCCCCGAAGCCGCGTTCGAACAGTATCGGGAGCGCCTGCTCTCCGTGATCTACCTGCGCATGGGGCCCAACCTGCGGGTCCGCATGGACCCCGAGGACGTGCTGCAGGAGGTGGCGATCGAGGCCGTCCACAGCTGGGACACCCTGTCCGACCCGGCGAACGCCGGCGCCTGGCTGGTCACGCTGGCCAGGCGCAAGGTCGCGCGCATCCTGCGCGACCAGCTCGGCGTCGCCGCGCGCGACCCGCGCCGCGAGCACGCGGTGAAGACCGAACTGCCGCTGCCCGACCGCCGGTCGGGCCCGGTGACGCAGGCCGACCGCAAGGACCGCCTCGAACTGCTGGCCCAGGCGCTGGAGCGGCTGTCCGACGACCACCGCGAGGTCGTGCTGGGCATGAAGATCGAAGGTCTGCCGGCCAAGGCGGTCGCCGAGCGCATGGGCCGCAGCGAGAACGCGATCCACCTGCTGCTCAGCCGCGCGCTGAAGCGCTTGGCCGAAGAACTGCAGCTGTGACCCAGCCGCCGCCTTCGCCCAGCGAGGATCCGGCCCAGCCGCCGCCGGATGCCGCCGATCTGCGCCTGCTCGACGTGTTGCGCGGGTCGAGTTCCGGCGCCGAGCTGCGCCGGCAGCTGCAGGCCGAGCCCGGCGAAGACGCCGCCGACCTGCTCGGCCGCCTGGATGCGCTCGACTTCGTGCACGACGTGGTCGGCGACGCCGGCGCGCTGCCGGAGCGCGTCGGCGACTACCGCATCAAGGGCGTGCTCGGCCGCGGCGGCATGGGCATCGTCTACCTCGGCTGGCAGGAGGAACTCGAGCGCGAGGTGGCGCTGAAGGTGCTGTCGCCGCACTACGCCGCCGACCCGACGATGCGCAAGCGGTTCCGCGCCGAGGCCCGGGCCACCGCGGCCCTGCACCACCGGCACATCGTGCCGATCTACGACTACGGCCAGTCGCAGGGCATGCTCTACTTCGCGATGGAGCGCGTCGACGGCATGAGCCTCGACAAGCACATCGCCGGGGCCCGGCGCCAGGGCCTGCGGCCGCTGGCGCCGCTCGACGCCGCCCGCCGGTTCGCCGGCGTCGCCGACGCGCTCGGGCTCGCGCACCGCCGGCGGCTGCTGCACCGCGACGTCAAGCCGGGCAACATCCTGGTCGCCGGCGACGGCACGCTGGCGCTGACCGACTTCGGCCTGGCGAAGGCGCTCGACCAGGCCTCGCTGCACCTGACGTCCAAGGGCGGCGGGTTCCTCGGCACCCTGCACTATGCGTCGCCGGAGCAGGCGATGGGCGGCGAACTGACGCCGGCCAGCGACCTCTACGCGCTCGGCGTGACGATCTTCGAGGCGGTGACCGGCGATCTGCCGGTGCAGGGCAAGACGACCGAGGCGCTGCTGCAGGCGATCCTGCACGGCACGCCGCGGCGCCTGCGCGAGGTGCTGCCGAAGCCGCCGCGCGACCTCGACGCCGTGCTGGAGAAGCTGCTCGCGCGCGAGCCGCGCGATCGCTACCAGGACGGCGAACAGCTCGCCCGCGACCTGCAGCGCATCGCCGACGGCGAACCGGTGCACATACGCCGCCTGCCGCTGCACGTGCGGCTGTACCGCCGGGCGCGCAAGAACCCGGTGCTCGCCGGCGCCATCGCCGCGGCCGTGGTGCTGCTGCTGGCGACGCTGACCCTGCTGACCGTGTTGCGGCGCGAGCAGGGCCAGAGCCTCGTGTCGAGGCACCAGAACAACCTTGCGGCCATCGCCCGCGACATCGGCAACGAGGCCGGCCCGCCGTGGGGGCCCGGGCCGCTGCTGCGCGCGCTGTGCGGCGTCGACCAGCCGACGGTGCCGCCGAGTCCCGGCGTGCTGGCCGCGCTCGACCGCGCCGATCGGGAGCTGGCGGATCCGCAGGTCGCGGCGATGCGTTCCGCCTACGCCGACGATCCGCTGCCGGCGGCGACGGCGCTGCTGCAGCAGGGACGCGGCTACGAGGCGCTGCAGCTCTACGACCGCGCGATCGCCGATGCGCTGGCGGCGCGCAGCAGCCGCGAGTTCGCGCTCGAGGTCGCGCTCTATGGCCTCTACCTGGGGCGCGGCACGGCCAACCTCACGGCTGCAGTCGCCCGCTCCAACGACGCGCGCACCGACCTCGCGCTGGCGGCGTACCTGCGGCCTGGCGCCGTGTTCCCGCGCGCCCTGCTGCACGTGCTCGACGTCGTGCAGGGCACCGACGTCACGACGGCGGCGGCGAAGCTCGAACGCGACCTGGCGCCGGCCGGCGCCGAGCGCGTGCGCGTCATCGGCCTGCTGCTGTGGCATGCCGCCGGGTTGCGGCCGGCGGCGGCGAGCAACCTGATGGACTTCGGCCTGTCGTTCCCCAAGCGCCGGGCGTTGCATCTGCTGGCGCAGCGGCTGCTGGCCGACCCGCCGGCCGACCTCGCCAGCCCCGGCGCCGCGACCGGACTGGCCCGGGAGCTGGCGGCGCTGGCGGTGGAGGCGCTGCAGCGACTGGCGGAACCGGCGCGGCTGCGCGAGGTCGGCGAGGCGCTGCGCCAGCGCATCGACGAGTCGGTGCACCCCGAGTCGCCGCTGCAGGGCTGGCGTTCGGTGCTGCAGCTGCTCGAGGCGCCCACGCAGCGCGGACCGCTGCTCGACCGCGAGGGGCGGCCGCTGCCGCCCGGGGTGCAGCTGGCGGCGTGGGACGACCTGCTGCGGCTGGCGCCGCGCCGGCAGACCGTGGCGCTGTGGCTGCCGCGGTTCGAGGAACTGCGGCGGCAGCACCCGAGCCTGCCCGGCATGCTGCGGGTGGCGGCGCAGCTGCACCAGCTGGCCGACAGCGAAACGGCCCCGGCGTTGACCCAGGCCTGGTTCGTCGAGGCCGAGGGCGATCCCGAGGCGCAGCTCTGGCGCATGCGCGCGGCGCTGCGGCGCGGCGCGATCGAGGCGGCTCGCGACGACGCCATGATCGCGGTGCAGGAATCGGTCGACCGGGCGCTGGCGATCGACCAGGTGGTGCGCATCTGCCAGGAGATCGGGCCCGTGCTCGAGCCCGGCCTCGCCGAAGGGGCGCAGGTGATCGCACAGTTGTTCCGGGCGCTGCAGGGCACGGCCGGCGCCGGCGCTGCGGGGGTCGGGCGATGACGCGGCAGGTGGCGCCCGACTGGCGGCGGCAGCGACGGGCCTGGGCCTGGCCGCTCGGTCTCGCCGTGCTGGCGGCGCTGGGCGTGGCCGTGGCCCTGCTGTTCGCGCAGGCCCGCGCCCGCCGGCCGGCGGCTC
>JAHBXX010000073.1 GCA_019636245.1 Planctomycetota bacterium | reverse complement strand
CGGCTGCGCGACCACTGCGCTTACCGCCGCGCGGCGGCGGCGGCCGAGGCGGCGGGCCTGCTGCCGCTGGTGGCGGCGCATGCCCGCGGCGAACTGGCGACGGCGGCGCTGGTGCCGGCCTGCCGGCGCACGCTGCTCGAGGACTGGCTCGACCGCGTGCACGCGGCCGAGCCGGAGCTGGCGCGCTTCCGCGGCGCCGACCACGAACGCGCGGTCGCCGCGTTCGCCGACCTCGACCGCCGCGCGATCCGGCTCGCCGGCGAGGTCGTGCTGGCCCGTCTGTGCGCGCGACTGCCGCTGGTGCGCGACACCCAGGTGGCCAGCAGCGAGCTGGGGCTGCTCGAACGCGAACTGAAGAAGCAGCGCCGGCACAAGCCGGTGCGGCGGCTCCTGGCCGAGATCCCGGGCCTGTTCCCGCGCCTGGCGCCGTGCGTGCTGATGAGTCCGCTGTCGGTGGCGCAGTTCCTCGGCCGCGCCGGCGTGCGCTTCGACCTGGTGCTGTTCGACGAGGCGTCGCAGATCCCGGTGTGGGACGCCGTCGGCGCGATCGGCCGCGGCGACTCCCTGGTCGTCGTCGGCGACAGCCGGCAGCTGCCGCCGACGAGCTTCTTCCAGCGCCTGGCGCAGGGCGACGAGCCCGAGTCCGACGACCTGCCCGAGGACCTCGAGAGCGTGCTCGACGAGTGCGCGGCCGCCGGCCTGCCGCGGCTGCACCTCGACTGGCACTATCGCAGCCGGCACGAATCGCTGATCGCGTTCAGCAACCACCACTACTACCACAACCGCCTGCTCACCTTCCCGTCGCCGCACCCGGGCGGCACGGGGCTCGGCGTGCGCTGCGAGTTCATCGCCGACGGCGTCTACGACCGCGCCGGGTCGCAGACCAACCGCCGCGAGGCGGAGCGGCTGGTCGCCGACGTCACCGCCCGCCTGCGCGATCCGGCCCGCGCGGACCGCAGCGTCGGCATCGTCACCTTCAGCCGGGCGCAGCAGGTGCTGATCGAGGACCTGCTCGACGCCGAGCGCCTCCGGTCCCCGGAGATCGAAGCGGCGTTCACGGACGCGCACGAACCGCTGTTCGTCAAGAACCTGGAGAACGTCCAGGGCGACGAACGCGACGCGATCTACTTCTCGGTCTGCTACGGGCCCGACGCGGCCGGCAAGCTGTTCGAGAACTACGGGCCCTTGAACCAGCAGGGTGGCGAGCGGCGGCTCAACGTCGCCGTGACGCGCGCGCGGTGCGAACTGGTCGTCTTCACGTCGCTGCGACCGGAGCAGGTGGCCAACCGCAGCGGCGCCGTCGGCGCCCGCCATCTGCGCACCTTCCTCGACTATGCGCTGCGCGGCACGCCGGCGCTGACGGCGGCGACCGCGGCCGATCCGTCGCGCGAGGTCGACTCGCCGTTCGAGGCCGCCGTGCGCGACGAACTGGTGCGGCGCGGTCACGAGGTGCACGTGCAGGTGGGCTGCTCGGGCTACCGCATCGACCTCGCGGTCGTCGATCCCGGCGCGCCCGGCAGGTACCTGCTGGGCATCGAGTGCGACGGCGCGGCCTACCATGCGGCGGCGACGGCGCGCGATCGCGACCGGCTGCGGGCGGCGGTGCTGCAGGGCCTCGGCTGGCGCCTGCACCGCGTCTGGTCGACCGACTTCTGGCAAGACCCCGCGGGCGAGGTCGACCGCATCGAGGCCGCGATCGCCGCCGCCGCCGTGGCGGCGTCGGCCGGCGGCGGATCGCCGCCGACCGTCGCGGCGGCCGTGGCGGCGGCACCTGCCGCGGGAGAAGCGATCGCCACGCCGGCGGCGGCCGATGCCTCGGCGCCGGACCCGGACGGCCCGCGTCCCTACGCCGTGGCCGTGCTGCCGCCCGGCGGCGGTCCCGAGGCGTTCGCCGACGCGAGCGCGGCGCCGATCCTGCAGGCGCAGATCCGCGCCCTGCTCGCGGCCGAGGCGCCGATCGTGTTCGCCAACCTGGCGCACCGCATCGCCGCCGCCTGGCGCGTGCCGCGGGTCACCGAGCGGGTACGCGAGCGGCTGCGCCAGGCCCTGCCGGCGGACGTCGTCGTGCGCGACGACGTGCTGTGGCCCGGGGGCGCCGAAGCGGCCGGGTTCCGCGGCTTCCGGGTGCCGGGGGAGGCGCAGGAGCCGCGCGCGGCCGAGGACCTGCCGGCCGTCGAGGTCGCGAACGCGATGCACTGGCTGCTGCGCCAGCACGCCGCGCTGGCCGAGCCCGATCTGGCCCGCGAGGCGGCCCGGTGCTTCGGCATCCAGCGGCTCGGCTCGGTCGTGCGCGAGGTCATGGCCCGGGCGCTGGAGCAGCTGCTGGCCGCCGGGCGGGGGCGGCGCGACGGGGACGTGGTGCGGTTGCCGTGAACGCGCTCCGCGGCGGCGGCGCGGCGCGCGCTCAGGGCGCCGCCGTCAGGCCGCCGCGCCGCGTCTGCACGAAGCCGCGCCGACTGTCGGCGAAGAACTCGAGGAAGGCGCGGCCGGCGGGCGTCGTGCCGAGCGCGGCGTCGGCGCGCGCATGTTCCGCCCGTTCGCGCAGGTTGCCGATCCCGCTGTAGACCGCGTGGTAGCAGCGCTTGAGGTCGGCGACCGAGGCCTTCGGCATGCCCTGGCGGCGGATGCCGACCAGGTTGAGCCCGAAGATGCGGTTGCGCTCGGCGGCGATGCCGTAGGGCGGCACGTCGTACGAGATCGAGGCGTTGCCGCCGACCATCGCCCCCTGGCCGATGCGCACGAACTGGTGCACGCCGGCGCCGCCGCCGACGAAGGTGCCGTCGCCGACCCGCACGTGACCGGCCAGCAGCACGCCGTTCGCCAGCGTGACCGCGTTGCCGACCACCGAGTCGTGGCCGACGTGGCTGCCGGCCATCAGCAGGCAGTCGGCGCCGATCGACGTCAGGCCATTCTCCAGCGTCGGCTGGTTGACGGTGACGCCCTCGCGCAGGACCGAGCGATCGCCGATGCGCACGTGGCCCGACCCGTGGCAGGCGCCGCGGCTCTGCGGCGCGCCGCCCACGACCACGAAACTGTCGAGGGTGACGGCGCGGCCGAGTTCGCTGCGCGGGTGCAGGATCGCGTGGGCCGCGATCCGGCAGTCCTCGCCGACGACGACGCCGGGGCCGACCAGGGCATACGGGCCGACCGTGGTGCCGCCGCCCAGCACCGCCGTCGGATCGACGAGCGCGGTGGGGTGGATCATGCGGGTGGGGTCCGCGGCCGCGGGGCCTGGCGCCGAGGGGACCGTGGGCTCACCAGCGGTCCCGGCCACCGCCGCCGCCGCCGCCGCGGCGTTCGCCGCCGTAGCCGCCGCCACCGCCACCGCCGGAGCGCGGCTTGCGCTCCTCGGCCTCGTTGACGCGCAGCGCGCGGCCGTCGACCTGCTGGCCGTCCATGGCCTTGATCGCGGCCTGCGCATCGCCGTCGGAGCCCATCTCGACGAAGGCGAAGCCGCGCGAGCGGCCGGTGTCCCGGTCCTGCACGACGCTCACGCTGTCGACCTTGCGGCCATCCTGCGCGAACAGGGATTCCAGGGTTCCCTCGGTGGTGGAGAAGGAGAGATTGCCGACGAAGAGGCGCTTGCCCATACGGTGTCCGAACCATGGACCCGGCCGCGTTCCGGGCGCGCTCCGTGTCGTGGCGACACGGTCGATCGGCGCGGTCCGGTGGTGTCGTCGCGCCGGTGGCGTTCGGACAGATGGGCTGCGGGCGTCGGCGCGACTCGGAACGGCGTGAGGTCCGCCCAGTCGAGAGGAAGTGGAATCATCTCCGCAGCGACTGCCCGCGGCGACGAAACGGCCCGCAGTCTAGCCGGTCGGGCGATCGTGGCCAAGCGGGCAGCGGCGAAGGCGGTGGACGCCGGCGCGGGAGGCCGTAGAGTCTTCCCCCCGATGTCGCCGACCGCGCCCCTGGAGTCCGAACCGAAGGCCGTGGCGGTGGTGCGTCCGGACGCGGCCGCCCGCCGTGCCGAGGCCGCCCGCTGGAAGGCCATCGTCGAGCGCTACCAGCAGCCGCACGCCGGCCGCGCGACCTGGCAGCTGGTGAACACCCTGGGCGCCTACGTCGCGGTGTGGTGGCTGATGCACGCGAGCCTCGGCGTCTCCTGGTGGCTCACCGGCCCCCTGGTCGTGCTGGCCGGCGGTCTGCTGGTGCGCGTCTTCATCATCTTCCACGACTGCGGCCACGGCTCGTTCTTCGCCTCGCGGTTCGCGAACGACTTCTGGGGCTGCGTGACCGGCCTGCTGACGTTCACGCCCTACTACCACTGGCGTGGCGAGCACGCCATCCACCATGGCGCGACCGGGGACCTCGACCGGCGCGGCATCGGCGACGTCTGGACGATGACCGTGCAGGAGTACCTCGACGCCTCGCGCTGGAAGCGGTTCTCCTACCGGCTGGCGCGCAACCCGGTGGTGCTGTTCGTCGCGGCGCCGCTGGTGCTGTTCCTGGTGCTGCAGCGGCTGCCGCGGGCCGGCGCCAAGCCGCACGAACGGCTGTCGGTGTGGTGGATGAACGCGGCCCTGCTGGCCCTGCTCGCCGGCATGAGCTGGTGGTTCGGCTTCCCGTCGTTCCTCGTGCTGCAGCTGCTGGTGCTGATGGTCGCCGGGGCCGCCGGCGTCTGGCTGTTCTACCTGCAGCACCAGTTCGAGGACGCCTACTGGGAGCGCGGGGAGGACTGGGACTACGCGGCGGCGGCGCTGCGCGGCAGCTCGTTCTTCCAGTTGCCGCGCGTGCTGCAGTGGTTCTCGGGCAACATCGGCTTCCATCACGTGCACCACCTCAGCCCCCGCATCCCGAACTACAACCTCGAGCGCTGCCACAACTCGGACCCGATGTTCCACTCGGTGCAGCCGATGACGCTGTTCGGCAGCCTGCGGTCGCTGGGCCTGCGGTTGTGGGACGAGTCGTCGAAGAAGCTGATCGGCTGGCGCCAGTTGCGCCGCGTGCGGCGGCAGCGGCGCCAGGACGGCGGGAACCAGCAGGGCGGGTAGCCGGGCGGGGATCCGGTCTGCCGACCGGGCGCTTCGCTCCCGATCAGCGGGGTGCCCGGCGGGCGGCGTCCAGCGCCTCGAGCGTCCACTCGAGCGCCAGCAACTGGCCGAGCGAGGCCCAGTTCTCGACGCCGCGGGCGAGCACCGGGCCGATCGCCTGGCTGCGGATCCACGGCAGCGCGGCCGTGCGCGGGAACGCCGCGGCGTCGACGGCACCGCCAGCGCACAGGCGCCGTGCCAGGTCGGGCGAGCCGACCGGGGCGCGGCGCGTGCCGCGCAGGCGCTGGTGCAGTTTGCGCACGACCTTCTGCGCGAACTGCAGGCGCCGGCGGCCTCGGGCCCACACGCTCGAAGAGCCCTGCAGCCGCGGCGACAGCCCGCCCGCCACGGGCACGTCGGCCAGCGCCGGCCAGAGCTCGCCGATCAGCTGGGCCATGGCCCGGCTGTCGCGCTTGTCCCTCGCAGCCAGCTGGCGCGCCCAGGCGACGAACCGCGGATCGAAGAACGGCGCCATGATGGCGTGGTCCTGGGTCTCGGCCGAGTAGGCCGCCCCGACCCAGCGCTGCATGCGTTCGCGCAGATAGAACTCGTCGGTGGCCGCGAGCCACGGCCGGCCGTAGCCACGCAGGGTCGCGAACAGGCGCCGCCGCAGCCTGGCGTCGTGCTGTTGCCAGTGGTCGGCGTCGACGAGTTCGCGGGCGATGCAGTCGTTGGCCGACAGGCGCCAGTCCAGGAGGCGATCCACCAGTGGGCCGGTCACCTCCGGGTGATCGGGAAAGGTCGGGTGGAAGAAGCCGCGCGCCAGTTCGCCGTTCTGGCCGCTGAAGCGGGGCTGGGGCGGCACCTGGCCGTTGACCCATTCGAGCACCGCGCGCGCCAGCGGCTGCGCCGCGTGGTCGCAGCGGCGCGAAGCGCGGCGGACCAACGTCAGCACCTCGGCGGCCGGCAGTTCGGCCAGCTGCGCGAGGTCGACGAACTGCCAGTCGAAGCCGAGGTCGCGCGCCAGCCGGGCGGCGATGCGCACGTCCGCCGCATCCGCGGTGCCGAGCGTCATCGCCCGCCGACCGCGGCACGCGTCCGGGCCGAGCGCGGCGACGATCAGCCGCGAGTCGAGGCCGCCGCTGAGTTCGACCAGGGCCTCCGGCGCCGCCTCGAGCTGGGTGCGTACGCAGGCGCGCAGGCAGGCGGCGGCGTCGGCGGGGGGCGCGACGGGGGCGGCCGGCAGCACGAGGCGGGTCCGACCGGGGCCGACGACCTGCCACGCGGTGCCGCCGGCCAGCTTGTCGACGCCGACGAACGGCGAGTCGTCGCCGAGGTAGTGGCCCAGGCGCAGGAACGTGGTCACGGCCTCGGCGTCGAGGTCGGCGGCTGCCAGGCCCGCCAGCAGCAGGCACGAGCCCGACACCAGCACGCGGTCGGCGCCGACGTGGCCGTAGACGTGCTGCAGCCCGTGGGCATCGGTGGCGACCAGGATCGGCCCCTCGGGCTCCGCCTGCACCACGACGGCATGCGGCGGCAACAGATCGGTCAGGGCCGCGGGGCCGCGGCGGCGCACACCGTCGAGCACGGCAGCGGCGGCGAGCCGGGCCCCGGCCAGGGAGTGGGGCGGGGGCGCGGGCAGGTAGCAGAAGCCGCGCGCATCCTGGTGCAGTTCCTCGTCGGCGGCGTGCGCCGCGAACAGTGCCACGCCAGGACGGCGCAGCAGTTCCCGCGGTTCCGTGTCGTCACCGATCGCCCGCCAGCACGCCGCCACGGAGGCCAGCGAGGTCGTCGCCGGCGCGCTGGAGAACAGGAAGCGGTGCATGCGGCCGGCGCGGAGTATAGGCAGGTCGACCCGAAAGGCACCTCGAGCCGAGCCTGGCCCCGAGCGTGAAAACGTGACGCGAGCACGGCGGACGGACTACACTGGGAACTGCTTCCTGCCGCAGCGCACGGTGGCATCGGGAACCCACGCCTGGCGTCCCGGTGCGGGATCTTGGACTCACGCGGTCGCCCGCAGGGTCCGATCAGCGCCACGGAAGGGCAGAACATGATGACTCGACAACTCGGACTTCCTGGCTTCCTGGCGCTTGCGCTGCTTTCTGCGTGCGGCAGCGGCGGCGGTGCTGGCGCCCGCTCGGGCGGTAATCCGACGCCGCCCACCGCCGGCATCGTGCTCGATGGCCTGGGGTCGGACGTCGACACGCAGACGTCGTTGACCACGATCAGCGCGAACTGGACCGGCTTCGCGGGCGTGATGGCGCCGATCGTGCGCTACGAATGGGCGATCGGCACCTCGGCCTTCGGCACCCAGATCCAGGACTGGACCTCGGTCGGCATGGCGGCGTCCGCCGTCAACACCGGGTTGTCGCTGCAGCTCGGCACCACCTACTTCGTGTCGGTGCAGGCCGTCGACGCGTTGGGCAACGTCGGCAGTCCTGCGTGCTCCGACGGCGTCGAGGTCGTCGCGCCCTCGGGCGGTGGCGGCGGTGGTGGCGGCGGCACGCCGACCATGGCCGCGAGCGTCGGCCAGTGGGGCATCACGTGGACGTTCGACCAGGCCTACCAGGTCGGCCAGTTCTGCAACGGCGACTGGTGGGTGGTCGGCCCGGTCACCGTCACCAGCATCACGCCGGCGACGCAGAACCTGAGCGGCCGCAT
>JAHBXX010000072.1 GCA_019636245.1 Planctomycetota bacterium | reverse complement strand
TCCGCCCAGCTGCCACCGCCGACGCGTTGGTCGCGTTCGCCGGCGCGGTCGCCCATCGCCTCGCGGCCCTTCACCGCTCCCGACGCCAGCGCCAGCAGCAGCTGCTGCTCGCCGTCGGGTTCGGCACCAACGTCCGCGGCATCGTCCGCCGACCACCACTTCCCCGCGCGGCGCAGCGCCGTCGCCGCGCGATCCCGGATCCGGCGCACCAGCCTCTGCACGTCCGCGTCCGTCAGTTCCTCGTGCTCGTGCCACTCGACCCCATGGCCCGGCGCGTGCGCGAACACACCGTCGAACTCTCCGCGATCGCCGGCTGGCCCGCATACTGGCACAACTTCTCCAGCCGCTCGCGATCGCGCGGGCCCACCCACAGCGAGCGCGCGTCAGGCGTCGCCGCCGAGCCGCGCGATCAGCCTCGCCCGCGCCCGCAACAGCAACCCGCGCACCGCAGCGGCGCTGGCGTCGAGCGCCACGGCCGCCTCCTCGGACGTGAAGCCCTGCAGTTCGACCAGTTCCCACGCCTCGTGCTCGCGGTCGGTCAGCACCGCGCGCGCGAGTTGCGCGAACTCGCTGGCGCGCGCCTCGCTGGTCGGCGAGACCGGTGCGGCCGCACCCGGCTTCGGTGCTGCGGCGTCGAAATCGGTCGGCAGGGGCCTGGGGCCGCCGCGGCCGCGCTTCTGCGCCAGGTGCGAACGCACGAGGCTCGTCACGGTGTCGTCGCAGATGCGGCCGAGGTAGGCCTCGAGCGAGCCAGGACCGTTGTGCTGGAACTTGGTGCGCAGCGCCGGCAGCGCGTTGGTCCACAGCTGCTGCAGCGCGTCGTCCACCTGCCAGTGGTCCTTCAGCGCCGGCCACGACGGGTGGCGCCGGATGCGGCGGCGCAGCAGTGGCGTGAAGCGACCCTGCAGCCCGGCGAACGACTGCTCGTTGCCCGCCTTCCAGGCATCGAGGTAGGCGCGCGTCGGCGGCGGCGTGGGGTCGGGTTGTCCGGCAGGGGATGGCGTGGGCGAGGGCGGCTGTGGCATGGCGAGTCCGGCGATCCTCCCGTCGCGCGCATGGTAACCCGCGGCGGGCGATCGTCAGCCCCGGGCTCGTCCACCCCGGACAAGGGCGCAGGTGCTACTTCGGTTGCGGCGGGGCGGGGCTCGGGTCCGGCGGGTTCCACAGCAACTCGACGCCGTGCAGGCGCCAGGTGGTGTTGCCGTAGAGATACTCGAGCACCAGTTCGATCTCGGTCACATCGCCAAGCGCCTGCAGCGGGATGTCGTAGGCGGTTGTGACGCCGGCGGGCCAGTCCGGCCAGCCGCCGTGCGTCCCTTCCCGGTCGCGGGTGCGGCCGTGCCGCTGGTGGTCGGCGACGATCGACTCGAGGCGCCACGGGCGGCCAGCCAGTTGCAGCCGGAATCCGACGGTGCCGCGGGACCGGAGCATGTCGCGGGTGCCGATCATCTGCGTGACCAGCACGCGCAGGTTCTTAGCGTTCGGCGGCACGCGGGACCGGATGCGCAGCAAGGAGTGTCCCGGGCGCGTCAGCTTGAGGAACCCGGCGCGGTCCTTGTTCTCCGAGTCCGTCAGCACGCCCGCGCGGCAGGCCGCCGAGGACACGGTACCCGACAACGTGACCCGACCACCGTTGGCGAAGTGCACGGCGCCGTGTTCCACGCCGGGATCGGCGGCCGCTGTCGCCAACACCTGGTCACGGTCCTCGCCCGGTGTAGGCCGCCAGACGGCGGACTCGAACGCGGGCGCGAAGCGTCCCGACGAGTGCAGGTATACGTGGTAGCGATGGTCCGTATCGCCGCTGGTCGCGGCCAGGATCTGCTCGCGACCCTCACGCCACTCTGTGGACAGCCACTCGTGCGCCGTATCGACCTCGGCCCGCAGGCGCGACGGCAGGGCGAGTCGGCGTTGGCCCGGGTCCGGCCCGTCCTCGGGGTCGTCCTCCCAGAATGCCAGATGCATCGCCAATGTCTGGGTGCTCTGCAAGTCGCAGCGCAGCGCCTGGCGTTCGTAGCCAGCGGCCCAGGATTCGAGCTGGGCCGCGCCGAGCCGCTCGTGCAGGTTGCGGCCGATCGTCGGCGGCGAACCTGAGCGTTCGTCGCACTGCAACCAGCGGTATGCATGCCAGGAGCCTGCGCGGGCGATGCGCGACTGTTCGTCGGTCAGGTCCTGGTGCAGGACTTCGACCATGCACAGGAACGCTTCGACACTGCGGATCGCGCCGAGCGCGGCGATCGCGGCAGTCCTCAGATCGCCCGGCAGGGAGTCGGCCTGCGGGCCGGACAGCGTCGCGCGCAGCAGCTCCAGCAGCCCAGCGGGCACGCGCTGTGGCGGGTCCTGCACCACCAGGTAGTCGGCGAGCGCGTCGATGGCGACCACGCGCCGGCTGACCGGCATCAGGCTGTCGGCTTCGCGGACGAAGTACCGCTCGATGGCGTCCGTGACGGCCCGGTGCCGTTCGTCGAGCAGCACCTCGATGAGGCGGAAGGCGGTGCGCTGCTGCGCGAGCAGGGCATCGGGTGCGCCGATATCGCCGCGATCGAGCGCTTCCTCGGCCGTTAGCAGGTGCCGCACCGCGGGCTGCAGTGGTCCGTCCGGGGCCCAGTAGTGCCTGGCGCGTGCGACGTCGGGACGGAGCCACCACAGGAGCCTCGTCGTCGTGTCAGGCGGAAACAGGCCGCGGTAGCCCTGGGCGGCGGCGAGCAGGTCGCCGTCGGCCTCGTGTGCGGCTGCGGCGCGCACCGTCGTCGCGCGGTCCACGCTGACCGCGATCGACCAGATGCCCAGTGCCGCCAGCAGCAGCGCAGGCACCAGGGCAAGCGCGGCGCTCCGGGCGGCGCGCGCCGGGTTGCGCCGCGCCCACAACCGCAGCCGACCGAGGGCGCGCGTCGGTGCTGCGCGCAATGACTCGCCGCGCAGCCAGCGGTCGAGCTCGTCGCGCAGCGCGCCGCCGTGTTCGTAGCGTAGCTCCTTTCGGTCCTGCAGCGCCATCGCCAGGACCGCGCCGAGCCGGCGATCGACCACCGGGTTGATCGCGCGCACGTCCGGCAGCCCAGCCGTCGCCGGCGCGCGCGTCTCCGGCGACGTCGATGTCAGCAGGTCGTGCAGCGTCGCCGCCAGCGAGAACACGTCGGCGCGTGGGTCGAGGTCGCGGCCGAGCAGGCTGTCGTGCGAGGCGTAGGCGGGCGTGCCGAGCAGCGTCCGGGTGCCGGTCAGGGTCGCATCGCCGGCCGGGCGCAGCAGCCCGAAGTCCACCAGCACAGGCCGCGCCAGCAGCGCGGCCTCCGGGTCGCCGCCGCCGTGCTCGAGCAGCACGTTCGACGGCTTGACGTCGCGGTGCACGAGCCCGCGCGCGTGGATCTCGGCCAGCGCGTCCGCGAGTGCGCGCCCGAGCAGGACGCAGCGCCGGACGTATTCCGTCGAGGTCGACCGCACCGGACCGTCGTGCCGGCGCGCGAACTGCACCAGCACGTCGTGCAGCGTCGGCCCCTCGACCAGCCGCATCGCGAAGCACAGCGTGTCGCCCGCCGCCTCGAAGCCGTAGACCTCGGCGAGGTTCGGATGGTGGATCGCCGCCGCCAGGCTCGCTTCGCGCCGGAACCGCTCGACGGAACGCGGGTCGCGGTCGGCGAGGCCGCGCGGCAGGACCTTCAAGGCGACGGTGCGGTTGCCGAGCGTGGTCTGGCGGGCCCGATAGACCGTGCCCATGCCGCCTTGGCCGAGCACGGCCTCGAGCACGAACGGGCCGATGCTGGTGCCGGGGGGGAGGGCGGTGGCGTCAGCCAGGGCGACCGGCGGCTCGAGCCTCGTCTGCTCCCTGGCGACGCGAGCGCGATACGCCTCGACCGCGGTCAGCGCCGCCGCGAGCAGGTCTTTTGGGGCGTGGACCTGCTGCGCAAGTGCCTCGAGATCCGCGGGTACTCCTGCGTCGAGGGCGGCGAGGACCTGCTCGAGCAGGCTTGGGTCGAATGCTGATGGGGTAGGCAAGCCGCGGCCTCTGTTCGTGGACCAGCCGCATCGGGACGCGAGCCAGGGTAGCGCGGTGATCGCAGGAAGTTCGCGGCGAGTTCGCCGGTCGCGTGCTCCGCACCGGCGGCTGGGCGGCTGGTCCAGGTCCGTGGGCCCGGTCGCCGCATCCATCGAGCGCCGAGTTGCTGCACGCCGCGGTTGGCATGACGCTCGCAGCTCAGCTGGCCATTGCTACGTTGGCGGCCGCGGATAGGAACTTCAAGCTGCGGTTCCGGCTGGCCTGAACGCACCCACCGTCGGCTGCGGCTGCCGATCGCCCGGTTCCGCGCGCCGCAGGACCCAGGCGCTTCGCCCTGATCCGCCCCGCACGACAGACCACGGGCTCGCCCCGACCCCTGCGCCCCCCGGCCTGCCCCGCCGCCTCACGCACCCCACCACCCGTCCTGGCCGGAAGGCGCTCGCGCGGGGGCCAGCACCGGCAGGGCTGCCCGCCTGGAAGCCGCTACCCTGACTCCCGATGGGGGCAGGACCGCATCGGCTTCTACGGGCCGATCCTCGGCCAGGAGGCGGCCACCATCGGATCGGTCGCGGCCCTCGAGCCGCGCGACTGGATCTTCCCGGCGCTGCGCGAGGGTGCGGCGGCGATGATGCGCGGGCTGTCGCTGACGTCGGCGATCGACCAGTTGGTCGGCAACGGGCAGGACCGCTGCAAGGGCCGCCAGATGCCGTGCCACTCCACCTTCAAGGAAGGGCACTTCTACGGCATGTCGTCGGTGATCGGCACGCAGATCAGCCACGCGGTCGGCGCAGCGATGGCGGCGCGCATCCGCGACGACGACACGGTCGTGCTCGGCTAACTCGGCGACGGTGCCACCAGCGCCAACGACTTCCACTGCGGCATGAACTTCGCCGCCGTCTACCGGAGCCCGTGCGTGCTGTTCTGCCAGAACAACCAGTGGGCGATCTCGGTGCCGTGCAGCAAGCAGGCGCTTCGGCGAAGCTGGCGCAGAAGGGCGTGGCCTACGGCATCCCGTCCGTCCGCGTCGACGGCAACGACAAGCTCGCGGTGTACGCCGTGACCAAGGCCGCGGTCGCGCGCGCGGGCCGGCGAGGGGCCGACGTTCGTCGAGGCCGTGACGTACCGCCGGCTCGGCCACAGCAGCAGCGACGACCCGACGGGGTACCGCGACGACGCCGAGGTCAGGGCCTGGGAGAAGAAGGACCCATTCGACCGCTACCGTGCGTTCCTGACGCGGCGCGGGTCGCGGGACGACGCGCAGGAGGCGGCCTGCAAGGACGAAATCGTTACGCCTACTTCGCGACCTCGACGACCGCCGGACCGACAACGGTCCTGGTCGTTGCACTCTGGGATCGACCGCCTGCCCTCGTCACGCGCGCCCGGGTCGAGACGAGAGCGTTCGAACAGGTGCCCGAACCGGTGAGAACCGAGTGGTAGCTGGATCGCGTGGTGTCGCGGCGTCCCTTGCCCCCGCACTGCACGAGGCTGACCAAGAAGAACACGATCGCGACGCTGCACAGCAGGCGAAAGCGCGCCGTCGCCGCGTAGCGTCCGGAATGTTGGAGTTGTGCGCGGTCTTGCTTCATCGAAGTTGCCCTCGCGCACGCGCGGTCTCGACCTCCTCCATCGTCGGCATCCGCAACTGCCAGCCCATCGCCGCCGCGGTCTTCGGGTTCGGCGTGAAGTCGGGCAGCAAGATTCCGTTCTGCACGAGGATCAGTCGCAGCGCGTCGGGGTACTGCGTCCCGAACGGCAAGCCTGCGACCTCCGGCTGGAAGAGCCCGGCGTTCGGTGCATAGGTGCGGTGCTCGCCGAAACCGCGACGAACGCCGTTGACGACATAGGCGAACTCGCAGTCCTCGGTACCACGCACAACGATGCGATCCCGGCTCACCTCCCACGCAGCGAGTCGGGCGAAGCTCTGGATCGGCGTGAGGTGGACGGTGATGCCGGCGTCCTCGCTGACAAGGCGCCATTCTTCCGGGATCGCGATCTCGACAAGGCCGCCGATGAGCCGGGTCTTGCCACGGAAGTACGTGCCGCTCTCGTTGCCTTCGAGGCAGGTGAAGAGGATGACTCGGCTTGGGTCGTTCGGGTGCGGCTGCACGAAGTTCTTGACCATCGTCGACCCAGTCGGGCCATCGGCGAACACCGCCCAGTTCGAAGGACTGTTCGAGACGCCCTTGATCGCCCCACCGACTCCCGTGAAGAGCCCGTTGTAGTAGCCCAACACACCCCAGGCGGTGCTCGTGAGCGCCAGACCTTCTACGCCAGCCGCTCCGTTAAGACTCGCTTGTCCCTGGACGGCAACGGAGCCACTGCCATCTGCTCGCCCTCGTATGGAACGTGCGTTGTTGCCCTGCGTCCACGCACTGATGCCGATGGCATCCGGGCCGTCCGCCTGCGCAGAGATCGCGTGGCCGCCAAGCGAAGCGCTGGGGGCGGGCGCATACGCCCGGATCGCCGAGTAGCTGTTCCAGTGGCTCCCCGCGATCGCTTCGATCGCGTAGCTACCGTTCGCGCCGCCGGTTGCCTTGAGTGCGTGGCAGTTGTCGGCGCCAACCAGTTCGACGGTCGCCGGCCACGTCGGGTTGCCGAGGAAGATCGTGCGCATCGTCCCCGCAACCGACCCGTCGACCGTACCCCCGTTCCAGGGAGGGCCTGGAGGACCTTGATCGCCATCCTCACCCGGCTCGCCGGGAGGACCTTGTTCTCCTTGTTCCCCTGGCGGCCCCTGATCCCCTTGGCTCCCCTGCGGCCCCTGAACACCTTGTGGACCAGCGTCACCTGTCTGGCCCTTTGGTCCCGGCAGGATCTCGATCCTCGGACTCAGCTCCAACTGCCCCGACACGGCGATCCCAAGGAACGCAGGCTGCGCCATCCCTGCCAGTTGCGCCTGCGTGGTGAACGGGCCGAGCCTCGCCTCGTACAGCCCCTTCGAGTCGGGCGTCAGCGTGACGCTCGCCGACCAGAACGCGGAACCGCCGCTCGCCGACGGGTAGAGCGACAACACCGCGGCAACGGGCGTCGTCACTGGACTGCCCGACGAATTCTCGAGCAGGCCTTGAACGATCAGACTCTGCGCCCGCGAGCACGCCAGCAGGCCGGTCAGGAGCAACAGGAAACGAAAGCAGGGGGTGAGCACGTTGACACTCGTCGTGGCAAGGAGTGCGGACCGCCGTCCGGCGGTTGCTCGCATGCGCTGGTGACCACACGCACCAGCGGCACCAACGGAATCGCGAGGGAACGGCAATCCGTTCGGCGGTCATGCTCGGATCTACTCGCCACGGAAGCGCAACCGCCACGTCGCACCCTTCGTGAACTTGCCGGGCGGCGGCATCAGAGCGAAGTCGGCGGCGACGAGACCCTCGCCTTCGAGGCGCTCCGGGATACGCAGCCGCCGCAGCAGGACCGTCCCGCGAGGACGCGTCCACTCGCCGTCTTGGCGCGCCGTGACCGCGAACGTCCACGCCCCGTCCGCCTCGGCCAGGTCCATGGCGAACATCGCCGGGGACTCCCGGTCGAGTTTCGCCTCCAAGGCCGGATCGCCATAGAAAGCCACGTGTCGCGGTCCCAGAGGAGCCCGACTTCACGACGCTCGGTCAGTTGGTGCTGCGCTGCGAGTTCGTCGCGCAAGCGACCGTTCGTCTCGATCCTGGTCCCCCGCCACCGCGTCAAC
>JAHBXX010000071.1 GCA_019636245.1 Planctomycetota bacterium | reverse complement strand
CAGGCCCGTCGGCGCCACGTAGAGCGCGCCGGCGACACCCGGCAGCCAGTTGGCGACATAGCCCGTCGTCGTGCGCGTGAACAGCACGGCGTTGCCGTCGAGCGCCGCCTTCGCCGCCGGCGTGCCGGCGAACAGTTGGACCAAGCTGGAGTTGGCGGTGAGCGTGTAGCAGCCGGTGCCGTAGTTCTCGTGGGTCGCCGGCGTGCAGATCACGGTCGAGCAGTAGCCGCCGATGCCGTTCGGCGTGATCAGCAGGCTCTTGCCGTTCAGGTCGAACGAGCCGGCCGCGGCGAAGTTCTCGTAGAGCAGGCCTTCGGTGCCCGAGTCGTTGCCCGCGCAGCCCGCGGTCAGGTCGCGCGACGGCGACGCCGCCGAGCCCACCTGGTTGCCGATCGAGAGGCCGACCCAGCGGGCGGTGAAGCCCGACGGCGCCGGGAAGGTGTTGCCATAGTCGAACTGCACCACGCCCGAGGCGAACAGCGTGCAACCGAAGCTGAAGCGGTCGGTCGTGTTGCCGAGCCGGCGCATGTCGGTCCACGACACCTGCACCTGGCCGGGCAGCACGTCGCAGGTGATGGCCCATGCCGCTCCCGACACCGCCGAGCCCGCGTGGTCGCCCCCGAGCGGGAAGATGCGCGGCGAAGCTCCGGCCGCGATGCCGCGCGCCTCGTCGAGCGTGTTCACGCCGTAGAGCGCGCCGCCCACCGGCTGCGTCAGCCCCAGGGCCGCATCGCTCAGGTAGACCTCGCCGTTGGTGTTGATCCACATCTGGTTGAGCACGCCGACGGCGCCGGCCATCGGGAACCCGGCGGCGCCGAAGGCCGGCGTCAGGTCGATCGGCGGGTTGGTGATGCCTTCGTCGTTGACGACGAAGGTGCTCGAGTAGCCGGAACTGGACGACCACTGCACCAGCGTGAGGGAACCGGCGGCAGCCGGCGGCAGGCACTGCGCGTGGGCAGCAACAGCCAGCAGGGCGACAGAGGAGGGCAGGCAGAGACTTCGCAACATGGAGGGACCTCGGGACGACAGGTAGTGGCAGTCGGGGCGCAGCGAAGTTCACCGGCGCCCCGGAGCCGGCGGGGAGGATGCTGCGCCCGCGGCAGCGCGGCAAGTCCCGCCGTGCTCGTGCCGTCGCGCCAGGCCGCCCGGTGGCCACGTAGGACCGCTCCCATCGGGCCGTTCGCCCTGGTGGTTCTGGCCGACCGCAAGCGAGTCGACCGCCGGCGCCCGGAGTCCAGCCGGTCAGGAACCGGGCTGCGCCCTCGCCTTGCGGCGAACGGCGGCGCGCCCGGGCTGCCGCCCGCAGGCCCGCTCCACCGCCTCGAGTTCCTTCGGCGCGGCCGCGGTCAGCACCTGCGGCGTGCCGCGCGTGACCAGCACGTCGTCCTCGATGCGGATGCCGATGCCGCGCAGTTCCGCTGGCACGCGCCGATCCCCGGCCGCGAAGTAGAGCCCCGGCTCGACCGTCAGCACCATGCCCGGCCGCAGCACGGCCGCGCGCCCCGCATCGTCCTGGTAGGCGCCGACGTCATGCACGTCGCGGCCGAGCCAATGGCTCGTGCCATGCATGTAGAACGGCTTGAAGCGCTGGCCGCGCACGAGCGCGCGCACGTCGCCGCGCAGCACGCCGAGTTCGACGAGGCCGCGCGTCAGCCAGCGCACGCAGACCCGATGGGCCGCATCCCACGGCGCACCCGCCCGGCAGGCGGCGATGCCGGCCAGCTGGGCGCGCAGCACCACCCGGTAGACCGCGGCCTGCGCTGGCGTGAAGCGGCCGGCGACCGGGAACGTCCGGGTGACGTCCGCCGTGCAGCCCTGCAGTTCGGCGCCAGCGTCGATCAACAGCAGGTCGCCCGGCCGCAGGCGCCGGTCGTTGTCGTGGTAGTGCAGCACGCAGGCATTGGGCCCGCTGGCGACGATCGACGGGTAGCCGTTGCGCACGCTGCCGCGGCGGCGGAACTCGGCCTCGAGCACCGCCTGCACCTCGTACTCGTGCAGGCCGGGCCTCGCTGCCTGCATCGCCGCGACGTGCCCCGCCACCGTGACCGCGGCCGCGGCGTGCAGCGCGCGCTGCTCGGCCGAGTCCTTGACCAGCCGCATCGCCGCCAGCGCCGGCAGCGGATCCTGGAGCACCGGGTGCGCCGGCGGCGCCTGCCGCCGATGGCGGCGAGCCTCGCCCGCGAAGACCTCGAACAGCCGGCGATCGAAGGCGGGATCGGCCCCCAGGCGGTGGAACACGCGCGCATGCGGCGCCAGGAAGCGCGGCAGTTCGCGCCAGAAGCTGCCGATCTCGAACGCCTCGTCGACGCCGAAGCGGCGCCTCGCCCCCGCCACGCCGTGGCGCCGCCCGTCCCAGATCTCGCGTTCGCGGTCGCGCGGCCGCACGAACAGCACGCTGTGATGCCTGCCGCGGCCCCGCCGGCTGGCCAGCAGCACGGCCTCCGGCTCGGGGAACCCGGTCAGGAAGTGGAAGTCGCTGCCCGGGCGGTAGTCGTGCAGCACGTCGCCGTTGCGCGGCGACTCGACCGCCGTCGGCAGGATCAGCAGACCGTCGCCCAGGGCATCGAGCGCGCGCTGCCGGCGGGCGGCGTGCAGCGCCTGATCGGGATTGGCATCGCGGCTCACCCGGGCAGTGTGCCCGCCGACGCCGCGGTGTCACGCGTGGTCCGGCCCGCGCGCAGCCGCGCCGACGGGCCCGTCGTCAGTTGAAGGGCACCTCGACGAACACGTCCGGCTCCGCCCAGCTCAGCGGCACCTCGACGAACACCGACACGAAACCCTCGGCGAACACCTCGAGCACCACCAGCGCCTGATCCTGGTCGGCGCGCGCGTTCAGAACCGCCCGCCCCTGGCCGTCCTCGAGGAAGCCGACCCGCGCGTCGCCGAGCACGAACTCGTCCAGCAGCACCCGGCCGTCGGCGTCGGTGAGGTAGCCGTTGAGGAACGGGCTCACGTAGGTCAGCCCCGACCACTCCTGGTCGGCCTCGACCACCCGCACGCCGACGTTCTCCCAGACGAAGTTGGTCACCGGGTCGTAGACCTCGACCAGGATCGAGACCAGCCGCGGCGACGGCGACGGTTCGGCGCAGCCGCAATCGTCGTCGTCGTCCCAGCAGCAGGCGGCGAGGCAAAGGGCGAGGGCAGGGGAGAGCCAGGCTCGGAGGGTCCGCATGGGAGGGCAGGTCGGTTCGGGTCGGACGGCGGGTCGGCAACGTCCGTGCCGCGGAAAGCGCACCTTGGCGACGGCCGTCGCGCGGCCTCGCGCCGGCCGCCTCGAACCGCGACGGCGACCGGGTGTCGCCCGCACGCGACAGCCTACCCCGTCCACAGGCGGACGACTTCCGCCCGGCCGTGCCGCCGCCTACGGTGCACCGGCGCGGTGCCGCAACGGGCCGCCGCCCCGACCGCCCGTGACGCCCACCGACCTGTTCCCGCCGCCCGCCTGGGCGTTCGTCCCCGACGGCCTCGACGCCGGCCGCCTCGACCAGCTGCTGCCGCTGTTCGACCAGCTGGCCGGAAGACCGTTGCCCGACGCGCCGGCGATCGAGCGCTGGCTGATCGACGAGAGCGAACTGGCCAGCCGGATCGCCGCCGAGCAGGCGCGGCGCTACATCCGCATGACGAGGCACACCGACGATGCGGCCGCCCGGCAGGCCTACCTCGACTGGGAACGCACGGTCGTGCCGGCGGTGAAGGTGCGCAGCGACGCCCTCGACCGGAAGCTACTGGCGACCCCGGCCCTCGGCGCCCTCGACAGCGGTCGCTACAGCGTGCTGCTGCGGCGCCGCCGCACGCAGAGCGAGCTGTTCCGCGCCGAGAACACGGAGCTGCAGCGCCAGGAGGCCGAACTGCAGACGCAGCAGCAGGCGCTCGTCGGCGGCATCGCCGTCGAGTTCGACGGCCGGGCGCTGACGCTGCAGCAGCTCGGGCCCTACCTCGAACGCCAGGAGCGCGACCTGCGCGAAGGCGCCTTCCGCGCCGGCCTCGCGGCGCGGCAGGCCCACTGGGAGGCCCTGGAGGGGATCTACGAGCAGATGATCGCGCTGCGCACGGCGATGGCGCGCAACGCCGGCTTCCCGACCTACACGCCCTACCGGTTCGCGGAACTCGGCCGCTACGACTACGACGAGGCGACCTGCCGCCGGTTCCACGAGGCGATCGCCGAATGCGTGGTGCCGGCGGTGCGGCGGCTGGATCGGCAGCGGGCCGCGCGGCTCGGCCTCGACCGGCTGCGGCCGTGGGACCTCGAGGTGGATCCCGACGGCCGCGCGCCGCTGCGGCCGTTCACGACCCAGGCCGAACTCGTCGCGCTCTGCCGGCGCATCGTCGGCGCGGTTGATCCACGCTTCGCCGCCGAACTCGACGAACTGGCGCGCCGCGATCTGCTCGACCTGATGAGCCGCAAGGGCAAGGCGCCGGGCGGCTACCAGTACCAGCTCGAGGACGAGCGGGTGCCGTTCCTGTTCGTCAACGCCGTCGGCGTGCACCAGGACGTGCAGACGCTGCTGCACGAATGCGGCCACGCGTTCCACTCGCTGCTGTGCCGGCACCACGATCTGCTCGCCTTCCGCGACTACCCGATCGAGATCGCCGAGACCGCGAGCATGTCGATGGAACTGCTCGGGCTCGAACAGCTCGGCGTCGTCTACGGCGCCGACGACGCGCGCCGCGCCTACCGGCGCCACCTGGAGGGCCTGCTGCGCACGCTGACGTGGATCGCGTCGATCGACGCGTTCCAGCTCTGGATCCACGAACGGCCGCGGCACGGCCGCGACGAGCGCCGCACCGCGTGGCTGGACATCCGTCGCCGCTTCGGCGGCGACGTCGACTGGCAGGGGCTCGGCGAAGCGCCGGCGATGCAGTGGATCGCCCAGTCGCACCTGTTCACGCACCCGCTCTACTACGTCGAATACGGCATCGCCCAGGTCGCGGCGCTGCAGGTGTGGCGGAACTACCGGCGCGCACCGGGAGACGCGGTCGCGGCCTACCGGCAGGCGCTCGCGCTCGGCGGCAGCCGCCCGCTGCCCGAGCTGTTCGCGGCCGCCGGCGTCGAGTTCGACCTGTCGCCGCGCATGGTCGGCGGCCTCGTCGACGAGGTGCTGCAGCACCTCGGGTGAAGACCGGTCAGCCGCCGGGCTCTCGCGCCTGCGCCCGGTACCAGGCCACCAGATCCTCGACGAGGCGCATCGCCTTGCCGTGGAAGTGGTTGTTGGCCACGACCAGCGTCGTTTGGCTGGCCGCGGCGATGCGCTGCAGGCGCCGGCCGATCTGCTCGACCTCGGCGGCGCCGTAGAGCCAGTCGTAGACCTCGTCGCGGCCAGCCCCCTTGCGGAACCAGGCCGGGTTGCGGCCGTGCAGACGGAAGCAGGCCAGCCCCGTGCGCCCGTGCACGCCGGTCACGTCGCGGGCGAAGCCCGACGCCATGCCGGGGTAGTCGAGTTCGAGCACCGTCACGCCGAGCCCCTGCAGCGCGTCCAGCGCCGGCTGCGCGTTCCAGGTCCGATGGCGCAACTCGACCAGCAGCGGCACGTCGCCGCCGAAGGCCGCCGCGAGCGTCGCCACGTGCTCGATGGCGGACCGCGTGCAGGGGAACAGGTGGTTGAACTGGGCCAGCAGGCCGAGCAGGCGGCCCGAGGCGACCAGCGGCGCGAAGCCATCGCGCACGGCGGCGACCAGGTCCGGGTCGAACTGCCGCTCGTGCGTGAACTCGTGCGGCAGCTTGGCGGTGAAGCAGGTGCCCAGGTCCGCCGTGCGCTGCACCCAGGACTCGCAGTGGCGCGCCACCGGCGGCCGGTAGAAGGTGTTGTCGATCTCGATCAGGTCGACGCGCGCCGCGACGGCGCGCAGGGTGTCCTTGCAGCCGGGCGGGTAGACCACGCCCTTCCAGTCCGGGTAGGACCAGCCGGCGACGCCGAACAGCACGCGGTGTTCAGCCATCGCCGGCGCGCAGGCGGTCGTTCTCGGCCATGCGCTCGGCGACCTTGCGTTCGAAGCCGCGGTCGCCCGGGACGAAGAACGGCAGCCCCTGCAGCTCCGGCGGCAGGCACGGCATGCGGGCGACCCCGGCGGCCGTGTCGTGCGCATGGACGTAGCCGCCGCCATGGCCGAGTTCGTGCGCCAGCGCGGTGACGGCGTTGCGCAGGTGCAGGGGCACCGGGTGCTGCGGGCCATCGTGCACCGCCGCGGCCGCGGCCGTGACCGCGCGCAGCACGCCGTTGCTCTTCGGCGCCGCCGCGAGGTAGATCGCCGCCTCGGCCAGCGGCAGCCTGGCCTCGGGCAGGCCGAGGAACTGCGCCGCGTGCTGGGCCGCCACGGCCACCTGCAGCGCCATCGGGTCGGCGAGGCCGATGTCCTCGGCCGCCATCGCCACGAGGCGCCTCGCCGCGTGCACCGGGTCGACGCCCGCCTCGAGGCCGCGCACCAGCCAGTAGACCGCGGCCTGCACGTCCGAGTTGCGCAGGCTCTTGTGCAGCGCCGACAACAGGTCGTAGTGCTGGTCGCCGGCCTTGTCGTGCCGCAACGCCCGGTGCTGGAACGCCTCGACGACCATCGCCACGGTGATCGTGTCGCGATCGATGCAGGTCGCCGCGCAGGCCTCGATGCACCCGAGCGCGCGCCGCGCGTCGCCGCCGGCCAGCGCCACCAGCCGCTCGACCGCCGCGTCCTCGATCGCCAGCTCGCGCGGGCCGAGGCCGCGCTCGCGATCGGCGAGCGCGGCGCGCACCAGCCGGGCGATCGCCGCGGGCGGCAGCGGCTGCAACGCCACGACGCGGCAGCGCGACAGCAGCGCGGCGTTGACGGCGAACGACGGATTCTCGGTGGTCGCGCCGACGAGCACCACTTCGCCCTTCTCGACGTGCGGCAGGAAGGCGTCCTGCTGCGCCTTGTTGAAGCGGTGGATCTCGTCGACGAACAGCAGGGTGCCGCGGCCGTCGCGCTGCCGCTGCGCCTGCGCCGCGGCCACCGCCTCGCGCACCTGCGCGACCCCGGCCAGCACGGCCGAGAACGGCTGGAAGTGCAGGTTCGCGTGCCTCGCGATCAGCAGCGCCAGCGTCGTCTTGCCGACGCCCGGCGGCCCCCAGAGCAACAGCGAGCCGGCCCGGCCGGACTCGATCGCCTGCCGCAGGCTGCGGCCCTCGGCGACCGCGTCCTGGCCGAGGAACTCGGCCAGCGTGCGCGGCCGCAGGCGTTCGGCCAGCGGCGGCAGCGGCGCGTTGGTCGCAGCGGGCGGCGGCAGGTCGTCGAACAGGCTCACGGGTTCCGCCTCATCGCCGCTGCCGCTGGGCCTCGAACAGCAGCACGCCGGCGGCGACGGCGACGTTGAGGCTGTCGACCGGCGGCCGCAGGGGGATGCGCGCCCGGACGTCCGCAGCGCGCAGCAACTCCGGCGGCACGCCGGCGGCCTCGGCGCCGACGACCAGGGCCAACGGCCGGCGGAAGTCGACCTCGGTGTGCACGCGGTCGCCGCCGCCATCGGCGACCACCAGCACGAGGCGGTGCCGGCGCGCGAACGCCACCACGCGGTCGGCCGGCATACCGTGCAGCACCGGCAGGCGGAACACCGACCCCATCGACCCGCGCACGGCCTTGTCGCGGAACGGGTCGGCGCCGCCCGACATGGTGACGGCCCCCGAGGCGCCGGCTGCCTCGGCGGTGCGCAGCAGGGAGCCGAGGTTGCCGGGATCGCGTACGCCGGCGGCGACCACGACCAGCGGGGCGACCTCGCGCCCCAGGAGATCGGGCTCGTCGACGCGCGGCCGGCGCAGCAGCACGGCTACGCCCGGCGGCGCGTCGAGCGCGCTGAGGCGGGCCATCACGTCCTCGGAGCAATCGAGGAAGGTGCCGGCGGTCTGGCGCAGGCGGTCGCCGAGTTCCGGGTCGGCGCAGCGGGGCGACATGGCGGCGGCGACCACTTCGAGGCCGGCCTCCAGCGCTTCGTGGACGAGGCGCACGCCTTCGGCGAGCAGCAGGTCCGGGGCGGCGCCGGCGGCGACGTCGCGGAACTGCTGCACGACGGGATTGCGGGTGGAGGTGACGGTCCGGCGATGCGAGGCCATCGGGGCGGTGAGGCTAGCAGGCGGTTGAAGGTCGGCGTAGCGGCCGCCCAGCAAGGTGCGTGCGCGCCAGGGCGCTGACTCGCCTTTCCACTGCAACGCGGCGAGCGCCCTGCCAGCCGGACGCCGACAGCGCGGCCGATCGCGATCGGCCGCCGAAACTGGCTGTTCGCCGGCAGCATGCGCGGCGGTCACGCCGCGGCTGTCGCCTACACCCTCATCGAGTGCTGTCGCCTGCCCGAAGTCGATCCGATCGACTACTTCGCAGACGTGCTCGTGCGCGTGGGATCACATCCCGCGAGTCGCGTGGAGGAACTACTGCCAGCGAACTGGGCGAAGCGCTTCGCAGCCGTCGCCGAAGACAACCTGGTCCTGGCGTAGCGGCCCCCGATCGCAGTGACGACGGTCCGCGGTCACGGCTCAGGCCGTCGGTCGCTTACGATTGACCCGGCGCACGAGTTTCCGGACACCACGCGCA
>JAHBXX010000070.1 GCA_019636245.1 Planctomycetota bacterium | reverse complement strand
GCCGGGCGGCTCGCCGGCGGGCGGCACCTCGGCCTTCGGCGTCTCGTCGGGCTTGTCCGGCTTGGCGTCGTCCTTCTTGTTCTGCTTCTTGTGGAAGGCGAGGTACTCCTCCCAGTCCTTCTTGTACTTGGCCACCGCTTCGTCGTGGTCGGCGCGCGCCTTGCGGAACTCGTCGAGGCCCTCGAACAGCGCGTCGGCGGCCTGCTGCTGCTGCTGGCGCTGCAGCGCGTGGCCGGCGCCCGGGCCCGTGGTCAGCCGCAGCTGCACGCCGGCGCGTTCGCGCCCGCTCCACGGTTCGAAGCCGTCCTTGGTCGGCCGCACGAGCGTGCCCTGGCCGCGCAGCAGCGCCGGCGAGGCCACCCGCACGTAGGCGGTGGTGATGCCGGCGGCCGCCAGTTCGTCGTCGCGGTCGAAGCGCCGCTGCAGCGCGTCGGCGAGCGCGTCGGCGGCATCGAGACCGCCGTCGCCGCGCAGCGCCACGTCGGTGAACGCGTCGGTCGCGGCGTCGACGAGGCCCGGGTAGACGTGGCCGGTCGGGAACGAGCGCACGGTGGCGTTCGGCGGCAGCTCGACCTCGCCGCGCTTGCCGACGGCGACGATGCGCTCGCCGCGGATCACCACCACGCCGTCGGTGATCGCCGGCCCGGCGACCGGGTGCACGGTGCCCGCCTCGAGGACCAGGGCCGGGCGGCGCGACCGGCGCGGCTGCGGCGCCGCCGCGGCGGCGTCCGGCGGGGACTCCGACGCCGCGGCCGGCGCTTCGGGCGCCGGCGTGGGTTCCTGGGCGATCAGCGGCGCCGCCAGCAGGGCGCACAGGGAGCAGGCGATCGGGGTCAGGCGCGTCACGGGACTCCGCGGAAACGTGGTCGGCGGGAGGGCAGAGGGGGAAGCACTTCTACGGATCGGGCCGGGCGGCCTGCCAACCCTTTTTGCCTTCGCCGGCGTACCGCGTTCGTCCGCCGTGGTCCTGGCTGGCCGCCGGTCCGCGGCTGTGCCAGCATGGCGGCGCGGCACGGCGTGGTCCAAGGCCTGGCCGTGCTCCGCCTGCCTCCCCGCCCCATGCCTGCCGCCCCCCGTGCCCGCCGTCGCCGGCGCCTGTTCGCCCTGGTCGCCTGCGGCCTCGGCTGCGCCATCGGCCTCGCCGGGGTGGAGTTGGTGCTGCGTCGCGTCGATCTCATCGGCCGCAACTACGAACCCGAGTTCCGCGCCTACCTCGGCCAGGCCCTGCGCTACGCCTGGGAGGACGCGCCCGACGCACCGTTCGACCTCGACGGCCACCTGTTCCGCCACCGGCCGGGCCTCGACCTCGACCTCGGTTCGTTCCGCCTGCGCACCAACCACCTCGGCTTCCGCGGCCCGGAGGTGGCCGAGCCGAAGCCGGCCGGCACGTTCCGCCTGCTGCTGCTCGGCGACAGCGTGGCGTTCGGCTGGGGCGTCGACGACGAGGCCACGTTCGCCCGCCGGCTCGAGGTCGAGTGGAACCAGGCCGCGCCCGCGCGGCGGCTCGAGGTCGTCAACACGGGCCATCCGATGTACGACACCTGCCAGCAGGCGGCGACGCTGCGCGAATTCCTGCCGCGGCTCGAACCCGATCTGGTGCTGCTGGTCTACGTCGTCAACGACGTCGAGCCGACGCGCGATCTCGCCGAAGGGCTGCTGCACGGCCGGCAGCCGCCGGCCAGCGAGGCGCTGGAGGTCCCCGACGACGTCTGGAGCTGGCTCGAGCGGCGCCTGCGGCCGGTGCTGCCGGCGACCGCGCAGTTCCTCGGCGCGCGCACCGACCTCGACGCGCGCGTCGCCGCGATGCTGCCGCCGGGCGAGGTCTATCGCCCCGAGCGCTCGGGCAAGGGGCCACGCGGCTGGCCGCGCAGCCAGGCGGCGCTGCTCGAGATCCGCGACCGCTGCGCCGCGGCCGGTGTGCCGTTGCTCGTCTTCGACCACACCCGGCCGCCGATCGAGGCGTTGCCGCCGTTCTGCCGCGAGCAGGGCATCGCCTGCGCCGAACTGCGGTTCACCGCCGACGAGTTCCGGCAGGGCATCACCAACAGCCGGCTCGACCCGCACGCCAACGCCAAGGGCCATGCGCTGCTGCTGCAGAAGCTGCGCGCGGTGCTGACGGCGCGCCGGCTGCTGCCGGACTGACCGGGGCGCGCGCGGGGCGGCCGCTCCCGGCCGGGTTTCCGGTCACAACCGCCACGACCGGCGGATGCACCGTCCGGCAGGCGACGGGATCGGCCGTCGCCCGCCGTCGACCTCCCATGCCCACGCTCCGCCTCCTGTTCCTGTCCGCCCTGCTGTGTGGCTTCGCCGCCGCGCTGCCCGCCCAGTTCGGCTTCGTCACGACCAGCTACCACGGCGTCACCGGCGCCACCCACCAGACGAACTTCACCAGCCTGTCGAACCAGGGCTACCGGATGATCTCGCTCGCGGTGTCCGGGACCTTGTCGAACCCGCGCTACTCGGCGGTCTGGCAGCAGGTCGGCGGACCGGCCTGGGCGGCCGTGCACGGCCTCAGCTACACCCAGTACGAGCAGCAAGCCGGCGTCTGGGAGGCGGCGGGCTGGCGGGCCAAGCTGGTCGCTGCCAGCGGCACGGGCAACGAGGCCGTGTTCGCGGCGATGTGGGTCAACGACGGGGTCACCGTCGGGTACACGCAAGCGGTCTTCGCGAGCCAGTTCGCCAGCATGTGCGACTCGCAGCGCAATCAGGGTCGCCGCCTGACCAGCTGTGCGCGGTACAACTACAACAGCATCGACCGCTACGTGATGGTGTTCGAGCCCGATGCGACGGGCATCGCCTGGGGGGCGTCGCCAGGGGACGACGCCACGGCGTTCGGCCACAAGTTCGACGAGTTCTCGTTCGGCCACGCGCGGCCGACGCTGATCAGCACCACCGACGCGCAGCGCTACACGCACGTCTGGCGCGACGACCGGATCGGCAACTGGGTCGCGGTCGCCGGGCGCACGTCGGCCGAGTTCGACGCCGACAAGACGCTCTACTCCGGTCAGGGGCTGACGCTGACCAACATCGCCGCCAGCGGCGTCGGCGCCAGTGCGCGTTACGCCGGCATCTTCCAGGAGCGATTGAGCCCGCACGTCCGGTCGTGGACCTACACCGGCCAGGCGGTGCCGGAGATGGCGCACTTCGACACCTACGTGCAGAGCTACATGACGTCGAACGGGATCCGCAATGCGGCGCTGGCCGTCACCAGGCACGGCCGCCTCGCCTACGCGCGCGGCTACACCCACGCCGAGCCGGGGCATTTCGTGACCCAGCCGACGACGCCGTTCCGGATCGGCAGCATCAGCAAGCCGCTGTGCGGCATGGTGGTGCAGGACCTGATCTCGCGCGGCACCGGCGGCTTCGGCATGAGCACCAATGCCGCGACGTACCTCGGCATCACCAATACCGCCGCCGGCGCCGTCAATGCGAGCGTGCGGCGTCTCCTGCACCATACCTCGGGCATGCTGGACTTCTGGGACGAGGAGCCGGTGCGCACCTGGTGGATCAACCAGGGCAATCCGGCGCCGTCAATGCCGCTCGACGAGAGCATCATCGTGCGCTACGCGATGGCGCAGGCGTTCCAGACGCCGGACGTGTGGCGCTACTCCAATCCCGGCAACACGACGCTCGGCCGCATCGTGCAGCAGGCGACCGGACAGAACTACCTGACGGCGCTGCGCGGCCGGCTGTTCGCGCCGGTCGGCACGCTGGACGTCTGGCAGATGCGCCCGCGGCAGCCGCAGGGCGGCGAGCCGCCGTATTACATGCCCCTCGTGCAGTTGGGCAAGAGCAACCTCTACACCGACTATCGGCACCTGTCGAAGCAGTATGCGCGCGAGTTCTGGGACTGCGCCGGCGGCGCCGTCTGTTCGGCGGTGACGCTGGCCCGTGTGGTCTCGGGTGCCCTCTGCATCGGCGACGACAGCCCGTCGCTGCTGCCCGCCGCGCGCCAGGCGGCGCTGTTCTCCGGCTCCGACTTCTACCACGTCACCGACGCCAGCTGGTACCGCACCGACCTGGGCAACGGGCGGCTGCGCTTCGGGCACGGCGGCGCCACCGACGGCTTCGGAGCCCAGTGCACGCTGACGACCGACGGCCTGTGCATCGTGCTGCTGACCAACATGACCGATACGGTCGCCTCCGCCGATTCGCTGGTCACGCGCGCCGACCAGGTGACCAGCTGGCCGACGCAGGACCTGTTCCCGAACTACGGCCTGCCGACGTTCGCGCGGCGGCCGCAGCTGCAGACGGCGGTCACCGGCAGCGTGCCGAACGTCGGCGACACGCCGTGGATCTTCGAGGGCGTGGGCCTCGACCAGGTCACGTCGGTGACCGTCGGCGCGCAGACGATCACCAGCCAGTCGCCGAACACCTGGCACAGCGGGTGGTTCGTGCGCGAATCGCCGCAACGCCTGCGGGTCCACCCGCCGCAGGGCCTGGCGCCGGGCCTCATCATGGTGCGCGCCGCGTCGGCGCTGGGGCAGGGCAACTTCCTGTTCGTGACCCTGACGCGGGCGCAGCAGTTCCAGCTGCGGGCGAACGACACGGTGCCGAACGGCCAGCCGTTCGCGGCGATCGTCAGCCGCGGGCCGCACCCGGATCTGTCGTTCGCGCTGCTGGCGTGGAGCACCGACCTGGTGCCGTCGGTCGCGCCCGGGGTGGCCTCGCTCGGGATCGGCAACGGCTTCCAGAGCCTGCAGATCCTGGACGCGCGGCAGTTCACGACCTCGGCCGGCGCCGTGCGCTGGGACTTCCCGACCCTGGCCGGGCTGTGGCAGGTGCACTTCCAGGCGGCGCTGTTCGATCCGTTCGTCGCCGATCCGTGGCCGTTGCCGCCGACGAACGTCGAGACGGTGCAGCGGGTGTTCTGATCTTCGCGGCGATGGTCTGCGGCAGGCGCCGGCAGTCGCAGCACCTCGGCTGCCGGGAGCCGTGTCCCGTCCGGTCCGGAGGCCGCGCCGGGCCTCGTTCACTGCCAGGGCAGCCGCTTCCGCGATCCCGCGCGCCGCGGCGGCGTCGCTGGCGACCCCGTCGGCGCCTCGCGCTGCCGTTGCGGCAGCGCCTCGGCGCGGCCGGTGATCGCGTCGAGCAGGAACGCGAGCACGTCCTCGCCGGTGCGCGGCCTGCCGCGCTTCGCCGGCAGCATCAGGTGCGTCTTGCCGGCCTCGACCGGCCGCACGTCGGCGAAGCAGTCGAGCCAGGCGCCGCCGAGCGGCACGCCGGGCTGATGGTGCACGACGATACGGTCCTGTTCGACCCACTGCACGGCCCGTACCGCGAGCGCCATCAGGCCGTGCTTGAGGCGGAACACGCGCAGCAGCGTCTGCACCGGCCGTGGCAGCTTGCCGTAGCGGTCCTTCAGTTCCGCCTCGAGCGCGGCGAGCCGTTCGTCGTCGGTGGCCTCGTCCATCTCGCGCAGCAGCTCGAGCCGCTGGCGTGGCTCGGCGAGGAAGTCCTGGGGCAGGAACGCCTGCACGCGCAGATCGACGTCGACCTCGACGACCTGCACGCGCACGGGCTGCTGGTGCTTCGCCGACTCGACCGCCGAGCGCAGCAGCTGGCAGTACATGTCGTAGCCGACCGCGGCGATGTGACCCGACTGCTGCGGCCCGAGCAGGTTGCCGGCCCCCCGGATCTCGAGGTCCTTCATCGCGATCGCGAAGCCAGCACCCAGGTGCGAGAACTCCTCGAGCGCCTTCAGCCGCGCGCGCGCCTCGAGGCCCGGCGGCTCGTCGCGATCGAGCAGCAGGAAGCAGTAGGCCTTGACGTCGGACCGGCCGACGCGGCCGCGCAGCTGGTGCAGCTCGGCGAGGCCGAAGTGGTCGGCGTGGTCGATCAGGATCGTATTGGCGCGCGAGATGTCGAGGCCGTTCTCGACGATGGTCGTCGACACCAGCACGTCGAAGTCGCCGCGCACGAACGCGCGCACGGTCCTCTCGATCTCGGCCTCGGTCATCTGGCCGTGGCCGATGGCGATGCGCGCGCCGGGCGCGAGCTGCCGCAGCCGCTGGGCGAGCACCTCCAGTTCGGCGATGCGGTTGTGCAGCACGAACACTTGCCCCTGGCGCGCGAGCTCGCGCTGCAATGCGTCCTGCAGCACGCGGTCGTCGCGGAACAGCACGCGCGTCTCGACCTCCTGCCGGCCGGGCGGCGGGTGGTCGAGCGTGCTGATGCCGCGGATGCCGAGCAGGGAGCCGTGCAGCGTGCGCGGGATCGGCGTCGCCGACAGCGTCAGCACGTCGACTTCGGCGCGCAGTTGCTTGAGGCGTTCCTTCTGCCGCACGCCGAAGCGCTGCTCCTCGTCGACGACGACCAGGCCGAGGTCGTGGAAGGCCACGCCTTCGCCGAGCAGCTGGTGGGTGCCGACGACGATGTCGACGGTGCCGCGCTGCAGGCCATCCTCGACCTCGCGGCGCTGCCTGCCGGTGCGGTAGCGCGACAGCAGTTCGACCCGCAGGCCGAACGGCGCGCAGCGGCCGGCGAAGGTGCGGGCGTGCTGCTCGGCGAGGATCGTGGTCGGCGCCAGCACGGCCACCTGGCGGCCGCTGGCGGCGGCGCGGAACGCGGCCCGCAGCGCGAGCTCGGTCTTGCCGAAGCCGACGTCGCCGCACAGGAGCCGGTCCATCGGCGAGGGCTTGCCGAGGTTCTGCTGGATCTCGCGCTATGCGCGCGCCTGGTCCTCGGTGTCGCGGAACGGGAACGCGTCGAGGAAGTCGCGTTCCATCGCTTCCTGCGGGTACGGCGGCCGCTGCACCGGCGCGCGCCTGCTCTGCACCTCGAGCAGTTCGGCGGCGAGGTCGAACAGGGCCTCCTGCACCTGTTCCTTGCGCCGCTGGAAGCCCTTGCCGCCGAGCTTGTCGAGCGGCGCCCGACCTACCCCAGCAGCACCGCCGCCCGAGCCGACGTACTTCTGCACCAGGTGGATCTTGCTCGCGGGCACGAGCAGCTTGACGTCGTCCTGGAAGCACAGCCGCAGGTGCTCCTCGGTGCCCTCGCCGCGGTGCACCAGCTCGGTGCCCTCGAAGCGGGCGACGCCGTGCACCGCGTGCACGACCAGGTCGCCGGGACCGAGCTCGAAGAAGCTCTGGATCGCGCGGCTCGGCACCGCCACGCGTTCCCGCACGCGCGCCTGCTGCGGCACGCCGGCGAACTCGACGTTCGACAGGGCGGTGGTCTGCAGGTCGGGGATGCGGAAGCCGCGGCTGATGCCGCCGGGCAGCAGGTCGACCTTCTCGGCGGCGAGGTCGACGCCCTTGTGGGCGAAGATCTCCTGGAGGCGTTGCCGCTCGTCGTCGCTGCGGCAGAACAGCAGCACGCGCCCCTGCACGCCGCGCACCGAGCGCAAGCGGCCGGCCGGGTCGGCCTCGCCGCTGCCGACCGCGCTGCCCGCCGACAGGACCTTGTAGTCGAGGTCGTGGCTCGGCAGCGACGAGACGTCGACGTGCGGGCACGGTCGCAGGCTGTCCTGCAGCTGCTGCACGCGGTGCGCGAACGTGCTGTCGAAGGCGACCACGCGCGCGGTGCGTTCGTCGAGGCGCAGCGGTTCGTAGCGCACGACGAGCAGTTGCGGCGGCACGAGGTGCTTGAGCACCGGGCCGTCCTGGTCGGCGGCGGCGGTGCCGAGCACCAGTTCGTAGCGCTGGTGCACGGCGGTGGTGCGCTGGGTGGCGGGGTCGAAGGTGCGGATCGACTCGAGCAGGTCGTCGAGGAACTCGAGCCGCACCGCGGCCTCGGCGCCCATCGGGTAGAGATCGATGACGTCGCCGCGCACCGAGCATTCGCCGGGTGCGAGCACCAGCGGCACGCTGCGCAGGCCGGCGGCCTGGGCGCGGCCGAGCACCTGGGCGCGTTCGAGCTTCTGGCCTTGGTGCAGGGCGAGCTGGGCGCGGCCGAGGCTCTTGGGTGTCGCGACCGGCTGCAGCATCGCCTCGATGCCGGCGAGCAGCGGCAGCCGGTCGGTGCGGTGCCGCTGCAGCGCGCGTTGCCGTTCGCTGCGCGTCGCGGCGTCGGGCTCGCCGTCGTCGCCGGTTTCCTCGCGCGGCAGCACGTGCGCCGCCACGCCGAACGCCGCGAGGTCCGTCTGCAGTTGCAGGCTGTCGACGTCGTCGGCGGTGAGCACCAGCAGCGACCCCTTGTGGTGCTGCTGCAGCACCGCGAGCAGGAGGCCGGCGGAAGCGCCCCACAGGCCGCCGGCCTTGGCGTGTGCGCCGAGCTTGACCTGGGCGAGCAGGTTCCTGGTGACGGGCAGCCGGGCGAATTCGGCGAGCAGGCGTTCGGTGGGGGACGGCGGCACGGGTGGCTGCGGGAAGGCCGCGCAGCGTAGGCCGGCGGTGCGGGCGGAGCACGCGGCGGGGGAGGATGCCGGTGCGGAGTGCGAAGGCTGCCACCGGCGTGCGGTGCGAGCCACTCGCCTGTCGTGCGGACGGGCGCGTCGACTTGGCGGCGGCGGCAGCCGGAGGGCACGGTGCTGTACCGGCTGGTGCAGGCCGAGTGGGGGACGTTCGTCGAGCGGGCCCAGGCTGGCGAACGGGTGGTGCCGCGGTTCTGCCGGCGTGAGGTGGCGGCGTTCCTGCGCTGCGGGATCCTGGCGCACGGCTTTGCGCGGGTGCACTGCGACCGGTGCCGGCGCGACGA
>JAHBXX010000007.1 GCA_019636245.1 Planctomycetota bacterium | reverse complement strand
GGGAAGATCCTAGCCAGGAAGCGTTCTCGGTCAAGCCAGCGATGGAATTTTCCGGCCGGCCGAGGGCCGGCACGGCCAGCCCCGCTGTCCGCCCTCGGGCGCAAGGCGGCGGAGTCCCCGGCGGCAGCCGGCTCGGCCCGGCGGCGGCACCACGCGGTCGGTTCCCGTCGGGATCCCGGGAGCCCCGGATCGATCTTGCAGCCGTGTCCCCAGTCCGTAGAGGCAGGGCGTGCTCTACGCCCTGGCGATCTTCGTGCTGCTGCAGCTCGGCATCGGCGTGCTGGCCGCAAGGCGGATCACCACGGAAGAGGACTACCTGCTGGCCGGCCGACGGGTGGGGATCTGGCTCGCCACGGCCAGCATCTTCGCCACCTGGTTCGGCGCCGAGAGCTGCCTCGCCGCCGCCGGCGCTGCCTACGGCGACGGGGTGTCGTGGATGTCCACCGAACCGCTCGCCTACGGCCTCTGCCTGCTGCTGCTGGGCGTGGTCTTCGCCGGGCGGTTCTGGCGCCTGCGGATCACCACCCTCCCCGACTACTTCCGCCTGCGCTACGGTCCGACCGCGGAACGGCTGGCGGCCCTCGTCCTGCTCCCCTCGTCGATCCTCTGGGCCGCCGCGCAGATCCGGGCCTTCGGCCACATCGTCGTCGAACACGCCGGCGGCGGACTGGGCCTGACCTCGGCCATCACCATCGCGGCGGCGGTGGCGATCGTCTACACGCTCTGTGGCGGCCTGTTGGCCGACCTCTACACCGACGTGGTGCAGGGCATCGTCCTGGTGGCCGGCCTGATCGCCCTGACGATCGCCGTGGCCGGCGCCACGCCGCCCGAACCCGCCGCGTCGGGCCCGCCTCCGGCCCACCTCCCGTCCGGATGGTCGACGCTCGACCTGCTCGAGGCGTGGGCGATCCCGATCTGCGGTTCGATCCTGGCCCAGGAAGCCCTGTCCCGGACGCTCGCGGCCCGGTCGGCCACCATCGCCCGGAACGCGGCGATCGCCGGCGGCCTGCTCTACCTCGCGATCGGCGTCATGCCGCTGGTCCTCGGCACCCTCGCATCCAGCCTGCTGCCGGCCCTCGACGAACCCGAATCCGTCCTGCTGCGGCTGAGCTCCATCTACCTGCCCAAGGCCTTGCAGGTGGTGTTCCTCGGCGCCCTGGTGGCCGCCATCCTGTCGACCGTGGACAGCTGCCTCCTGGTGGCCGCTTCGCTCGTGGCCCGCAACCTCACGCCACGGCTCACCCTCGAGGGTGCCGCCCGCGCCTCACGCGCCAGGATCGCCTGCGCAGCCGCCGGGATACTGGCATGCCTGCTGGCCCTCTCGGGAAGGAACGTGCGCGAACTCATCGAGGAGGCTTCCGGGTTCGGCAGCGCCGGAATCTTCGTGCTGGCCGTCGTGGGCCTCTTCACGCGCCATGGCAACGGGCCGGCCGCGGTGTTGGCCCTGGCCGGCGGCTGCGCCGCCTGGGTTGCCGGTCGGCACGTCGGGCCAACGACCATCGCGCATCCCTACCTGGGTTCGCTCGCCGTCGCCGCGGTCGGCATGCTGCTCGGGTGCCTCGTCTTCCGGTCGCGGCCCGGTCCCGCCAACCACCCCGACCTCAACTGCGGCAGGCCGTGAGCACCGCCACCTCGGCCGCGCCGGCATCCCGCAGCAGCCGCGCACAGGCGCGCGCGGTCGCGCCCGAGGTGAAGACGTCGTCGACCAGCACCACCGGCCGCCCGCGCAACGGCCGCGATCGCTGCACGGCGAAGGCGGCCTCGACGTTGCCCTGCCGCGACAGCACGCGCGGGTCCCCCTGCGGCAGGGTGTCCAGCCGCCGCACGAGCACCCCCGCCGCCGCCTCCAGACCCAGCCGCCGGCCGAGCCCCTTCGCCAGCCAGGCAGCCTGATCGAATCCCCGTTGCCGCCGGCGGCGGGCATGCAGCGGCACCGGCACGAGGCAGGCGTGCCGCCAGCGGGAACTCCCAGCTGCCTGCCACGCCCCCACCATCGCCCGAAGCAGCCAGGCCGCGGCCCCCGGATCGGCATCCAGCTTGAACCGACGCACCAGCGCTCCGCCGGTGCCGGCATAGCGCAGCGGGGCCACGAGCTGGGCGATGTGGCGCAACTCCGCATGATCGCCCCCGCACCGACCACCCGGTTCGAGCGCCGGCTCGCCGCAGCGACCACACGCCGGAGGGCGCCGCCAGTCCAGGTTCCGCCGGCAGGGCGGGCACAGGCCCGGGGCGGCGACCCCACAGGCGATGCAGGCGGGTGGCAAGATCAGGTCGGCCAGCCCGTGCGCCAGTTCGCGCAACGGACGGCGCCAGGACACAGCGCGGGAGACCATGCCCCAAGGGCAAGTGCCGCGCCCGAAACCCGACCTCTCCCCGCGCCCTAGCGGCCCGGCAAGGCGATGCGTCGGGCGCGCTCCGCCGGCGTCGACGCCCTGGCCTGCGTCGGCACGCCCAGCGCCTGACGCACCCGGTGGACGTAGACCTCTACCGTCATGTCCTTTGCGTGGGGTACGCCGAGGATCTCACCGATCTCCTTGGTCAGCTGCATGTCGTCGGTGAACGACCATTCCTCGCTCTGGAAGAACTCCCGCAGCAGCTTGCGGAACGCTCGCCGCGAGCTGTAGGCGCCGATCGAATACACCGCGCCGGCGAAGGCGATGATCCCGGCGCAGAAGGCCAGCGTGGTGACCCCCATGTCCCACTGGGCCACCACCTGCAGCAGGAAGCCCGTGGTCAGGAACAGGAAGCCGATGATGACCTGCATGTTGTTGAGCGCGGTGTCGCGCACCTTCAGCAGGCTGCGCACGCCCACTCCCAGAGCGTCCTCCAAGGCCTTGCGGGGCTCCCGGAACCGGATGGAGTTCGCCAGGAAGAACACGCCCACCACGTTGCAGGTGAGGCCGATGACCGCTAGCTCAGGACGTTCCATGGTGGGGGTGCCGCCGCCAGTCGACTGGGCCCGGGCGATCGCCGTGCTGGCCGGAACCGCGCGGCCGACCGGCGGTCGAACGCAGGCGCGATGCTAGCCCGGCCGAGGTCGACGCGCCACGCCACGCCGGGACCGGCCAGGAAATCCGCGTCGGCTGGCGCCAGGCCGCCCCGCGCGCCCAGGGCAAGGCCCACCGACATCGCGCTGGCTCCGGCACTTCGAGTCCCTAGCATCCCCGCATGGCCACCCCACCGGTGATCGACCGCAACCTGCTCCGGCACCTGGCCGAGCTGGCCCGGCTGCACGTTCCGGCCGACCGTCAGGAGGCCTTGCTGCAGCAGGTCCAGCGGGTCGTCGAGGCCTTCGACGCCGTGCGGGACCTGCCGCCGGCGAGCGCACCGGCCCCGGCTCCCGCCCTGTCCGCCGCGCCGCTGCGCCCCGACCAACCGGAGGCACCCCTGCCGCTGGCCGAGGTGCTGGCCAACGCCCCGGTGGCGGCCGGCGGCATGTTCGTGGTGCCGCGCGTGGTGGAGGGATGACCGCGCTCTGGCAGTTGTCCGCCAGGCAGCTGGCGCGACTCGTCCAGAGCGGCGAAGTCAGCGCCCGCGAACTGGCACGCACCTTCCTGGATCGGGTCGACCGCCTGGACCCGGCCCTGCGTGCCTTCGTCGACCACCGTGGCGAACGCGCCCTGGCCGATGCCGACGCCGTCGACGCCGCGCTCGCCCGCGGCGAGCCCGTCGGTCCCCTGGCCGGCGTGCCCGTCGCGTGGAAGGACAACCTCGTGCGCCGCGGCGAAGTCACCAGCGCCGGCAGCCGCATGCTGGCCAGCTACCGCTCGCCGTTCACGGCCACCGCGCTGCAACGGCTCGAAGCCGCGGGCGCCGTGCTGCTCGGCCGCACGAACATGGACGAGTTCGGCATGGGCAGTTCCACCGAGAACTCCGCGCACGGGCCGACGCGCAATCCCTGGCAGCCCGACTGCGTTCCGGGCGGCAGCAGCGGCGGCAGCGCCGCCGCCGTGGCGGCGGATCTGTGCCCGCTCGCCGTCGGCAGCGACACCGGTGGCTCCGTGAGGCAACCCGCAGCGCTGTGCGGCGTCGTGGGACTCAAACCCTCCTACGGCCGCGTCAGCCGCAGCGGCCTGATCGCCTATGCCAGTTCGCTCGACTGCGTCGGCGTGCTGGCGCGCACCGTCGACGACGCGGCGCTGTGGCTCCGCTGCACCGCCGGCAGCGACCCCGGCGACCCGACGTCGGCGGCCGAGGCCCTGCCCGAGTTCGCCGTCGAAGCCCGTCCGGACCTGCGTGGACTGCGCATCGGCCTGCCCTGGGAACTGAACGGGCCGGGCCTGGCCGACGAGATCGAAGCGGTGCTCGCCGACGCGCGCGCCCAGCTGCGCACCCTCGGCGCCGAACTCGTCGAGTGCTCGTTGCCGCACGTGTCCGTGGCGGTCCCCACCTACTACCTGCTCGCGATGGCCGAGGCGGCCTCGAACCTCGCCCGCTACGACGGCGTGCGCTACGGCTTCCGGGGCGCCGCCTCCGGCAGCTGCGAGGCGATGACCACCGCCAGCCGCAGCAGCGGCTTCGGCGCCGAGGTGCAGCGCCGCCTGCTGCTCGGCACCTTCGCCCTGTCGTGCGGCTACCAGGACGAGTACTACGGCAAGGCCACGCAGGCGCGGGAACGCCTGCGGGAGGACTTCCGGCGTGCCTTCGCCGGCTGCGACCTGCTGGTCAGCCCGACGTCGCCGGTGCCCGCCTTTCCGCTCGGCAGCCGGATCGACGATCCGCTGGCGATGTACCTCTGCGACGCGCTGACGGTGCCGGCGAGCCTGGCCGGCCTGCCAGCCCTGTCGCAGCCGTGCGGACGCACCGCGGCCGGCCTGCCGGTCGGCCTGCAGTGGATGGCGCCACCGCGGCGCGAGGACCTGCTGCTCCAGGCGGCCCACGTCTTCGAGCGGCACACCGACCACCATCTCCCGCGGGCCCTGCCGTGAACGCGTTCACCACCGTCATCGGCCTCGAGGTCCACGTGCAGCTCGCCACGCAGAGCAAGCTGTTCTCGCCCGCACCGGCCGCGGCGCTGGGCGAGCCCAACTCCCGCGTGCACGCGATCGACCTCGGGTTGCCGGGCGTGCTGCCGCGACCGAATGCGACCGCGATCGAGCTGGCCGTGCGCACGGCGCTGGCGCTCGACGGCCAGATCCAGCCCGTCTCCCGCTTCGCCCGCAAGAACTACTTCTATCCGGACCTGCCGAAGGGCTACCAGATCAGCCAGTTCGAGGAGCCGATCTGCCGCGGCGGCGCGGTGCCGATCGGCGATGGCCGGAGCTGCCGCCTGCAGCGGATCCACCTCGAGGAAGACGCGGGCAAGCTGACCCACAGCGACGCCGGCACCCTGGTGGACCTCAACCGCGCCGGCATGCCGCTGGTCGAGATCGTCGGCGAACCCGACCTGCGCAGCCCCGCCGAAGCGCATGCGTTCCTGCACCACCTGCGCGAGATCCTGCGCCATGCGGGCGTCAGCGACTGCGACCTGGAACTCGGCTCGATGCGCTGCGACGCGAACATCTCGCTGATGCCGGCCGGCAGCACGCAGCTCGGCACCAAGGTCGAGCTGAAGAACCTCAACTCGCTGAAGATGGTGCAGCGGGCCCTCGAGTACGAGGAGCGCCGGCAGACCGCGGTCCTCGCCGCCGGTGGCCGCATCGCCGCCGAGACCCGCGGCTGGAACGACGAGGCCGGCGAGTCGCGGCCGCAGCGCAGCAAGGAGAACGCCCCCGACTACCGCTATTTCCCCGACCCCGACCTGCCGCCGCTCGTCGTCGACGAGGCCACCATCGAGCGCCAGCGGCAGCTGCTCGGCGAACTGCCCGAGCGGCGCCGGGCGCGCTACCGCGGCCGCTTCGCCCTGCCCGAGCACGACGTCGTGGCGCTGACGCAGGACCGCGCCGTCGGCGACTGGTTCGAGGCGCTCGTCGCCGCCGGCGTCGACGCGAAGACCGCCAGCAACTGGACGATCGGCGAGGTGCTGCCGGCGCAGCGCGACCTCGGCGTGGCGCTGGCGGACTTCCCGCTGCCGCCGCCGCAGCTGGCCGAACTGCTGGCGCTGCTGGCCGACGGCACCTTGACGCAGGTGACGGCGCGCAAGGTCTTCCGCCACCTCTGCACCCACCGCGTGCCCGCCCGCGTCGCCGTGCGCGAACTGGGGCTCGCGCGGCTCGACGACCCCGCCGCGCTGCAGCCGCTGGTCGCCGCGGCGCTCGCCGCCCTGCCGGAGGCCGCCGCCGCCGTCCAGGCCGGCAAGGAGCGGGCCCTCGACGCCCTGAAGGGCCATGTGATGCGGCAGACGAAGGGGCGCGCCGATCCCGACCTCGTCGACCGCCTGCTGCGCGCCGCGATCGCCGCCCTCGGTCCACGCTAGGAGGCGGCAGCGCTCCGGTTTCCGTGCCGCGGCGCCGGCGCCACCGCGTAGCATCCGCCGCCCCTCATGCCGAATCCTCCGATGCACTGCACGACCCTGTCGATTGTGTTCGCCACGCTCACCGCCTGCCTGCAGGCCCAACAAGGCGCCCAGTGGACGCAGGACTTCGCCGCGGCGAAGGCCCAGGCCAAGGCGGAGAACAAGCACCTGCTGCTCGACTTCACCGGTTCCGACTGGTGCAGCTGGTGCGTCCGCCTCGACAAGGAGGTCTTCGCACAGGAGGCGTTCCAGACCGGCGCGCCGAAGGACTTCGTGCTGGTGAAGCTCGACTACCCGCGCGACGAGAGCCTGGTCACCGACGCGGTACGGGCGCAGAACGAGGAACTGCAGCAGCACTACCAGGTGCGCGGCTTCCCGACGATCCTGCTGACCGACCCCGAGGGCCGGCCCTACGCCCAGTCGGGCTACGAGGCCGGCGGTCCGACCAAGTACCTGGCGATGCTCGCCGGGCACAAGAAGAAGGGCGACGCCTTCCTCGCGGCGATGGGCCGCGCCGAGGCGAAGCGCGGCGTCGAACGCGCGACGGCGCTCGACGAGGCGCTGCAGACGATCGACGAGGAGGTCGTGTCCGCCTACCACCTCGACACCATGGCCGAGATCGTCGCGCTCGACGCCGATGGCAAGGCCAGCCTCAAGGCCAAGTACGAGCCGAAGGTCGAGGAGTTGGGCCTGCGTCGCGACCTGAACCGCGAGGCGAAGGCGCTGACCGCGGCGATCGGCCCGCACATGGAGAGCGGGGAGGCGGACAAGGCCCTCGCCCACCTCGAGACCGTGATCAAGGCGCCGAAGAGCAAGATCCAGCACCAGCTGGCCTTGTTCTTCAAGGGCATGGTCCTGATGGACGCGACCCAGGATGCCAAGGCGGCGGTCGAGGCGCTCGAGGCCGCCAAGGCCCTGCTGCCCAAGTCGCCGCTCGTCGGCCGCATCGACCAGGTGCTGCCGGAGATCCGCAAGCAGATCGAAGACGACGCGAAGTGACCCGCCGCCCGCGGCCTGCACTCAACGCACGGCGCGGCAGCCGACCAGTTCGATGCGCGGCGCGAGGTAGTCGTCGCGCACCGGCTCCTCCCGGCACAGGTCGGTCGACAGGTACTTCTTGTTGCTGTCGCAGAAGACCGTGACGACGGCGCCCGGGCCGCCATGGCGCTCGACCAGCTGTGCCGCGCCGAGGAAGTTGGCCCCCGAGCTGATGCCGACCGCCAGCCCGAGCCCCTTGGCCAGCGCCTGGGCCATCAGGATCGCGTCGCCGTCCCAGACGTCGACGATGGCGTCGAGCGTCGCCAGGTCGACGACCTTCGGCACGAACTCGTCGGAGATGCCCTGGATGCGGTGGTGGCCGACCTTGCGCCCGGTGCGCAGCGTCGGCGAGTTGGCCGGCTCGAGCGGATGGATGCGCACCTCCGGCAGGGCCGCGCGCAGGGCGCGACCGACGCCCATCACCGTGCCGCCGGTGCCGACGCCGGCCACGAACGCCGCCGGCGAGCGGCCGAAGGCCTCCATCTGCAGCAGGATCTCGGGCCCCGTGCCGCTGGCGTGCGCGCGCACGTTCGCCTCGTTCTCGAACTGGCGCGGCAGGAACACGCGCTCGTGGTCGCGCGCGAACCGCTCGGCCTGTTGCACCGCGCCGACGAAGCCGCCGTCGGCGGCCGTGACGCCCACGACCTCGGCGCCGAAGCTGCGGATCAGCTGGACGCGCTCCTGGCTCATCCAGTCGGGCATGTAGATCCGCACCGGGTGGCCCAGGGCGGCGCCGAGCGCCGCGAAGGCGATGCCGGTGTTGCCGCTGCTCGCCTCGACGATCGTCTCGCCACCGGTGATCTGGCCCCGCAGGTAGGCCTCGGCCAGGATGTGGCAGGCCATGCGGTCCTTGACCGAGCCGGTCATGTTCATCGACTCGTACTTGGCGTAGAGCCGCCGCTCGCGACCGTCGAGCCGGTAGACCACCTCGAGCAGCGGCGTGTTGCCGATCAACTGCCGCACCGAGGCCGTCGACCGCAGGCCCGCCGGCACCGTGCCGTGCATCGTCATGCGTCCACGAGAAGACTTCGACGGACGCCGCGCTCCCGTCGATGTGCGTAGGGCCCTGGACCTCAGGCCCCGGCGCCGGCGACGCCGGCCGGCGCCGGGCGCGCCCGCGACCGCACGCTCGCCAGCCGCCGGACGACGGCCGCCGCGCCCGCGGCCCCGAGCACGAACACCACAGGGCGGACCGGCTGCAGGTAGCGGGGATCGGGGATCACCGGCAGGTAGGCCAGGGTGCCGGCCACGGCGACGAGGCCGAGCGCCTGGGCCGCGAACGGCCACCGTCGGCGCCGGTTCCAGGCCAGCCACAAGGCCGCGCCCGCGGCCAGCGCCATGCACGGCCCGTGCAGCGTTCGCATCACCGCGTGGCTCAGCGCCATCACCGGCTGGCGTTCGTAGGGCGAGTTCGCGACCTCGTAGACGAGCACGTCGCGTCCCTGCACGAGGTCCCACCGCCACAGCCAGAGCGGCTTCTCGACCAGGTACCAGGCGAGGTAGCGCCAGGGATCCGCGGCCACGCGCCGGCCGAGCACGTCGCGCAAGGCCGTCCACGAGCCGCCGAACGCCGGCTGTTCGGGGTCCTCGTGGTACGGGAAGCCGCGCAGCCGAGGATCGCGGAACACCATGCCCGGGTAGCTGCCGTGGCTGATCGATGCCGTCACGCGTTCGGCGCCGGTGCGCGCGAGCGGCTGGCTGCCGTTGCGCAGGTTCCAGGCCAGCAGCGGCAGCAGCGCCGCGGCGCCGAAGGCCAGCGCGAGGCCCCGACCCCGCGCCCGCCCGAGCGGCCACAGCAGCACCAGGGCCACCACCACCAACGTCTCGTTGCAGAGGGCCAGCAGTCCCAGCACGCCGCCGCCGACCAGCACGCGCGCGCGACCTTCGCCGGCGACCAGCCAGAGGCCGAGCGTGGCCAGGAACGCCGCCAGGACCTCGGTCAGCACGTAGCCGCTGGCCACCACGAGGTGCGGACTCGCGGCGCACAGCCCGGCGGCCGCGAGCGCCGGCGGGAACGCCAGCCACGCGCGCGCGAGCCGGTAGCACAGCAGGACCGTGGCGGCCCCCAGGACCACCTGCACGCCGAGCAGCGCCGCATGCCACCCGGATTCGCCTGCCAGCCACCGGCACGCGGCGAGCAGCCAGGGATAGCCCGGGGACCGGTACGAATCCGGCGCCGGCGGCACCGACGTCGCCAGCGAGTACACGCCGTGCTCGACGAGGTTCCTCGCGTACTGCGCGTACTGGCCGGCGTCGGCGCGCAGCGGCGCCTGCACCTGCGCGGTGGCGACGAACCCCCAGCGCAGCGCCGTGGCGACGGCGACCACGATCCCCACCAGCACCGCCCGCTCGGCCTTGCGCACCTCCCTGCATCGGCCCGGTGCCACCGCGGCCTGGAGCCGTCGCCCCAGCGCCTCTCCCGGCCCGCGCGGCGCCGCCCACGGCTACCATGGCGCGATGCATGCCGCGTCGTGGTCGTGGTTCGCCGTCGCGATCGCCATGGCGCCGCCGGCGCCGGCGCAGTCGCAGGCGCCCGATCGGGCAACGGCCCAGCTGGCCGCCGCCTATGCGGCCAAGGTCATGGCCTCGGCGCTGTTCGTCAGCGGCCGCACGCAGGCCTCGGTGCTCGCCGAGGAGCTCGCCCCCGACCGCCCGCTCGAGGCGCTGGTGCGGCCGCTGCTGCGCTTCACCGTCGACGCCACGGGGCGCACGGTGACGTGCCGCATAGGCGCCGCGACGGCGACGGCCGTGGCCACGGTGGACCTCGGCTGCACCCTGCTGGCCGACGGCATGGACGCCGAACGGCTGCGCCGACGCGCGGCGGCACCACCCGCCGGGGTGCCGCCCGATGCCGCCACGCTCGACTGGCCGCGGGGCGATCGGCTGCCCGCCACGCCGCCCGAGGGCGTCGATGCCGGCGCGCTGCAGGCGGCGCTCGAGGCCGCCTTCACCGAGCCGGAGGGCCGCCCGCCGGTGCGCACCCGCGCGGTCGTCGTCGTGCACGGCGGTCGGCTGGTCGCCGAGCGCTACGGGCCGGGCTACGACGCCCGCATGCGGCTGCCCGGCTGGTCGATGAGCAAGACGCTGGTCGGCGCTCTGGTCGGCGCGCGTGTGCAGCAGGGGCAGATCGACCTCGAACGCGCGCCCGACGTCCCGGAGTGGCAGGAGGCCGATGACGGCCGGCGCCGGATCCGGTTCGGCGACCTGCTGGCGATGACCGCCGGCCTCGCCTGGAACGAATCGTACGACGATCCCCGCAGCGACGTGCTGCGCATGCTGTTCGCGTCGGCCGACCACGGCGCCGAGTACGCGCGGCAACCGCCGGTCGCGCCGCCCGGCGAGCGTTTCGCCTACACGAGCGGCGGCACGAACCTGATCTGCCGCCTGCTGCGGCAGACGTTCGCCGACGACCGCGACTACTGGGCCTTCCCGCGCACGGCGCTGTTCGAGCCGCTCGGCATGCACCACACGCTGCTCGAGACCGATCCCAGCGGCACGCTCGTCGGCAGTTCGTACGGTTTCGCGACGGCGCGCGACTGGGCGAGGTTCGGCCTGTTCCTCGCCGACGGCGGCCACGCCGCGGGTGCCCAGATCCTGCCCGAGGGCTGGTGGCAGCGCATGACGGCCCCGGCGCCGGGAAGCGACGGCCGGTTCGGCTGGCACCTGTGGCTGAACGTCGCCCCCGATGGTGACCGTGCACGACCGCGCCCGTGGCCCGACCTGCCGCCGGATCTCGTGCACCTCGACGGCCACGAGGGGCAGTACTGCGTGGTGGTGCCGAGCCGCCGGTTCGTGCTGGTGCGCCTGGGCTGCACCAAGGCGGGTGGCTTCGACCTGCGCGGCCTCGTGCGCGCGGCGCTCGCCGCCTGCGCTGACTGAGCGCTCCCGACCTCAGCCGCCGCGCGGCTGCAGCGTGCTCCAGGGCCCGAGCGGATCGAGCAGGCCAGCCGCGCGCGGCTGCAGGTAGTCGGCCCACCGCCGCGCCAGGCGCAGGTCGCCGGCCACCAGACCGACGAGACCCGGATGGCGCTCGAGCACCTTCGTCAGCACCCCTGCCTTGGTCGCCACCGGCACCCGGGGCAGCGGACTGTCGACCGGGCGGCCGTAGGCGAAGCTCACCGTGCCGCCATCGGCACGGCGCAGCTTGACGCGGATCTCCGGGTAGCTGGGGCCGCGCAGCCACCGTTCGCCGAGGTTCGTCGCGTCGATCTCCACCAGCGCGGGACAGCCCGCCACCAGCGGCGCCACCGCATCGCGCCATTCCACCGCGATCGCGGCGGCAGCACGCACCCGGGCCTCGGGGGCCACGCGGCCCGGCTGGGCGGCCATGGTCGGTGCCCCCCCTTCGCGGTGCAGCACGGTTTCCGGCAGCGGCGTGTCGACCCACGGCAGCATCATCGCCTCACCGTCGACGAGACAGATCGGCTCGCCGTCGGCGCTGCGCACCGCCAGCACCGGGCGCCGCAGTTCGATCCCCAGCCGCAGGCGGTCTGGGAACGCCCGATCGAGCGCGACGCCGCGCACCCACGGCGTCGCCAGCAGGGCATCGCGCAGCCCACGCGCGGCCACGTCGTCGAGCAGGCCGATCTCGTGCCGCAGATGCGGCGACAACGATGCCGCGACCGCCAGCAGCAGCGCACGGTCCATCCACTCCGGCTGCGCCGTGAACCCGACCTGGTCGAGGTCGACGACGGCGGCCGGGGATGCACCGGCGTGCAGGCGTGCGGCCAGCACCGAGGCGGCCCGCGGTCCGAACAGCGACACCGTCGCCGCGAACGCCGCCAAGACGAAGATCCGCACCGCCCATCGGGTCGAGGCGGAGCCGGATTCCGGGGTGTCCTCGCGGGTGGCCACCAGGGCGCTCTACGGCGGCGCTCGGCTCGAACCGGCGCGAACCGGCCCACCGCCTTCGCGGTCGGCCGGACCCGCCGGACCCGGGCGCCGGCCGGGATCAGTTCAGCCTGGCGACGACGGGCTTGGTCTCGACCTTGCCGCGCTCGCGGGCGGTACCGCTGACGGTCTCGCAGTCATCGGTGAAGATCTCGAGCATGTCGAGCACGCTCTCGACCAGGTGGCGATCGATCGGGACCTCGCGGTTGCCCTTCGCCGCCTCGAGTTCGTGCTCGAGCAGGCGCGACACGACCTTGATCTGCGACAGGTGGCGACCGACGAACTTGCCGACGTTGACTTCCGACTTGGTTTCCATGGGCTGACTCCGAGTTGGCGCGCCGTGACCACAGCGACGCCGTTGGTGCCGCCGTCGTGACCCGACGGCCGCAGGACCGGTGCGAAACGCTCCGCCACACGACGGAGAGCCGCGGAGCATAGCCCCGCCGCAACGGCGCGCCAGTCCGAGCCACGCGGGGCGCGGCACGCCGATCCGACCGCCTGTGGACAAGCCTCCACAGGCGGGCTTGTGCGTTCCAATGCCGCAAGCCATGTGCGATGCTGCCGCGGTGCGAACACCGGCGCCGCAGCCGTCCCCGAGGCAGTGGAAGGGGTACACGCTGAATGCGTTCCAGGTCGAGGCGGCGACCGCGATCGAGGCCGGGCACAACGTGCTGCTCGCCGCGCCCACCGGGGCCGGCAAGACGCTGGTCGCCGAGTACGCCATCGATCGCGCGGTCGCGAGCGGGCGGCGAGCCATCTACACCAGCCCGATCAAGGCGCTGAGCAACCAGAAGTTCCGCGACTTCAAGGCCGACGGCCTCCGCGTCGGCCTGATGACCGGCGACCTGACCCTCGATCCGGACGCGCCGATCGTCATCATGACGACGGAGATCTTCCGCAACGCGGTGTTCGAGGACCCGGCGCGCTTCCACGACACCGACTTCGTGATCTTCGACGAGGTCCACTTCGTCGACGACAAGGATCGCGGCACGGTGTGGGAGGAGAGCCTGATCTTCGCGCCACCCCATGTGCGCTTCGTCGGCCTGTCGGCCACGATCGCCAACCTGCACGAGTTCGGCGCCTGGATCCGCTCGGTGCGGCCCCAGGAGCTGACGGTGATCGAGCACACGCGACGGCCGGTGCCCTTGGCCCATCGCCTGTTCCATCCCGACGCGGGCGTGTTCCAGCTCGCCGAGCGACCGCGCGCGATCACCTTCCACGAACGCGCCGCCGCCCGCGAACGGCGCCACGGCGGCCGCATCGGCCGGCGCGAGCGCGAACGCAGCCGCTGGGGCGACAAGCGGGAACGCGCGCAGGGACGCCGGATCCCGATCGGCCCGCGGCCGTACGTGCTGCTGCTCGACGAGATCCAGCACCGCCAGCTGCTGCCCGCGCTCTACTTCTGCTTCTCGCGCAAGGAGTGCGAGATCAAGGCCGAGCGCAGCATGGACAGGCGCCTGCTCGACCGCGCCGAGCGGCAGCGCATGCAGGACCTGTTCGATCAGGTCTGCGCCCGGTTCGAGCTCGATCCCGGTCAGGATCCCGGCCTGCGCGGCATCCTCGGCCGCGCCCTGCAGGGGGTCGGCTACCACCACGCCGGCATGCTGCCGATCCACAAGGAAGTGGTCGAGCGCCTGTTCACCTCGGGCCTGCTGAAGCTGCTGTTCACGACCGAGACGTTCGCGCTCGGCATCAACATGCCGGCGCGCACGGTCGTGTTCGACCTGCTGCGCAAGTTCGACGGCGTGCAGATGGACTACATGAAGAGCCGCGACTACCTGCAGATGGCCGGCCGCGCCGGCCGGCAGGGACTCGACAAGAGCGGACTCGTCATCGCCATCCTCGAGGACGAGGACCTGCTCGAGGCGCCGCTGTCGCGCTACCACAGCGGCAAGGTCGAGCCGATCACGTCGCGCTTCAACCTGTCCTACTCGACGATCCTGAACCTCTACGACCGCCTCGGCGGCCCCGGCCTGCTGGACGCCTACGACAAGAGCTTCGCCGCGTTCCAGGCGCAGAAGGGCAGCGCTTCGGCGCGGGCGAAGAAGCGCGCCGCGGCCCGAGCCGCCCTGCTGTCGCGGGTGCAGATCTTGCGCGACGCCGGCTACCTCGGCGACGCCGGCCTGCTGCCGCGCGGCAAGCTGGCGCAGCGCATCAACGGCTACGAGATCCAGGCCACCGAGCTCCTGTGGAGCGGCGTGCTCGAGCAGATGGACCTGCACCAGATCGCGGCGACGTTCACCGCCCTGATCCACGAGGAGCGCCGCCGGGCCGAACCGGCCGCGCACCGCCGCGCGCTGGGGCCGCTGATGCACGCCGCGACCGAGGCCGTGCGACGCTTCGTCGCCATCGAACTGCTGCAGGGCGTCGAGCAGACGATCAAGGAGCCCGACTGGGGCATCGCCGCCGCCATCGACAGCTGGAGCCGCGGCGGCTCGGTCGAGGACCTGGAACGACTGGCGCACGCCGACGCCGGCGACGTCGTGCGCACGTTGCGCATGGCGATCCAGATGATGCGGCAGGTACGGGCGACGGTCGGCCCGCGCGAGCAGCTCGGCGCGAGACTCGAGGAGGCGATCGTCGCCGTCAATCGCGACGTGGTCGACGCCAAGCGGCAGTTCGAGCTCGGCTGACGGCGGCTCGCGCGACCGCGCCCGGCTCCCGACCGTGGCCGGAGCCGTCAGCCGCCGCGCGCCTTCGCCATGCCGGCGAAACCGAACTTCGCGACCAGCACCTGGAAGAACTGCTCCCGGCTCTGCAGCAGGTGCCGGAAGCGGATCGGCGCCGGCCGCAGCGCGATGCGCGTTCCCACGCCGACCCGCGTCTGCACCTGGCCGTCGACGATGCAGTAGGCGTGCGGGGGGTCGCCTACCTCCACCACCTCGATCTCGATACCGTCGCCCACCGGCAGCACGAGCGGCCGCGCGCTCAGCGAGTGCGACGCCAGCGGCGTCAGCACCAGCGCGTCGAGGTCCGGCGCCACCACCGGCCCGCCGGCGGCCATCGAGTAGGCGGTCGAGCCGATCGCCGTCGCGGCGATCACGCCGTCGCCGCGGTAGGTGCCGAGCTCGGCCCCGCCGCGCCGCACCCGCACGATGATCATCCCGCCGGCACCGGCCCGGCTGGCGACGACGTCGTTGAGGCCGAGCACCTCGACCGGCGGCGCGTCGTCGGTCGTGATCGTGCAGCGGAACATGAGCCGCGCCTCCTCGACCAGCCGGCCCGCCAGCAACAGCGCCAGCGCCTGCTCGGACTGTTCGTCCTCGAACGCGGTCAGGAACCCGAGCCGGCCGCGGTTGATGCCGAGCGTCGGCAGCTGCCGATCCCCCATGCGGCGAGCCGCCGACAGGAGGGAGCCGTCGCCGCCCCACACGACGACCGCCTCGGCGCCGTCGTGCTGCAACGCCTCCTCCCGGTCGACGCGGACCTCGACCTCGACCCCGCGGCGGCGCAGCCACTCGGCATGCCGGGCCACGAGTTCCTCGCTGCCGCCCTTGCGGGCGTCACCGACCAGCAGGAGGTGCCGCACGGCACGGGGGGACATCCGTCACCGCACCAGCGGGGCGTCCTTGGCCGCCAGGAAACGCTCGGCGACGTGGGCCGCGGTGAGGCCGCAGTGCTCCAGGACCTGGTTGCGGCTCATGTGCTCGAGCAGATCGTCGGGCACCCCCATGACCTGCACGTGGGCCCGCACCGGACCGTGGGCCGCGATGCACTCCAGCACCGCGCTGCCGAAGCCCCCGACCTGCGCGTGGTCCTCCAGCGTGACGACGCGATCGTGGCGGTCGCAGAGCGCGAGCACGCCCTGCTCGTCGAGCGGCTTGCAGAAGCGGGCGTTGACGACCTCGATGTGCACGCCCCGGCGGTCGAGCAGCGCGGCGGCCTCGAGCGCCGTCTGCACCATGTGGCCGTAGGCGAGCACGGCGCCATCCGGCCCCTCGCGCAGCACTTCCATGCGGCCGACCTCGACCGGCTGGTGGCGGCCGTGCCAGCCGACGAGGTCGGTCTGGCTCGGCGCGTTGCCGCGCGCGTAGCGGATCCCGCTCGGGCCGGGCAGCGCCAGCGACAACCGCAGCATCTCGTGCAGTTCGGGGCCGTCCTTGGGCGCCATCAGCACGATGCCCGGCAGGCACCGCAGGTAGGCCAGGTCGTAGAGGCCGTTGTGCGTGGCGCCGTCCTCCCCGACGAGGCCGGCGCGATCCATCGCGAACACGACCGGCAGCTTCTGCAGCACCACTTCCTGGAACACCTGGTCGTAGCCGCGCTGCAGGAACGTCGAGTAGATCGCGCAGATCGGCCGCATGCCGCTGGTCGCCATGCCGGACGCCAAGGCGACCGCATGCTGCTCGGCGATGCCGGCGTCGACGAACCGCTCCGGGAACCGGTCGCGGAACTCCATCAGGCCGGTGCCGTCCGGCATCGCCGCGGTGATCGCGATCACGCGCGGATCGGCCTCGGCCAGCAGCTGCATGCCTTCGCCGAACCACTCGGTCCACGACCGGCCGGCCTTCACCAACGGCACGACCGGTTGCAGCACGCACGGCTCCACCGGCACCTTCTCCGGCTTCTTGCGCGGCTGCGGCTTGGCCGCGTGCGCCCGGTCGTAGCGCTCCTCGCTGCCCGGCACGCCCTTGCCCTTCTCGGTCATCACGTGCAGCAGCACCACGCCGTCGAGCTTCTGCACGTTCGCCAGCGCATCGAGCAGCTCGTCGATGTTGTGGCCGTCGATCGGGCCGAAGTAGCGGAAACCGAGCTCCTCGAACAGGTGGCCTGGCGCCACCATGTTCTTCAGCATCTCGACCGTGTCGCCAAGCCGCGCGTCGAGGTCCTTGCCGACCACCGGAATCGCCTGGATCAGGTTGTGCAGCGTGTCCTTGGCGCGGTTGTAGAACTGGCCGGAGCGCAGCTTGTTGAGGTGCCGCGACAGCGCGCCGACCGTCTTGGCGATCGACCACCGGTTGTCGTTGAGGATCACCAGCAGGCGATCGTGCTCGAGCGAGCCGGCGTGGTTCAGGGCTTCGAAGGCCACGCCGCAGCCCATCGCCGCGTCGCCGACGACGGCGACCGAATGGCGCTTGCGACCCTGCATGCGGTCGCCCATGGCGATGCCGAGCGCTGCCGAGGCCGCGGTGCCGGCGTGACCCATCAGGTAGACGTCGTAGGGCGACTCCCACTTGTTCGAGAAGCCGCTCAGGCCGCCCTTCTGCCGCAGCGTGTGGAACCTCGCCTTGCGCCCGGTCAGGAGCTTGTGCGGGTAGCACTGGTGGCCGACGTCCCAGACCAGGCGGTCGTCCTTGAAGTCGAACAGGTAGTGCAGGGCCACGGTCAGCTCGACGACCCCCATGCCGGAGCCGAGGTGGCCGCCGGTCACGCTGACGGTGTCGAGCACGACCTTGCGCAACTCCGCACACAGGGCCGGCAGTTGTTCGCGCGGGATCTGCTTCAGATCGTCGGGGTTGTCGACCCGGTCGAAGAGAGGGGTGGGCGAGGTCTGGTCCAAAGGCCGGCTCCGCGGCAAACGATCGGAAGGCAGTGCCTCGAGGCCGCCCCTGCTGGGCTCAGCGGCGCCGCTCGACGGCATAACGGGCGGCATCTTGCAGCAGGCGCCGGGTGGCGTCCAGAGCGGGGCCCGGTTCCCCCCGCCAGGCCAGCGTCGACGCCGTGATCGGCGCCGCCAGCGCCACCGCTTCGTCCGCCAGCGCCCGGGCCGTGCCAAGGCTGCGTTCGAGGCCGACCATCGCCGGCCAGGTCAGCTTGCCGAGCGCCACGTCGGCGAGGGGGTTCTTGCCCAGCTCCACCGCGGTGCCGGTGAGGTCGAGGCAGTCGTCGGCGATCTGGAACGCGCGCCCCAGCCGTTCGCCGTAGGCCCGCAGCAGCTCGAGCAGCCCGGCCGGCGGGCTGCCGCCCGCCGCCCGCGCGCCGACCACCAGCGACGCGGTGATCAGGGCGCCGGTCTTGCGGTCGTGGATCCACTGCACGCGCTCCAGGCTGTGCAGCCGGGCGTCGCCTTCGACGGCGAGGTCCTCGACCTGGCCGCCGACCATGCCGAGGCTGCCGGCGGCGCGCGCCAGTTCGGCCACCGCGTCGACGCCGGCGCTGGCCACCCCCTCGAACGCCAGCGTCAGCAGCGCGTCGCCCGCCAGCAGCGCCAGCGCGTCGCCGTAGACCTTGTGGCAGGTGGGCCGGCCGCGGCGCAGGTCGTCGTCGTCCATGCACGGCAGGTCGTCGTGCACCAGGCTGTAGGTGTGCAGGCACTCGACGGCCGCCGCCGCCCGCAGCGCCGCGCCCGGATCGCCGCCAGCGGCGCGGCAGCCGAGCAGCACGAGCATCGGCCGCAGCCGCTTGCCGCCCGGGAACAGCGCGTAGTGCATCGCCTCGTGCAGCCGCGCCGGCGCGGCCGTGACCGGCGGCAGCAGGTCGCGCAACGCGGCCTCCACGGCCGGCCCCCAGGCGCCGCAGAAGGTCGCGAACGGACCCTGGCTGCCGGCGGCGCTCACCGGGTGAGCACCATGCCGAGCATGGTGTCGGACGCCTGCCGCGGCGTGATGCGGGGGAGCAGCATGCGATAGCCCTCGCCGGTGATCGTGGAGTCGACCCCGCCGCGACGCAAGCTGCCCTCGCGCAGCAGCAGCGACACGACGCCCGCGCCGGCATCGACCTCGACGGCGAGCCGCTTGCACGAGGCCATCGCCACGACGTGCCGGCGGTCGTCGGTGCCGATGAGTTCCGCATCCAGGAACCAACCGTCCGCCATGCCGCGGAACCGGGCGACCTGCAGTCCGAGGTCGCCACCAGCTGCCGCCAGCAACAGGTCGAAGCGCTCCAGCCACCGGCGGCGGGTCAGCGGATCGACGTCCGTCGGCGCCGCCGGGCGGACGTCGACCGGCTCGCCGACGGCGCGGACCAGGAAGGGCAGCCGCCGTTCGATGGCGAGGGCGTCGACGGGCGCGAACACCAGCGCCCAGCCATCGTCGGGCAACACCGTGCGTTCGCCGGCCGCCACGCGCTCGCCGTCGAAGAAGCGCAGTTCGAGCCGGCCCAGGGCGCGGTCCAGGGTCGCCACCATGCGCCCGGCCCGGACGAAGGTCGCGCCGAGGCCGTCGGCGTGCAGGTCGAGCAGTTCGACCTCGTGCAGGCCCTCGTCGTCGAGCGACCGGGCGCCCAGGAAGCGTTGCGCCGAGAACCCCTCGTCGCGCAGGCACTCGTGCAGCGCCTGCAGGCACAGCCGAACGCCCACGGGCATCGGCTCCAGCGCCCGGGCGGCGGCCGCGGCAGCGGCCGCGGCGGCGCGCTCCTGCGCCGCCCGGCGCTCCTCGATCGCCGCGCCCAGCACCTGCAGTCGCTCGGTCGCGACCAGCAGCTCGGCCGTGAGCCGCGACGACTGCCGCGTCGCCTCCGCGTGCGCCGCTTCGGCCGCGGCGGTCGCGCCGCGGGCGCGCCGCGCCTCGACCTCGAAACCGCCCGCGAGTTCGGCGAGCCGGTGGGTCTCGACGAGGTGCCAGGCCAGGGCGGCGGCCGCCAGGGTCACCAGGATCAGGCGCCGGAGGACCATGCGGGCGGCAGGGACGGTGCGGCGGCCGGCGGGCTTCCCGGGCCGTCGGCGTTCACCACGGCTGGTTGCGGTGCTTGTTGTGCCAGGCCTGCCACTCGCGGAGCGTGGTGAAGTTCTGTCGCGTCAGCTTGGCCAGCGTGCCGTTCCACTTCTCGGCGATCGTGTTCAGGCGGTCCTGTGCGTTCTGCACCTCGACGTTGTTGGCGTTCGTCTGCGACGCCAGCTCGGCCAGTTCGCCATAGCGGATCAGCAGGTCGCTGACGATCTCCTTGCGGATCGCCTCGCTCGACTCGTCGAAGTTGCCGAGCGCCTCGCCGGCCGCCGCCTGCAGCGCTGCCTCCGGCTGCCGCCGGGCCTCGTTGCACAGGTACTTCACCATCGACTCGTCCTTGGTGCGCCCGAGGTTGCGCAGCAGGTTCTCGCGCAGCGGCACCCAGTCCGGCTTCTCCGGGAAGCGCTTGCCGCTGTAGGCGGCCTTCAGCACCTTCGCGCCGTCCTCGCCGCAGTAGCCCAGGGCCATCGCCGCGCCGTTGTAGAGGGCCGTGCGGCCGACCGGCCGCAGCTTGCCCTTGTTGAGCACGTCGGCGAAGGCCTTGACGATCGCCGCCGCGTCCTTGGGATCGACGCCAGCCTGACGCTTGGTGTGCAGCGCGTCGATCAGCGGCAACCCCTCCTCGTCGCGCGCCTGCTTGCGATCCTGCACGACCTCGTTCAGCTCGGCGATCTTCTCCGCCACCTCCTTGTCGGGTCCCTTGGGCGGCGCCGGGTCCTGCGCCAGCCCGGCCGAGGTCAGCACGAGCGAGAGGAACGTTGCGCACGGCAGTTGGTTGGTCATCGTCGTTCTCCGGGCCGGTTCCGCCGGCAGGCGTCGGGGTCGGCCGATGGCAGCGCCGCCCCACCATCCACGATAGCCGGGGCCGCCGCACACGGCGAGGCTCGCGGCGGCACCCGGCCCCCGTCAGTGCAACACGGCGAGCAGCCGCCGGGCCGCCTGCCGCACGACGTCGCGATCGACCAGGTGCCACCGGCTCGGCGCGGCGCGCTCCGCCGGCACGCCGAGCGCGCGCAGCTCCGCCGCCAGCTGGCGGGCGAGTTCGCCGAAGCCGTGGTGATGCGGCGAATCCGCGTCGGGCTCGGCGAGGAAGTCGGCGATGTGGGCGAGCACCAGTTCGGTGTGCGGCGACGTCGCCAAGGACGCCAGCTCGGCCCGGCGCTCCATCTCCGCCTCGATCGCCGAGGGCGACAGGCCGAAGCCGAGCAGCAGGCCGAGGCTGCGCCACAGATTGCGCTCGATCGGCAGGAAGTGGAACGAGTCGACGAGGTGCTGCCGTTCGTGCTGGCGGATGGTGTCCAGCACGGCGGGCTCGAGACCGGCATCGGGCTCGGGCGCCAGCAGCGACAGGCGCCAGGCGACGTCGAGCGGATCGTCGTCGGGCACCGTCGGCAGCGGGTCGTCGAGCAGCGCCATGCCGTCCTCGGCGGCGGTGCGGCGGCGGCCGGCGATGGTGTGCGCCCACTCGCGCACGGCATCGAAGTCGACCAGGAAGTGGTTCAGCAGCGCCACGCCGGCGATGTCGCCGCCGAGCACGCCGGCCAGTGCGCGCACGTCGCGGTCGATCGCCACCACCTCGGCGCAGCGGCCGGCGAGGTCGAGGTCGCTCGATGCCGGGAGTTCGCGCAGCGACAGGCGCGTCAACAGCATGCCCTCGGCGGTGCCGCCGGAGCGCCGCCCGAGCACGAAGTGGCGGTTGTAGCGGTCGAAGTGCTCCGCGAGCCCGCCGGTGAACGGGTCCAGCATCTCGCCGATCCACGGCAACGAGAACGTCGTCGGCCGTCCGACCACGTCGCGGCCGAAGACCCGTTGCGACAGGTCGCGCAGCCGCTGCACGACCTCGTCCAGCCCGGCCGGGTCGCGCGCCTCGTAGCCGCGGTAGAGCACCCGGCGCACCCCCGCCTCGAACGCGAGTTCGCGCCGCGCCTCGTCGCGCTGCGCCGCGAACGGCGCCGCCTGCTCCGGCCAGCGGCGCCGCGCCGCCTCGGCGAGCAGTTCCGCCTCGATCAGGAAGCCGACCCGCAGCAGGGCCTCGACCAGATCGCCGCAGGGCCCCGCCGCCAGCGGCCCGCCGTCCGACCAAGGGCCGTCGAGCAGCCGCAGCCAGCGGCCGCGCAGCCGGTTCGGCTCGGCATCGATGAGCCAGCGCGGCAGGTCCTGGCGCAGCAGCGCGACGAAGCCGCCCACGTCGCCGACGGCCAGCAGCAGCCGGCGCTGCAGCCGCCGCATCGCCGGCTGGCGCGCGCTGGTGCCCAGCGCCTCGAGCAGGGCCAGGATCGCCTGCGGCTGTTGCGCCCGCTGCAGCAGCTCCGCCAGCAACGGCGCTCCTTCGCCGGTGGCCAGCGCCTGAAACCGGATCGGGTCCTCGCGCAGGAGGTCGAACGCCTGCGCCGCCTGGTCGGCGCCCGCGGACAGCTGCAGCCACCCGCGCAGCAGCGACTGCACGCCGGGGTCGAACGGCCTCGACCGCAGGGCCGCCATCAGCGCCGTCCAGGCCTCGGCCCGCCGTTCGAGCGCGAGCCAGCATTGCGCCAGCCCGAGGTCGCCGACGCCGGGCACCCGCGGGTCGGTGCGCAGGCGGCCGTAGACGTCGATCGCCGCCTGGTAGCGCTCCTGCTCGCGCAGCAACGCGGCGTAGGCGATCGCCACCAGCGGATGCCCGGCCGAGGCCGCGTACAGCGCCGCGTAGATGTCGTGCGCGCGGCCGGGCTCGGCCACGCGCAGGGTGTGCGCGAGCCCGAGCCATGGCCAGACGCTGGCGGGCCGGTGCAGCACCGCGGCGCGGAAGGCCGCCAGCTTGGCCTCGCTGCCGAGCGCAATCCGGCCGTACAGGTACCAGGCCTCGGCGCTGCCGGGCTCCGCCGCCAACGCCTGCTGCGCCTCGTGCAGCAGCAGGCCGCGCCGGCCGCGTTCGCGCAGGATGTCCTGGCGCAGCCGCTGCCCGTCGACGTGCCGCGGGGCCCCGGCCAGCACCGCCTCGACGGCGGTCAGGGCCTCCCGCGGCCGTCCCTGTTCGACCAGGTGCCGGGCGGCGAGCACGGCCTGGTCGGCATGGCCCTCGCCCCACGGCAGGTCGGTGACCGGCCGGGACGGCAGCCCGATCGGCGCCGCGCAGGCGACGAGGCCGAGGAAACCCGCCACCGCGAGCTGGCTGCGACGCATCGCCGCCTTGATACGGCGGGGTGCCGCTGGCGTCGAGGCTCAGGCCAGGGCGCGGAAAAAGGCGGCCCCGCGGTGTTGCGTGGCACCGCGGGCGCCCGACCGCCGGCCCCCACCCCCATGGGGTTGGCGTTCTCGCCAGCCGGCGCTCGGGCCCCCACCCTCGAGCCGGCCGGGCGCGGACCCCCTGATCCCGCACAGTCCGCGCCACGCCAGTTCCCGCCCCCCGACGGTCGCCGGCGCGCGCCCCGTGCATCGGCGGCCCCGCGCGGCTTCTTGAATGCGGCGGCCTTGTGCCGATGGCACCGGCGCCGCTACTGCACCGTGAGCCGCAGCACCGGCGCCAGCCCGATCTCCTTGGTGCCGAAGCTGGCGGCGAGGCCGGAGGACCAGACCCGCGCCACCGGCTCCCAACCGCAGATCTGCACCTTCTTGGCCTGGCTGGTGACCAGGCCGAGCGCGTTCGCCGTCGGATCCAGCGTCGCGGCCTGGAACCGGATCCACTCGCCGATCACCAGCGGCGAGTTGGTCAGCGTGAACGGGAACAGCGCCGAGCCGTCGCCGAGCGCGAGCGTGAACCACGTCGCCGCGACGTCGATGCCGAGCACGCAGCCCGGCGCGCCGAGCGCGCCGAGGTCCTGCGGCAGCACCATGCCGCCGTAGGGTCCGGCGTCGATCGTGCCGACCGCCAGCACGACGATCGCCCCGGGCGTCGCCCCGGTGGCGCGGGCGATCCACGGCCGGCCCCACATCACCTGCGACGACGCGCTCGCCACGTGCAGCGGCAGGCCGCTCGACTGCGTGCACGCGTTCGCGCCGAGGCCGAGGTCCGGGCTGTCGCAGGCGTAGGTCACGTCGAGCAGGTAGGCGCCCGGGGGCTGGCCGTGCACGGCGATCTCCACCAGCAGCGGCCCCAGCGACGGATCGTAGGCGAAGGGCACCGCCAGCGGGATCGCCGGCAGGAAGGCGCCAGGCGTCCCGGTGGCCGCCTGGGCGGCCAGCGCGATCTGCTGCAGCGGCAGCACGACCGTCTCGTCGCCGCCGCGATTCTGGCCGAAGTCGGGCGACATGCCGACCAGCGACAACGGCATCGTCGACATGCGGATCTCGCAGTCGACGACCTTGGCCGCCACCGCTCCCCCGCCATCGGGCCGGAACGCGATCTGGGTGATCGTCACCGGCCCGGCGAACAGCATGCCGTCGTAGGCGCACTGCACCCGCACCGGCGTGCTGCGGCCGAACGGCACGTTGGTGCTCGACGTACCCTCCACGGTCGCATGCGACGCCGGCAGCGTCGTCGTCGACTGTGCCGTCAGGGCGGCGGCGGACAGGAACCAGGCCAGCGGCAGGCGAGGGATGGTCACGGCCGAGCATCGACCAGGGTCCCGACCGCGCTTGATTCCGCCCGCCGCGGTGCCGATGCACGCTCCGGTGAGCGCCGCCGACGAGCCGTCGATCGACGTACTGACGCTGGTGCAGGACCCGGCGCCGATGCAGCCGCTGCTGCGGCAGCTCCGGTCCCATGGGATCGGGGTCGACGTGGCCCACGACCTCGCCGGCGCGCGCACCCTGTTCTTCGGCGCCGGCGGTCACGACTGCCTGGTGATCGGGCCGGACGTGGGCCCGGGCCTCGCCAACCGGGTGCTGGAGTCGCTGCGCAGCGTCGATCCGCTGCTGCCCACGGCGAGCTTCGCCGCCCCCCCGCCGCACGCGCCGTCGCCGCTGCGCACGGCGCGCCTGGCGGCGTTCCATCCCGGCTCGCGCGCGGGCCTGGGCGCCCTGCTGCGCTTCCTGCGCGCGCTGACGCGGCGCTGACCGAGGCCCCACCGCCGGTTTCAGCCGCCGGCCGGCGGCTGGCCCAGCAGGCCGGCGAGCCGCGCCAGCCCCCGGGCGACCAGCCCGCGCACCGCCGACTCGCTGATGCCCCGCTGGCGGGCGATCTCCTCGTAGCCGAGGCCCGCGAGCCGCGACAGCAGCACGGCGTCGCGCTGCGCTTCCGGCAGCAGCTGCAGGGCGGCCTCGACGCGCGTCAGCTCCTCCTTGGCGCCGGCGGCGCGCGAAGGGGTGAGACCGCCGTAGGCGCCCAGCACCTCGGCCTCGTCGGCTTCGCTCGGCAGCGGCTCCACCCGGGCCGCATCGCGCATCGCCTGCTTGTGGTAGCGGTAGCGATCGACGACCTTGCGCGAGGCCTGCAGGAACAGGTAGGCGCGGAACTGCTCTTCGCTGCGGAACTCGAGCCGCGGCAGGTCGAGCAGCACCTCGCGGCAGACCGACTGCGCCAGGTCGCCGACGGATTCACGTACGGAGAGTTCCCCGCCCACCTTGGCCCGGAGGAAGGCCACCAGCGCCGGCAGGTTGCGGGTGAACAGCTCGTCGTGCGCGCGGCGATCGCCCGACACGGCGGCATGGATCCGGGATTCGAACTCGGCGCTCATCGGCTCCTCGCAGTCGGCATCACCACGATGCCCGGCTGCACAGCGGGGCGGCGGCCCGGCGCGTTCGTCGGACCGCGGCGCAATCGCGGCGGCATCCCGCCGCACGGCACCGAATGGGGTGGCTGACGGGATTCGAACCCGCGACCCCCAGGACCACAACCTGGTGCTCTAACCGACTGAGCTACAGCCACCGTGCCCAAGCGCTGTGCGCGCTGCGGGGCGAAGGAGTGTGCCGCTCGCCCGGCGAGCGGTCAAGCGATCTCGCGAACCGGGGAACGCGCGCTTGCACCGCGCGGTGCGCCTCGCTAGCGTCCCCGCCCCACAACGCGCCTCCGTAGCTCAGCCGGTAGAGCAGCGGATTCTTAATCCGCGGGTCGAAGGTTCGATCCCTTCCGGAGGTACCACCTGCGAGACGGCCGTCGCGCGCGGCGCGGCGGCCGTCGGCGCTTCGGCCCGCCGATCTGCCGCCCCCCGCCGGCCGGCAGCAGCGATCAGAGGTCGGCGTCGGCCGCGGTCGTCGACAAGCGCGAATGCGGCGCCAGCACCGGCTCGAGTGGCAGGTGCAGCACGAACGTCGTGCCCTGGCCCACGGTCGACTCGAACGAGACGCAGCCGCCGTGCCCCTGCACCAGTTCCTTGACGATGTGCAGGCCGAGGCCGGTGCCGCTGATGCCGCCGGTGTTGCTACCGCGCTCGAAGCGGCCGAACAGGCGCGGCCGATCCTGCTCGGGGATGCCGATGCCGTTGTCGCTGACGCACACCCGCCACTCGCCGTCGCCGGGCTCGGCGTGGATGCGGATCGTCGGCTCCGCCGTCGTCGGGCCGTAGGCGATCGCGTTGCCGATCAGGTTCAGGAACACCTTGGTCATCGCCCAGCTGTCGGCCCGGACGATCGGCATCGGTTCGACCTGGACGGCGACGCGGTGCTCCTCGATCTCGTAGCGCAGCGTGCGCAGCACCTCGCCGAGCACCAGCGTCAGGTCGCAGTCGGCGAACTCCAGCCGCATGCCGTCGTGGTCGAGCCGCGAGCTGTCGAGCAGGTCGCGCACCAGCCGTTCCATCTGGTGCACGGCCTGCAGACCGTTCTGCACCGCCTGGTGCACCGGCGTCGACAGCTCGCCGAGGTAGCCCTTGGCCAGCGTCGACAGCATCAGGCGGATGGCGCTGATCGGTCGGTTGAGGTCGTGCACCGTCTGCTGGGCGACGTCGACCAGTTCGTGGACCTTGCGTTCGAGCAGCAGGCGCTGCTCGTCGAGCTCGCCGTAGCGCTGCGCCAGCTCGAGGTTCGACTGCACCGTGCGATCGAGCAGGGAATCGTCCTGTTCGACCTGCACGGGCTGCTCGAGGACCCGTGCGTCGACCGCCAGCTCGTGGGCGAGATCGGCGTCGGTCAGCACGGCGCCGAGGTCGTCGGCCGGGCCGCCCGCGGTCTCGCGCAGCTCGTAGGAGAGGTCGAAGTCGTCGTCGGCGGCGGGCACGGCGACCGGAGGCGGCGGTGCAATTTCGGCCGGCGCCGCCGGCCCGGGCGCGGGCACTTCGAGCCGCGTCTGCGGCAGCTGGCCGATCGGCGGCACGGCGCGGGCGCGGCGCACGTCGTCGCAGATGTCCCAGAGCTTGCGGCGCACGCCCTCGGCCACCTCCTTGGCGTTGGTCGCGCCGCGGCCGAGGCCGTAGAGCTCAACCTTCTTCTCGACCAGCAGCGAAGCCGCCTGCACGAACGCCTCGAACACGCCCTGGCCCTCGGTCGCCACCGAGGGGAACGACTCGATGTCGGGCCGGAAGCGGAACTGCGCGTCGAGCTCCGCCTCGCCGAGGATGTCGGGCAGGTCGCGCTTGTTGTACTGCAGCACGATCGGGATGTCCTCGGAGGTGCCGCTGCTGCCGCGCAGGTTCTCGCGCATGCTCTGCAGCGATTCGAGGTTCTCCTGCAGGCGGCTCCTCTGGCTGTCGACGACGAACACCACCGCGTCGGCGCCCTGCAGCACGTACTTGCGCATCTGCCGGTACTTCGGCTGCCCCGGCACGGTGAAGCCCTGGATGCGGATCTTGAACCCGCCGACGCGGCCGAGGTTGATCGGCAGGAAGTCGAACAGCAGCGTCGAGTCCTCCTCGGTGTTGATCGACACCAGCTGGACCTCGTTGCGCGGGCAGAAGATGCCGTGCACCTGCTGCAGGCTGGTCGTCTTGCCGCCGACGCCGACGCCGTAGTAGACGAGCTTGGCGCTGATCGTGCGTTCGGCGACGTTGATGAAACCCATCGGCAGTACGAGCGGCGAGGGCCGGGCGAGGCGACCCAGGCCGTCATCGGCAGCCGACCGGCCCGGCCTTCACCGCCGCCGCGCCAGCGGCAGGAGCCCGCCGCGGAAGGCGCGGTCGGGCGCGCAGACGGCGGCGAGGGCCCGCTGGGCCGCGGCCGGCGTCACCGCCGTGGCATCGGCGTCGTGCAGGCGGCGCAAGCCGGCCAACGCCAACGCCACCGCCCGGCCAGGCAGCGCCTCGGCCTCGAGTCCGGGCGGCCCGGGCCCGAGGCCAGATTCGGCCCGCAGCGTGCGGATCGCGGTGTCGCATTCGGCCTCGGTCGGGGCCCGCGCCACAAGGTCGGCCACCAGGCGGTCGAGTTCGGCCATCGGCCGCTCCGGGTCCTCGCCGTTGGCCCCGCGGCGGCAGAACATCAGCACCGGATCGCCGTGCAGCCACGACCAGCCGACCAGCGGCGCCCGCGCCTGGGCCTCGCCGCGCCGCAGCGGCAGGTCGCGCGCGGCCCGGGCGCGCGCCACCTCGACCCCGACCGCCAGCGCCGCGAGGTCGGCGTCCGCCGGCACCGCGAACGCCAGCGCCACGAACGGGCCGTCGACCCGCGGGTGCGGTGCGAAGACCGGCGTCGGCAGCGGGTGGTCGGCGAGCCGCCACGCCGGCCGCGGCGTCGCCGGCACCGTCGGCAGGCGCAGTCCGGCAACCGCGAGCCGCACGGCCTCGTCGACGGCGCCGACCACGACGCCCTCGACGGCGACCGGCGCCCGCAGCAGCCGCCGCAGGTGCGCCGGCGACAGCGCCTGCACGGCGGCCGCCGAGCCGGCGACACCGCGCGCGGCCGGGCCGGCGAGCAGGGTCCGCCGCGCCCGGCCGCGCAGCACCGGCCCGGGGTAGAGCCAGTCGGCATCGTCGGCCGCCAGCGCGGCCCGGGCGATCGCCGCCGCGGCGAGGTCGTCGTCGACCGCCGCGTGGTCGTCGAGCAACACCTGGCAGAACCGGACGGCGGCGGCGACGTCGGCCGGGCGCGCCAGCACGAACGCCACCGTGGCATCGTCGGCCACCTGCACGCCGCTCTGGACCCGTTCGGGCACGGCACGGCGCGCGCGCGCCAGGCGGCACTCGGCCATGGCCAGCGCGGCGCCGCACTCCTGCGGTGCATCGTCGTCGAAGCCGTGGCGCCAGCGCAGCGCGAACGCCGTCGCCGACGCGCCCTCGATCGGTTGCCACTGCCATCCCGGCGGCGCCTGCCCGGCGACCGCGGCGGCAGCCAGCGGGATCACGATGGCGACCGGGATCAGCCTTCGCACAGCCGGCCTCCGCGCAGTTCGACCGTGCGCCGCGCCACCGCGGCCGCCAGCTCGTGGTCGTGGGTGATCAGCACCACCGCGAGACCGCGCTCGCGCTGCAGGGCGAGCACCGCCTGCACGACGGCGATCGCCGCTTCCCGGTCGAGACCCGCCGTCGGCTCGTCGAGCAGCAGCACGTCCGGCCGCACCGAGAGGGCGCGCAGCAGGGCCGCACGCCGCCGTTCGCCGCCCGACAGCTGCCCTGCCGAACGCGCGAGGGGATCGGCCGCCAGCTGCAGGCGCGCCGCCGCAGCCGCCGCGTCGGTGCCGAGCGCCGTCTCGGCGAGCAGGCTCGCGACGCTGCGGCCAGGCGTCAGCGAGGCGAACGCGTCCTGGGGCACCAGTTGCACCGCCGGCCGCCGCGCCGGGCGCTCGAGCGTGCCGGCGTCGGGTTGCAGGTGTCCGGCCAGGATCCGCGCCAGCGTGGTCTTGCCGGCCCCGGAGGCCCCGAGCAGGGCCACGACTTCGCCGCGGTGCACCACGAAGTCGACCCCCTCGAGCACCACGCGACCGCCGAACGCGATGGCGATGCCGCGGGCGGCGAGCACCGGCACCTGGCCGACCTCGGCGATGGCCCCCGCCGCCGGCCAGGGTCGCACGGCGATCGATCCCGGGCGGAAGCCGTCGTCGCTGCCCAGGTGCACCACCGCCCCGACCGCCGGCGGCAGGCGGGGGTCGTGGGTCGCCAGCAACAGCGCCACGCCGCGCCCGCGCAGCGCCTGCAGGCGCTGCAGCACGTCGCGATGCGCTTCGGCGTCGAGCCCCGCGGTCGGTTCGTCGGCGACCAGGAGCGCCGGCTGGCGCAGGAAGGCGATCGCCAGCAGCGCCCGCTGCGCCTCGCCGCCCGAGACCTCGTGCGGCAGCCGCCGGCACAGCGCCTCGGGGTGGCCGACGCCGAGCTCGCCCAGCGTCGCCGCCGCCGTCGCCACGGGGACGCCGGTCGCCTGCGCCACCTGGCGACCGATCGGCGCCAGCGGATCGAGCGCGGCCGCGGCGTCCTGCGGCAGGAACACGATCTCCTCGCGCAGCGCCCGGCGGCGGGCCGGGCCGGGCAGCGCCGACCACGCGGCGCCGCGCCAGCGCACCACGCCGGTCACCCCGGCATCGTCGAGCAGGCCGAACAGGCCGGCGAGCAGCGAGCTCTTGCCGGCCCCCGAGGGCGCGAACAGGGCCGCGGCGCCGCCGGCGGCGAGGTGCAGCGCCGGGATGCGTGCCGACCAGCCGCCACGCCGGACGACCAGGTCCTCGATGTCGAGCAGGGCTGCCACCGGCCGGCATGCGACGCGATCGCCGCCGTTCCCGCAAGCCCGCGGCGGCGGCCGCTATGCTGCGGCCATGCTCCGATCCGTCCTCGTGCTGCTGTTCACCGGCCTCGGGCCGTGCCTCGCCCAGAAGACCCTGCTGGAACTGCAGCAGCGCTTCGCGCAGGACGTGCAGGCCCTCGGCGACGAACCGGGACGCGCGGCGATCGAGGCCTTGCGCCGCGAGCAGATCGCCGCGCTGCGGCGCTTCGTCGACGGCACGGCGACCGGCGACGACCGCTGGAACGGCCGCCTGATGCTGGCGGACTTCCTGCTCGCCGACGGCGACCGCAAGGGGGCGACGGCGGCCCTGCAGACCATCGACGCCGACGCCGCGCCGGCCCTGGTGCTGGTGGCGGCCGCGACGATGGCGCAGCACCTGGGTCTCGACGACCTGCGCGCGCGGTGGGTCGCGGCCGCCACCGTCAAACCCGACGTGCCGGCCGCCGACCAGCTGGCGATGGCACGCCTGCTGACGACCGTCCTGCACGAGATCGAGCGCGGCGAGGCGATCTACGCCGCGATGCTGGCCGGGGCGCGGACGGACGACGAACGCGCGTTCGTGCGCTGGCACCGGGCCGACGCCATGCGCGACCGCGAGGACCTGCCCGACAACGCCGGCTTCGAGGAACTGCAGCGCCTGGCCGACGACCTGCCGAAGACCTACTGGGGCGAGGTCGCCCGCGACCGGCTGCGGGCGACGCAGCTGCGGCCCGGCGACGACGGCATCGCGTTCCGGGCCAGCGTGATCGGCGGCGGCGAGGTCGCGTCGCAGAACCTGCTCGGCAAGGCGGTGGTGCTGCTGTTCTGGTCGGGCGGCGACCGCGACCTGCCGCGCACGCTGGAGACCCTGCACCCGCTGCAGCAGCGCCATGCCGACCGGCTCGCCGTCGTGGGCATCTGCCTCGACCGCGACCCGGCGCGCATCGCCGCCGACGTGCGCCGGCTCGGCATGACCTTCCCGGTGGTCGGCGACGGCAAGGGCGTCGAAGGCGACGTGGCGCTGCGCTGGTTCGTCGAGGGCCCCGTCGTGCACCTGCTCGACGCACGCGGCAAGGTCGCCGGCCTCGGCCTGCATGCCGGCACCGCCGACGGCCGCGCCGAGCTGATCGCCGCCATCGAGCGCGCCGCGGCCCGGAACTGACGCGTCAGGCCCGACGGCGCCGGGCGGCGAACCAGCCGGCGAACGCCGCCGCGAACGACACGCCCTCGGCCTGCACGATCGCCAGCGCCGGCGCCGCCGGCAACCGGTCGGCCGGATCCGGCACCGGGCCCACCACGGCCAGCAGCAGCGCCGTGTGCAGGAACAGCACCACGTCCGGTCCGACCCGGCCACATCGCCACCGCCGCGCCAACCGCAGCGCGATGGCCACCGCGCCGACCACGGCGAGCCCCCCCGCCACCCACCGGGCCGGCGGCGCGGCGGGCAAGAGGTCGGCGGCGAGGACCACGGCCGGCAGCGTGTCGGCCCGTACGGCGCCGGTGCGCTCCAGCACGACGACGACCAGCCCGGGCACCGCCAGCGCCAGCCCCGTCCACGGCAGGAGGCGCCGGTTCGCCGCCCGCCAGGGCAGCCGGGCGCACCCGCGCCGCCCGCCGATGCGCGCCGTCCGCACGGCCAGCAGCACGGCGGCGAACGACAGCACGAGGCCCGGCAACAGGACGGGCGCGGTGAGCGCCGGCAGGGCGGCGATGGCCAGGCCGATCGCGATCGCTGCCGCGATGCCCACGGCCGCCCACCCGAAGGCGCGTCCGACGCCGTGGCGCCGCACCGGGCCCGCGGCCGCCTGGACCTGCAGCAGCACCACGGCCAGCAGGCCGAACAACCCCGCCGCCACGGCCGGGCGCAGCACGGCGCCGGCGGCCGCGACGGGCGGCGTGGCCGCCAGCAGGGCGGTGGCCAGCAGCGCCTGCAGACGACCGCGGCCGAGGCGCACCGCGACGTAGACCAGCCCGGCCAGGGCGCCGAGCGCCACCAGCTGGCCGATCCGGGCGCGGTCGAGCTGCCGGCGGCGGCCGGCATCGTCCGCCGGCGGCGACGGCGGCACGCCAGCGACCGCTCGCAGGTAGAGGGCCGGCACGTCGTCCACGACGGCGCCGGGCTCGCGACCCCACAGGGCCGCGTCGAGTTGCTCCCGTTCGCCGTGGACCACTGGGCGATCGAGACCGGTGCCGGCAGCCAGCGGCACCAGCAGCACCACCGCGAGGGTCGCGCAGCCGGCCGCCAGGGCGGTGAACCGGCGGCCGTGCACCAGGGCCGCGGGCCGCCAACCGGCGCTCACAGGGCGGCGATGCAGTCGATCTCGACCAGGCCGTTCTTCGGCAGTTCCTTGACGGCGACCGTCGCGCGGGCCGGCTTGTGGTCGCCGAAGTGGCGGCCGTAAACCTCGTTGACGGCGGCGAAGTCGGCCATGCTGACCAGGTAGATCGTCGTGCGCGCGACCCGCGACAGGCTGGCGCCGCCGGCATGCAGCACCGCGGCGAGGTTCTTCAGCACCTGCTCGGCCTGCTCGGCGGCGGTGCTGCCGACCATCTGCTGGGTCCTCGGGTCGAGCGCGATCTGGCCGGAGCAGAACAGCAGGTTGCCGACCTTCTGCGCCTGGCTGTAGGGGCCGATCGCGGCCGGAGCCTGCGGGGAGTGCACGGTTTCGAGGGGCATGGACATCGGTTTCATGGGCACAGGCGTTCGCGCAGCCGGCGCTCGACCGGCGGCGGCAGGAAGCTGGAGACGTCGCCGCCGTTGCGCACGATCTCGCGGATCAGGGACGACGACACGTAGCTGTACTGCACGCTCGGCATCACGAACACCGTCTCGATGCCGGGCGCGAGGTGGCGGTTGGTCAGCGCCATCTGGTACTCGTACTCGAAGTCCGACACCGTGCGCACGCCGCGCAGCACCGCGCCGATGCCCTGGCTGCGGCAGAAGTCGACGACCAGCCCGCGGAACGTCGTCACCGACAGGCGCGGGTCGGCCGGCATGACCTCGCGCAGCATGGCCACGCGCTCCTCGGCGGCGAAGGTCGGCGCCTTGCTGCTGTTGACCGCCACCGCCACCGTCAGGTGATCGAACAGCGGCAACGCCCGCTCGACCAGGTCGATGTGGCCGCGCGTCACCGGGTCGAAGCTGCCTGGGTAGAGGGCAGAAACCATGCCGTCACTGTAACCGTGGACGGGATCCGGGCACCTGGCAGGTCGTGGTTCCCCGTTCCGTGGCGCCGCTGGTGTGGTGCGCGGCGTTCGCCGTGCCGGCCGCCCTCTTGGGCCGCGTCGCCCTGCCGGCGGCCGCGGCCTGGGCGGCGCTCGGCCTGCTGCTGGCGCGCTGGCTCCCGCACCGCTGCCGGCTCGCCGGCCTGTGCGCACTGCCGGTCGTGCTCGCCGGCGTGCCGCCGCGCGACGTCGCGATCGCCTGGCCGCGGCCCGGCCCGTGCGCCGTGGCCGGCACCGTCGTCGACGTGGTGCGGGCGCCGCAGGCGGGTCTCGCCTGGGTCACGCTCGGCGACGGCCACACGACGCTGCGGGTGCAGTTCGACGGCGACGTCGACGTGCTGCCCGGCGACCGGCTGCATGCCCTCGGCCGGGTCGGCGCGGCGGTGGCGCCCGAGCTGGCGCCGACGGTGCATGCCAGCGCCGCCGCCGCCGCGATCGAGGCCGGCCCTTGGTCGCTGCCGCGGGCCGCGGCGGCCGCCCGCCGCGCGCTCGAGCGCCAGCTGCTCGGCCTGATCCCCGACGAACGCGGCGCGATGCTGGCGTCGCTGCTGCTGGGGCGCGGCACCCGCAGCAGCACGGCGCTGGCGAACGCCCACCAGGGCACCGGGCTGTCCCACCTGCTGGCGGTCAGCGGCGCCCACGCGGCGATGCTGGCGATGCTGCTCGGCCTGGTGGGACGCGGCCAGCGCCTCGGCGCCGGCTCCCGCCGGACGGCGGCGGTGCTGCTGGTCCTGTTCGCCTATGCGGCGATCACCGGCGGCGAACCGCCGGTGGTGCGCGCGGTGGCGACCTTCGCGCTGGCGGCGCTGGCGACGCGGCTCGGCCGGCCGTGCCCGCTGTCGACCGGGCTGCTGGCGCCGGCGGTGGCCACCTGCCTGTGGCAGCCCGAGGCCCTGCTCGGCCCGAGCTTCCTGCTCAGCTACGCGGCCGTGGTCGGGCTCGCCCTCGCCGGCCCGACGGGCGGCGAACCGGGCCTGCGGCGCCACCTGGCGGCGTCGTGCCGCGGCTCGGGGTGGGCGACGCTGCTGACGGCCCCGCTGACCTTGTTCTTCTTCGGCCAGCTGGCGCCGTGGACGGTGCTGCTGACGCCGCTGCTGGGACCACTGGTCGCACTGCTGCTGTTCGGCAGCCTGTTCACCGCGTTGCTGGGCCTGTGCCTGCCCGCCGTCGCCACCGGCCTGGCGGTGCCGCTGGCCGCGGCGACGTCGCTCTACGCCGCCACCGTCCAGGCGGCCGACGACCTGCCGGGCACGCCGGTGCCGGCGTGGTGCGTGCCGCCGGCCTGGCTGCTGGGCCTTGCCGCCGGCGCCGCCCTGGTGGCGGTGGGCTGCGCACCCGGCCGCCGCGGCGCCGCCATCGCCGCCAGCCTGCTGATCGGACCCTACTTCCTGCCGCTGCGCCCGGACGACGGGCCGCGCCTGTGGCTGTTCGCCGTCGGCCATGGCCAGGCGAGCCTGGGTTCGGTCGGCGGGCGCCGCGTCGTCCTCGACTGCGGCAGCCTGCAGGCGCCCGGCCGCGCCGCCGGCGAACTGCTGCGCGCGCTCGACCGCCGCCACGTCGACCTGCTGGTCGTGAGCCACGCCGACGCCGACCATCACAATGGTCTGGAACTGCTGCTGCGCGCCGTGCCGGTCGATGCGGCGGTGCTGCCCGCGCGGCTCGCCGGCTCGGACCTCGGCCGGCGGCTCGCCGCCCAGGGCACGCGGGTGCAGTTCCTGGGCCCGGGCGAACGCCTGCAGCCGTTGCCCGAGGTCACCGTCGCCGTGCCCTGGGTGCCGAAAGGCAGCAGCGACAACGACCAGAGCCTGTGGACGCAGCTGCGGCTCGGCGACACCCGCGTCCTGTGCACGGGCGATGCCGAGGCGCTCGGCACCGCCGCGGCCATCGCGCAGGGACTCGCCGTGCCGAGCGAAGTGCTGCTGCTGCCCCACCACGGCCGCCGGAACCCCGCCGCCGCCCACCTGCTCGCCCGCGTGCGGCCCCGCGTCTGCCTCGGCTCGGCCGCGGCCGCCGACGGCGACACCGCGCTCGGGCGCCTCGCGCGCGCCTTCGGCGCCGACCTCTGGATCACGGGGCAGCACGGCACGATCGAACTGCTCGGCACGCCGCCCAGGGTCCGCAGCCGCAGCGACGGCCGGCCGCTGCCGCCCGGACCGCCGTGAGCCGCGCGGGGCGAGGCCTCAGCGTGGGTGCCCGGCCTCGCCGCGGATGTGCTGCAGTGCATGCTCGGCGGCGGCCTCGCTGGTGCTGCCGCTGCCCTCGGCGGCCAGCGCGCTCAGGACCGCCACCGCCCGCCCGTCGTCGCGCTGCTCGTGCAACGCCTTGCCGAGCCAGAGCGTGGCCCGCTGCCGGTCGGCGCCGAGTTCCCCTTCGGCGAGCACCGCGTCGAGCACGGCCACCGCCTCGGCATGGCGGCGTTCCTTGAACAGCACGTAGCCCTCGGTGGCGCGGGCCGCGGGCGTGCGCGGCGCCCCCGCGAGCCAGCGGCGGGCCGCCGCGACGTTGCCCGCCATCGCGTGCAGGCGCGCCAGGCGGTGGCGCGCATCGGCGATGCCGGCCAGCGCCGCGTCGACCAGCAGCGGCTCGGCCTGGTTGCGGCAGCCGAGGTCGAGCAGCAGGCCACCGAGCGCGTGCTGGTCCGCCGGCGCGACGGCCGCCGAGGCGACCCGGGCGCGCAGCGCGTCGACCTGAGCACGCACCGCCGCGCCGTGGCGCAGCAGCGCCGCCAGTTCGGCCGGATCCTGGGGTCCCGGGCGCGCCGCGAGCACCCGCCCCTCGCCATCGAGCACGGCGATGCCGAAGCCTTCGCCGTAGCCGACCCATTCGGCGTAGAGCCGGGCCCGCTCGGCGGCGTCGGCCACGACCGCCGCGAAGCCGCCGCGCGCCAGCGCCGCGACCACCGCCGGATCGTCCAGCGAGGCCCGCATGCGGTCGCTGGCGTCCGCGCCCGGCCGGGCGAAGAACACCACCAGCGAGCGGCCTTGCGCCCGTGCCGCCGCCAGCGCCGCCGTCAGATCGTGCTGCCAGACCGGCCCCGGCGAGCCGGCGCAGGCCGCCGCCAGGAGGAGAACCGCTGCCGGACTCGGGTTCACTTGCCCTGCCGCGGGCCGCACCAGCGGTCGAGCCAGGCGAAGAACTCGCGTTGCCACAGCACCCCGTTCTGCGGCTGCAGCACCCAGTGGCCCTCGTCGGGGAACACGAGCAGGCGGCTCGGTACGCCCTGCACCTGCGCCGCCGTGAATGCCTGCAGGCCCTGGTCGTACGGCACCCGGTAGTCCCGTTCGCCGTGGATCACGAGCAACGGCGTGCGCCAGTTGGCGACGTAGCGGTGCGGCGAGAAGCGCCGGTAGGCGGCGGCGAGCTCGTCGCCGCGCCAGTAGGGTCCGCCGAGGTCCCAGTTGACGAAGAAGAGCTCCTCGGTGGCTCCATACATGCTCTCGAGATGGAACACGCCGCAATGCGCGATCATGCAGGCGAACCGGTCGCCGGCGTTGCCCATCAACCAGTAGACCGTATAGCCGCCGAACGACGCTCCGACCGCGGCCGACCGCGCGCGGTCGATGTAGGGCCGCGCCTGCATCGCGTCGGCGACCGCCAGCAGGTCCTGCATCGCCTGGCCGCCCCAGTCGCGCGAGATGGCGTCGTTCCAGGCCTGGCCGAAGCCGGGCAGTCCGCGCCGGTTGACCGCCGCGACCACGTAGCCGCGCGCCGCCATCAGGTGGAAGTTCCAGCGGAACGAGAAGCCCTGCCCGACCATCGACTGCGGGCCGCCCTGGCAATACAGCACGAACGGGTAGCGGCGCTCGGGGTCGAAACCGGGCGGCCTGACGATCCAGGCGTGCACCTTCGCGCCGTCGGCGGCGTCGAACCACTCGGCCTCGACCTGTGGCAGCGCCAGGCCGGCGAAGGCCGGGCCGTTGGCGTCGGTCAGCGCCGTGATGGCGCCGCTGCCGACGTCGATCGCCACGACCTCGGCCGGCCGCTCCATCGTCGCCCGCAGCGCGTAGACGGTCTTGCCGTCGGCGGCGACCTGCAGGCCTGACAGCGCGTGCCGACCGGCGGTCACCGGCACGGCGCGGCGCTCCTGCAGGGTCGCGGAGTAGACCTGCGTCGTGCCCTCGACCTCGACGGTGAAGAACAGCCGCTGGCTGTCGCGCGCCCACTGCACGTCGTGCACCGAGGCGTCGAGGTCGGGCAGCAGTTCGTGGTTGGTGCCGCGGCGGCGGTCGTGCAGCATCAGCCGCAGGCGGTCGGCCTCGAAGCCGGCGCGTTCCATGCTGCCGAAGGCGATCCAGCGGCCGTCGGGCGAGTAGACCGGGTCCTGGTCGTAGCCGGGCATGCCCTCGGTCAGGCAGCGGTGCTCGCCGCCACCGACGGCGACGACCCACAGGCTGCTGTCGGTGCTCGCCTCGGGATCCGGCACGCGGCGCGCCGTGTAGCACAGCTCCTTGCCGTCCGGCGACCAGGCGATCTGCTCCCTGCCGCCGAACGGCGGCAGCGGCGTGTGCACACGTTCCCCGGCCAGCAGATCGCGCGCGCCGCCGCCGCCGGTGTAGGGCTGCACGAACAGGTGGCTGTAGCTGCCGTCGCACCACTGGTCCCAGTGGCGCACCATCAGGTCGTCGTAGGCCCGCGCCTTCGCCAGCGGCAGGTCCGGGTGCTGCTCGGTCACCGGCCGGTCGACCGCCACCGATCGGGTGTAGGCGAAGTGCTCGCCGGTCGGCGACCACAGGAGGTTCGCGGCTCCGCCGGGGACCGGCACCTCGACGACGGGGCCCTCGCCGAGCGGCCGGCAGACGATGCCGTCCGCGGTGGTGACGGCGTAGGCATGGCTGCCCGGCAGCCAGACCGGCTGGCTGCCGTCGCCCAGCGGCACCGGCTTCGCCCCGGGCTCGTCGAGCGGCAACCGCCACACCTGCGCACGGCTGCGGTTGCCGGCCAGATCGACGGTGCGCAGCGTGAACAACAGGTGCCGGCCATCGGGACTCAACGCCAGGTCGCCGACCCGGTGCAGGCCGACCAGGGCCTCGGGGGTCAGGACCTTCTGGGCCGGCAGAGGGGGGACCGCGGCGAGGAACGCGCAGCAGGCGATCAGGGCACGCATGGCGCGGCATCATCGCGAGGCCGCGGCGGCGATGCCACCGGGGCCAGGGCGGGCGGAAGAACGTCGCCGGAGCGGCGTCGGAGGCCCCGTTCCCGAACGTGATCCGCTAGACTGCCCTGCTGCGCATGAATCCCAAGCCCAACGCCCAACCTGTCCGCGCCGGCGAAGCCGGTTTCACGCTGGTCGAGATCATGGTCGTGATCGTGATCCTCGGCCTGCTCGCCACCCTGGTCGCCACCAACGTGATCGGCGCCAGCGACGAGGCCCGCATCACCAAGGCGCAGACCGACGTGCAGTCGATCGCCGGCGCCGTGAAGCTCTACCGCAGCAAGGTCGGCAAGCTGCCCGACTCGCTCGAGGCCCTGGCGACCAAGGACGACCGTGGTCACAGCTACCTGGAAGCCCTCAACAAGGACCCCTGGGGCAACGACTACCAGCTGATGCCCGGCGACCGCCCGCAGGACTGGGAGGTCATCAGCTGGGGCCCCGACGGCAGCCAGGGCACGGACGACGACATCTCGAACGTGCAGAAGAAGGAGCGCTGAGCGCCGGACGCCGTGGACCTCCCCGCGCAGCGAACGGCGTCCGATGGCGGCTTCACGCTGATGGAGCTGCTGGTGACGATGACGCTGCTGGCGCTGATCTTCGCGATCGTGGTGCCGAACCTCGGCGCCATCGTGCCGAGCGCGCGGCTCGAGGGCAGCGGCAAGCAGATCCTGCGCCAGCTCGACTGGGTGCGCAGCGAGGCCCGCATCCAGGGCAAGACGATGGGCATGGACTTCGACCTCGACAAGCGCCGCTGGCGGATCGTCTACCCCCCGGAGCAGCAGCTCACGCGCGACCAGGACGCGTGGACGCTCGAGGAGCGGCCCGACCAGTGGCAGGCGCTGGAACCGGACGTCGTGTTCGCCGGCGTCGGCGACGCCAAGAACGGCCTCGCGACCCGCGGCGTCTACCGGCTGGTGTTCGACGAGTACGGCTTCACCGGCGACCAGATCGTCGCGCTGAAGCTGCAGTCCGATCCGCAGATGGTCTGGTCGATGACCATCCAGGGCCTCACCGGCCGGACCACGGTCGAAACCTCCGAGCGCGGCGAACTGCCGCAGTTGCCTCTGGTCGGCGAGGGCGCCTTCTGATGGGCCCCGGCCGCGATGCCGCCGCCGGCTTCACGCTGATCGAGGCGCTGGTGGCGCTGGCGATCGTGGCGATGGTCGTCATCAGCTTCATCGGCATCCGCACCAACGCGCTGGTCGACGCGACCGAGGCCCGCAACTGGCGGCTCGCCCGCGAGATCGCCGAGGAGAAGCTGTCCGAACTGCTGGCCGGCGCGCGCGAGACGCCGCCGGAGTCGGGCGAGACCGTGCCGCTCGAGCGCTACCAGGGCTTCGCGTTCAAGATCGTGATCGGCGAGGCCGCCGTGGCCGAGCTCGAGGCCGAGGTGGCGCAGAACGCCGCTGCCGGCGGCTCGGCGGCGGGCGAGCGCATCGAGTGGCAGCGGGACCGCGAGAACTTCCGCCGCGCCCAGGCCCAGGGACTCAGCGCCAGCGAGTACCAGGACAAGCTGGCCCAGGACGACTACCGCCGGCGCATGGCGGAGAAGGCGCCGAGCGCGACCGAGTTCGAGGAGGTGGCCGTCGTGGTCTACTTCCCGAAGATGAACGCCGACTACGAAGGCCAGAAGGACACGCTGGTGATCAAGGCTCGCGTGTCGACGCTGGCGCTCTCGGGCATGACGCCAGCGCAAGCCCGCACCCTCGCCGCGTCGAAGGGAGAGTCGGCTCCCGCCGACGGCGCGGGCGCCGCACCCGCCCTCGGAGGCAGCCGATGACGCACCGCCAACTGTCCGGAGCCGCGCCCGAAGCCGCGCCCGCCGCCGCGGGCTTCACGTTGATCGAAGTGCTGCTGGCGATCGCGATCACCGCGACCGTCATGGTGACCGTGGCGACGACGTTCCACGTGATGCTGAACGCGCGCGACGTCGTCGACGACCTGACCGAGTCCACCGAGGCCGGGCCGCGGATCCTCAACCTGATCGAGCGCGACCTGCGCGGCATCTGGACCCACAACGTCAAGGGCAACGCCGTCTTCCGCGGCCGCGACATGGACGTCGGCGGACGCGACGCCGACCGCATGGACTTCCTGACCACGACCACCGCGGTCGGCTTCGTGCTCGACGCCCAGAACCAGCCGCGCAAACCGACCCTGTGCGAGGTCGGCTACTGGTTCAAGCCGAACCCGCGCTTCCGCGAGGTGTTCGAGATGTGGCGGCGCGAGGACCCGATGGTCGACGGCGACCTGATCACGCAGGGCTCGTTCCAGCTCGTGCACGACCGGGTCAAGAGCTTCAAGGTCACCTACTTCGAGACGCTCGGCCACGAGGCAGAGGAACTGCTCGAGTGGGACTCCAGCTTCCACGACAACCTGCCGCAGCGCATCAAGATCGAGTTCACCATCGAGCGCCGGCGCAGCAGCCGCAACATCGTCAGCGACCTCGAGGTCGAGGACTTCGAGGGCGCCGAACGAACCTACGTGCGCCACTTCGTGTTCGACCCGCGGCTGCAGGACCTGCTGCGCGCGGGCACCGCCCGCGTGCCGGTGTTCCCGATCGAACCCGCCGAGGAGCAGGCCGGCCCGCAGGGGCCGGCCGGGCCCGGTGGACCGGCGGGACCGGGTGGCCCCATGGGCCCGCGGGGACCTGGCGGGCCGGGCGATACCATCTTCGTCGACGGCAAGCAAACGACGACCGCCGGCAGGGAAGTGGGCAACCGGGGCGGCCCGCCGCCGTCGGGGGCCACCGGCGCCCGACCTGGCAGCGGCCAGGGCCGCGGCGGACAGGCCCCACCGGGGTTGCCACCCGGCTTCGACCTGGGCGAACTGCTGCGCCGCGGCGGCTTCGGCGGCGGCGGCGGCGGTCTGTTCGGCGGCCAGTGAGAGCTCGTGCTCGCCTCGCGCCGCGCCGCCGTCAGAACACCGGTCGGCCCAGGACCGCGCGCCCGCCGACGTAGGGCCGCAACGCCGCCGGCACGCGGATCGTGCCGTCGGCCTGCTGGTGGTTCTCGAGCAGCGCGATCAGGATGCGGGGGCTCGCGACGACGGTGTTGTTGAGCGTGTGGCAGTACTGCGGCTTGCCGCCGTCCTTGGGCCGATAGCGCAGATCGAGCCGCCGGGCCTGGTAGTCGTAGAAGCGCGACGCCGAGTGGGTCTCGCCGAAGCCGCCGCGCGAGGGCATCCAGGTCTCGATGTCGTACTTCATCGCCTGCGGCACGCCGAGGTCGCCGCCGCACACCGCGACCACGCGGTAGGGCAGCTCGAAGGCCTGCAGCAGCGCCTCGGCGTTGGCCACGATGCGCTGGTGGTGCTCGATCGACCGCGCCTTGTCGGCCACGTCGATGACCACCTGCTCGACCTTCTGGAACTGGTGCACGCGGTAGAGGCCGCGCGTGTCCTTGCCGTAGGTGCCGGCTTCGCGCCGGAAGCACGCCGACCGGGCGACGTAGAGCTTGGGCAGGGCGTCCCCGGCGAGCATCTCGCCCTGGTGCAGCGAGGTCACCGGCACCTCGGCGGTGCCGATCAGGTTCAGTCCGTCCTTCTCGCAGCGGTAGGTCTGCTCCTCGCCGCCGGGGAAGAAGCCGGTGCCGAACATCGCCGCGTCGCGCACCAGCAGCGGCGGATCGACCGGGACGAAACCGCGCCCCACCATCAGGTCGACGGCGAAGCGCAGCACGGCGTCGTGCAGCAGCGCGAGGTCACCGAACAGCACGTAGTTGCGCGAGCCCGCCAGTTCGGCGGCACGGGTGAAGTCGACCCAGCCCTGGGCCTCGCCGATCTCGTAGTGCGGCCGCGGCGCGAAGCCGAACTCCGGCGCCGTCCCCCATCGCGTGCGCTCGACGTTCTCGGTGTCGTCCCTGCCCTCCGGGACCTCCGGGTCGGGCAGGTTGGGCACCAGCGCGAGCTGCTGCTGCAGCTCGGCGCGCAGTTGCTTCTCGCGTTCCTCGAGCCCCTGCAGCTCGACCTTCAGCCGCTTCTGCCCCTCCAGGAAGGCCTCGCGCTCCGCCGGGCCCAGCTTGCCCAGCGCCTTGCCGGCGGCCTTCTGCTCGCTGCGCAGGCCGTCGAGCCGCGGCAGCAGTTCGCGCAGCTCGGCGTCGAGGCGCAGGGCCTCGTCGACCGCCCGGACGCGGTCGGGCAGACGCTTCTTCACCGCGCCCCGACGGACCGCGTCGGGGTCGTCTCGCAGCAGCTTCAGATCCAGCATGGGCGGGCAGTCTAGCGAGCCCCCTGGGCGGAGCGGCTACGCAAACCCGCCGACGTCGCGGCTGCCGGCGGCGCCGCCGCCCTGCGGCTCAATGGAACCGGCTCTTCAGCTCGCCGAACAGCGCGTGCTTCTTCATCGCGAGGCCGAGCTTCATGCCTTCGCCGGGCAGCTTCACCGACAGCACCATCTCGCCGTCGCGGTAGCCCTCCGGCATCGGGAAGCACGCCACCAGCGTGCCGACGTTCTGGTGCCGGCTGGCGGCCTTGTTGACCAGCTCGGGGTCGGTGAAGCGCACGAACTCGCCCACCACCTTGGCGCCCTTGCCGTCCTCGCCCTTGGCGGCGAGCACCGCCGGCGCCAACGACATGCCGTGGAACTCGGTGAACACGCAGCCGGACGCCTCGCGCACGAGGATCTTCAGCGCGTCGATCGAGGCGTTCTCGTCGCCGCGCCGCGTGAAGTCGAGCGCGAACGGCGCCCCCATCTTCAGCTCGAACGTCTTGCCGGCCTGGACCTCGAACGTAGGCGAACTGCCGCGGTAGAGGTTCGCCGCCTGCACGCGCGCCCCCTTGCCGGCGACGACGCGACCGAAGATCACGCTGTAGGTGCCCGCGGGCACCTCGACCTCCTTGCCGCCGGCCAGGTCGAAGCACGCCGTCTGGAAGTCGCCCGAACCCTGCACGACGAGCTGCACCGGCGCCGTGGGCTTCGGCCCGTTCCACGCCAGCTTGACCTTGCCCATCGGCACGAAGTCGGGGTGCAGCGGCCGGACGACGACCTCGTCCCCGGTGCCGCGCCGCAGGTGCACCCAGCCCGAGGCCAGGTGCACGAACTCGGAGAACGGCACGCGCGGTCCCTTGCCGATCCGCATCGAGTCCAGCAACGGCACCACGGTGCCCTCGCCATCGTGCTCGCCGACCATGGGGCTGCGGAACGGGACCTCGAACGGGTCGCCGTCGGCCGGCCGGCCGCTGGCGTTGTCGTCGTAGAGCACGATGGTCTCGTTGCCGTGCACCACCTTCCAGCTCGCGGCGCTGCGGTAGTAGACGTTGCCGACCCTGTCCGCGACCTGCAGGTTGCACTCCGCCTCGCCGACCCGTTCGCGGTCGCTGCCGACCCAGAAGAACATCGCGTACGGCTGCTTGTGGTCGGCATCGAGCCAGAAGCTCGTCGGCCGCGCCTTCGGCGAGACATCGACCTCCTGCAGGCGCTTGGGGTCGTTCGGGTCGATCGAGACGCCGAACTTGCTGGCGCCGGCCCGCACGAGGTAGAGGTCGCCGCGCCGGAACCAATCGAGCTTGCGGTTGCTGCCCGGGGCCGCCGTCGAAGCCATCCACCAGAAGGCCGGCACCGGGCCGCCCTTCGCCGAGTAGTCGAGCTCGGCGTCCCAGGCCGAGAGCGCCTCGAAGTGCAGCGGCAGCGTGTCCTGCTTGCCGGGCACGACCAGGCTGTCGATGCCCTTGGCATCGGCGCCGAAGCCGGCGTCCTTGCGCTTCTGCTCCTCCTTCTCCGCCGCCTCGATGGCGTGCTTCTCGCTCTTGGCGAACTCCCGGTTGCGCAGGTAGTGCTCGTCGAAGGTGAAGCCCCACGACTCCCGCGCCTGCAGGAACTGCTCGAGCGCGAACAGCGCGTCCCGCCGCTCGACCGAGGTGCGCCCCGGCATCTTGCTGCCGACGACGGCCGCGAGGTTCCACAGCTCGGCGACCTCGATCATGTGCCCGAACGACTCCGCCGTGCGCGCCAGCTCGACGAACCGCGCGACGACCTGTTCGTAGTCCTGCTTGGTGCCCTGCTTGGCCGCGTGGTCGACGTAGTTCCCCCAGACCTTGTAGCCATTGTCGCGGCTGCGATCGAGCAGCGTCAGCGCGCTGTCGTCGACGCTGTCCAGCCAGCGCTCGAGCTTGTCGAGCGTGGGCCCCTTCTCGGAGACACGGGCCCAGGAGCGGCGCAGCGGCTCGAGCCGCTCGTCCGGGCCCTGGCCGGCCCGCCGCTGCTGCCGGAACCACTCCTCGAACAGCAGCACGGCCTGGAGCGGCGCGCGCTTCACCGCGCGATCGGCCATCCGGTCGTCGCCGATCTCGACCGCCTTGGCGAACTCGGCGCGGAACTGCTCGCGGCCGTAGTCCTGCGCTCGCAGCGACGAGAGGAGCCAGGGCAGGACGGCGAGCAGGATCGCGAGGGTTGGCTGGTGCATGCGCGGCATCGGAGGTCCGTCGGCATGGTAGCGCCGCCTGCCGCACCCCGCAGCCGGACCGTTGGCCGTACCGGCAGGCCCAGGGCCCGCCATGCCCGCGTCAGCGACCGGCCCCGTCGCGCGCCTGCTGGCTCTGCCTGTCCAGGAACCGGCGCTCCTCGGCCGTCAGGGCACCGATCCCCTCGCGCTTGACCTTCGCCAGGATCGCGTCGAGCCGGTGCTCGCGCGCCGCGGCCGCCGCCTGGTGCCGCTGCTGCTGCGACAGACGCCACCGCCCGCGCCAGCGCGCCAGCCAGCCCGTCGCCGGCTCGTCGCGCCACGACGGCGCGAACCAGCCGCGGTGGTGCGCGAGCGCACCGAGGGCGGCGCCGCCGAGATGCGCGCCGTGCGCGACCTGGCCGGCATGGCCGGTGGCGAACTCGACGAAGGTGCTGTAGGCGCCGAGGCCGACCAGGAAGGCCGCCAGCGCCCAGAGCGGCACCGGCACGAAGACCAGGAACACCATCGCCCGCGGCGCCAGGCAGGCGGCGAAGACCAGCAGTGCGTAGCAGGCGCCGCTCGCGCCGACCAGCGGCACGTCGGACTGGCCGTGCGCGGCGGCGGTCGCCAGGTGCAGCAGCGCCCCGGCCAGGCCGCCAGCGAGGTAGAGCCGCAACGTGCCGCGTGCGCCCAGGCGCGGCTCGACCATCGTGCCGAAGAAGTAGAGCACCAGCAGGTTCATCGCCAGGTGCATCGGGTCGCGGAAGCTGTGCGTGAACTGGTAGGTGACCAGCCGCAGCGCCCCGAGTCCGAACCCGTCGGACAGGCCGCTCCAGGTGCAGGCGAACCAGGCGCCGCCGACGTCGCTGAGCCGGCCGAACAGCACCGCGTTGGCGACGAACACGGCGCAGTTCACGAGCAGCAGGCTGCGCACCGCCGGCGTCAGGGGCGGGAAGGAGAGGCGTGGGCCGTCGAAGCTCATGTCGTCGTTGGGGGCCGTGGGCCGCCCGGATATGTTTCGGCCAGACCCCATGCCAAGGCGTAGTCCGTGACCGCCAAGATCCTCGACGGCAAGGCGATCGCCCAGGAACTGCGCCAGCTGCTGCGCGCCGCCCGCCAGGCCCTGGGCCCATCCGAGGTCCGGCTGGCATCGGTCGAGATCGGCCAGAATCCGGCCGCCGACGTCTACGTGCGCAACCAGCGGCGGGCCGCCGCCGACGTCGGCATCGAGATGGAGGTCTGCAACCTGCCGCTCGGCACCACCGAGGCGCAGCTGGTCACCGCGATCCAGGCGCTGAACCGCCGTGACGAGGTCGCCGGGATCATCGTGCAGCGGCCGCTGCCGATCGGCATCGACCCACGCAACGTGCAATCGGCCATCGACCCGCACAAGGACGTCGAGGGCATGCATCCCGCGAACATGGGGTCGATCCTCTATCGCGAGCCCCTGCTGCCGCCGTGCACCGCGGCGGCGGCGCAGCACCTGATCGTCTCGACCGGCATGGACCTGCGCGGCGCGGAGACGGTCGTCGTCGGCCACAGCGAGATCGTCGGCAAGCCGATCGCGGTGCTGCTGCTGCACCATCTGTCCACGGTCACCGTGTGCCACGTCGGCACGCGCAACCTGTCCGAGCACACCCGCCGCGCCGACATCCTGGTGGTCGCCGTCGGCAAGGCCGGCCTGGTGCACGGCGACATGGTGAAGCCTGGCGCCTGCGTCGTCGACGTCGGCATCAACCAGGGACCGGACGGCCGCATCGTCGGCGACGTGCACTTCCCGTCGACGGCGCCGGTCGCCGGCTGGCTGACCCCGGTGCCCGGCGGCGTCGGGCCGGTCACGGTGGCGATGCTGCTGCGCAACACGCTGCGCGCCGCCGGCGCCCAGGTCTGACGGCGCGCGCTGGCGCCGGCCGGCGCCTCACTCCGCCAGCGCGACGTCCGGCACGGCACGCTCGACCGGCGCCGGATCCGGCCGCAGGACGACGTCGAGCAGGCCGGCGACGAAGAAGCCGCCGAGGATCCCGTAACTGACCCACACGCCGGTCAACAGCGCGCTCGAGAAGCCATAGGCGTGCAGGCCGACGCCGAGCAGGTTGGTGTGGAACCAGGAGAAGACGACGATCATCCCGGTCACCACGGACCACAGCACGAACCCCGCATCGCGCACCATGCCGCTCATCCGGGCGTGCAGCAGCGCGATCTGCGACAGGCAGATCAGCAGCGCGCCGTTCTCCTTCGGATCCCAGCCCCAGAACCTGCCCCAGGAGTCGTTGGCCCAGACGCCGCCGAGGATCGTGCCGACCACCGAGGTGGCCAGGCTGAAGCAGGTGATGCCGTAGGTGGTGCGCACCAGCGCCTTGGCCAGGGTGCTGTTCGGGTGCGCAAGGCGCAGCACGCGCACGGCGACCCAGGCCATCGCGACCACGGCCGCGGCCACGCCCGAGAAGTAGCCCATGTTCATCGTCGGCACGTGCACGCCGAGCCAGAAGTTGCTGAGCAGCACCGCCTGCAACGGCTTCATCGTGTCCTGGCCGTCGGCGACCTCGAACAGGCGCGCCAGGAAGATGAACACGGCGCCGACGAACGGGGCCAGCACCAGGGCGATGCGCCGCGGCAGCACCAGCTCGGCGACCAGCAACGTCAGGGCACCACCGCCGCCGATGAACAGGAACGTGTCGTAGAGGCGCGTGATCGGCGGATGGCCGGTGATCAGGCACCGGATCCAGACGTCGGCGGTCAGCATCGCCACGGCGCCGCCGCCGACGAGCATCGCCAGCCACCAGACCAGCCGGCTGCGCGGCAGCACGCACGCCACCACGGCGACGACGAAGCCGAGCAGGAACGTCATCATCGCGTGGAAGTGCCAGTTGGCGGCGTAGTAGTAGGACTCCAGCGCCACGCTGCCCTGCTCGCCCCGCCGATCCGCCGCGGCGGCGACGGCGACCTGGAACTCGCGCAGGTGGCGCTGCCTGTCGGCCATCGCCGGCGCAACGAGTCCGGCCTGCAGCTGCCGGCACATCGCCACGTGCTGCAGGTCGACGCGGCCGCGCAGGGCCGCGTCGACGATCTCGCCGATCGAATGCCACGTGTCCGCCTCGCCCGGGGGGCGCGCCGGCGGCAGCAGCAGCGGCCCGCGGTCCCGCTGCGAGGCTTCCTCGAGGAAGCCGAGCAACTGCTGCAGGTTGCCGTGCTTCTCGTTGGCGAAGTCCTCGCCGAGGCCGCGCACGTAGCTGCGGAATGCATCCGCATGCTGCAGCACGTCGGCGATGCCGATGCGGTCGGCGCCGCCGAACAGCGTGCGCAACTCGTCTCCGCGCAGCTGGAACGGCGCCTGCAGCGCGGCCAGCTGCTGGTGCAGCCGGTGGTAGACGAGCAGCTGCCGGAACAACTGCACGATGTGCTCCTCGGCTTCGCTGCGCTGCTTCTGCGGTTTGTCCTGGTACTTGCCCGCCAGTTCCTGCAGCTTCTCGCCCTGCGGCAACAGCTGGGCATAGCTCAGGTACTCGAAACCCTGCTTCTGGCCGCCGTGGGCGAACCCGAGCGCCGACAGCACCTCGACGTTCTCGATCCGGAACAGCGGGTAGAGCGCGGCCTGGTCGGGGTGGCACCAGACGTCGAGCAGCCACTCGGTCGGGTTCAGCTTCGTGGTGCGGTCGCCGCCCGGCCCGCTCGCCACGAACTGGACGTCGCGTCGGCCGTGGATCGCATAGAGCGTGAACGCGGCCAGGCTCGAGAACGGCATGACGCGGCCCTCGTTCTGCAGCGGCAGCGCGCCGAACGAAGCCACGAAGTCCACCGACCACGGTTCGGTGCGGACCAGTTCTCCCTGCAGGCGCGGCGCCGGTCGACTGCACCCCGCCAGGAGCGCCAGCCAGAGGGAGACGAACCACAGGGACAGCGAGCGCGGATGCAGCACGGGAATCACCTCAGCCGGCCAGCGACGACCGCGTCGACGAGTCGAGGAAGCGGACCAGCTTGCCGACGAAATGGACCAAGAGGCCGAAGAAGATCACGAAGCAGGCCAGCGTGGGCCAGAAGTCGGACGGGTTGTAGGAGACCTCGAACACCGAGTACCACGGCGGACCGCCCATCGGCTGCGGTCCCCAGTTGGTCTGGTAGACGACGTAGCCGTCCTTGCGCAGCGGGTTGTTCATGAAGATCTGCGCCTCGCGTGCCTGCCCGTCCTCGAGCACGGAGACGAAGCTGCGGAAGTCCTTCGGCGACATCGTGCCCGGGTGGTCGAGCTTCTGGAAGCGATCGAGACGCAGCCCGAACGGCAGATCGAACACCACGTGGCGCAGATCGAGGCCATAGCGCTGGCCGCGGATCGTGAAGGTGAACGGATAGCGGTGGCGGTCGTGCGGGAGGCGCGGCAACCCCCAGAGGATGCCCTCGATGCGCTCGCCGTCGTCGCCGTAGACGGTGACGTAGCAGCCGGCGATCTCCTGCTCGCTGCGCGGCTGCTCGCCGGCCGACCACGACTGCGGCATCAGGAACGCGCCGTCGACGACCGGGCTGGTGCTCTGCACCATCAGGCCCTTCGGCACCGCGCGACAGAAGTCGTGCCAGCGGTGCACCTGCACCTCGAACGGCAACCCATCCGGGCGCAGCCGCACGCTGCCGTCGCCGCGCGCGGCGTGCAGTTGGCGCTCCGGCACGACGCGCTCCTCGATCGTGTCGCCGCGGTCGGCCAGCAGCGCCAGTTCGAAGTCGTGGAAGCTGACGAAGCGCGATGATTCGTAGGCCCGGTTCGGCGAGGAGCCGCCATCGCGGGGCGTCTCGTACAACCCGAGACTGCCCGACCACGAGTAGTGCAGCTTGACGAAGCCGGCGACCAGCAGCAGCGCGATGCCGACGTGCGTCACCAGGATGCCCAGGTTGCGCAGGCTCCAGCGCATGCGCAGGAGGCCGCCGACCAGCAGGTTGACGAACAGGAGCGCCATCACGGGGTAGGCGCCGGGCAGCGGCACGACCAGTTCGAAGCCGGACCCGTCGGCGCCGGGAAACAGCGGTCGCCCCCAGAACGACAGCTCCAGCCTCGCGAGCACGAACCAGGACTCGAAGTACTCCCGCTGCACGTCGAAGGTGCTGCGGTTGGTCTGCGCCAGGGTGCCGAGCCAGGTCAGCGCCGCGAGGATCAGCACCAGCCAGACCGCGAGCTTCATCGAGCCGAGGCCGCGCACTGCGGCGGCGAAGCGCACCGACCGGGGCCCGGCGGCGGTGCCGCCCGCGGCGCGGACTTCGGACGTGGCGGTTGCCGTCATCGCTGCCTCCGCACCGACGCGCAGAAGCGCCGGAACGCGTCGGCCTCGCCTTCGGCCGTGGCGGCGCTGGCGACCAGCTTGGCGAAGGTGATCGTGCCGCCGTCGGCGCGCGCGGCGACCAGCATGCGCGCACCCGGGATCTGCTTGCCGCTCATGCTCTGGAAGTCGCCGGCGACGTCCAGCCACAGGGCGTCCTCGCCGAGGAAGGCCGCCTGCGGCAGCCCCTGGAACTCGGCGTCGCTCATCGCCGGCAGCCCCATCTCGCTGCGCCAGACGTCGAGCATGGCCTTCAGGCCGCCCCCCATCTGGCCGAGGTAGGCTTCGCCGTCGCGGCCGAAGGTATGGTGCAGCAGGCGCGACGAACCGGCCGCGGGCGTCCAGCCGGCTGGCGCGGCGGCGGAGAACGGGCCCGCCGGGACCGACGTGTCACGCTCGCCGGCGCCGGGCACCGGCGGGTGGTCGGCGGGCAGCGACTGGCCGCGTTCGATGGGCGGCGCCTCCGCCATCGGACTGGCGGTCGCCGCTCGCAGCGACTTCGCCACCGCCAGGAACTTCTCGCGGTTGCTGCGCACCACGGCTTCGGGGCCCGTGAACTTCAGCGACGTCACCTGGTCGCCCTGGCTGGTGAAGGCGATCAACGCCGCCCAGTCGGACTTGCCCTGGAAGGAGCCGCGGATGTCCGCGAGGCGCCCCGGCCGCCCCGCCAGCTCGACGACCTCGAGCGCCTCGGGCGCCGGCACCTCGGCGAGGCCGAACTGTTGCGTGTACCAGCGCGTCAGATTGCCGCGCACGCCGCCGCCGACGCTCGCGGTGAAGTAGATGTCGGCATCGGCCTGGTCGCGGAGACGCCACTGTGCGTCGCGGAACTTGGCCGGGTTGGGCGCCAACTCCTCCCACCCGGACGGCGTCACCGCCGTCCACCGCACCCCGCCCGCCGTCGCGGTGCCCCGCATGTCCGGCAGGGCCAGCCGGTCCTTCGCCGGCGCGTCCCAGACCGTGGGACGCTGGTCCCGCGGCAGTTGCCGCGGCGGGCTGAACTGGGCCGACTCACGGCTGCAGGCAGCCAGGGACATCGCCAGGAGGAGGAGGCTCGTCGGTCGGAGGGACGTCATCGAGGGGACTTGCAGGACCGGACCGGGGACCCCGGTGCGGCAGGTCGACTCTGGGGCGAACGGGCCGGGAAGGCAACGGGACGGGGCATCGTTCCGCGGCAGGGTCAGAGCCGGCGCGTGACGACGCAGCCGGCTAGTTGGTGCAGCGCGTCCCGCGCCGGCCCCGCAGGCAGAGCCGACAGCGAAGCCTGCGCCTTGGCGATCCGGCGCCGAGCCTCGTCGAGCGCGTAGGCGACGGCATGTTCGAGCGCGAACTCGCTGCGCAGCCGCCGCAAGGCCTCGGCCTCGCTCCGGCCGAGCACGGCGCGAAGTCGCTCCGCCTCCCCTGGGCCACGCTGCAGCAGGTAGAGCAACGGCAGCGTGATCTTGCCCTTGCTCAGGTCGGTGCCCAGCGACTTGCCGACCACGCGTTCGTCGCCATCGAGGTCCAGGCAGTCGTCGACGATCTGGAAGGCGATGCCGAGTTCGAGCCCGTACTCCTCCAGCGCCCGCAGGCGCACCTCGTGGCCGCCCGCGCGCTCGGGGCCGCCGCCGTGGGGCAGGGAGCCCTGGCCGATCGCATAGTGGCCGCCGAGGCGGCAGGCGGCGGCGTAGAGGCTGGCCGTCTTCTCGGCGATGACCTGGAAGTAGCGGGCCTCGGTCCAGGCCAGGTCGAACCGGTGCAGCACCTGCGTGATCTCGCCCTGGCAGATCACGCGCACGGTCTCGGCCAGCCAGCGCGCCGCCGTCGGGTCCGGCAGCTGCACGGCCATGTGGAACGCCTTGGCGTAGATGTAGTCGCCCAGCAGCACCGCCACCTCGACGCCGGCCATCTGGTTGACGGTCGGAATGCGGCGGCGCATCGACGCGCTGTCCAGCACGTCGTCATGGACCAGGGTCGCGGTGTGCAGCAGTTCGACGACCTTGGCGACCGTCACGACGTCGTCGCCGAGCAGGCCACCATGCGTGGCCCCGCGCACCGCCATGCCGGACAGGAACGTCAACAGCGGCCGCAGCTGCTTGCCGCGGAAGCCGCCGACGTGCTCGATCAGCGGCAGCATGTCGCGATGCCCCGGCGCCAGGTCCTGCACCAGTTCGCGGTTCAGCCGATCGATCTGCGGCCGCACCAGTCCGGCCGCCTCGTGGAAGGGCAGTGTCTCCGTCACCGCTGCGATCCGTCCTGACGCGGACGCTCCACCGGCGGATTCGCCGGTGGCGGTGCGTCGCCGCCCTTGGCGTCCTCGCCCTTGAGCCCGCGCTTGAACTCGGTGATGCCCGAGCCCAGCGACCGGGCCATGCCCGGCAGGCGGTGACCGAACAGCAGCAGGACGACCACCAGGATGACGATCAGTTCCCAGTGGTTGACGAAGGCCATCATGCGCGCATCCTCGAGGCCAGCATCATCGCCGGCAGCGGCGGCGAGCGCCAGCATCGAGATCCGGTCCGCCGCCCGCACCGCCGATCCTTCATGCCGACCCGCCGTCGGCGGACGGCGGCCGGGATCCGTCGGCGCCCGGCTCGGCCCCTGGCCGATCCAGCCAGCCCTGCCAGGCCGCGGGGTCATCCCCCAGATCCCGACCCGCCAGCCGAACGAGGTTGCGGCGGCTGGTGGCCCGGATCGACGGATCCTCGGACCGCAGCGCGGCGACCAGCAGGCGCACGGCCTCCTGGCGGGCCTGCGCGTTGCGCGGTGGCGCGGGCGTCCGTTCGCCGGCGAAGTCGCGGAACGCCTGCAGCACCCCGGTCAGGATCCCGTGCAGACGCAGCGACTCGCCCCACAGCAACAGCACGTAGAGGCCGAGGCCGGCCACGGCCGCCCGCAGCACGATCGTGTCGCCGAACCGGCCGCGCAGCCAGTCTCCGCCCGGCAGCCAAGGCTCGAGCACCACGGCGGCGACCACGGCCAGCAGGAACAGCGGCGTCAGCTGGCGGAACCGCGCCTCGAGGCCGTCCTGGATCCTCACGGCCGCACCCGCCGCCTCACCCGCCGAGCACGCGCTGCATGGTGGCGCCGAGGATCGACGGGGTGTCGCACACGTGCACCCCGGCGCGGACCATCGCCGCCTTCTTGTCCTTCGCCGTGCCCTTGCCACCGCTGATGATCGCACCGGCATGGCCCATGCGCTTGCCCGGCGGCGCCGTGGCCCCGGCGATGAAGCCGACCACCGGCTTCTTCACGTAGCCCTTCAGGAACTCGCAGGCCTCTTCCTCCGCCGTGCCGCCGATCTCCCCGATCATGATGATGCCGTCGGTGCCGGGATCGTCCTGGAACAGCCGCAGGCAGTCGATGAAGTCGAGCCCCTTGATCGGGTCGCCGCCGATGCCGATGCACGTCGACTGTCCCATGCCGACCGAAGTGACCTGCCACACCGCCTCGTAGGTCAGCGTGCCGCTGCGCGAGACGATGCCGATCCGGCCGGGCCGATGGATGTAGGCCGGCATGATGCCGATCTTGCAGCCGGACTTCTCGGTCACCGGCGTGATGATGCCCGGGCAGTTCGGCCCGATCAGGCGGGTCGCGCTGCCGAGCATGAACTCCTTGACGAACGCCATGTCGGCCACCGGGATGCCCTCGGTGATCGTCACCACGAGGTCGAGGCCGGCGTCGACCGCCTCGCAGATCGCGTCGGCGGTGAACGCCGCCGGCACGTAGACCATCGACACGGTGGCGCCGGTCGCCTGCCTGGCCTCGCGCACGGTGTCGAAGACCGGCACGCCCTCGATGGTCTGGCCGCCCTTGCCCGGCGTCACGCCGGCGACCAGCCTGGTGCCGTAGGCGAGCGAGTTCTTGCTGTGGAACATGCCAGCTTCGCCGGTGAAGCCCTGGCACAGGATCTTGGTGTTGCCGTCGACGAGAACGCTCATGGGTGTGCTCGGTGTGGGATCAGCGGATGGCGGCGACGATCTTCTCGGCGGCCTCGTCCAGCGACCTGGCGGTCTGCAGGTTCAGCCCGGAGTCCTGCAGCAGCTTGCGCCCGAGCTCGACATTGGTGCCCTCGAGCCGCACCACCAGAGGCACCGACAACCTGGTCTCCCGGGCGGCGGCGATCACGCCCTCGGCGATCGTGTCGCACTTCATGATGCCGCCGAAGATGTTGACCAGGATGCCCTTCACGTTGGGATCCGACAGCAGGATCTTGAACGCGTTGGTGACCTGCTGCTTGTTGGCGCCGCCGCCGACGTCGAGGAAGTTCGCCGGCATGCCCCCCTTCAGCTGGATCACGTCCATCGTCGCCATCGCCAGGCCGGCGCCGTTGACCATGCAGCCGATGTTGCCGGTCAGGGCGATGTAGTTGAGGTCGAACTTCTTCGCCTCGACCTCCTTCGGGTCCTCCTCGCCGAGGTCGCGCAGTTCGGCGACCTCCTTGTGCCGGAACAGCGCGTTGTCGTCGAAGCCCATCTTCGCGTCGAGCGCCTTCACCTCGCCCTGCTTGGTGACGATCAGCGGGTTGACCTCGGCGAGCGAGCAGTCGAGCGCCATGAACGCCTGGACGAGGCCGCCCAGCAGCTTGGCGAAGCCCTTCGCCTGGTCCCCGGCGAGGCCGAGGTGCTTGGCGAGCGCGCGGGTCTGGAACGGCAACAGCCCCTTGACCGGGTGCACGCGGTGGCGCGCGATGGCCTGCGGCTTGTGCGCCGCCAGCTCTTCGATGTCGACGCCGCCCTCGGCGGCGGCGATCACGACCGGCGCCTGGGCGCTGCGGTCCATGACCACGGCCAGGTACATCTCCCGGGCGATGTCGCTGCCGGCCTCGACGTAGAGCGTCTTGACCACCCGCCCCTCGGGGCCGGTCTGGTGCGTGACCAGCGCCTTGCCGAGCAGACCTTCGGCCACCTTCCTGGCCTCGTCCGCCGAGCGCACCAACTTGACTCCGCCGGCCTTGCCGCGGCCGCCGGCGTGGATCTGCGCCTTGACGACGGCGAGCGGCTCGCCGAGGGTGGCAAACGCCTTGCCGACCTCGTCGGCGGTCCTGCAGGCGATGCCGCGACTCACCGGCACACCGAACTTCGCCAAGAGCTGCTTGGCCTGGTACTCGTGGATGTTCATGGCTGCGGAGGGCGGGGACGGTAGCCAGCCACGGGCATCGAGTCGACACCGGGCAGGGCTTTCCCGCGTGCCCGATCCGCCGCCGCGCGGCGCGGCCCCGCACGCGGCGCGGGGTCCGCGCAAGGCCGCCCGCTCAGCGACGACCGAGCGGGGCCCGGGGCGCCGGGCTTGCGGCGGGCGCCGCGCCCTCGGCAGCGAACAGCTCGTCGATCTCCCGCAGCACGTCCCGCGCCTCGACCGCCACGAAGGCCGTGTCGTCGCCGTGGAACACCATGTCGTTCTCGAGCATGCGCTGCGCCACATCGAGGCGCTTGCGGACCGCGGCGATGACTTCCTTGGCCTGGCTGAGCGCCGTGCTGTCGAGGTCGAACCGGTGGCTCGAGGCGGCGAGCGCCTCGACCTGCTGCTGCTGCGTCTTCAGCGACCGCACCTGGTCTTCGAGCGCCTCGCGCTCCGTGCGCACGGCGAACAGGCGCTGCTTGGCCGCATCGACGGCCCGGGCCTGGCGGTCGATGAGGGACCGCTTCGCCTTCAGGATCGCGACGTTGTTGACGTAGGAGTCCTTGGTGCGCTGCAGGTCGATGCCGACGCGCCGATGCGCCCCGGCATCGACGGCCAGCTCGACGGTCGCACCGCCGTCCCGGGCGGCCGACAGCAGGCGGGCGCCGTTCTTCAGTCGGGACTCCTCGCCCTGCACGACCTGCTCGAGCCGGGCGACCGACTGGTGCAGCTCGTCGAGCTCCACCTCGGCGCGCGCCAGGTCGCGCTTGCACACGTCGATCTGCGGGTCGATCTGCCGGATCAGCCCCTCGGCGCGCTTCAGCTCGAACTCGACCGGGATCTGGCCGCTGACGCTCTCGCGCATCGACGCCGCCATGGTGCCGACGTAGCTGGGGAAGTCGGTGCCGAGGAACAGGAAGCCAGCCGCGCCGAGCACCATGCCGCCGAGCAGCATCCACTTGAAGGTCTTGCCGATCATGTCGTCTCCGTTGGAACGACGCCGCACCGCGGCGCCGTGGCAAGCCCTGCGCGCCCCCGGCTCGACTATTCCCGATCCGGTCCGCGATTCCGTCCACCTCCGAGGTGGCCGGCGCTCACGCCCGACCGCGCCGCAACGCCGCCACGGTCGAACGCAGCAGGCGGTCGCGCATGTCCTCGATCACCGGCGAGCGCGCCCGGTCGTCGCGCGCCTGCAGATCCTCGACCACGGCATTGCAGTAGGGACAGGCGCTGTCCCGCAGGTGGAACTCGACGAAGTCGCTGGCGCCCGCCGGCAAGCCCTTCTGCAGCCAGCTCTGCAGCACATGCGGGTGCGGGCAGGAGATGCGCTCCTGCCGCCAGACCGCGGCGACGGTGAACTCGAGCTGCGACTCGCCGCTCATGGGGCAACCCCTGCCATCGAGGGTGACGTAGGGTTCATCGTGCCCCCGGCTGCCACAGGCCGACGAACAGCGAGTGGTTCGGATCGTGCTGGCGGGCCAGGCCGCGCAGGCGCTCGACGGCGCGGAACTTGATGCCGGCCACCGCCTTCTCGTCGGCGATGCCGAATCGGGCCGCCGCGTCCTTGTTGCGACCGCCGAGCACGAAGAGGTACTCGAGCACCATCAGCTTCTGGAACTCGCCGGCCGACCACAGCTCGCCGACGAGTTGGCGCAGGATCTGCGCCAGCACCCGGCGCTGCCGGGCTTCGTCCTCGCCCCGCACCACGTTCTCCTTCGGCGCCGGAGTCGCGGCATGGGCCAGGTTCTCAAGCCAGATCTGGCTGCGGTCGCGGTCGTCGTCCGGCTTGTTCGGCAGCGTCACCGGCTTGTGCTTCCGGTAATGGTCGATCACCCGGTTCTTGGCGATGCCGAACAGGAACTGCTCCAGCGTGTAGGCCGGATCGAAGCCGCCGATGCCGCGCACGGCGCCGAGGAACACCTCCTGGGTCAGGTCCTCCGCCGTCTGGTGGTCGCCGACGAACCGCTTCACGTAGTAGTAGATGCGCCGGAAGTACTCGTCCTGCAGCGCCGACCAGGCAGCTTCGTCCCGTGCCTGCAGTCGGGCGATGTCGTGGGCGATGCCGCTCATCGTCGCGGCACAGGATAGCAGACGCGGGCACCGTGGCGGGAACCAGGCTGGGGCGTGTCCGCGCCAACCCCGGCGGGCAACGGCCGCACCGGCCTCATACGGCGGCGACCAGGTTCCACAGCACCACGACCGCCAGCAGCACCAGGCCGGCGACGACCAGCAGCCCGACCAGGCGGGCCAGCAGCGCCAGGATGCGGAAGGGCAGTCGGAACAGCCACACGGCGCCGCGTCCGACCAGGGTGCCCACCGCACGCACCGGCAGCAGGAGGATCGCCACCGCGAGATCGAGGCCGACGACCAGCCCCTGCACGGCCCGCGCCACCGGCCCCCTGCGGACGCCGGGGTCCCGCCAGGGCATGCCATAGGGGCTGTCGGCCGAATCGCGCGGCAGGGGCGGCGGTGTCGGCGCCGAAGGCGGCCTCGGGCCACCGAGCACCAGGCTCTCGCCGAGGGCCACGGGCGCCTGCAGCGCCCGCAGCAGTTCGGCCACCGACGCGAACCGGTCCTCGGGCCGCTTGGCCAGGCAGCGCAGCACGATGGCGCGGTCCGCCGCCAGACTGTGCGGCGGGAACTCGGGCGTCGCCACCTCGTGCTTGCGCAGCACCTCCCACTCGGAGTCGCCGCGGAACGGCACGTCGCCGTAGAGGCACTCGTACAGGAGGACGCCGAGCGAGTAGATGTCGCTGCGCGCGTCGCCGCGCCGCTGCAACACCTCTGGCGCCATGTAGTAGGGCGTGCCGCGGCCGAAACTCAGCGAGTTGCGGGACGCCGACACGAGCTTGCTGAGACCGTAATCGCCGACGCGGGCCACCTCGCCCTTCAGGAACACGTTCGCCGGCTTGAGGTCGAAGTGCACCAGGGAATGGTCGTGCAGCGCCTGCACGCCACGCGCCGCCTGCACGAACACGTGCAACGCCTCCTCCCGCGTCATGCCACCCTGCTGCAGCCGCTTCTGCAGCGTCTCCTGCCCGGCGTAGCTCATCACCAGGTAGGGAATGCCGTCGACGCTGCCCTTGTCCTCGATCGAGACGAGATTCGGATGGTCGATCTGGGCGAAGAACTGCACGGTGTCGAGCTCGCGCGCCACCGCGTCGCGCACCGTGTCGTCGTCGACCTTCAGGAACTTGATCGCGTAGTCCTTGCCGATCGACTCCTTGCGGGCCTTGAAGACCAGCCCGAACATGCCGCCGCCGAGCTTGTGGACGATCTCGAACCCGGGCACGTAGCCCGGCTTCCGGTAATTGAGGTAGAACGACTCCCAATCGACGCGAGGGGTCGCGGCGGGCGCAGGTTCGCGGCGGGAGGCCTCCATGGTCGCGGGCCGCATGCTACAGGAGGAAGGTGATCGCCGGGACCGCAGCCGCGGCGGCGAGGCCCAGCCCACGCAGCAGCCCGGTCATGTAGCCGCGCGACAGCCGGTCGAGCCAGCCGACCGTGAGCGCGAGCAGCACCCAGGCGCCCGCGATGCCGCCGAACCGCAGCGCGGTCGACTGCTCCAGTTGCCGCAGGTGTTCTCGCAGCAGCCGTTCCCAGCTCCCGACCCGATCCGGTTCCTCGACCACCCACAGGGTCGTCTGGTAGCTGTGGCCGAACTCGTGCTCGCGCTCGCGGTCGTCACGGTCGACGAGCCGGAGGCTCTCGGCGAGCGGCAGGTCGTCGATCCAGCGGCCGACCGTGCGTTCGGCCAGCCCGGCCGGGACCCAGAACGGTCGCCTGGCCAACGCCGCCCGAGCCCGGTCCGACCACCGCGTCCGCACGTGCTCCTCGGCGCGTCGGCAGGCCGAGGCATAGGCCTCGGCGGCCGTCAGTTCGGTGTCGCCGCGCACGGCGACGGCGGCAGCCGCCACGGCATGGGGCGCCTGGGGCAGGGCGAACGCCAAGCTGGCGGCGAACAGGACATCGAGCATGGGCACCTCCGCGCGGCCCTACGGTCGGGGCCAGCCCGTATTCGCACGGAGCCCGGCCGCGCTCGCACACCCCCTTGCGGGAGCGGCGGGCGGCCTGCGCCCGGGCCGTCAGGTGCCCGGGTGCCACGGCGTCAGGACGAAGGTGATGCCGGCCGCCTCGACCACCTCGCCGGCCGCCACCGGATGCTCGCCCCGGAAGTCGACCCCGTCGATGGCGCCACCGGTCTCGCAGTAGACGCGCATCTGGCCGCCGTTCGTGGCGTAGAGCTCGACTTCGCCGCGGGCCGAGGGCACCCGCACGTGCACGTCCCGGCCGGAGCCGAGCAGGAGACGCCCGTCGCGACCGCGGTCCTTCATCAGCAGCACGCGGTCGGTACCGGCGACCTGGAAACCGGACTGCAGCACCAGCAGCGCCGACAGCGACCGATCGCTCGGCCGCTGGTAGACGAAGGCGAACGCGGGGCCAAGGCGAACCCGATCCCCCGCGGCGAGCACCCGCGAACCCACCGGCTGTCCGGCGACCTGCGCCGGCCCCTCCTCGGCGACGAGCGTGTCCTGCATGCCGCCATGGAACGACATCGAGCGCCGCACGCTGGCGTGCCGCCCGGCGAGGTTCGCCAGGACCGGGAGGTCGGCCCGCCGCTGGCGGACGTTGCCGATGGTGATGGTCTCGCCGCGCAGGACCAGGTGTTCGCCACCTTCGTCGACGCGCAGCAGGAACGCGCCCTCGAGACCCTGGGCACGGGCGAGGCTCTGTTTCATGTCGAAGATGCGGGTGCGCATCATCGCCTGGGTCGGCGGCAGCGCCGCGAGCTTGCGTTGGGCACCGAAGAAGTCGCGATCGCGCGTCATCTGCTCGACCTGCGCCAGCACGGCGCCCTGGGCATGCAGGGCCGCGAGTTCGGCGCCGAGCCGCTGGACGTCGGGGCCGTCCAGCCACTGTGCCGCCGCCGCCGCGGCCAGGCGCTCGGCTTCGTCGAGGTTGCGCTGCCGCAGGCAGGCGCGGGCCGCCTCGACCAGCTGCGTCGCCGCATCCCGCCGCTGCGCCACCGCGGACCGCAGGGCCTCCGCCCGCACCGCATGCGCCGGCGGGACCGCCACCAGCCCGGCGAACAGATCGGCGCAGCGTCCTGCGGCGACCAGTTGGCCGAGGGCCAGGGCCTGCTCGCCGGCACCGAGCAGCCGATCCCCGAGTTCGGCGATGCGGGCCCCGATCCGGTCCGCCGACAGCAGGCGTTCGCGCAGCCGCGGCAGGGCGTCGATCGCCGTCGCCACCGCATCCCACGCCTGGCGCGCGATCGCGGCGGCGGCGGCCTCGCAGTGGCCGAGCGCCTCGATCTCCGCTTGGACGGCGCGCTCCAGGGCGGGCAGTTCCGGGTGGTCGGTCTGCAGTTTCGCCAGTTCCTGCAGGCGCCCGAGGCAGTGCCGCACGCCCTCGATGCCGGCGGCCAGCCGACCGTGCAGCGCGACCCGGACCTCGCCGAGCCCGCGCTCCACCAGCTCCATGCGCGCGCGGGTGTCGGCGACGATCTGCTGCGCCTCGGCGCCGACGCCGTCGCAGCCGACGAGGGCCAGCCCCAGGCTGCAGGCCTCGGCCAACCGCCCCGCCTGGGCGGCCGTGCGGACGGTGGCGAGGCGCTCCGCCAGGTCGACGAGACCCTGCTCGACCAGGGCCAGCTCCCGCCGCGCGCCCTCGTGCCCCGGTTGGTCGGCCAGCACGCCGAGCAACTCGAGGCGCGCCGCGGTGAGTTCGCCCCGTTCCAGGCGCTGCCGCGCCGCGGCCACGCGGCGTTCGTCCACGACCCCGACCGCGGCGAGGTCGCGGGCGACGCGGACGAGGCCCTCGGCACCGAAGCGCGCGGCGGCGGCGGCCAGCCGTTCCGCGGCGGCCGTCGGCACGCCGCCCGCGGGCGTGGCCCCGGCGGCGACGACGGCTGCCACCAGTTCGCCGCAGCGCGGCTCTTCGGCCAGTCCCGCCGCCTGGAACGCAGCGGCGAGTTCGCCGGCCTCGGCCAGCGAGCCGGCCCGCCGCAGCGCCGCTTCCGCCGCCTCGAGCACCCGGCGCCGAGCATCGGCGAGGGCACTCGGACGCACGGCGGCAGGGAGGCGCGACCACGCCGAGGCAAGCGTCGCCAGGGCGCCGGCGACATCGGCGGCGGCGAGCCGCGCGGCGACCGCCTCGTCGGTGGTGCGCGCGAGCGCCGCCGCCACCCGGGCCAGCAGGGCCGCCACCGGCGCGGCGTCCCGGTCGAGGGCCACCGCGCGTTCGACGGCACAAAGGGCCATCTCGACGTCGCCGCCAGCCAGCGCCCGTTCGGCCTCGTGTCCGAGCTGCTCGGCCTGTCGAAGGCGCTCGTGCAGCAACTGCTCCACCTGCCGCCGCTCCAGGAGAGGCAACTTGGGATCGATGGTCGCGAGCAGCGCCCTCGCCGCCGCCGTGTCGCCGGCTTCCAAGCGTCCCCGTGCGTCGACCAGGGTCCGGTGGGCCAGGTCCACGGCCGCGGCAGCGACCGCCGCCGCAGCATCGATGCTCTGCCCCAGCCGCTCGGCCTCCGGACCCGGGGCGGCCGCCGCCAAGCACCTGGCATCGGCACGGGCGGCGGCCAGGTCGCCTGCCGCGAGATGGCGCCGGGCACGCTCCTCCAGGGCCCCCGCCGCGGCGGCCCTGACTTCGCCGGCCCGTCGGTCGTCGCGGATCAGTGGATCCGCGGCCAGCGCGAGCGCCAGTTCGAGGCGCTGCTCGCGCAGGGCCTTGCTGGCCTTCGCCAGCCGGATGAAGCGGTCGAACATGCGGGCGTAGCGGATCGTCGCGGCGGGCCGCGCCACGACCCGCATCTACCGGGCGCGCCGCCGACTATTGCCAGCTGGTGCAGAGTCCGCCAGCCCCGCCGGCAGCGGCGGCCTGCAGGCACGCCTCGGCAGCGGCGAGGAATGCCCGCCGGTCGGGGATCGCGCTGTCGGGCACCGTGCAGAGGCCGGCGCTCGGCTGGAGGCCGCTGCCGCCGGGCAGCCGATCCGCCAGGGCCTGCAGGGTGCGCCGCGCCAGCACCTCGGCCCCGTCGGGGCCCGTCCCCGGCAGCAGCAGCAGGAACACCGACGGCGCGAACCGCGCCAGCACGTCGATGTCCCGGCACTCGTTCAGGAAGACGCCGGCCGCCTCGGCGAGCAGGCGACGCCGATCGGCATCGGGCAGCCGTTCGAGCCCGGCCCCGAGGTCGATCAGCAGCAGCGACAGCGGCTGGTGGAAGCGCATGGCCCGCTTCCATTCCTCGTCGAGCTTCAGCGTCGCGTAAGGACCGTCGAACAGGCCGGTCTCCGGATCCTGGAGGCGATGCAGGAGACGGTCGTCGCGCTCGAACTGCAGCAGGCGCTGCAGCGCCGACGGGGAACCGGCATGCAGCCCGCGCTCGACCTTGCGCAGGAGGTCCTCCACCGCCGGACGTCGCGGGGCGCCGGCAGCGGCCGCATGCGACCGGCTGGCGGCGGCCGTATCGAGGCGCCCGGCGGCGCCATCCCAGACCAGCACGCCGTCGGCGAGGCAGAAGCGCGCCAACTGGGCGCCGACGCGGTCGTCCCCATCGACGACGACGAGCACCCGTAGACCCGGCGTCAGCTTCAGCGCGCGTACCCCGGCGAATGCATGGCCGTGCGGCAACGCAGCGACGTCGGCACCGGCCGCCCGGGCGTCGACGACCACGACCTCGCCCGAGCCTGCCGATGCGATCGGCTCGCTCGCCGGCGGCGTTCCGCGCCAGGCCGTCAGTGCGGCCCGGACGGCATCGCGGGAACCGACGTAGAACCACCGCTGTCCGCCCGTCCGTTCGCTCATGCGGATTCCAGTGCCGTAGCGACGGCAGGGGTGAACTCCTCGTTGCTGAACACGGTCTGCACGTCGTCGTTGTCCTCGAGTTCGTCGATCAGGCGCAGCAGACGGGCCGCGACCGCGGGATCCGCCACGGTCGTGCGTGCGTTCGGCACGTAGGCCAGCTCCGCGCTGCGCAGCGGCACGGCGCGCGCGAGCAGCGCCCGCTGCACCTCGGCGAAGGCCGGCGCGCTGCACAGGATCGTGGCGGTCTCCCCGTCCTCCTCGACGTCGTCGGCCCCGATCTCGAGCCCGAGCTCGAGCAGGCGGTCGCCAGCCAGGTCCGGGCGCGGCGCGGCGCCGCGGTCGACGACGAAACGCCCCTTGCGGTCGAACATCCAGGCGACTGCGCCCGACGTGCCCAGGTTGCCGCCGTGCTTCTCCATCACCATGCGCACGTCGGCGGCCGTGCGGTGCCGGTTGTCGGTGAGGATCTCCAGCATCATCGCCACGCCGCCAGGACCGTAGCCCTCGTAGAGCACTTCCTCGTAGTCGCCGATCCCGCCTTCGCCGGTGCCCTTCTTGATCGCCCGGTCGATGCCGTCCTTCGGCATGCTGAGCACGCGCGCCTTCTCGACGCAGAGCCGCAGGCGCGCATTGTGGTCGAGGCTGCCGCCGCCGAGCCGGGCCGCCACGGTGATCATGCGCGACAGCTTGGCGAAGGCCTTGGCGCGCTTGCTGTCGACCCGGTCCTTGCGGAACCGGATGTTCGAGGAATGGGAGTGGCCGGCCATGGCACGCTCCGGCGCCGCGGCGGCCCGCGGCGCAGCATCGATCAGCGCTTGCTGAACTGGGTCGACCGGCGCGCCTTGTGGCGGCCGTACTTCTTGCGTTCGACCTCGCGCGAATCGCGCGTCAGCAGGCCGTGCTCGCGCAGCAGGCGATCGAAGTTCTCGTTCTCGCGGCGCAGGGCCCGGGCCACCCCGAGGCTGACGGCGCCGGCCTGGCCGGTGATGCCGCCGCCCGCGACGTTGGCCCAGATGTCGAAGTTGTTGCGGGTCTCGGTCACCACCAGGGGCTGCTGCGCCGCGCGGCGCGTGTCGTCGGTGACGAAGAACGCATCGAACTCGCGGCCGTTGACCAGGAACTTGCCCGTGCCCGGCTTGATGCGGACGCGCGCGGTCGAGGTCTTGCGACGACCAGTGCCCCAGATGTACGGGTTGTTGACTGCCACGTTTCTCCTGCTCGTTCTGCGGGTTCTCTAGCGCGCCTGCCGGCACGCGGATCGGGTCACTTCACCGCCACCGTCGGCTTCTGCGCCGCATGCGGGTGCGAGGCGCCACGGTAGACCTTGAGACGGCTGATCATCTTGCGGGCCAGCCGGTTCTTCGGCAGCATGCGCCGCACGGCCAGGCGCACCAGTTCCTCGGGCGCCTTGGCGAGATAGTCGGCGAGCTGGATCGTCCGCAGACCGCCGGGGAAGCCGGTGTAGTAGGTGTACTCGCGCGTCTCGGCCTTGTTGCCGGTCAGCTTCACGGCCGCTGCGTTGACCACGATCACGCCTTCGCCGACCAGCATGTGCGGCGTGTAGTCGGCGCGATGCTTGCCCATCAGGATCGTCGCGATCTCGGTCGCCATCCGGCCCAGCGGGCGACCGGAGGCGTCGACGACGTGCCATGTGTTCATGGCGGCCTGTCGGGTGGCTAGGGTGGCGAGGGTCGTCTTGGTCATGGCAGCGGGTCGGGCGCGGCGGATGGGGTCATCCGGCCGAATGAGGGCGGGAGATGCTAGCGACCGGGCTGGCGGTGTCAACGCGGGAACCACCCGCCTGCGGTGGCCGGTCCCCGGCGTCCCCGCCCCGCGCCGGCACCGCGGGCGCCGGCCGCGCCCGCAGCCGTCACAGCTCGCGGATCGTCATGGTGTTGGTGAGCCCGCTCTGCCGCACCGTGCCCGCGATCTGGACGATGCGGTCACCCGCCTTCAGCAGGCCGCTCTCGCGCAGCTGACGGTCGCCGTTGAGGGTCAGCTGGTGGCTCGTCCGGCCCGGCGGGATCTTGCACGGCACGATACCCCACACCAACGCCAGCTTCTGCATCGTGCGCTGCGAGGGCGTGAAGGCGATCACGTGGGTCGGTGGACGCTCGCCGGCCAGCAGACGAGCGGTGGTGCCGGTCTCGGTGTAGACGGCGATCAGCCGCACGTTGGCCTCGAAGGCAGCGTAGGCGGCGGCGCGCACCGTCGCGGCCGTGACCGAAGCCGAGGTCGTCGGCGGCCGCCGCCGGCGATCCCCCATGCGCGCATAGACGTCGCGCTCGGCGGTGCGGATGATCTTCTCCATGGTCCGCACGCTGCGGACGGGATGCCGGCCCGAGGCCGTTTCCCCCGACAGCATCACCGCCGAGGTGCCGTCGTAGATCGCGTTGGCGACGTCGGAGGCCTCGGCCCGCGTCGGGCGCGGGTTCAGCACCATGGACTCGAGCATCTGCGTGGCGGTGATCACGGGCTTGCGCGCCCGGTTGGCGAGGTCGATCAGGCGCTTCTGCACCGGCGGCACCACCTCCGGCCCCATCTCCACGCCCATGTCGCCACGCGCGACCATGAGGCCGTCGGCGGCGTCGAGGATCGAAACGATGTTGCGCACGGCCTCGGGTCGCTCGATCTTGGCGATGATCTGCGCGTCGGCGCCCTGGCGCCGCACATGGCGCCGCAGCTCGTGCACGTCCTCGGCCGCGCGCACGAACGACAAGGCGACGAAGTCGACCTCGTGCCGCAGCACGCAGCGCAGGTCGCTCAGGTCCTTCGCCGACAAGCAACCAGCCGACACCGCGCTGCCGGGCAGGTTGATGCCCTTGAACTGGTAGAGCATCCCGCCGTGCACGACCCGGGCGTGGATCAGCGGTTCGTCGACGCGCTGCACGCGCAGTTCGAGGTTGCCGTCGTCGAGCAGGATGCGCTCGCCGGGACGGACATCGCGGGCCAGGCCGCGGTAGCCGGAGCCGATCCGGATGCTGCCGTCGTCCTTCGCCTCGCCGACGAAGCCCGGCGTCACGTCGATCACCAGCTCGGCACCACGCTTCAGGTAGATCGGTTCGGCGTTGCGCAGCCTGCCGACGCGGATCTTCGGCCCTTGCAGATCGGCGAGGATCCCCACCGCGCGCCGCTGCTGCCTGGCCACGTGCCGCACCCGCCGGATCGTCCGGGCGATGGCGTCGTGGTCGGCGTGGGCGCAGTTGATCCGGAACACGTCCACGCCGGCCAGCACCAGCTGGGTGACCATGCGGTCGGAGTCCGAGGCCGGTCCGAGGGTGGCGACGATCTTGGTGCGGTTGTGCCAGGCCATCCGTGCTGAGGGGCTGGCAGGCTATCCCCGGCCAACGGCGCGTCGAGGCCGATTCCGGGAATGAGCCGCGCGCCGCCCGCGAGCTCAGCCGCTGGCGAACGTGGCCTTGTTCTTGTCCCACCACTCGCGCCAGCGCTGCTGGGCGCGGCTGCGCACGTCCTTCGACGGGTTGCTGGCGTCGAACGGCAGCTTCTGTCCGGTCAGTTCGCGCAAGGAGCGCCACGCCGTGTCGCGCACGTTCTCGTCGGTGTCGCCGAGGCCGGTCAGCAGCGCCTCGACGGCGGTCGGATCGCGGAAGCCGGCGAGACCGTCCATCGTCACGCGGCGCACGAACGGATCCACGTCCTCGGCGAGCGGCAGCAGGTGCGGCAGCACCTGTGGATTCCGGCTGCGCGCGAGTTCGTCGACGGCTTCGAAGCGCACGGCGGGATCCGCCGACTGCAATCGGCCGAGGTGGTCGACCAGCCCCTTCGGCAGGGAGGCGTCCGGCGGGACTGCCGCCGGCATCGGCACCGCTGCCGGGGCTTCCGGGGCCGCCGCCGGCGCGGCGCTCGCGCCGCCGGCCGGGCGCAGTTCGGCGATCGCCGCCGCCTGCCGTTGCAGCTGCTGGCGCAGGTCGTCGAACAAGGGCCGGTAGTCGATCGCCGCCCCCTGCCCGCGCCGGATCTCCTGCTGCAGCCCGACCACCGCCTGGCGCAGTTCGTCGCCGTCCTGGCGCGACCGCTGCTCCACTTGCTGCAGGCCCGCGCTCACCCCGGCCATGCGCTCGGACAACGCATCGACGTCCGTTCGCCGCACCACCCCGTCCATTGCCACCCCGACCGCCTGCAGCACCTCGCTGTCCGAACGCTGGGCCTGGGCCAACTGGGCGTGGCGCGCCTGCCAGGCGCCTTCGGCCTGCGTCAACCGCTGGTCGAGGAAGATGGTGGCCGCCGCGACCGCGGCCAGCAGCACGACGGCGACGACGACCAGGCGAGACTCCGCCGCGGGACCACGCCCGGGCGGCGGGCTGCCGAGCACGTCGGGCCGCGCGGCGCGCAGACCGGCGAGGCAGCAGGCACCCAGGGTCTTCGCCTGGGCCTTCAGCGCCGCACCGCTGGCCAGATCGGCCTCGGGCACCGAGGCGCCGCAGAGATCGCAGAACGTCACCTGGACATCGTCGTTTTGCATCGGCACCTCGAGCACCGTCGGCGCACCGCCATGCGGCACGCCTCGGCCAATCGTCTCGCGAACGGCCGGCGATACCAGCCCCTGGGCCGCAAGCCCCCTGCCGCCGCGCTGGCGGCCGCCACGGCGCCGCGAGGACGACCGCGAGGCCCGCGGCGGACTTCCCGGCTCAGGCGCGCAGGTGCCGCTGCAGCAGTTCGACCCGATTCGTGCGCTCCCAGGCGAACTCCGAGCGCCCGAAGTGGCCGTAGGCCGCCGTACGGCGATAGCCCGGCCGCTTCAGCTCCAGGTCGCGCACGATGGCGGCCGGCCGCAGGTCGAAGACCTCGCGGATCGCTGCCGTCAGCGCCGCCTCGGCGACCGTGCCGGTGCCGAACAGGTCGCAGCGGATGCTGACGGGCTGGGCGACGCCGATCGCGTAGGCGACCTGGACCTCGCAGCGCTCGGCGAAACCGGCGGCAACGACGTTCTTCGCCACCCACCGTGCCGCGTAGGCAGCCGATCGATCCACCTTGCTCGGATCCTTGCCGGAGAACGCGCCGCCGCCGTGGCGCCCCATGCCGCCGTAGGTGTCGACGATGATCTTGCGCCCGGTGAGGCCGGCGTCGGCCTTGGGCCCGCCCTCGACGAAGCGTCCGGTCGGGTTCAGGAACCACTTGGTCCGGCCGTCGACCAACCCGGACGGCAGCACCTCGAGCGCAACGGTCTTGAGCGCCTGGTGCAGGTCGGCCGTCGCCACCTCGGGTCGATGCTGGTGCGAGACCACCACCGCGTCGATGCGGACGGGCTTGTTGGCGGCATCGTACTCGACCGTCAGCTGGCTCTTCGCGTCCGGTCGCAGGAACGGGAACCGGCCGCTCTTGCGCGCCGCGGCCAGCGCCTCGAGGATGCGATGGCTGTAGTGGATGGGGAACGGCATCAGCGCCTCGGTCTCGCGGCACGCGTAGCCGAACATCATCCCCTGGTCGCCCGCGCCCTGCTCCTTGCTCTGCGAGGTGTGGGCATCGACGCCCAACGCGATGTCGGGCGACTGGCGCTGGATCGAGGTCAGCACCGCGCAGGAGTTGTGGTCGAAGCCGATCTCCGGGTCGTCGTAGCCGATGTCCCTGACCACGCCCCTGATCACGTCCTGGTAGTCGATCTGGGCCTTGGTCGTGAACTCCCCGGCCACCACCACGAAGCCACGCGAGACCATCGTCTCGCAGGCAACGCGCGAGTCGGGATCCTGGGCCAGGATCGCGTCGAGCACCGCGTCGGAGATCTGGTCGCAGACCTTGTCGGGGTGGCCTTCGCTGACGGATTCACTGGTGAAGAGGCGGAGTTCCTTGCTCATGGCTACCGGTTTCGCTACCGTTTCGAGAGTTACGCGCCGGCGAAACGCCCGCGCCGCCCCAGGCGGCCTTCACGCCACCTGGGAAAGGGGCGGGCAGCTTAGCGATGCCAGGAAGGAAAGCACCGTGAAACTGCGTGCATCCAACCTCCCCACGCCCTTCCTCCGGGGACGCGCGCCGGCGCCCGGCACCGATCGCGGGGCCACCCGGCAGAATCCTGCAACACTCCTGCAACCGAGGACTAGCAGCAGGAAGCCGCCGCACCACCGGCACCACCACATCCACCACACCCCTGCCGCGGCTCGCGCCGCCCCCACCCCATGCGCGTAGGCTCCGCCACCCTGAACAGGACCTCGGTAGCGCTGACGATCCTGGCCCTCTGCATGCTCGCCCTCCTGGCACTGCTCGGCTGAAGTTCGTTCGCCGATCCGGGGACCATCGGCGCCTTCGACGGCATCGCGGACCTGACCGGCTGAGCCGCGAGAATCGGGCAGGAGACCACGACCCTCGCCAACGCCGAGCCCGCGGCCAACGAGCAGCCGGCGCCGCCGTCGGTCGACGAGGCCCAGGCGGCGGCAGCGACGCGCCGGCCCGGCGGCGGAACCACCGCGCTTGCGATCGGCGCGGCAGCCCGACAAGCTTCGGGGCGCGGCGGCCACGCCGCGCCGCACACGATGGACCACGCCCTGACCCTGCACGGCGTCACCAAGCGGTTCGGTTCGTTCACGGCGGTGTCCGACCTGTCGCTCGAGGTCCCCAAGGGCTGCATCTACGGGTTCCTCGGCCAGAACGGCGCCGGCAAGACGACCACGATCCGCATGGTGATGAGCATCTTCCACCCGGACGCGGGCACGATCTCGGTGCTCGGCCACCCCGATGCAGGCGAGGTCAAGGACCGGCTCGGCTACCTGCCCGAGGAGAAGGGGCTCTACAAGAAGATGAAGACCGCCGAGATCGTGGCCTACTTCGGCAAGCTCAAGGGCATGGACCGCAGCACCGCCAACCAACGGGCGCGCGAGCTGCTGACCCGCTTCGGCCTCGGCGACTGGCTGGACAAGAAGTGCGAGGCGATGAGCAAGGGCATGGGCCAGAAGGTCCAGGTCCTGGGCACGATCATCCACGACCCCGAACTCGTGATCCTCGACGAGCCGTTCTCGGGCCTCGACCCGGTCAACCGCGACACGATGCGCGACATCATCCTCGACATGAAGCGCCAGGGCCGCACGGTGATCTTCAGCACGCACGGCATGGAGCAGGCCGAGCAGCTCTGCGACTTCGTGATGATGATCCACAAGGCGAAGTTGCAGTTCGCGGGGTCGTTGGCACAGGTCAGGCAGGGGCGCGACCTGGGCATCCAGCTCGACTACGACGGCGACGGCCGCGTGCTGCAGCAACTGCCCGGTGCACGCCGGGTCAACGACCACGGCAAGCACGCCGAGATCTTCCTGCAATCCGGCCAGGACCCGCAGCAGGCGCTGCGCTGGCTGGTCGACCACGTCCGCGTGCGCCGGTTCGACTACCGCGAACCGTCGCTGCACGAGATCTTCGTGCGCACGGTCGAAGAAGCGGACGCAAGGCTGGCAGCGACCGGGGGGCTGCGCTGATGGCGAGCAAGACCCTGCTCGTCGCCCAGCGCGAGTACCTCGACAACGTCCGCACCAAGACGTTCTGGCTCGGCATCCTGGCATTCCCGGCCATCTTCGCCCTGGCGATCGGCATCGGCTGGGTGATGAACAAGACCAAGGCCCAGCAGCCCTACGCGGTGCTCGACCTGACCGAATCCGGCCTCGGCACCCGCATCGAGGCCAATGCCCGGGCCAACGACCGGATCGCATCGCTGCGCCGTTTCGCCAGCGAGCAGGGCGTGCCCGAAGCGAAGCTGGCGCCGCTCGACGCCATCGACCTGACCGATCCGGCCACGCTCCTGCTGCAACTGCGCGACCTCGAGGGCGCGGTCACCGCCGAGGCCGACCCCCAGCAGACGGCGCGGTTCGAGCGCATGGTCGAGTCGCTGGCGGCGAAGTACCGCTTCGAGCCGCTGGCCGCGCTGGGCGCCGAGCACGGTTCGGCCGCCGAGCGCGAGCAGGTCCTGCGCGAACACGTGCGGTCCGGGCGGCTGTTCGCGTACTTCGTGCTCGCCGGCGACCCGGTCGCCGACGCGACGCAGCTCGGCTACGTCTCGAACAACCTGACCGACAACGCGCTGAGCGAGTGGTATGGCGGCGCCGCGACCCGCGTCGTGCGCAAGCTGCGCCTCGCGGCCGCACAGATCGCGCCCGAGACCGCGCGCCACATCCAGGAGTCGATCCACTTCAGACCCAGGCGCGTGGCCGCCGACGGTTCGCTCGAGGACGTCAAGGACGAGCAGAAGGCCAACAAGTTCGCGCCCGTCGTGTTCGTCTACCTGCTGTGGATCGCGGTCTTCACGGCGGCGCAGATGCTGCTCACGAACACCGTCGAGGAGAAGAGCAACCGGATCATCGAGGTCCTGCTGTCGTCGGTGTCGCCAGGCCAGCTGATGGCCGGCAAGATCTGGGGCATCGGCGCCACCGGCCTGACCCTGATCCTGTCCTGGGCGGTCTGCGGCCTCGTCGGCGTGCACTTCGGCGTGCAGGCGGTGCCCAAGCTCGCCGAGTGGAACCTCGCCGAGATCGTCGGTGACCCGCTCTACCTCACCTCGTTCGTCGGCTACTTCCTCAGCGGCTACCTGCTGTTCGCAGCGATCCTGGTCGCGATCGGTTCGGTCTGCAACAGCCTCAAGGAGGCGCAGAACCTGCTGCAGCCGGTGTTCCTGCTGCTGATGATCCCGCTGTTCGCGATGATCCCCGTGGTGCAGGAGCCGAACGGCCTGATGGCGCGCGTGTTCACCTACATCCCGCTCTACACCCCGTTCGCGATGATGAACCGCGCCAGCGGACCGCCGCCGGCCTGGGAGTACGCGGCGACCACCGTCCTGATCCTGTTCAGCGTCTGGTTCGCCTTCAAGGCGGCCGGCAGGATCTTCCGCGTCGGCGTGCTGATGACGGGCAATCCACCGCGGCTCAAGGAGATCCTGTCCTGGCTGCGCGCGTCGTGAGGTGAACCGGGCGTGACCGCTCTGCCCCGGATCCTGATCGTCGGCGGCGGCCAGGGCATCGGCCGCGCCATCGCCGAGGCCTACGCCGACCGGTGCACCGTCTGGACGCGCGCCGGCGGCGTCGACGCCACCGATCCCGCGGCGCTGGCGCGGGCGTTCGCGGCGTTCCAGGCCGCGCACGGCGCCCCCTACGCGCTGGTGCACGCTGTCGGCGACTTCGCCGAGCTGCCGCTGCTCGGCACCGACCTGGACACCTACCGGCACGTGTTCGCGAGCAACGTCGACAGCGTGTTCCTCACGCTCCGGACCATCGTGCCGGCGATGGTCGCGGCCGGCCGCCCCGGCCGGGTCGTGCTGTTCGCGGCGGCGGGCGTCGACCGGCAACGCGGCATGCGGCGGGCGCCGGTCTACTTCGCCGCCAAGGCCGCCGTCGTGCAGTTGGCCAGGTCGTTGGCGGCCGAAGTCGCGCCGCACGCCATCACGGTCAACGTGATCGCCCCGGGCCTGATCGTGCACCCCCACAGCCACCAGGAGAGCCAGCGGCGCCTGCTGCCGAAGATACCGGCCGGACGGACGGGCACCGTCGACGACGTCGTCGGCACCGTGCGCCACCTGCTGTCCCCAGCGGCGGCCTACGTCACCGGGGAGGTCCTGACGATCGACGGCGGCCTGCAGCTTTGACCGCGCCCGCCGGCATCCGGTGGAATCCGGTTGTGTCGGCCCCGCTCCGCCGAGTAAATCCCAACCTCATCCATTTCCCAGCCAAGGGATTCCGACGATCGAACCGACGATCCTCTCCCCGACCGGCGCCGACCTCGGCAGGCTCGACAGCGATGCCGTGCGAGCGACGCAACGCCTGATTGCACGCGGCTTCGAAGCCTACCTGGTCGGCGGTTGCGTGCGCGACCTGCTGCTTGGCCGCCCCGCCAAGGACTACGACATCGCCACCGGCGCGCGCCCCCAGCAGGTCAAACGCACGTTCCCGCGCAACTGCCGCATCATCGGCCGTCGCTTCAAGCTCGCCCATCTGCACTTCCACGGCAACACCAAGATCCTGGAGGTGTCGACGTTCCGGCGCACGCCGCAGACCGAGGGCAACGACGACGACCTGCTGATCACGCGCGACAACGAGTTCGGCACCGCGGAGGAGGACGCACTGCGCCGCGACTTCACGGTCAACGCGCTGTTCCTCGATCCGACCAGCGACCGCATCCTCGACTGGACCAACGGCCTCGACGACCTGCATGCACGCGTGATCCGCACCATCGGCGATCCCCGGGTGCGCTTCCGCGAGGACCCGGTGCGCATCCTGCGGGCGGCGAAGTTCGCGGGGCGACTCGGCTTCACCATCGAGCCCGAGACGTTCGCGGCGATGGCCGAAACGGCGGGCGACCTGGTGCGCTCGGCGCCGCCGCGCCTGCTGGAGGAGGTGCTGCGCCTGCTGCGCGGCGGCCACGCCCTCGAGTCGTTCCAGCTGCTGCGCGACGTCGGCGCCCTGCGCAGCATCCTGCCGGTGCTCGCCGACTTCCTGCAGACGGCGCGACACGACCAGCGGGTCGCCTTCTGGCGCCTGCTCGAGACGCTCGACCACCGGGTGCAGGGCGGTCATGTGCCGCAGAACGCGGTGCTGCTCGGCGTGCTGCTGGTTTGCCCCGTGCTCGCGCGGGCGGAGGCGGCCCCGGACCGCAGTCCATCGTCGGTGGCCGAGGAACTGCTCGGGCCGCTGAGCTATGCGCTGCGCCTGCCGCGGCGTGATGCCGGCTGCCTGAAGCGCATCTGCGGCGTCCAGCACCGTTTCGCCCAGCCGGGCAAGCGGTTCCGGGTCGCGGGGTTCGTGCAGGGACCCTACTTCGACGAAGCGCTGGAGCTGTTCGAACTGCGCCTGCAGGCGCTCGGCGGCGATCCGGCGATGGTCGACGAGTGGTACCGCCTCTCCGAGCGGGATGGCCACCATCCAGACCCGCACGACCAGGTCGTCGACGGCGACGAGGAGCGGGAATCCGTGCTCGACGACGACGCCACGACGGCAGCCGGGCCGGAGCCGACGGACGTCGACGACGACACCGCCCCCGCGTGGCCGCAGGGCCGCGTCCAGGCGTCCGCCAGCGACGGCGCCGCCGAGGACGTCCGCCACGGCGAGGGCGAAGCCGAGGGCGAGGGCGAGCGACGCGGCCGACGGCGACGTCGCCGGCGACGTGGACGTCGCCCGACCGACCCTTCGTCTTCCGTGCACCCGTCTGCACGCATGGAGAACGCCGCGCTCGACGATGGCGACGCCACCGGCGCGGAGGACGAGTCCGGCGCACCGGAGCCGCAGGTCATGCCGCAACGCGCCGCGGACGATCCCTTCGCGGACGCTGCCGGCCCGCACGACGCGGGCGACGGCGGATCCCCCTTCGACGCCACGGCCGTCGAACCGGCGCCGGGCGAACCGGGGGATGCCGAACCCGGCCGGCGGCGGCGCCGACGGCGGCGCGGCCGCCGCGGCCGACGCCACCACGACGAGCGCTTCCCGGCCAGCGACCAGCCGGCGCCGCACGGCGAAGCCGTCGACGCCGAGGGCATGCCGCACCAGCCGTTGGCGGCGGCCGACGTCGTCGCCGACCCCGATGCAGCCGGGTTCGGCCCCGAGGGCGAGAGCGAGGGCGAGGGTGGTGAAGCCTCGGCAGATGCCGCTCCGGCCGCCGGAGCCGCCGCAGCCGAAGCCACCGCCGGCAGCCGCCGGCGCCGCCGACGGGGCCGGCGCGGCCGCAGCCGCGGTGGCGACCATGCGGGCAACGGTGGCCCCCCGCCCGGCGACGCCCTGCCGCGCCCCCCGGGGGGCTCCCGGCACGAGAACCGTCGCGACCGCGATCCGCGCCGCCGCGGCGGCGGCCCGCGCGACGTCGACGTCGTGCCGCGCTACCGCGATCGCCGCGGCAAGATCGACGTGATCGAGCCGGCGCCGCTCGACCTCTCCGCCTTCGACGTGGAACTCGATCCCAAGCGGGTGCCGACCTTCGGCAGCATCGTCGAAGGCCAGGGTCGGCCCAAGCGCCGGAGCCCGCGCGTGCCGCAGGATGGCGTCGACGACTACCGTCCCCCGCCGCCGCCGGGCGGCGACAGCGGGCCGAGCGCACCGCCGCCACCGCCCCCGCGCGACGACGACACGTTCGGAGACTGGTGAGCCGCGCCGCCGACAGCGCCAAGGTCACGACCGCGACGTTGCGCGCGCTGAAGGCGCAGCGCCGGCGGATCACCGCGCTGACGGCCTACGACCACCTGCTCGCCGGCCTGCTCGACCGCGCCGGCGTCGACGTGCTGCTGGTCGGTGACTCGGTGGCGACCGTGCTGCAGGGCCACGACACCACGGTGTCGGTCACGATGGACCAGATGGTCTACCACTGCGAACTGGTCGCCCGCGCGGCCAGGCGCGCGCTGGTCGTCGGCGACATGCCGTTCCTCAGCTACCAGATCGGCCCCGAGGACGCGCTGCGCAACGCCGGCCGCCTGCTCAAGGAGGGCCGGGTCGAAGCCGTGAAGCTCGAAGGCGGCGCGCCGTTCGCGGCAACCGTGCAGCGGCTCGTGCACGCGGGCATCCCCGTCATGGGGCACCTGGGCCTGACGCCGCAGAGCATCCACCAGTTCGGCTCCTACCAGGCGCGCGGCCAGGAGGCTGCCGAGCAGCGGCGGATCGTCGACGACGCCCGCTCGCTGGCCCAGGCCGGCGTGTTCGCGCTGGTGCTCGAGAAGGTCCCGGCCACGCTCGGCCAGCAGGTCACGGCGGCCGTCGAGGTGCCGGTCATCGGCATCGGCGCCGGGCCGCACGTCGACGGCCAGATCCTCGTCACCCACGACCTGCTCGGGCTGTTCACGCGCTTCCGGCCGCGCTTCGCCCGTCGTTACCTCGAACTCGCCGACGCGATCGGCAAGGCGGTCGGCGACTACTGCCGCGACGTGCGCGACGGCTCGTTCCCGAACGCCGACGAGAGCTACTGACCGACGCGGGCGTCAGAAGCCGTTGACGTAGCTGCGCACGCCGTTGCTGACCGTCAGGCCGAACGCGTTCTGGCCGTTGGGCAGCGAGTTGGGCGTGATCAGCGCCACCGCCTGCGCGCCGATCACGTTGCCCGGCGCGAACAGCACGTTGTCGTAGGTCAGGTTCCAGGCCGCCGTCGGCGCGAACGTCAGCTGGCCACCGAGATCCAGGTCGAGCGTCACCAGGTAGCTGGCGCAGTTGGGCGCGCCGAGGAAGCCGAGGTCCGCCCCGCCCGGCAGCGGATTGACGCTGAGGAACAGCGTCGCCAGATGCACGCCGGACAGCGGCACGAACTCGGGCAGGTTGGTGGCGGTGTAGGTGACCACCGTCGACGGGTTGATCACCGGCGCCGGCGCGGCGGCCAGGGCCAGCGGCAGCAGGTCGGGGCCGGTCGACAGCGGCAGCGCCGCCGAGAGCGCCACCGAACCGGGGTCCAGGGAGGCCCCGCCGGGCGAATAGCCGATCAGGTGCGACTCGGGCAGGACAGGGCTCTGGCCGGTGCCGATCGCGGTCAGGCTCTGCCACACGTAGGTGACCGCGCCGGTCGTCAGGTTGAACTGGAACTGGAACGTGCTCGGGTTCGTGGTCTCGGGCACGGCGTAGCTCTCGACCGCGTCCCAGGTGACGTAGAGGATCGTGTCGCTGCCGACCACCGCCTGGTGGTGCTTGATGCGGCCGCCCTGCACCGGCGTGTAGTCGTGCCACGACCAGAACGCCGCCGCCGGCGCGTTGCGGAACTGCGGGCTGGGCGTGTAGTCGTTGAAGGCCGGCGAGTTCCAGGCGCCGTTGTCGTTGCCGAACGCCGTCGACACGAAGCCGTTGGTGTGCACGTAGAGGACTGGCGCCGCGCCGCCGGGAACCGGCAACGCCGACGGCAGCACCACCGCCGCTTCGTCGTCGTCGTTCGGCGCCAGCGTCGTCGCGCTGACCGGCGGCGCCACGTAGGTGCCGCCGCCCCAGGTGGCGCTGTAGCCGGTGGCGTTCGGCACGAGCCGCATCGACTGCCCGTTCAGCGCCGCCGCCGCCGCCGCCGCGGTCGGGAAGAACTGGTAGAACGACTCCCTGGCCAGCGCGTAGCAACCGCTGCCCATCGTCGTGTGCGCCGCGGGCGCGCAGGTCGTGGCCACCTGGAAACCGGCGCCGCTCGGCGTGAGCGTCAGCGCCGCGCCCGGCAGATCGAAGGGGACGTTCAGCGCGTCGAACGCTTGGAAGGTGATCCCGGTCGCCGTCGTCGGGCCGGCCGACAGGTCGCTGGCCGGCGGCAGGGCCGTGCCGTTGCCGACCGAGACGCCGACGAGGGCCGGCAGGCCATCGCTGGCCATGCCCGCCGAGTACGAGAACCGCACCACGCCGGTGCTGAACAGCTCGGCCTGGAAGCTCTTCTTCGGCGCCTGCAGGAACTCGTTCGCCTCGACCCAGGTCACGGCGCAGCGGCCGGCGACCGAGGTGTCGATGGCGACGAAGCCCGCGGGCCCGGCGAGCACCAGGTCCGACCAGTAGGGCGCCACCCGCGGCGAGGCGCCCGCCGCCCCCGACATGCGGGAAGGCAGGTTGCCGTAGTGGTTCGCCGCGGCGTCGACCGCGGCGCCGCCGCTGGTGAGATAGAGCACGCCGTTCGAACTGACGACGCAATGCGTGAGCGGACCCGCGACGCCCGCCAGCGGGAACGTGATGCCCATGGCCACCGGACCGAACAGCACGTCGTCGCCGGAGCCAAGGGTCGTGCCGGGGCTGCTGGCGGAGAGACACTGCGCGGCGGCCGGCGCGGCGAGCGACAGGAGGGTGGTCAGGGCGAAGGAACTGCGGAGCATGTTGGCGGCGTGGACGGGCGGGCAGGGAGCCGAGCAGTCTACCCGTGCAGCGGCGATGGCGCTGCGCCCGATGTCGCCCGCGACGACCGGTGCTGGCGCGTTCTCCGGCCCACCGCATTGGCGCCCCGCATGCTTGCGCCACTCCGCAGCGGCCGGCATCGTGCCGCCGATGCAGGCGTGGCGCATCGACGTCGTGGCTCGGCCCGACCAACCCGATCCGATCGGCGACGCGGCCTTGCGCTCCCTGCGCAGCGCCGGCCTCGACGGCGTCACGCGGGTGCGCAGCCGCCGCGGCTACCTGCTCGGCGGCGAACTGGCGGCGGCGCAGGTGCAGACGTTCGCCGGCGCCGTGCTCTGCGACCCGGTGGTCGAGGCGTTCGCCGTGCACGCACCCGGCGACACGCCGCCGCCTCCTGCGGCCGGCAGCCATGCCGTCGTCGTGGTGCCGCGCCCCGGCGTCACCGATCCGGTCGCGCACTCGGTGCAGAAGGCGCTCGGCGACCTGCAACTGCCGCTGGTCGCCACCGGCACCTACCGGGTGTTCGACGTCGCCGGCACCGTCGCTCCGGCGCGGCTGCTGCAGGCAGCGCGCAAGGCGTTGGCCAACGACGTCGTCCAGGAGGTGCAGCTCGACGCCCTGCCGACGGGCCTGCCTGGCGATCCGCCGCCGCCCGACCTGGCGGTGCGGGAGGTCGACCTCGCCGCGCTGGACGCCGCCGGGCTCGAACGCCTGTCCCGCGACGGCGGCCTCGCGCTCGACGGCACCGAGATGGCGGCGATCCAGGCCCACTTCCGCGCCCTCGGCCGCGCGCCCACCCGCCTCGAGCTCGAGACGCTGGCGCAGACCTGGAGCGAACACTGCAAGCACAAGACCCTGACCGGCAACGTGCGTTGCGACGGCCGCACGATCCAGAACCTGCTGAAGAGCACGATCGCGCACGTGACGCGCACGCTCGACCGCGACTTCTGCGTCAGCGTGTTCACCGACAACGCCGGCGTGATCCGCTTCGACGACGAGGACTCGGTCTGCATCAAGGTCGAGACGCACAACCGGCCATCGGCGATCGAGCCGTTCGGCGGCGCCGGCACCGGCGTCGGCGGCGTGATCCGCGACGTGCTCGGCACGGGCCTCGGCGCGCGGCCGATCGCCAGCACCGACGTCTTCTGCCTCGCGCCGCCGGACCTGCCCGCGGACCGCGTGCCGCCCGGCTGCCTGCACCCGCTGACCGTGCTGAAGGGTGTCGTCGCCGGCGTGCGCGACTACGGCAACCCGATGGGCATCCCGACCGTGAACGGCAGCGTGCACTTCGACGAGCTCTTCGTCGGCAACCCGCTCGTCTACGTCGGCAACGTCGGCATGCTGCCGACGGCGCGGGCGCGGAAGCAGCCGCGCGCCGGCGACGCGATCGTCGCGCTCGGCGGCCGCACCGGTCGCGACGGCATCCACGGCGCCACCTTCAGCTCGCTCGAACTGCACACCGAGAGCGAGACCCTGAGCTCCGGCGCGGTGCAGATCGGCGATCCGATCACCGAACGCAAGGTCATGGACGCCGTGCTGCGCTGCGCCGACGAGGACCTGTTCTCGGCGATCACCGACTGCGGCGCCGGCGGTTTCAGTTCGGCGATCGGCGAGATGGCCGAAGGCCTCGGCGCCGAGGTCGAACTCCGGCACGCGCCGCTCAAGTACCGCGGCCTCGCGCCCTGGGAGATCTGGATCAGCGAGGCGCAGGAGCGCATGGTGCTGGCGGTGCCGCCCGACCGGTTGCCGCGCCTGCTGCAGGTCTGCGCCGAGGAGGCCTGCGAGGCGACCGTGCTGGGTGCGTTCACCGCCACGGGGCGGCTCGTGGTGCACTACGCCGGCACCCGGCACGCCGACCTCGACCTGCGCTTCCTGCACGACGGCCTGCCGGTGCAGACGCGCGAGGCGAAGTGGACGCCGCCCCGCCACGCCGAACCGCAGCTCGAGCCCGAGGCCGACCTCGCCGGCGCCCTGCTGGCGGTGCTGGCCGACCCCGGCGTCTGCAGCAAGGAGTGGATCGTGCGCCAGTACGACCACGAAGTGCAGGCCGGCTCGGCCGGCAAGCCGCTGTGCGGCGTCGCCAACGATGGCCCCGCCGATGCGGCCGTCTTGGCGCCGAAGCTCGGCTCCTGGCGTGGCATCGTGCTCGCCAACGGCCTGAACCCGCGCTACAGCCGCATCGACCCGGCGGCGATGGCGGAATGCGCCCTCGACGAGGCGATGCGCAACCTGGTCGCCGCCGGCGGCGATCCCGACTACACCGCCATCCTCGACAACTACTGCTGGGGCAGCACCAAGGACCCGCAGGCGCTCGGCGAGCTGGTGCGCGCGACCGATGCGTTGTGCGCCCTGGCGCTGACCTACCGCACGCCGTTCGTGTCCGGCAAGGACTCGCTGCACAACGAGTTCCGCGTCGCCGGCAGCCCCGGGGCGCCCGACCGCGTGATCCGCATACCGGGCTGCATCCTGGTCACGGCGATGTCGGTGATCCCCGACGTGCGCCGCACGCTGACCAGCGACTGCAAGCGCGCGGGCTCGAGGCTGGTGCTGGTCGGCGTCACCAAGGACGAACTCGGCGGCAGCGTCTACTGGAAGACGAAGGGCGCTCTCGGCGCCCGCGCGCCGCGCGTCGACCACGCCCTCGGCCGCGACGTGCTGCACGGCGTGCACCGCGCGATCGCGGCCGGCTGCGTGCTGGCGGCGCACGACCTCAGCGAGGGCGGGCTCGGCGTCGCCGCCGCCGAGATGGCGCTCGGCGGCCGGCTCGGCGCGCGCATCGACCTCGCGGCGGTGCCGCGCGAGGGCGGCGTCGACCGGCCCGAGCAGATCCTGTTCAGCGAGTCCGCGAGCCGCATCCTGCTCGAGGTCGCCGCCGACCGCCTCGCCGACCTGCAGGCGAATCTCCACCAGGTGCCGTTCGCCGTCGTCGGCGAGGTGACGCCGGCGCCGGAGCTGGTGTTCCACCGCGACGGCAGGCTGCTGGCGCAGGTGGGGCTCGACGCCGTCGAGCGCGCCTGGAAACGGCCGCTCGACCTCGATGGCACGCTGGCGCCGGAGGCAGGCCGATGAGCGCGCCCAAGGTGCTCGTGCTGCGCGCGCCCGGCATCAACTGCGAACGCGAGACGCTGCACGCGTTCGCGCGCGCCGGGGGCGCGCCGGAGTTCGTGCACATCCGCCAGCTGCTCGCCGCTCCGGAGCGGCTCGACCGCTACGCGATCCTGGCGGTGCCAGGCGGTTTCTCGTACGGCGACGACATCGGCTCCGGGCGCGTGCTGGCCCAGGAGATGAAGGCCGCGCTCGGCCCACGCCTGCTCGGCTTCGTCGGCCGCGGCGGCCTCGTGCTCGGCATCTGCAACGGCTTCCAGGTGCTTGTCCGGCTCGGCCTCCTGCCGTGCACCCGCGGCCGGCTGGAGGAGGAGGTCTCGCTGACGCACAACCTGAGCGGCCACTACGAGTGCCGCTGGGTCACGCTGCGGACGACGAAGTCGCGCTGCACCTTCCTGCCCGCCGGCCTGACCCTGCGTTGGCCGGCCGCCCACGGCGAGGGCCGGCTGGTCGCGCGCGACGCCACGCTGCAGCGGCTCCTGGTCGACGAGGGCTACGCGACCGCGGTCTACGTCGACGAGCAGGGCCGGCCGACGGAGCACTACCCGCAGAACCCGAACGGCGCCCCGCTCGGCATCGCCGGGCTGACCGACCACAGCGGCCGCGTGCTGGGCGTGATGCCGCACCCCGACCGCAGCTACCTGCCGACCCACATGCCGGACTGGCGCCGCACGGCGCTCGACCGCGGCGAGCTGCCCGCCGATGGCGACGGCATGGTGGTGTTCCGCACCATGGTGGCCACCGCGCGCGCGGAGAGCTGAGCCCGCGCCACCGCGTCCCGACGGGGCGCAGCTCCCCCGCCGGCGACTGCGTGCTTGGGCCGCCGCCACGGGACGGCTATCGTTCGCGCCATGCGATTGCTCGGCCTCCTGCTGTTCCTGTTCGGCGCCGCCACGCTGGTGCTGCACTTCGTCGAACCCGGCGTCGAGCAGCTGCGCTGGGTCGACTCGTGGGGCGAGGGGGTGGCGTGGGGCATCCGCGGCGGCAGCACCGGCCTCGGCCTGCTGCTGCTCCTGACCGGTCGCGGCAAGGGCGCCAAGAAGAAGTGAGCCGTAGCGGCAACGCCCCCCGGCGGCTGCCGGTCCTGGCGCTGGCGATCGGCGCGGTGCTGCCCCAGGGCGCCTGCGGCAGCTGCCTCCTCGTCCTGCACCGGGACGTCGTGCTGGCGCTGCCCGACGGCGAGCGTCACGCCGTGCGCGTCGACTACCACGTCCCGCATGGCCTCCTGTGGGACGGCAACGAGGAGACCTGGGACATCGGCCTCGTGCAGCAGGTGGTGTTCGGCCTCTTGCTCGAGCCGGTCGACATCCTGTTCAGCACCGCGATCGCCGCCACCAGCGTGGTGCAATCGGACACGTCGGTGATGGCCGGCCCGCTCGGCTGGCTCGCGTCGCTGACCCCCTTCGCCACCCTGGTGCCCGCGATGCACCTGGCACCGCCCACGGTCGCGCCGGTCGACGCCGCGACCGTCGCCGCCCTGCGCGACAACGACCCGACGGCGATGCGCCGGGCCTTTCCGCTGACGCCGGTGTTCGCCGTGCACTTCGCCGCCGCGGAGGCGCCGTGACGAGGCCCGACGATCGCGTCGATCCCGACTGGGGCCACCGGTCCCGCGACCCCGCCGAGCGCCGCTTCCTCGCCGGCCCGCGCAGCCGCTTCGCCGAGCTGGCGCGCGTGCTGCGCATCGGCGCCGAGTTCATCAAGGGTTTCCGCGCGCTTCACTTCCTGCCGCCCTGCGTGACCGTGTTCGGCTCGGCCCGCTTCGGCGAGGACCATCCGCACTACCGGCTGGCGCGACGGCTCGGCGCCGAACTCGCCCGCGCCGGCTTCACGATCCTCACCGGCGGCGGCCCCGGCGTCATGGAGGCCGCCAACCGCGGCGCCCGTGACGGCGGCGGGCTCAGCGTCGGCTGCAACATCACGCTGCCGCACGAGCAGCAGCCGAACCCCTACCTCGATCGCTTCGTCGAGTTCCGCTACTTCTTCGTCCGCAAGGTCATGCTGGTGAAGTACAGCTATGCCTTCGTCGTGTTGCCCGGCGGCTTCGGCACGATGGACGAACTGTTCGAAGCGGCGACGCTGATCCAGACCGGCAAGATCGAGGACTTCCCGCTCGTGCTGATGGGCGTCGACTACTGGCAGCCGCTGCTCGCCTTCCTGCGCGACCGCATGGTGGCGATGGGGACGATCGACGCCAAGGACCTCGACCGCCTGCTGCTGACCGACGACGTCGACGAGGCCGTCGCCCGCGTGCGCGCCGGCGCGGCCAGCCACCTGCTGCCGCCCCGCAAGGCGAGCGTGCTGCTCGGCGAACGCCAGGCGATGGCGAAGGCGCCCTGACCGGCCTCCCCGGCGCCAGGGAGCGCGACCCGGCCGCGCGCCGAGGAGCGGCTCGGAGCTGGAGGGAGAATCCGCTCGAGAGCTCTGCGCGGCCGCGCAGGCGGCCGCCAGATGGCATCCCGAGAGCGCGTACCTGATTCCCTCCCGGGCTCTCAGGCGCGGAAGTCGCTGCTGCGGATGCCGTACTTCTGCATCAACTTCTGGAACGCGCTGCGCGCCATGCCGGCTTCCTCGCTGCAGTGGGTGACGTTGCCGAGGTGCTTCTTCAGCAGGCCTTCGATGTAGCTCTGTTCCATCGCCGCGATGCGCCGGGCCTTCATCTCCTGGAACGTGCCGCCGACCTCCCCGCCGGGCGGGCTGCCCACCGCCCCATCCTGTCCGCGCAGCTCGGCCGGCAGGTCGGCGAGCCGCAGTTCCGGCGCGTGGCCGAGCGCGCAGGCGCGCTCGATCGCGTTGCGCAGCTGGCGCACGTTGCCCGGCCAGGCGTAGGCGCGCAGCACCTCGGCGGCTTCGGACGACATGCGGTGGATCCCCTGCGGCGCGCCGAACCGGGCCAGGAAGTGCTCCACGAGCGCGTCCACGCAGCCCGCACGCTCGCGCAGCGGCGGCACCTCGATGCGCACCACGTCGAGCCGGTAGAACAGGTCGGCGCGGAACCGCCCCGCGTCGACCTCCCGCTGCAGGTTGCGGTTGGTCGCGGCGACGATGCGCACGTCGACCGCGCGCTGCTCGCTGCTGCCGACCGGCCGCACCGAGCGCTCCTGGATCGCGCGCAGCAGCTTCGGCTGGAAGGCCAGCGGCAGTTCCCCGACCTCGTCGAGGAACAGGGTGCCGCCATCGGCGACCTGGAACAGGCCCAGCTTCTCGCCCACGGCGCCGGTGAACGCGCCCCTGGCGTGGCCGAACAGCTCGCTCTCGAACAGCTCGGCGGGCACCGAGGCGCAGTCGACCGGCACGAAGGGCTTCCCGTGCCGCACGCTGACGTCGTGCAGATGGTGCGCGAGCAGCTCCTTGCCGGTGCCGCTCTCCCCGATCAGCAGCACCGAAGCATCGGTGCGCGCGGCCCGCTCGAGCATCTCGATCGTCGCCGCGAACGCCGCCGAACGGTGCACCAGGCGCCGGCCGGCGGCGCCCGAGCGGAGCCGCTCGCGCAGCCCCTCGTTGCGCGCCTTCATCTGCCGGTGCGCCAGCGCCTTCGCGACCCGGTCGAGCAGGTCCTTCTCGGCGTAGGGCTTGGCCAGGTAGTCGAAGGCGCCCTGCTTGATCGCCGCCACCGCCGTCGGCAGGTCGGGGTAGCCGGTGAGCAGCAGCACCTCGACGTCGGGGTCGCGCTGCTTGATCGTCGCCAGCAGCTCCATGCCGGACATGCGCGGCATGCGCACGTCGGTGACCACCACGTCGAACGCCTCCGCGGCCATGCGCTCCTGCGCCTCGACCGCCGAACCCGCCGTGCGGGCCGCGTAGCCCGCCCTGGTCAGGAAGTAGGCGCAGGACTCGGCCAGGTCCGGCTCGTCGTCGACCACCAGCACGCGCGGCGCCGCCACGTCAGCCGTCCTGCCGCCCGCGCTGGCACGCCCGGCAGACGCCGTGGATGCGCAGGCTGTGGCGCTCGATCCGGAAGCCGATCCGGCGCGCCGCCGCCTCCTGGCGCCGCTCGAGTTCCTGGTCGCAGAACTCGAAGATCCGCTCGCACACGCGGCACACCATGTGGTCGTGGTGGTCGTGACCGATCACGTGCTCGAAGCGACGGCCGCCATCGCCCGTCTCCAGCCCGGCGACGACCCCGGCCTGCTCGAGCACCGTCAGCGTGCGGTAGACCGTGGCCCGGGACACGCGCGGATCGGACCGGCGACAGCGCAGCAGCAGCTGGTCGGCGGTGAAGTGGTCGTGGGTGGCCAGCGCGGTGCGCACGATCAGCGCGCGCTGGCTCGTCCACCGGAAGCCACGCTGGCGCAGGTGGCGCTCGACGATGCGCTGTTCCGGCTCGGGCTTCACCGTCGCCGCAGGATACTGCGCTGCCGCGGGCATCTCACGGGCGTCGACCGATGTCGGTGCGGTAGTGCATGCCGGCGAACTCGATCCGCTGCAACGCGGCGTACGCGCGGGCTCGGGCGGCCTCGACGTCGGTGCCGAGAGCGGTCACGGCCAGCACCCGCCCGCCGGCGGTGAGCAGGTCGCCGCCCTTGCGGGTGGTGCCGGCGTGGAAGACCTGCAGGTCGTCGGCGGTCTCGACCCGGTCGAGACCGAAGATCGGCAGGCCCTGGCGGTAGTCGCCGGGATAGCCGCCGCTGCAGGCCACGACGCAGACGGCGACGCGCGGGTCCCAGACCGGCGCCTCGAGGCTGGCCAGGCGCCCTTCCGCGGTCGCCAGCAGGTAGGGCACCAGGTCGCTCTGCAGCCGCAGCAGCAGCGGCTGCGTCTCGGGATCGCCGAGCCGGCAGTTGTACTCCAGCACCCGTGGCCCCTGCGCGGTCAGCATCAGGCCGGCGTAGAGGAAGCCGCGGAACGGGCGTCCTTCGCGGTTCATCGCGTGCACGGTCGGGAACACGATCTGGCTCTCGATCTGCGCCGCCATGCGCGGCATCAGCGCCACCGGCGTGACCACGCCCATGCCGCCGGTGTTGGGCCCCTTGTCGCCGTCGGCCACGGCCTTGTGGTCGCGGGCGGGCTCGAGCGGCACGATCGTCTGGCCGTCGGTCAGGGTGATCAGCGACACCTCCTGGCCCTCGAGGAACTCCTCGAACACCACCGTCGCCCCGGCGCTGCCGAACCGGTTCTTCTCCAGGCAGTCGATGGCGGCGACCTTGGCTTCGGCGCTCGTGCGGCACACCGTGACGCCCTTGCCGGCCGCCAGCCCCGACGCCTTGACGACGATCGGCCCGTCCTCGCGGTTGTCGAGGAACGCGCGCGCCTGCACGTGGTCGTCGAAGGTCCAGTAGTTGGGCCCGGGGATGCGGTGGCGACGGCACAGTTCGCGCGCGAACGCCTTGCTGCCCTCGATCTCCGCCGCCGCCTTGTCGGGACCGAAGCAGAGGCGCTGGTGCTGGCGGAACACGTCGACGATGCCGAGGCACAACGGCCCCTCGGGCCCCACCACCGTCAGGTCGATCTTCTCGTCGGTGGCGAAGCGCACCAGCCCCTGCAGGTCGTCGGCGGCGAGGTCGACGTTGTCGGCGACGGCTGCCGTACCGGGATTGCCCGGGGCGCAGAACAGGCGCCGCACCAGCGGCGAGCGACGGATCTTCCAGCACAGCGCGTGCTCCCGGCCACCGGAGCCGACGACGAGTACGTTCATGGGGGATGCCTGCGGAGCAGAGGGCCGAGAGGCTACGGAGGCCACGGTCGGGGCGGAAGCGCGTTGTTCGGTGCTGGCGCCGCGCCGGCGGCAGGCCGACGATGCGCCGATGGACACGATCCTCGTCCTGAACCAGGACCAGATGGGCCACGGCGACCGGCAACTCGGCCAGAAGGTCCTGGGCACGTTCCTGAGGAAGGCCATCACCCTGCCGGGCCTGGCCGCGATCGCCTGCTACAACGCCGGCGTGCGCCTGGTCGCGCCGGACTCGCCGGTGCTCGCCGAACTGCGCCTGCTCGAGGAACGCGGCGTCGACGTGCTGCCCTGCGGCACCTGTCTCGCCCACTACGGCATCACGCCGGCCGTCGGCGCCGTGTCCGACATGGACACGATCGTGCGCGAACTCGGCCGCGCGGCGAAGGTCATCACCCTGTAGCGTGGCGCCATGGGGCCGACCTGGTTCCGCCGCCTGCTGGCGCTGCTGCCGCTCGCCATCGCCGTGCTGTGGGTGGCCGGGGTCGCCCACTTCCGCGGCCGCGCGCTGACGCCGTTCGAACTGCTCGTCGTCGCCGCCGCCGCCGCGGCCCTGTCGACGCTGGGCCGACGGCTGCGCCCGCCGCGGCCGCTGCCCGCGCTGCCGGCGGGCAGCAATCCGGTCGCCCTGGCGACGATCGCCGCGGCCCTGGTCGGCGGGCTCGCCGCGCTGTTCGGGGGCGTGTTCGAGCTGGTGCTCGAACCCCACCGGCCGAGCGAGACCAGCTGGGCGCTGCGCACGGCCTGGCATGCCGCGTGCGCGTTCGCCGCCAGCTACTGCGGCTTCCTCCGCCGGCTGGGCGCGGCGGCCGCGCCGGCGGCCCCCAAGCCGCCCGGCGACGCCTGAGGCGCACTCGCGGCCGCCGGCGGCGCCAGCTCCCCGGCCACGGGTCGCCTCACTCGGCCAGCAGGCGCATGCCGCCCTGGGCGACGCCGAACTGGCTGGTCGCGCCGGTGCGGCGCGCCAGGCCCTCGGCATCCGCACGACCCGCCAGCAGGTCACGCCAGGCAGCCAGCGTGCGTTCGACCTCCGCCGCCCCCTCGCGCACGAACTCGACCCGGAACCGGCGCACGCCCTGGGCGAGCAGGCCGCCGACCCAGGCCGCGCTCTGCTGCGGCGCATGGTGGAAGACGGTGTTGCGGCACCCCACGTCGACGATCACCGGATGCTCGCGCCCCTGGTGGTCCCGCAGGGCCAGCTGGTGCCGCTCGCAAGGTCGTCCGCACGACCGGTAGTCGCGGCCCTGGCTCAGCAGGTGCGCATAGACGCAATGCTCGGTGTGGAAGGTCGGGATGCGGTGCTGCACGACCACGGCGAGCCGCCCCCCCGGCACGGCGGCCGCCAGCGCCGCGAGCTGCGCCTCGTCGAGGTCGAACGCCGCCGTGATCGTGTCGAGCCCGAGCCCGAGCAGGTGGCGCGCGGTCAGCGAGTTGGTCGCGTTGAGCGAGAAGTCGCCGTGCAGGCGGAAGCGATCCCCCGCCGCCCGGAACTCGAGGCAGCGCATCAGGGCGCCGAGGTGGCGCACCAGGATCGCGTCCGGGGCCAGCCGCCGGAGGCGCTCGACCAGCGCTTCCTCGCCGGGTTTCCCGACCCGCGTCGTGGCGAGCGTGATGCGAGCGCCCGCGCGGCGGGCGCGGTCGACGGCGCGCCCGAGCCCGGTGAACTCCATCCAGTCGAGTTCGACCTCGGCGCAACCGCCGGCCAACGCCGCCTCGAGCTGCGTCTCGCTGCGGACCAGCGGCACCAGCGCCGGCTCCCCCGCCGGCAGCGGGTCCAAGCCCGCCTGCGACTCGCGCACCCGCGGCAGCGCCGGTCGTGCCTCGAGCCGTCGTTCCGGACCGCGCTCGATCGCCGGCAGCAGGGCGGCGACCAGACGGCGTCGCAGTTCCTTCAGCTCGCTCGCCGGCGCGTGCAGGCCGGGCGCCAACCGGGACACGTCGAGCCGCCCCAACCGGAACGGCGTGCCCCCGAACGCCCCGACCTTGTCCGCCAGCAGCCCGGCCTCCAGTCCGGCGCCGCGCGCCGGCTGCAGCGGCACGGCTGTCGCTGCCACGGCCACGTGCCCGCCGCAGAGCGCGTGCACCACCAGGGGCTCGCCCGCCCGGCCCGCGACCTGCAGGTCGATCGGCAGGCGCCCTTCGGGTTCCGGCGCGGTCTCGCGCACCTCGCGCTGGACCGCCGCGGCCAGCACCGGGTCGCTGGTCGCCCACACCCGGTCGCCGACGCGCACCCTGGCCAGGTCGGGGCCCGGCTGGCCGAAGCCCAGGCGCAGCGCGCCGCCGCGCCGCTCGACGTGGAAGAGCGCGCCGCCGGGTTCGTGCTGGTCCTCCGGCTCGCCCTGGTCGAACACGACGCCCATGCCGGGCCGCAGTTCGAGCGCTGCCTGTTCGCCGGCCGGAGCGAGCTCGGCGCTGCGCTCGCCGGTCGGCCCCGGCGGCCGCTGCCGCAGCGCCAGCGCGCCCGTCCACGGCCGGCCCTCGGGATCCGGGAGCACCAGCACTGCGTTGCCCTCCTTCTGCACGACGCGGCCGACCAGCACGCCGCGGTGTTTCGGGAAGCGGCCTTCGACCAGGGCCTGGTGGTCGCTGCCGCCGAGGAAGCCGTCCGAGAAGCCGCGCGAGTAGGCCAGCGACATCGCCAGCAGATCCTGGGCGAGCTGGCGTTCGGCGGCCTTGCGGTCGCCGTCCGCCGCCAGCGAATCGACCCAGCGCCGATAGCCACCGGTGGCCGTCGCGACGTAGGCGGGCCCCTTCTGCCGGCCCTCGATCTTCAGGCCGTGCACGCCGATCGCCAGCAGATCGGGCACGGCGCGCACGCCGGCGAGGTCCTTCGGACTCAGCAGGTACTGCACGTCCCCGAGGTCGCGCCGCTCGCCGTCGAGGACCAGCTCATAGGGCATGCGGCAGCTCTGGGCGCACTGGCCGCGATTCGCCGAGCGGCCGCCCCACGCCTCGCTGGTCAGGCACTGCCCGCTCCACGACACGCAGAGCGCCCCGTGCACGAACACCTCGAGCTCGAGCGGCGTGCCGGCGGCGAACGCGCGGATCTCGTCGACCGACAGTTCGCGTGGCACGACGATGCGCCGGACCCCGAGCCCGGCGGCGAACGCCGCCGCCGCCGGCTCGGCGATCGTCATCTGCGTGCTGGCGTGCAGTTCGAGTTCCGGGCAGACCGCGTGCGCGAGCAGGCACACGGCCGGATCCTGCACGATCAGGGCGTCGACCCCGGCCGCGGCGATGGCCCGCAGCACGCGCTCCAGCGCCGGCAGCTCCGGTTCGAACACCAGCGTGTTCAGGGTGACGTAGGCGCGCGCACCGGCCCGGTGGCAGCGGGCGACCACGGCCGGCAGGTCGGCCAGCGCGAAGTTCGCCGCACGCGCCCGCGCGTTGAAGCCGTCCTGCAGGCCGAAGTAGACCGCGTCGGCGCCATGCTGCAGGGCGGCGCGCAGCGCCGGCAGCGAGCCGGCGGGCGCGAGCACCTCGGGTTTGCGCGGACGGCCGGACATCGGCGGCGGGTAGTATCCGCAGCGACGACGCACCCGCAACCGGGTGCCAGGGACCCGGCGCATGGAAGACCACGAGCAACTGGCGCGCTGGCGCGCGGCTATGGACGTCTGCAACCTCCGCCTCGCCGCCGTGCTGCACGAACGGGCGCGCCTGGTGCACACGATCGGCGCCTGGAAGCACGCCCGCGGGCTGCCCGCCGTCGATCCGGCCCGCGAGGCCGAGATGCTGGCGCGGATCCTGGCCGCGGCCCCGGCGGACGGCTGTCCGGCCGCATGCCTGCGCGAGGTGTTCGCCGCGGTGTTCGCGGCCGGACGCCAGATCGCCGGCGCCGCGCGCTGACCGCCGGGCGAGCGCCCGGCGGTTGGTTCGGCTGGCTCAGGCCTCGCCGATCGCGGCCGCGACCAGGCAGCCCTTGGCGACCGCGGTCAGGGCCTCTTCGCTGCGGAAGATCCGCCCGACGGGGATCGGGAAGTCGATCTTCGCGAACTCGTCGCGGAAGACCTCGATGAAGCCGCCGACCATCGACGTGCCGCCGGCGCAGGCGATGTCGATCGGCGTGTTGAAGCTCGGCATGTTCTGGCCGGACTCGAAGCGCGTCTTGATGTTCTGCAGCACGTAGTTGATCAGGCTGCGGTAGTAGATCGCGACGGCTTCCTCCTCGCGGCTCTTCGGGTCGCGGATGTCGATGCCGCGCTCCTTGATGTGGGTCGCCTTGCTGCGCGGGCAACCGAGCACGTTGGCGACGTTCTTGTCGATCCAGTCGCCGCCGCGGGCGACCGAGAACGACAGGCACGGGATCGACTTGTAGGCGATGCAGGCGTTGGCCATGCCGCCGCCGAACGACAGCCCGATGCCGGTGAAGTCGTTCTCGGCCAGCTCGGCGAAGATCACCGCGTGCGCCTCGTTGATGGCGTGGGCGGTGTAGCCCATCTTGTTGATGAGGCTCTCGAACAGGCCCTGGTGGTAGACGACGTTGTTGTCGACGTCGAGCGAGGGCGCCGGCACGCAGAAGTAGCAGTTCTCGCCGGGCACCCGCGGCTCGCCGAGGATCTTGCCGATGATCATCTTCATCATCGGCAGCGCGTCCTGCTCGTTGGGGCTGATCAGGCCGTCGCTCATCGGCCGCCGCGTCTCGCGGCCGAACACGTTGGCGAGCTCGAAGGCGGCCTCGCCGATGACGACGAGCTTGTTGTTGTGCACGACGTAGGGCACCTTGAGCTTCGTCAGCATGTTCTTGCTGTAGACGTCGCTCGGGATGTCGAGGAACGCGTTGCGTTCCACGGTCACCGTGATGCCGCCTTCGTCGTTCTGGACCGCGGCGGCGAGATTCGCCGTGCCGACGTCGAGGCCCTTGCCGAGGGCCACGGCCGTGTCGGCGCCATGGTCGATGCTGGGATCGTCGTGATTCTGGTGCTGCGTCATTGCTCTCCGCCTTGCTCCCCGGAAGTTCTCGTTGCGAATGTTGCGATGGGGCGGCCTAGCCGCCGCCCTTGAGCTTCTTGAGGCGCGCCAGGTTGCCGGCGATGCCGCCGCCAGCCTTCTGCTTCACCTCGATGTTGGCCATGTTCGACTCGAGCGCCTTGTCCGCGTCGCGGAACAGGCCGCCGAAGTCCACCGGCGCGTCCGACTCGACCGCCGCGCTGACGCCCATCTTCTTGCCGAGCTTCTCGAGGCGGTCGTTCAGCGTGCCGGTGAGCTTGTCGAGCGCCGCCGAGAAGTCGGCGACGCCGCCGCCGGCCTGGGCCTGCGGCTGCGCCTCGCGCTGCATCAGGCTGGCCTTCAGGTTGGCCATCTCCTGGACAAGCGACAGCACGAGGTCGCCCGACGGCGCCGGGGCCGAGGCCGTGGACGGGCCGGGCGCCTGCCGCCGCGCCGCCTCCAGGGCCGCCTCGACCTCCGCGAACCGCTGCTTCAGCTCGGCGAGTTCGGTCTCGCGTTCGGCGAGCTGCTCGGCGACCTCGTGGGCGCGCTGCACCTCCGCCTCGCGTTCCTTCATGATCGAGCGGAACTCGATCCGGCTCTTCTCGACCAGCTGCTCGACCTCCGCCGGCGAGACCAGCCCGGACTGCTCGACGGCGGCGTTGACCGCCTCGCGGATCATCGCCGCGATGTGCTCGGCGCGGACCAGGCGCACCCGGCGGCGGCCCTCGTTGCGCAGTTCATCCAGGGTCGCCGTGCGCGAACGCGCCGACAGGGCTTCCTTGATCTCGTTGACGGATTCCATGCGCCTCGTGCGGTCCGCACCCGGGTCCACGACCGAGTTTCGGCCGCCGCCGGTCCGGACTTGAGGCGCGCCGGGGAACCACGGCGGGGCCGGATTCCAGGTCGGGCGTGCGAGCCCGGGCCGACGGGCGCACCACGGCGTAGGGGCCGGGCGGCTAGAACTGCGTGCGCATGCCCAGCACGAAGTTGCGGCCCGGGGCGTTGCTGCCCGAACCGTGCACGCGGTAGTCGACGTCGGTGATGTTCTCGACCGCGAGTTCGATGTTGGTGCGGTCGTCGGCCCGCCAGCCGCAGCGCAGGTTCCAGGTCGTGTAGCTGGGCGTGCCCCCGGGCGGGATGCGCTGCGTGTCGCGCTGGTCGCCCGCCGACAGCTTGTCGGCGTCCTCGGCCCGCACGACCCACGTCTCGGCGTGGAACCGGCCCTCGGCGTCCTCCCAGCGCAGCCCGACCTGGGTCGTGAACGGCATCAGCCGGGACACGTACTCCTCGCTGCGCTCGAGCGAGGCGCCGTTGAAGTTGGACACGCGGCCGTGCTGCCAGGTGTTGCTGCCGTAGAGCCAGGCCCGCGTCAGGCACTCCCACTCGTACTGCAGTTCGACGCCCTGCACGTAGCCGGTGCCCACGTTGGCCTTGGTGACGATCGGCTGGCCGTCGGCGTTCGTCGTCCCGGTGGGGAACCGCAGGATCTGATCGTCGATGTCGGTGTAGTACCAGGCCAGCTGGCCACGCACGGCACCGGCTCGCACCTTGGTGCCGATCTCGTAGCCGAGGTAGCGCTCGGCATCGAGCCCGGGCGCGGGCACTTCCTGCTCGCCGCTGCGCGCGATGTCGAAGCTCGACAGGTCGCTGAGCGACGGCGCCCGGAAGCCCTGGCTCACGCCGCCGTAGACGTTCCAGCCCTCGACGATCCCGACCCGCAGGTGGACGTTGCCGACGACCTCGTCCCACTGGTCGGCGATCGCGATCCGGTTGCCGGCCGGGTCGCGCACGCTCTTGGCGTCGACTTCGGCATGCGTGTAGCGCGCGCCGAGTTGCAGGCCGACGTTGCGCGCGATCGCCACCTGGTCCTCCACGAACACGCCGAGCAGGTCGTAGCGCGCGTCGTTGGCCACCTGGCCCTGGATCGCATCGGGCGGCTGCGGCGCGCCGACGCGACGGAACCAGGAGTTGACGTTGTCGTGGTACCAGTCGACGCCGTAGGTCAAGCGACCGAGCGCCCCCAGGTCGCTCTCGAACTGCAGGAAGGCGCCGAAGGTGCCGACTTCGAACGCCTGCCAGCGCTGCGCCCCGGCTCCGGTGATGCGGTCCTCGAGTTCGCGCTGTACGTGCCAGGAGACCGAGGCGCGCATCGCCTGCACCGGCCCCGTCATGTCGGTGCGGTGGTACTGCAGGTAGGTGAGCCTGCGGTTCTGGTCGAGGTCACGCTGCAGATCGGCGCCGACCGCGGTGCCGCGCCAGCTCTCCCCGGCCACCGTCGCGTGGGTGCGCGGCACGTTGTCCTGCGCGAACTCCTGGTGCAGGAACACCAGCTTCGCGCCGCGGTCGAGCCAGTGCTCCACCTTGACGTCGAAACCCGTCTCGTCGTGGTCGGTGTTCGGTTGCCGGCCGGTGTCGTCGCCGCCTTCGAGCTCCCCGAACGAACGCGCGCTGCCGCCGACGAGCACGCCGGTGTGGAGGCCGTTCTCGCGCACGATGCCCGCCTGCACCTCGCCGCGAGCGCCGATCGAGTCCTCGGCCGTGGCGTAGCGGCCGAACAGCCCGCCGCCGAAACGCGTGCCCTCGGCGCCGAAGCCGGTGGCGCTCTTGGTGAACACCTGCACGGTGCCGCCGATGGCGTCGCTGCCGTACTGGGTCGACGCGACGCCGCGCAGCACCTCGATGCGATCGGTCGACCAGAGATCGACGGTCGACCAGTACTGGTTCGGTCCGGCCCGGAACGCCGAGTTGTTGAGCCGGATGCCGTCGATCAGCAGCAGGTTCAGGTAGCCGGTGAAGCCGCGCACGAACGGCGAACCCTGGCCGGGGGCCGTCTCCTGCACCATGACGCTCGGCAGCTCGCGCAACGCCTGCGGCGTGCTCTTGAAGTTGCCGCGCTGCAGGTACTGCGACGTCAGCAGGTCGATCGCGCGCGGCGCCGCGAACGGATCCTGTTCGAGGCGCGAGGCGGTGACGACGACCGGTGGCGAGACGGAACCAGGGTCGATCGGGACCTGGGCCTGAGCGGGAGCGACGACGAACGCGCCGACCGGCAGTGCGGGCAAGGCACGGCCGAGCCCGGCGCGGCGGGAGAGCGTGGGCATGGGCGTGCCAACGCTGCCGTGCCACCGGAGGTTCAGCCGCCGCTCACCACCGCCGGACGGCCCGACCGCTGCCGTAGCGCCGCCGGCTCAGCGCCACGGCGGGCGGCTCCGGTCGCAGGTGTTCGGTGGCACGCAGCACCGCCGCGACCAGCGCCCCGGCGACGAAGCCGCCGATGTGCGCCCACCAGGCCACCCCACCACCACCGCGACCGAACTCGATCGCGCCCTGCAGCAACTGCAGCAGGAACCAGTAGCCGAGGAAGAACGGCGCCGGCAGCACGACGAGATCGACGAAGAACCCCCAGACGACCAGCATCTGCACGCGGGACTGCGGATAGAGCAGCATGTAGGCGCCCATGACGCCCGCGATCGCGCCGCTGGCGCCGATCGTCGGCACCGTCGACGACGCCGCGGTCAGCAGGTGGGCCGCCGACGCGGCGACGCCGGCGGCGAGGTAGAAGACGAGGAACGCCGGCCGGCCGAAGCGATCCTCGACGTTGTCGCCGAAGATCCACAGGAACAGCATGTTGCCGAGGAAGTGCAGCCAGCCGCCGTGCAGGAAGGTGCAGGTCAGCAGGGTCAGCCATTCGGGCACCATCGCCGGCGCCAGCCGGTGGGCGCGGCCGAGCCCACGCAGGACATGGTCGCCGTGCGGATCGAACACCCGGGCCGGCACCATGCCGAACCGCTCGAGCAACGCGCCCTGCGCGTCGCCCAGTTGCAGCACGAAGACCAGCGTGCAGAGCCCGAGCAGCGTGTAGGTGACGATCGGCGTGCGGCTCGAAGGGATGCTGTCGCGCAGCGGGATCACGGCGCCTCCGCGATCGCGCGCTCGACGCGGCAGGCGTCGCGCAGGGCCGCGACGTCGTGGGTGCGTACGAAGTCGGCGCCGGACCGCACCGCCCAGAGTTCCGCCGCCAGGGTCGCCGCGCCGCGGCCCGCGGGGGACCGGCCGGCCAGTTCGCCGAGGAACGACTTGCGCGAGACGGAGACCAGCACCGGCACGCCATGGCGGCGCAGCCGGGGCAGGTGTCGCAGCACGGCGAGGCTCGGCGCCGCGCCGGCACCGAGGAAGAAGCCCATGCCCGGGTCGAGCACGAGGCGCTCGCCGCCGATGCCGGCGGCCGCGAACGCCGCCAGCCGCTCGCGCAGGAAGACCTCGATCTCCCCCAGCAGGCCCTCGGGGCCGCGCTCGCGGCGCTCCGCGCGCGGGCCCGGCTGGCGCGCGTGCATCACCACGAACCGCACGTGCGACGGGGCCGCGGCGGCGGCCTCGAGCGCGCCCGGGGTCCGGAAGCCGCGCACGTCGTTGAGCCAGTGCACGCCCAGTCGGGCCATCGATCGCATGACCTCCGGCTTCCAGGTGTCGACGCTGACCACCGCCCGCCGCTGCAGCAGGGCTCCGACCACGGGCTCCAGACGGCGCACCTCCTCGGCCGCGGCCACGGGTTCGGCATCGGGATGGGTCGATTCCGCACCGACGTCGATCACGTCGGCGCCCGCCGCCAGCAGGCCCTCGGCGTGGTCGATCGCGGCCTGCGGCTCGAGGAAGCGGCCGCCATCGGAGAACGAATCCCGCGTGACGTTGACGATGCCGAAGACCGAGACCATGCCGGGTGGCGCAGCATACGTGGCGTCAATCCCAGCCGCGGTTGCGCCGGCACGATTCGCAGCGACGACACGGCTCGTCACCGCCCTCGTAGCAGGACCAGAAGTCCGCGGCCGTGAAGCCCAGGTCCCGCGCCGCGGCGACGATGCGCGGCTTGTCCCAGGCCAGCGTCGGGCTCGTGACCCGGATGCCGCGGCGTGTGCCCAGCGCCAGCGCGCTCTCGCAGGCGGCGACGAAGGCGGCCGAGTTGTCGGGGAAGGTGGCCGCTTCCTCGGCGTTGAACCCGGCGACGATGCAGTCGGCGGGCAGCGCTTCGGCATGAGCGGCGGCGATGGCGACGAAGACCACGTTGCGCGCCGGCACCCAGACGGCAGCGGCGCTGGTCGCGTCGCCCGGCACCGCGGCGGTTCCCTCCGGCAGCGGCCCCGTACCGGGCACCAGCCTGCTGCCGGCCTGTCGCGCCAGGGTGCCGAGCCAGGGCAGTTCGATCTGCAGCAGCGGCGAAGCGAGCCGCGACGCCAGCCGCCGGGCGGCCTCCTGCTCCCGGCGCGCGGCGCGCTGGCCATAGTCGAAGTACAAGCAGGCGGCCAGCCGATGGCCGGCCTGGCGTTGGAACCACGCCGCGGCCACGCCGGAGTCGAGTCCACCCGACAACAAGGCGATGCCCCGCACCGTCGCGCCCTTCACTGCACGACGAACGTCACCGCGCTGCCACGCGAGTAGAGGATCTCGGCGTGGCGCCGTTCGGCCAGCGCGCAGTCGTCGAAGCCGGCGCTCGACAGCGACAGCCAGAGCCGCGACTCGGCACGCACCGTCCAGTTGCCGGTCGCCAGTCCTGGCGTGCCGGCCTGCGCAAGGTCGGGGAACTGTACGGATTCGGTGCCGCCAGCGGCGTCGGTGTCGGCGACCAGCATCGTCCAGCGACGGCCATTGGCGTCGGTCGCGACCACGTCGACGACGGCCACGCCGCCGACCGTCGCCGCCGGATCGAGCACGTCGGCGTACTCCGCCAGCGGCGCGCCGACGAAGGGCAGGCCGGGCGCCGTCACCACCGGGATCGACTGCGGCGGCAGGAAAGCGCCCTGGAGCAGGCCGGTGAGCACGTCCACCAGCACGCGGTGCCGGCTGATGCGACCGCCGACGTCGCGGGCCTCGCTGAGGCCCCAGGTCGCCAGTTCGGCGCCGAACCCGGTCAGGCCGATGAAGCCCGGCAGGGTCCAGTTCACGTCGATGTCGAAGCTCGTCCCGGCACTCGCCTGCGCGAAGCCCACGCCCATCAACAGCTGGCCGCCGAAACCCTGCAGCGACGAGGTGACGCGCACGACCGGTCGCCCGCCGATCAGGTTGCCGACGTCGAGTCCGGCCGCGAGACCGAAGTCGACCGTGTAGGGACCGAGCAGGAAGCCGATCTGGCCGACGCTCGGCAGCAGGATCACGTTCTGGTTCGACGTTCCGCCGGCGGCCGGCGGCGCCAGCGGCGCCGTCGGCGTCGCCAGGTCCGCACCCAGCGATTGGAAGCCCTGGAAGCTGAACGTCGGCCGCGCGCTGGGTTCGAAGGCGCCGGCGAAGGCGGTGACGATCGCCGGGCGATTGGGCAGGATCGGCGTCGGCGGGATCGTCGTTGGCGCCGCGAGCGTCGTGCCCACGGCGAAGTCGTTCGCATCGTCGAGCGAGGTGCAGCCGACCAACGCCGTCGAGCCCGGGATCACCGTGAACGCCACGTTGCCCTGCAGCGTCGCCGTGGCGGCGGTCTGCGGCCGCAGCGGCAGCGACAGGAACGCCGCGCCACTGCGGTAGACGGTCACCAGATCGAAACCGGACCGCACGACGGTCACCGTGTGTTCGCTGCCCGCCAGACCCTGGAACACCACCCGTCCGTCGGCGCCGGTCGTGCCGACCAGCTGGTTCACGGCCGGCGCCGACGGGGCGCCCGGATCGACGAGGACCTTGGCGTTCGCCACCGGCGCGAGCGTGGCGTGGTCGTAGGCCTCGACCGTGAGTTCGCCGGCCACGGCGCCGGTGACCACGCCCCGCTGCCTGATCGAGCCGGAAACGGCGCCGGTCGCCAGGTTGCCGGCGCGGTCGCGCAGCGTCAGCGAGTACGACCGCGGTCCGGTCAGCCGCCCCAAGCGCAGCGGCCGCATCAGGAAGGTGCCGTCGGCGGCGGCGGCGAACAGACCGACCTCGGGTCCGCCATCGGTGAGCAGCACCTCGCCGACGGGTTCGCTGGCGGTGCCGTAGAAGGCCAGGTACTCCTGATCGATCGCGACGTCGAAGGCCGAGCCGACGCTCGGCGGCCCGGCCTGCCGCAGTGTCGGCAACGTGATGTCGAACAGCGCCGCGTCCGTGGCATCGTTGTGCACGAAGCCGCTCTGCTGGCTGCCGCGCTGCGTCTGCACCGCGAAGGTCAGCGGCCCGTCGTCGAACGAGGGCTTCGTCAGGGTGCCGAGCCGCCCGCTGAAGTCGAGCACCACGCTCTGGGTCCCTGCCGCCGGCACGGTGACGATGCGCTCCACGTAGCCGATGTCGGCGGTGTTGCTCGCGGTGCTGGCCTCGCTGCCGTAGATGCGGCCGCGGATGCGGTCGCCGGCCTCGGTGTCGGCGGCGGTCGTGACGTGCAACACCGCGGCGCCGGCATTGGCGCGGTTGATCTTGTTGACGAACGTGGCCGGCGTCGGGTTGCCGAGCACGACCCCCGCCGGCGCCGCCGGCCCGACCGTCTGGAAGCTGGCGAACGGCGTGCGGCCGCGGAAGTCCAGCTTGCCGCTGGTGCCGAAGGTGATCGTGTCGTCGACGACCAGTTCGTGCCACGTCGTCGCCAGCAGGCGGTTCTCGGGCCGGAACCGCAGCACACGCCCGTCGGTCACGCCCACCAGCGACAACGGGAACGTGCGCTGGCCGACCAGGTCGGTCCCGCCGCGGCGCCGCAGCCGCAGGTTGGTCGTCGTCACCGAGGCCTCGTTCGCCGGCCGGTCGAAGAACACGAAGTAGTCGGTCTCGCGGGTCGCGTCGCGGCCGTTGTCGCGCGGATAGGTCGTCAGGATGCGGCCGTCGGCGAACGACTCGGCCTGGTTGACCTGGAACTCGGTCAGCACGGTGCCGCCGGTGGGAACGTCGAACCTGGCGCCATCGGCATCGCGGGCGTCGGGCAGCAGCACGACCTGGTAGGTCGGGGCGTTGGTGTTCGGCAGCGCGGTGACCGGCCGCATCACCAGGACACGGTTGGCGGCGAGGAAGTCGTACTGGCAGGGCAGCACCTGGGTGGTGCCACGCGCCCGCAGCACGATGCGGCCGTCGCCGCCGGTCGGCGAGGTCGGCAGGACGGTGCTGCGGTTGACGCTCTCCGTGAACTCGACCACGACCGGCACCACGCTGGGCCAGCCGCTGCCGCTGGGGAAGGCCGCCCGAACCTTGGGGCGTCCGTCGCGCACGTCGCCGCCGATCGGCACCACCTCGATGTTCGAAGTGCCCGGCCCGCCGGGGGGGCCCGGATCGATGATCGGGTCGAAGGCGCGCCCGACGTTGTCGCAGCCAGCCGCGAGGCCGAGGAAGCAGGCGCCGAGGGCGCCGAGGAATCGGTTCGTCATGGGGCGGAACTCGGAGCAGCGGCGGGCTCGGCCGAGGCCCAGGACACCGCAGCGCCCCACCTTATTCCGCCGCCGTCGGGGTGTCACCCGGTCCGGCCGGAACGACCTGCCGTGGCTGCGGCCAGCACAGCATGGCGAGCGCGCCCAGGGCGAGGCCGCCACTGAGGATCTGGCCCATGGTCAGCCCCGGCAGCACCTCGCCGAGCCAGGCATCGGGTTCGCGCACCAGTTCGAGCGACGACCGCACCGCGGCATAGCCGAGCAGGAACACCACGCCGTAGCGGCCGGGCCGCCAGGGCCGCCGGCGCGTCCACGCGTAGAGGCCGAACAGCACGAGGCCGAGCAACAGGCCTTCGCCCAGCGCCTCGTAGAGCTGGGAGGGATGGCGGTACGGCACCAGCGGCTGGCCATCGACATCGGTCGCCGCCCGCACGCGCGCCCAGTCGAGCCGCGGCGCGATGGCCGCCCAGTCGATCGAGCGGCCGTAGGCATCCACGGTGCTGAGCCGGTCGCGCACGTCGGCGAAGGCGCGCTTGCCGAACGCCACCTGGATGCACAGCTCCCGGTCGCGCATCGTCCACTGGTCGGCGATGCCCAGCAGTTGCAGCGCCCGCGGGTCGGTCGGGAACTGCATCGCCCAGCCCACTCCCGCACCGGTGACCCGGCCGTACAGCTCCCCGTTGATGAAGTTGGCGATCCGCACCGCCAGGATGCCGGGGGTCACGGCCAGGGCGCACGCGTCGCCGACCCGCAGCCAGCCCACCTTGTGCTTGCGGCAGAACAGCCAGATCGCGACGGCGACGCCGCCGAGCCCGCCGTGGAAGGCCAGGCCGCCGTTCCACACCTTCAGGAACTCCAGCGGGTGCAACAGGTCGTGCTGGTAGAACAGCGCGTAACCCAGGCGGCCGCCCAGCATCACGCCGAATACGCAGTAGAAGATCAGGTCGGGAGCCACCTCGGGCCGCACCGGCAGGAAGCCCGTCCGCGCCAGGCGCACCAGGATCGGCTGGGCGCACAGGAACCCGACCACGTACATCAGCCCGTACCAGCGGATGTCGATCGGCAGCCCCGGGATGTCGAACAGCACCGGGTCCCAGGCGGGGAACTCCATCGCCGGACCTTAGCGGCACGACCACCGGGGTGCACGCCGCTCGTCGCGTCGTCACGGCTGGCATGGGCGGCGGACACGGCTATCCTCCCGGACGTTCCGTCACCACCCCGGAGCCTGCCATGTCCAGGTCCCTGCTCGCCTGCGCCGTCGCCGTGACCACCGGCGTGCTCGCTGCCCAGGTCACGCCGATCCCCGGCAGTGGCTGCGCGCTGCCGGCGACCACCGTCGTGCTCGGTTCGCCCCAGGTCGGCAGCACGATCCTGATCAGCAATCCGTTCGCCACGGCCTGCCTGCTGCAGACCGCCGTCGTGATCGCGGGCCTGCCCCAGCCGACGCCCTGGACGAACTGCGTCGGTTCGCCGTGCACGATCGCCGTGTCGCCGATCTTGTTCGCCATCGGCCTGGTGGTCGCCGCACTGCCGGTGCCGATCCCCAACGATCCGGGTCTGGTCGGCTTCTGCTTCGACGCCCAGTCGGGCTGCCTCTCGCCGACCTGCATCAACGTCGATCGCGCGGTCCGGATCTGCGTGCAGTGACGGCGGCCGCGCGCGAGGGTAAGGTGCGGTCCGCATGACCGGCCTGCTCGACGACCTCGCGACGCGACTGGGGCCGCCGGCCCTGGCCGCGGCCCAGGCCCTGCTCGCCGAGGTGGCCGCCGACCGCGACCGCCTGCCCGTCGTGTTCCCGGGCCTGCCGCGCCGCATCGGCCGCGACGCCCTGCCCGGTGGCCGCGCCCCCCTGGGCCCGGGCGAAGTCGACCTCGGCGCCTTCCGCCGCTGCGACCTCGCCGCGGCCTGGCTGCTGCACGCCGTGGCGGCGACGCCGGACGAGCGGCTCGACCTCTACGCGCACGGCGACATCGAGGAGCGGGCGATGCTGCTGCGCACGCTGCCCCTGCTGCCGCTCGATCCGGTGGTCGTGCCGTTGTTCGCGGAGGTGCAGCGCACCAATGTGCTGCTGCACTTCGAGGCCGCCCTGTGCGACAGCGACCTGTTCGCGCGCACGGCGGACGCAGGCCTGCTCGACCAGACCGCCGCCAACCGGCTGCTGCTCAAGCTGGCCTTCCTCGACCTGCCGCTGCGCCGGGTGCTGGCCGCCGAGCGGCACGCCAACGTCGAGTTGTCGCGCATGCTGATCGACCTCGCCACCGAGCGCGAGGCCGCCGGCCGTGCGGTCTGGCGCGACACCTGCCGCCTGCTCGGCCGCGCCCCTTGTCCGGGCGCCGCGGCGCGGCTGCTCGGCGGCCTCGAGCATGGCGACGACGGCGTGCGGCTGGCGGCCGCCGAGGGGCTGCTGGCACTGGCGCGCGCCGACCTCCGCCCGTTCGCCGCCGAGCGCCTGCCGCGCGAGCCGCGCGCCGAGGTGCGCGCGGCCCTGCAGCGCCTGCTCGGCTGATCTCCCCCACGCCCTGTCGCTTCGCCCCGCGTTCCCATGCCGATCTTCGAACCGCACATCCACATGTTCAGCCGCATCACCGACGACTACGAGCGGCTGGCCCTGGCGGGCGTGCGCGCCGTGCTCGAACCGGCCTTCTGGCTCGGCCAGCCGCGCACCTCGGTCGGCACCTTCGTCGACTACTTCGAGACGCTGATCGGCTGGGAGCGGTTCCGCGCCCAGCAGTTCGGCATCCACCACTTCTGCACCATGGGGCTGAACCCGCGCGAGGCCAACGACGACCGGGTCAACCGCGACGTCATGGCCATCCTGCCGCGCTACTGCGAGAAGGACTCCTGCCTCGGGGTCGGCGAGATCGGCCTCGACGACCAGACCGCGGCGGAGGAGCGCTTCTTCGCCGAACAACTGGACCTGGCCCGCCGCCACGGCCTGCCCGTGCTGGTGCACACGCCCCACCGCGACAAGAAGCGCGGTTTCGAACGCTGCATCGCCATCGTGCGGGACAGCGGCTTCCCGATGGAGCGGGTGCTGCTCGACCACGGCAACGAGGAGACGATCAAGCTGACGCGCGACCTCGGCTGCTGGTCGGGGTTCTCGATCTACCCGCACACCAAGATGGACCCCGCCCGCATGACCAGCATCGTGCTCGAGTACGGCGTCGAGCGCATGGTCGTGAACAGCGCCGCCGACTGGGGCGTCAGCGACCCGCTGATGGTGCCGCGCACCGTCGTGAAGCTCGAACAGGCCGGCATCGCCCGCGAACGCATCGAGCAGCTGGTGTGGCGGAACCCGATCGACTTCTTCGCCCAGAGCGGCCGCCTGCAGGCGGCGATGCTGCTGCAGCCGGCGCGCGCGAACCTGCGCGAGACCTTCGACGGCAACTCGGTCCTGCGCGGTCAGGATCCCGACCGCGCCTGACGGTCGTCAGGCAGGCGCCGGGACCGCCGCCACCGGCCCGCCGATCGCCGCCAGCAGCCGCGCGAGGTGCTGCTGCAGACGCCGCCGGATGCGGAAGATCGCCATCTTGACCGTGCAGGCGCGCACGCCGAACTCGGCGGCGATGTCGCGGTAGCTGCGCTGCTCGACCTCGGCCGCGAACAGCATGCGGCGGTCGCGCTCGCCCAGACGCTCGTAGCCCGCGAGGTAGAGCGCCAGGTAGAGCACGTAGGCGCGATCCACGTGCGCCGCGCTCTCGCGCTCGGTGAACCGACGCTCCGGCGGCGGTTCGCGCCCATCCGCGGGCGGCACCACCTCGCCGTCGGGCCACGGCGCCGGTTGACGGCGTTCGCGCGCCACCAGCGCGAACACGGTGTTGCGCACGATGCGGTGCGCCCAGCGGTGGAACGCATCGGCGCGATCGGCGACGAACCTGCCCGGGTACCGGCACAGATTGAGGAAGGCCTCCTGCAGCGCGTCCTGGGGATCCAGGCCCGGGCCGGAGCGCAGCAGGCGACGGATCACGCGCAGGAACTCGGCGCTGGTGAGTTCGAACAGCAGTGCCAGCGCCTCGGGATCGCCGGTTTCCTGGTGGGCCGCCATCAGGCACGTGCAGACCAGCTCGTGCGGCCGGCGGTCCTGCCGGTCACCTGGTGCCGCCAGGGGCGAGGTGCCCGCCAGCAGCTGGCCCAGCAGGGGCGCGCCCGTTCGCTGCCAAAGCCCCTGCAGGCGGCCGTGGAGTTCGGGCTCGAGGTTGGTCGCGGTCGGCAGGGTGGTCATGGCGACGCCGGGAAAGGGGGTTGGCCCCGGCCGGCGGCGAACGCCGCCCCGCCGGGCAACCCTCCATCCGTCAGCGGCCGTCGCGACCCATCACCCGGGGGCCCTCCCCCCGGTCGGCCGCCTACTGCTTCTCGAGCCGCACAGCCAGCGCTTCGGTGTAGGTGATGCGCACGCGGTCGCCGGCCTTCAGGCCACGCAGGAACTCCCGCCCCTCGGGCCGCTGCACCTCGGCCACGTGCAGTTCGCCGCCGGGCGCCGTGAAGACGACCACGTGCTTGCCGAGATCGACGGACTCGATGCGCACGACCACGCTCACCTGCGCCCCGACGCCGGCGCCCGGCGTCGCGCCGGCGGCCGCCCGGCCGGCCGCCGCATCGATCGTGACGTCGGGCGCCGCGTCACCGGCCGGCTCCAGCGCCACGGCGAGCGACACCCGGTAGTCGGCGCGCACGGTGTCGCCCACCGCGATCTGGTCGAAGTTGCGCACTTCGGGTCCGGCCAGCAGGCGCTGCGATTCGCCGCGCTCGGTCCGCAGCACGAGCACGCGTCGGGCGCGATCGACCGAGGTCACCTTCGCCGTGGCGGTGACCGTCCGCGCCACCTCGGCGTGGTCCGGAGCCGCAGGCGCCGGGGCGGGCTGGCTGCAGGCGGCCGCCAGTGCAAGCACGCACGCCAGAGCGCTCGGCGCGCGCCGGCGCCGGTAGGGAGCAGGGGAAGGGACGCAGGGGATGTGGTTCATGTGTCGGAGTGGCGCCGCCGAGCGAGGCGGCGCGGAGGTAGGCACGCGGGCCGGATGGTAAGGACAACGGACGCCGGAACCCCATGGCCGGGTCGCGCCGTGCATCGCCCGCAGCCGGTGGCTACCATGCTTCGCCCCGAATGGCCGACCTCGTGCACGAGATCCAGCGCCGCCGCACCTTCGCGATCATCTCGCACCCCGACGCCGGCAAGACGACCCTGACCGAGAAGCTCCTGCTCTACGGCGGCGCGATCCGGGAGGCGGGTTCGGTCAAGGCGAAGAAGGGCGGCGCCTCGGCGACCTCGGACTGGATGGAGCTCGAGAAGAAGCGCGGCATCTCGATCACCAGCTCGGCGCTGCAGTTCGAGTACCAGGGCCACTGCATCAACCTGCTCGACACGCCGGGCCACCAGGACTTCAGCGAGGACACCTACCGCACCCTGGTCGCGGCCGACGCGGCGCTGATGCTGATCGACGGCGCCAAGGGCGTCGAGCCGCAGACGATCAAGCTGTTCAAGGTCTGCCGCGACCGCGGCATCCCGATCGTCACCGTCGTCAACAAGATGGACCGCCCGGCGCGCGCGCCGCTCGACCTGATGGACGAGGTCGAGAAGGTGCTCGGCATCACGGTCGTGCCGGCGACGTGGCCGATCGGCTCCGGCGATGCGTTCCGCGGCGTCTACTCGCTGCGCGACCAGCAGGTGTTCCTGTTCGAGCGCACGGCCCACAACGCGACCAGGGCGGCGGTGCAGACCACCGGTCCGACCGATCCGCAGCTGCGCGCCGAGCTCGGCGCGAAGGCGCACGACCAGCTGCTCGAGGACCTGGCGATGGTCGAGACGTGCGTGCAGCCGTTCGAGATGGCGGCGTTCCTGCAACAGCGGATCTCGCCGATGTTCTTCTGCAGCGCGCTGGTCAACTTCGGCGTCGAGAACATCCTGCAGCGCTTCCTCGAGATCGCGCCGCCGCCCGGTCCGCTGCCGACGCTCGCCGGCGAGGTGCCGCCCGACGCCCCGTTCTTCTCGGGCTTCGTCTACAAGGTCGCGGCGAACATGGACAGGATGCACCGCGACCGCATCGCCTTCCTGCGCGTCACCTCGGGGCACTTCGAGCGCGGCATGTCGGCGAAGCACCTGCGCCTGGCGCGCGAGGTGCGCCTGTCGCACCCGCACCGCTTCTTCGGCCAGGAACGCGTCTCGATCGAGGATGCCTGGCCGGGCGACGTGATCGGGCTCATCAACCCCGGCATGTTCCGCGTCGGCGACGTGCTGAGTTCGGGACCCAGCTTCGAGGTGCGCAACTTCCCGCGCTTTCCGCCGGAGATCTTCGCCCAGGTGGCGCCGCGCGAGCCGTCGATGGCCAAGGGGTTCGGCAAGGGCCTCGAACAGCTGGGCGAAGAGGGCGTCGTGCAGATCTTCTGGCCGCGCTTCGGCGCCCGCGAGCCGATCCTCGGCGCCGTCGGCGAACTGCAGCTCGAGGTGTTCCAGTGGCGGCTCGAGAACGAGTATGGCGTGCAGCTGCGCCTCGACCGCAAGGCCTGGACGCGGGCCCGCTGGGTCGCGCACGCCACCGACGAGGTGCTGGAGATCCTGCCGATGGTCGTCAAGGACGAGGCCGGCCGCTTCGTCGCCCTGTTCCACTCCGACTTCGAGATCGACTACGCGCGGTCGCGCTACAAGGGACTCGAGCTGCTGGAACTGCCGCCGGCCGAGGAAGAAGGCTGACGACCCGGGCGGGCGGCGGCCTACCGCCGACGACTCGGACGCACGAGGCCGTCCGCCGCCTTGGCCTCGGCCTGCCGCACGACCTGCTCGATCTGGTCCCACATCGGCGGGTGCTGCTGCACCTCGCGCAACGGCTGGCCGCGGCCGTCGACCGTGAACTGCGCCGGCTCGAGCGCCGCGTCGACCTCGAGCCGCCGCACGATGAGCTGCTGCAGCGGGCGATCGCCCAGCAGCTGCGTCATCTCCAGCAGCGCCTGGTCGCGATCCCGCACGAACAGCTCGACGCGATCGGCCAACGCCCCGCCGCCGTCGTCGTCGAGGCCGGCGCGGCGCCGGCCCTGCAGCCAGCGGCCGGCCTCGCCCTGGCGCTCGCGGCGGTCGGTGAGCTCGAGCGCGAACTGCCGCTGCAGCTCGGCGAGCATCCCGCTGCCGAGCGGCGCCGCGGCGCGCCGGTCCGCCATGCCCGGCAGGTCGGCACGATCGAGCACCTGACCCGCCCATTCGAGGTCGGCGACGACGACCGGATCGAGGTGCAGGTAGAGCTCGCCGAAGGCCGGATTCTCCTCGTAGAGCAGGATGCCGCTGGCCGTCTGCGCCGACTCGACGCGACCACGCAGCCCGTCGCCGAACGAGAACTCGACCTCGGCGTGCACGGCCGGCTGTGTCCCGCGCAGGACACGCAGGTGGCCGCGGGTCGACAACTCGAGGCCGCCCGGCAGCTGGCCCGTGGTCGACATCTCCACCACGACGCTGCGCGCCCGCTGCTCGGCCGTGCGCATCGCCGCCACAATCGCGTCGATGGGATCGGCTTGAGGCGGCCGCACCGGCGTCCCGGGCGGCTCCTGCGCGCCGGCGGAGCCCCCCAGCAGCAGGGTGAGGACCGCGGGGAAGAGATTGGTACGCTTCGTGCTTCGCGCGGCGGCCATCGGCGGGGCCGAGCATATCCGCATGCCCGGCCGACCGCCCGCTCCGAACCGCTCCACCGAGGCCGTCATGACCAGCCCTTCGTTGCCGACCCGCTGCCTCGTCCTGCTGCTCGCGCTCTGCAGCGCGCTGTCCGCCGACGAACTGCGCCTCGACGACGGTCGGGTGCTGGTCGGCAAGGTGACGACCCGCGGCGACGTGCTCGAGGTCGCGACCCGCGACGGCACCGTCGCCGTGCACCGCGACCGGGTCGTGGCCCACCGCACCGAGGCCCAGCTGCGCCAGGTGCTGGCGGACAAGGCCCGGGAGGTCGGTGCGACGCCGTTCGCCAGCCTGCAGCTGGCGGTGCAGGCGCGCGCCTATGGACTCGAGCCGGAGATGTGGCGCCACCTCGACCGGGCCGTCACCGGGCTCGCGGACGCCGCGGGCGCGGAGGCAGGCGGCCACGCGGCGCTGCAGCGACGCCTCGGCGATCTCCTCGGCGACCTCGAGGCCGAAGTGCTGCCGCGCAAGTGGCGCGCCGCCCCGACCAAGGCCAGGGTGCACGAGCTGCTCGGCAGCCTGCGCGCCGACACCGGCCCGGCGCGCTCCGCCGCGATCCTCGAGCTGCTGGCGCGCGAGCCCCAGGCCGACCCCGACCTGCGCCGCGAAGCGCGCGGCAACGGCGGCGAACGGCAGCGCATCGCCGCCCTGACCGCGCTGCAGCGGCGCGAACTGACCGGCAACGACCGCTTCGTGCAGCGCACCGCGGTGCTCGACGGCAGCGCCAGGGTACGCGCCGCCGCCACCGGGCTGGCCAAGGCGCACGACGCGGCGGGCGCCGTCGCCTACCTCGCGCCCGGCCTGATGCACGGCGACAGCCGGGTCCGCGTCCGCACCGCCGAGGCGTTCGCCGGCCTCGGCCACCCGGACGCCATCGAACTGCTGGTCCTCGCCGGCCCGAATGCCGGCCGGAACCTCGCCGCGGCCGACCGCGGCGTGCGCGCGCACGTCGCGTTCCTGAACCAGCAGGCCTACGTGCGCGACTTCGACGTCGAGATCGCCGCCGCAGCGTTCATCGCCGACCCGAAGGTCGACGTGCTGCAGAGCGGCACCGTGCTCGACGTCACCGTGCAGGGCGTGGTCGAGGTGACGACGATCGTGCGCGCCTACCGGCAGGCATTGCGCCAGCTGACGCAGCAGGATCCCGGCGACGACCCACGTCGCTGGAGCGCGTGGCGGCAGGGCCTGCCGGCCGCCGACCGCGCGGCGACGACCGGCCGCTGAACTTGGTCGCGGGGACGGCGGGCCGCCTGGGCGCGCGGCGATGCGTTCTTCCGGGCCGGCCTCCGGGTAGATTGCCGCCGTCGTCGACCCCGCGGAACGCATGCAAGCCCACTCCAAGATCTGTGTCGTCGGTCTGGCCACGATGGGCCAGAACCTCGCCCTCAACATCGCCCGCAACGGCATCCCGGTGACGGTCTGGAACCGCTCGCCCGACAAGACCGAGGCGACGCTGGCCCGCGCCGGCAAGGGCTGGCCGATGGTCGGCGCGCGCACGCCGCAAGAGGTCGCCGCATCGCTGGAACGGCCGCGCCGCCTGCTGCTGCTGGTCAAGGCCGGCGCGCCCGTCGACGACACCATCGCCACCTTCCTGCCGGTGCTGGAGCGCGGCGACCTCATCGTCGACACCGGCAACAGCCATCCCGACGACACCGAACGCCGGGCCCGCGACCTGCAGCAGCGGGGCTTCCGCTTCGTCGGCATGGGCGTCTCCGGCGGCGAGGAAGGCGCCCTGAACGGGCCCAGCCTGATGCCCGGCGGCGAGCGCAGCGCCTACGACGAGCTGGCGCCCATCCTGCGCAAGATCGCCGCCCAGGTCGAGGACGGGCCGTGCGTCACCCACGTCGGCACCGGCGCCGCCGGCCACTTCGTGAAGATGGTCCACAACGGCATCGAATACGGCGACATGCAGCTGATCGCCGAGTGCTACGACCTGATGCAGAACGTGCTCGGCATGTCCTACCCGCAGATGGCCGACGCCTTCGCGGCCTGGAACCAGGGCTTCCTCGAGTCGTTCCTGGTCGAGATCACGGCGCGCATCCTGCGGGCCGTCGACCCGCAGACCCGGCAGCCGATGCTCGACGTGATCGTCGACCGCGCCGGCCAGAAGGGCACCGGCAAGTGGACCTCGGAGATGGCCCTGCGCTACGGCGTGCCGACGCCGACGATGCACGCCGCGGTGGAGGCGCGCTGCCTGAGCGCGCGCAAGGAAGACCGGGTCGCCGCGAGCCAGCGGCTGCGCGGACCGTCGCCGACGGCCCGCTTCGACCCGGCCCTGCTCGACGCCGTCCGGGATGCCCTCTACTGCAGCAAGATCTGCTCCTACGCGCAGGGCCTCGACCTGCTGGCGGCCGCCGACGCCGACAAGAACTGGGGCCTCGACTACGGCGAGATCGCCCGCATCTGGAAGGGCGGCTGCATCATCCGGGCCCGCTTCCTGCGCAGCATCCAGGCCGCGTTCGCCAACCAGCGCCAGCTGCCCAACCTGCTGCTCGACCCGGAACTCGGCGGTTTCCTGCAGCAGCACCAGGGCGCGTGGCGGCGGGTCGTCGCGCTCGCGGCCGAGCACGGCGTGCCGGTGCTGGCGATGGGCGCGAGCCTCAGCTACTTCGACTCCTACCGCCGCGCCCGCCTGCCGCAGAACCTGACCCAGGCCCAGCGCGACCTGTTCGGCGCCCACACCTTCGAACGCACCGACCGTCCCGTCGGCGAGGCCTTCCACCACGACTGGCCGTGACGGCCGCCGGTCGCGGACCCGCCGCCGGCCCACGACCGGCCGGGCGGCGGCAGCCGGCACGCGCCCCACGTCACTTCCCCGGCGGGGCCAGCGTGCCGAGGACCTCCGCGGCCGCGGCGCGCGCCGCCGCCAGCGCCTGATCGAGCCGCTGCAGCGCGGCATTCTGGGCCTGCAGGACCTGCAGGCGCGCCTGCAGTTCGCCCTCCTTGTCCGCCGAGGCGCGCGCCGTCGCGTCCAGTTCGGCGGCCAGCGCGGCGAGCCGCGAGACGGCGGCAGCCCGCTGGTGATCGATGTCGGCCAGCTGCTGCTCGACCGCCCGCAGCGGCCGCAGCGCCGCCTCGATCTCCTGCGCCCGGGCCGCGGCCGCCGCCAGCTGGGCCTCGGCGTCCAGCACGCGCTGCCGCTCGATCTCCAGTTGGGCGCGCAGCGCCCGCAGCGCCGCGGCCCGCTGCTGCGTCTCCGCCTTGACTGCCGCCGTGGCGGCGACGATCTCCCGGGCTTCCTGCTGGGCCTGCTGCATCTCCCGCCGCCGCTGCTCGCGTTCCGCCTGCGCGGCGTCGGCCTGCCGCTCGCGCTGCCGCGTCGCCAGGGTCGGCTCCGTCGGCGCCAGGCAGCCCGCCGCCAGCAGCAGGGCGGCCAGCCACGGGCGGCACCGCCGGCGAAAGGTGGCAGGTGCGTGGCCCGTTGCTATCATCCTCGCCCTTTTCCTCGCACCAGAGCCATGGAACGCACCCTCATCCTGCTGAAGCCCGACGCCGTGCAGCGCGGCCTCGTCGGCCAGATCCTGAGTCGCTTCGAAGCCAAGGGACTCAAGATCGTCGCCATGAAGTTCATGAAGATCACGCCGGAACTGGCGGCGAAGCACTACGAGGCCCACCGCGAACGCAAGTTCTACCCCGGCCTGGTCAAGTTCATGACCAGTTCCCCGGTCGTCGCGCTGGCGATCGAGGGCATCGACGCGATCAAGATCTGCCGCAACCTGATGGGAGCGACGTTCGGCGCCGACGCGGCCCCCGGCACCATCCGCGGCGACTTCGGCGTCAGCCGCAGCTACAACCTCGTGCACGGCAGCGACAGCCCCGAGGCGGCCGCGCGCGAACTCGGCCTGTTCTTCCCCGAGGGCACCGTCGACTATGGCTACGCGGCGTTCGACTGGATCTACGATCCGATCGAAGAGCTGAAGAAGTAGCCGCCGTGCCTGCGCAGGGGCCGACCGTCCGCGGCCTGTCGGCCACCGAACTCGGCCTGGCCACGGCCGAGCTGCAGACCCTGGTGGGCGCCGTGGTCGTCGAGGCCGTGCCGCTCGCCACGGCGGCCGGGCCCGACGATCTGCTGCTCGTGCTCCGGCCGGGCAGCGGCGACGGCAAGGTGTTCCTGCACGTGGCGCTCGGCAGCCACCGCGCGCGCGTGGCGCCGACCGTGCGCCGCTTCGGCCGTGACGCCCTGGTGCGCGGCGCGCCGCACGCGACCCTGCAGGCGTCGCTGGCCGGCGCCACGCTGGTGGCGGTGCAGCAGCCGCCCGGCGAACGCCGCTGCGAGCTCCGGTTCGCCGGCGCCGCGGGCGAGCGCCGGCTCGCCGTCGAGCTGTTCGGCAGCCGCGGGCTGTGGGCGCTGCTCGACGCCGAAGGGCGGGCCGTGGCCCTGTCGCGCCCGGTCGAGACCGCCGTGCGCGTCCTGCGGCCGGGCGACCGCTACCAGCCGCCCCCGCCCACCGACGGCGCGCCCGAACCCGGCGAACCCCGCTTCGCGCCGCCGGCGCTGGCGGCGATCGACGCGCACTTCACGGCGGTGGACACAGGCCTGGAGTTCCGCCTCGAGCGGGAGCGCCTGCTGCTGGCCTGCCGGCGCGCGCTGCAGCGGGCACAGACCAAGGCCCAGGGCCTCGCCGCGAGCCTGGCCGACGCGGGCCGCGCGGCGGCGCTGCGCGCCGAGGCCGACCTGATGCTGGCGTTCGCGGGCAGCGTGGCCCGCGGCGCGCCCGAGATGCTGGTTCCCGATCCGGCCCAGGACGGCGCCCTGCGCCGCATCGCGCTCGACCCGGCCAGGCCCGTGGTGATGCAGGCCCGGCAGCGCTACGAGAAGGCGCGGCGGCTCGACGACAGCCGCACGGTCACCGAACGTCGCCATGCCGAGGCCGAGGCCACGGCGCGGGCGCTGGCCGCGATCGAACACGCCCTGGCGGCGACGACCGCGGACCTCGATGCCCTGGCGACGGCCCGGACGGCGCTGCAGCGGCTGGGCGTCCCGCCGAAGGCGGCGGTTCCGGCCGCGCCGCTGCGCCGTCGGCCGGTGCCGCGCGCCGAGAACTACCGCCGCTTCACCTCGGCCGAGGGCTACACGATCCTCGTCGGGCGCGACAACGAGCAGAACGATCGCCTCACCCTGCGCACCGCGAACGGCAACGACCTGTGGCTGCACGTCGGCGGCGGTCGCGCCGGCTCGCACGTCGTGGTCCGGTTGCCGCCCCAGAAGACGGCCAGCCTCGAGACGCTGCTCGACGCGGCGACGCTGGCGGTGCACTTCAGCAAGGCGCGCGGCGAGCCGCGCATCGACGTCGTCTACACGCAGCGCAAGCACGTGCGCAAGCCGAAGGGTCTGCCGGCGGGCGCCGTGGTGCCCGCGCAGACGCGCACGGTCACCGTGCACGCCGATGCCGCGCGCCTGCAGCGGCTCCTCGCCGGCGGCGCCGGCACCGGCGACGACGCCGCGGGCTGACCGCCGCCGCGTCAGCGGCCGCCCGACTCCTGCACGACGACGTCGTCCTCGGTGCCGGGCTCGCCGTCGGGACCGCAGCTCAGCACCTCCCAGCGCTGGCCCTGCGCCCGTTGGCGGATGCGGTAGTCGCGGCCCCAGGGATCCTGCAGCGGCCCGGCATAGACGCGGCCGCCGTCGCCCTCGGCGGCGGCGAGCTGCTGCACCGTCGGCACCGTGGCCGCCATCGCCCCCAGGCGGTAGGCCCTGGCCGCCGCCGCGAGCACCCCGAGCTCCGCCTTGCAGCGGCGCCGCAGCCGCATCGTCTCGCGGTCCCACTTCGCGTCGGGGCGCTTGCTGCAGTCCCAGGCCACGAGCCACTCGTGGCCGGTCTTCACGAAGCCGAGGTCGTCGACCAGCCGACGTTCCATGTGCGGCAGGTGCGCGGCGCCGTAGTAGATGCCGATGCGCTTGCGCCCGGCGGCGAGCTCGCGCTGCAGCACCTGCAGACACTTCTCGTTCCGCCCCTGCAACAGCGTTCCCTCCCGGCCGCCGGCCGCGATCGCCTCCATCTCCTCGAGCTGCGCGGCGAACAGCATGCGCAGCCGGTGGCGACCCTCGCCGTTCTGGAACGCCTTCACCAGATCGATGGAGGGCACCGCGGGCGCGTCGCCCGCTTCGGCCTTGTCGCGCTGCACCTGCATGCCGTGCAGCATCATGTCGAGCATGATGGACAGCAGGCTCTCGCCGCGTTCGGCCATGCTGGCCTCGAACTCCGCCGGGGTCATGTCCGCATGCACGAAGTTCGCCGGCGTGTAGTCGATGGCGTCGAGCTGGAACTGCAGGTCGAGCGCGTTGCGCAGGCCGTTCTGCAACAGCGCGATCGGATTCATGCCGCCTTCGTCGCGGTCCCGGGTCGGCCGGTAGTCCGACGGCCCGACCAGTTCGTAGAGCAGCACCTCGCAGGCCGTGAAGCGGTCGTTCAGGTGGTCGTAGCAGGCCTGGTCGGCGATGTGCACGGCACCGAACAGGACGAGTTCGACGTCGCCCTTGCGGTAGGTCGTGATCGCCGTGTCGAGGTGGCCGCCGTCGCCCACGGGCACGAAGCGGACGAAGTCGCTCGGCACCGCGAGGTCGGCCGCGGCAGGCGCCGGCGGTGGCTCCTGGGCCAGGCCAGCGGCGCCGAACACGAAGGCGAACCACGACGGCGGACGGATGCGCATGCGCCGATGATCGTCCCTGCCCACCGACCGGGCAAGGCGCGTCACTCGGCGCGCGGCAGGAACACGTAGATGCCCTCGTCCTTGGGCCCGACCCAGCAGGGCAGGTGCAGCGCCAGCTCGAACCCGGCCGCCAGCGCGCGGCCCAACGCGCCGGGCTCGTCGACCGGCGGAGCGAGGCCCCGGTCGACCTCCTCGAACTCGGGCCAGGTCACGACCACGGCGCAGCGCGCCCCTTGCTGCCGCGCCTCGGCCACGTGCCACCGGAGGTGGTTCGCCGCCCCCGGCTCGTGGCGCCGCACGCCCTGCGCGTCCCTGCCGTCCAGCTTCCAGTCGAGCAGGGCGTCGACCACGACCGCGGGCCGCGGATCGCCGCCGACGGCGGCCCAGTGGTCAGGCCGCAGATAGAACGTCACCGTCGGCTCGTTGACCGTGAGCACGCGCAGGCCGGCGCCGCCGCTGCGCTGCTGCACGAACTCCAGCGCCTCGCGCCAGCGGCCGCGCTGACCGTGCTGCGACGTGTAGTACGCCGCCAGCTGCGGACCGAAGTCGGCCGCCAGCAGCAGCGGCAACGGCAACACGAACCACCACCGGCGCAGCCAGCGACGCGGCGCGCCGGCGGTCGCGAGTTCGCCGACCTGCGTGCAGGCCAGCGCGGCCAGCCAGGTCAGCACGGGCAGCGTGCAGATCGCATAGCGCGCCGTCACCTTGGCGAGCTGCCCGCCGATCGCCAGCAGCAGCACGAACGGCACCACGGCCAGGCAGCCGAGCAGGAGCGCCCGATCGCGCCCGAGCCGCCGCGCCGCGAACACCAGCCCCACGGCGGCGAGCAGCAGCAGCAGCGGCCGGAAGAAGAAGGCCGTCGTCTGCAGGAAGTGCAGCAGCGACGGGTCGTCCTTCGCCCGCAGGAAGCCCTGGAACGGCGACCAGGCCGCGAGGGCCAGCGGCACGCCGACGGTCGCCGCGACGGCGCCGACCAGGAGCCAGCCGAGCGCACGGCGGTGCAGACGGCCGACGCGGCGCAGCAGCACGAAGCCCAGCACCGCCGCGCCCAGCAGCAGCGCCGTCGGATGCGAGCAGGATCCGAGGGCGATCGCCGCCAGCGCTGCGGCCAGGTCGAACCCCCGCCGCGTGGCGGCGTAGGCCATCGCCCGGTTGCTGGCCACGACGGCGAAGAAGCAGGTCAGCACGTAGCCGCGCGCGTTCTGGCTCCAGTAGACGTGCCAGGGGTTCAGGGCGAGGAACCAAGCCGCCAGCACGGCGGCACGGGCGCCGACCAGGCGGCGACCGCCGAGCGCAAGGACCGGAATCGTGAGGATGCCCACCAGCGCGAACGGCAGCCGCAGGGAGTACTCGTCGGCGCCCACCCAGCCGAGCGCGAGCAAGCCCCGCACGGCCAGGAAGGTCAGCGGGTAGAGCGCCCGGTCGCTGCGCAGGAAGCCGCTCTCGCCGGCGAGCGGCATCGTCGCATCGCGCCACGTGTGCGCCTCGTCGACCCAGACCGACCAGTCGCCGAGTCCGTGCAGGCGCAGGGCGGCCGCGGCGGCGGCGGCGGCCAGCAGCGCCATCCATTGCCAGCCCGTGAACGCCGTGGCGCCGGCCGCGGCCGCATCGGTGAGTCGCTCGGATCGGGCCAGGGCTGTCTCCGCTGCGCGAGGCATACCGCATGCCAACGGCGAAGGCGAGCCCGGCGCCCCGCCCGGGACCGACGGCCCGCCGTCGACCGCCGCCGCGGCCGGTCTCGGCACGACCGATCGGCGCCTCGGGCCGCGGGCGACGGTCGCCCCCGGCCGCCGCACGGCTACGCTCCGCGCCGCCGCCGCCCCCACACCCGCATGCGCATCGACGTCCCCCTGCGCCACGCCCATCGGCTCCTCAACCACGGCCCGACCACGCTGGTCACGACCCGGCACGGCCCACGCCGCAACGTGATGGCCGCCGCCTGGGTGATGCCGCTCGACTTCGAGCCGCCCCGGTTCGCAGCGGTCGTCGCCGCCGGGACCTTCACCCGCGAACTGCTCGAGGCGGCCGGCGAATGCGCGCTGCAGGCGCCGACGACGGCGCAGGTCGGACTCACCTACGCGGTCGGCTCGAACTCGGGCCGCGACGGCGACAAGTTCGAGCGCTTCGGCATCGCCACCGAGGCCGGGGCCAAGGTCGCGGCGCCGCTGGTCACCGGCTGCGCCTGCTGGCTCGAGTGCCGGGTGCTCCCCGAGCCGGCGCTGCAGTCGGCGCACGACCTGTTCGTGCTCGAGTGCGTGGCGGCATGGGCCGACGACGAACTGTGGGCCGCGGGCGAGTGGCGATTCCCGGCCGCCGGCAGGCGCACGATCCACCACAGCAAGGGCGGCGTGTTCTTCGCCACCGGCGAGCGCATCGCCGCGCGCTGACCGGGTGGTCGCACCGGAGTGCGCGGCGCCGGCCCGGCGCGCCTCAGGCGAACGGGAAGAACGCCTCCTCGGCGAAGCTGTAGTAGCGCTCGGCGCCGACGACGATGTGGTCGAGCAGGTCGATGCCGACCAGCCGACCGGCCTCGCGCAGCCGTTCGGTGACCAGGCGGTCGTCGACGCTCGGGGCCGGATCGCCCGACGGGTGGTTGTGCGCGACGACGACGGCGGCCGCGCCGTCGCGGATCGCGGGCGAGAACACCTCGCGCGGATGCACCGCGGTGGCGTCGAGGCCGCCGGTGCTGACGACCTGCAGCGACAGCAGGCGATGCCGCGCATCGAGCAGCACGGCGAAGAAGCTCTCGCGCCGCGACCCACGCGCCGAGTCGCGGACCACCCGGGCGACGTCGCCGCCGTGGCGGATCGAGGTGCCCGGCCGCAGCGCCGCCTCGCCGATGCGGCGCGCCAGGCCGAACGCGGCCCCGAGCGCCGCCGCCCGCACCGGGCCGAGGCCACGTTCGACCGCCAGCTCCCGCAGGCTGGCCGTGGCCAGGCCGGGCAGGCCCTGGAACCGGCGCAGCAGCCGCTGAGCGACCTGCTCGGCCGCCTCGCCGCGCGCTCCGGTGCGCAAGATCAGCGCCACGCATTCCGCGTCGCTGAGGCGCGGCTCGCCGAGCTGCAGGATGCGTTCGCGCGGTCCGTGCCGCGCGGCGCCAGGCCGTTCGTGGTCCATGCAACGCCTCAGGTGCCGTGGGCGGCGCCACGGTGGCAAGGAAGCGCGCTCACGACCGCGACCGGGGCCTGCCGCCGCCCAGGCCAGCGGGCGGCGGCGAGGCCGTCAATGGCAGCGGGCCAGCTCCGCCGCCTCCCGCGCGGCGGCCAGCAGGCGTTCGCGGTCCGGCCCCGGGCTCATCATGCCGGCGGCGGTCACGGCTTCCGCCGCCCGGCCGCAGCGGATCGCCACGGCGACCGCCGCGGCGAGCAGACGCTCGCGCACCCCCGTCCGCTGCAGCGGGTCGTGGTCGACGAGGCCGGCGATGAAGTCGTGCAGCGCCGGGTCGACGGCGACCAGTTCGAACCGGGTGTGCCCGTGCGTGGTCTCGCCGCCCGGGCGCTTGCCGAGGCTGACGAATGCCTCGATGCCCTGGCCGAAGTACTCGGCCTCGTTGCTGGCGGCGTAGTAGTCGAGGCAGCGCCCCTCGGCCAGGGCCTGCTGGTAGAGGGCCCGGATCCTCGCCCGCTGCAGCGGCGTGAACACGTAGAGGTGCACCTGGTGGGCGACCTCGTGCGCCAGCGTGTCGAAGCCGAAGTTGGCGGCATCGTCGAGCGCCTCGATGCCGGTCGCGGCCTGGATGCCGCCGACGCCGCGCACGTCGTCCCAGACGCGACCGTCGAACGTGCGGCGGCCGCGCAGGTTGGCGCGACTGCCGGCGTCGGTCGTGCGCTCGAGTTCGAGCAGCAGGTCGTGGCGGCCGCCGATGGCCACCAGCCGGCCGAGGTGGCTGCCGAACAGGGCGGCGGTGCGATCGACGACGGCGCGTCGCCCGGGCGGCAGGCGCTCGTAGCCACGCACGAACTGGGCGACCGGCAGGTGCCGCACGTCCGGCCGGGGCGCCGCAGCGGCCAGTTCCCGGAACGCGGGATCCGCGGCGGCCATGCTCTGCGCCGTTCGCCCGGCCAGCAGCCACTCCCCGAGCAGGCGGTGGGCGATCGGATGCCCCGGCTCGCGGACCAGGACCCGGCGCAGCAGCTCGATCGCGCCGCGGTGGTCGCCCGCCTCGGCGATGGCGACGGCCCGGCGCAGATCGTCCGCGACGCGCACCTCCACCGGCGGCAGCAGGCCCGAACCGAGGCGCAGGTGGCCTTCGGCGTGCATCGGGTCCAGCGCCAGCACGTCCCGGTAGGCGGTGGCCGCGTCGTCGATGCGCTGGACCCGGAACAGGGCCGAGGCGTGGGCCGCCAGCAGTTCGGGCCCCGGATCGAGCAGGCGGGCGACGAAGGCGCCGGCGCGCGCCACGGCGTCGTCGAACGCCCGGGCCCTGATCAGGGCCCGGATGCACAGGGCCATCGCCTCCTGGCTGCCGGGCTCGGCGAGCAGCGCCGCCTCGGCGTAGCTCACCGCGAAGGCGCTGTTGCCCAGCATCAGGTGGGTGCGGCCCAGCCCGACCTGGGTCGGCTGCAGCGGCGCGTCGTCGAGCCGGGCGCGCCGGAACGCCTGCCAGGCGCCGAGCGGATCCTCGCGCTCGAGCAGGGCATCCCCTTGCTGCAGCCACGGGGAACGCACCGCGCCACCACCGCCCGGCGCCGGCGACTGCGCCGCCGTGGCGACCGCCGGGCCGAGCACGGCCAGCAGCAGGCGCAACAGCAGGACGGGGAGGGACGGCGGGTGCACGGGGACCGCCCCGGTTTTCGGCATTCGGCGCCGACGGCCTGCGGCCGGAGCGGCGCGGCGGCGGAACCGCCGCCGCCACCGGCGTCAGGGCCGCGGGCTGCCGAGCACTTCGAGCCGCTCCGCGTCCAGCACGCTCAGCGTCTCGGTGGCCGGGTGCCGGCGCGGGCCGCTGATGCCGATCTCGCGATCGACGAACAGCGACAGGTCGTAGCGGCCGGTGTTGCACGACACCATGCACTGCCGGCGGCCGCCCTTCTCGAGGTAGTAGATGCCGGGCCCGCCGAGTCGGCGCTCGTAGCGCAGCCAGCCGATCGACTGGAACCGGGCGAGTTCGTCCTTCGGCGGCGCCGGGATTGCGGGCAGCGGGGCCGGCTTGCTTTCCACCACCGCGGTCGCCTCGGCGATCCAGCGCTGGGTCTCGATGCGCTTCTTCAGCGCCTGCACGCTGGCCTGCGCCGCCGAGGCCGCGGCCAGCTGCGCCGCCACCTGGTCGAGCGCCTGCTCGATCGGCTCGAAGCGCTGCTCGGCGACCGGCTTGGCCAGTTCCTGGGCGAACGCCTGCTCGACGACCTGGACCTGGGCCAGATCCGCGGCGTTCTGCGCGGCGAGCTGCTTCTGCGCGGCGATCTGCTCGAACCGCGCCGACACCTCCGCCGCCTGCTGCTGCCGCCAGGCCTCGTGGGCCGCCAACGCCGCCGCGTCCGGCGCGTCGAGCAGCTGCACCTCGCTCTCGGCGACCCAGGCCTCGACCCCCGCGACCCGGCCGCGGTACCAGTCCTCCTGCTCGGCGATCACGTGCACTTCGGTGCCCTCGTCGAGCAGCAGCACGGGGGCTTCGCTGCTGCGGGGCCGATAGCGGAACGCCACCTTCGCCCCCTTGGTCTTCACCTTGCCGTCGGCGTCGGCCTCGGCGAACTTGCGGCTGACGTAGCCGACCGGCCCCAGCGGTGCCTGGATCTCGCGGAAACCGTTCTCGCTGCGACCGACCGCCACCACCTGGTCCTTGGTCAGCACGTCCTCGAACACCGGCGGCACCGCGGCCGTCGACGGCCAGCAGCGCAGGCTGGTGCGGTCGGCGACCACACGCGCCAGCTGCGGACCGGCCTTGGCCTCGACCGGCGGCACCGCGCCCGCGGCCGGTTCCTGCGCCGCCGCCCCGGCGGCGGCACCCAGCGACCCGAGCAGGACTCCGATCAGGAGCGAACCGCACCGGCGCAGGGCTGCCGCACCAGTGCCCATCGTGTGACGATCTTGCATGATCCTCCGCAGAGCCGACCAGGCTCCGACCGACATCCGCGCCGCTGCGGCCGACCTGCCGCCACGACGCCCAACAGAAGCACGATGCTACCGGATCTACGCCCTCCGGCGAAGCCTCCAGGTCAGGATCTCCCCCGCTCCGGCCGTCGCCACGCGAGCCTGCCTGCCGATAGCATCCGCACCATGCGCCCGTTCGCCGTGCTGAGCCTGCTCGCCGCCAGCGCCTGCACCTGGTTCACCAGCAAGTCCCAGGTCGTGGTCACCAGCGAGCCGCCTGGCGCCCGCATCCTGATCGACGGCATCGACACCGGCCACACGACCCCGGCGGCACTGCAGATCGGCGGCAGCTTCGGCCGCGACCACGTGCTCGAGCTACGGCTCGCCGGCCATCGGCCCGCCGTCCGGCGCTTCCACCAGTACACCGAGGGCTACACCTCGAAGTGGATCGACGGCGCCTACGACCCGGTGATGCCGCCGCTGCCGTTCTTCTGGACCTTCGGCGACTTCGTGTTCCCGTTCGCGGTGCGCGGGGCGATGGTGCCCGGCGAAGTCTACGTCAAGCTCTACCGCGAGGACGAACCGCTGCTCGGCTTCGAACTCCTGGCCGCGCGCGCCGCGGGCACCGCCGGCGCCCGCGAGGCCCCGCCGCAGTGACCCGGGCGGCGTTCCTCGACCGCGACGGCACGCTGAACCGCGAAGTCGACTTCGTGCGGTCGCCGGCCGAACTCGACGTGCTGCCGGGCGCCGCCGAGGCTCTGCACCGCCTGGACGCCGCCGGCTTCCGGCTCGTCGTCGTCACCAACCAGAGCGGCATCGCCCGCGGCTTCCTCGGCGAGGCCGGACTCGCCCGCATCCACGCGGTGCTGCAGCAGCGGCTCGGCGGGCTGCCGCTGGCGTGGCTGCACTGCCCGCACCACCCCGACGTCGGCGCCGGCAACGGCTACGGCGGCGCCTGCACCTGCCGCAAGCCGGCGCCCGGCCTGCTGCACCAGGCCCACGACCTGCTCGGCGTCGACTTCGCGGGCAGCGTGCTGATCGGCGACAGCGCCCGCGACCTGCTGCCGGCCCGCGGCCTGCCGCTGACCACGATCCACGTGCGCAGCGGCAAGCCGGTGGCGGCCGAACGCGAACGCCTGCGCAGCGCCGGCTTCACGCCCGACCACGAGGCAGCGGATCTCGCGGCGGCGGTCGACTGGCTGCTGGCCGGGCGCTGATCAGCGCGGCGCCGGCGGCTTGCGCGCCGCCTGCAGCGACAGGAAGCAGGTGACGCAGCAGACGAGCGACAGCACGCTGCCGAAGACCAGCCAGCCGACCGAGCCGAAGAACAAGTAGCCCGACGCGGCGAACGTGGCGCCGAGCGCGACGCCGGCGCAGCTGAGGTAGAAACCGACCAGGCCGAGGGACCAGCGCGTGGGCTCGACCGGCGCGGGCCCGCGACCGCCGGTTGCAGCGGATTTCGTCGTCGTCACGGCAGGTAGCGCGACAGGTGCGCGCCGAGGAAGTTGGTCAGGAAGAACGGCAGGCGCGACCAGGCGCGCCGCGGCAGATCGAGCCGCGGGTTGCTGGGGTGGAAGTCCGGCAGGTGGGCGTGGCGGCCGAGCATCACGTACTCGTAGTGCAGCGGCTCGGCCTGGAAGCCCATGTTCTTCTTGAAGCGCGCCGGCCCCGAGTCGATGCGGCTGCGGCCGAAGTCGAACCGCCGGTAACCCTGGGCCACGGCCCACTCCATGATCGCGCAGTAGATCCAGTTGTTGACGCCGGTGCGTTCGACGTCGTCGAGCGAACCGGAGTAGTAGGCGTAGACGGTGTCCTTGAAGCAGAAGGACATCACCGCGGCGAGCGTGCGCCCGCCGGGCTCGACGGCGCGGTGGATGACGACGGCCTTGCCGAACTCGTCGACCAGCCCCTGGAACCAGCGGGCGGGCAGCGACGGCGAACCGAGGCGGCGCTTGTTGGCGGCGAACAGGGTGAACAGCTCCTCCACCGAGCCGTCGGGGGTGACGCGGATGCCGAACGACTCGCGCCGCTTGCCGGCCACGGCCGGCATGGCCGGGTCGCGGGCGCAGCGGACCTCGGCCCGGGCCTTCTTCGGGATGCGGGCCATCACGTCGTCCGGATCGCTCGGCAGTTCGCAGCGGAACGTCACGTAGAGCGGCGACCGCAGCCGCTCGCCCGGACGCGGCTCGAGGTGCCGCAGTTCGACGTAGCCGACCCCGAGTTCGCGGCCGAGCTCCGCCGCATGGTCGATCAGGGCCCGCTGCGCCGCCTCGTGGTCGCCGAGCACGCCGCCGTAGACGGCGTACGGCACGCTGATCAGGTTGCGCCCCAGGAACGGGCTCCGGGCGAGGAACAGCGGCAGCACCCCCAGCCAGCGGCGTCCCTGCTCGACGACCAGATGGTGCGGCGCGTGGTGGAAGGTCTCGGAAACGACGCGCGACCAGCCGCTGCGGTGGAAGTGCGTGCCGAGCGGATGGCGGCTGACGTAGGCGTCCCAGCGCGAGTCTTCGCCCGGCAGCAGCGCGCGCACGCGCAGCGGCAGCTCGGGCTCGGCCGGCGCCGCCGGCGCCACCGCCGCGGGCGCGGCACCTGGGGGCGCGCCCTGGCCGGCGCCCGCTTCGCCGGCGGGCCGCGCCGCCGTCTGGGCGCCGCCTTCGATCGTGGCCTCGATCTTGTAGTCGCGCAGGTTCGGCGACTGCGTGAAGATGATGATCTCGCCGATCAGGCCGAAGCCGATCAACTGCACGCCGAACGCCGCCAGGATGGCGCCGACGACGAAGCCCGGCTTGTCGGACAGCGACGCGCCCTCGACGGTCAGGCGTTCGATCAGGTACCACATCGCCACCGGGGCGCCGACGGCGATCGCGCCGAAACCCAGGTAGCCGAAGAAGCGCAGCGGTCGCTGGGTGAACCGCGTCAGGAACGTGATCGCCAGGATGTCGAGCAGGCGCCGCAGGTAGACGCCGATGCCGTAGAAGCCGGCGCGGCCCTTCTCCTCGCGATGGCGCACCTCGACCTCGACGACGCGGAAGCCCTGGCGGCGTGCCAGCACCGGCACGAACCGGTAGAGCTCGCCGTAGACCGCCACCTCCTCGAGCACGTGGCGGCGGAAGCCGCGCGTGCCGGAGTTCAGGTCGTGGAACGGCGCGTTCATGATCAGCCGCAGCAGCCAGTTGAACAGCTTCGATTGCAGCTGGTTCAGCCACGGGTCGACGCGCGACCGCCGCCAGGTCGCGACGCAGTCGGCGCCGGCTTCCAGCGCCGCCACGACCTTGGCGATCTCGGCCGGCTCCACCTGCAGGTACGGCGGCGCGTTGACGATGTACTCGCCGCGGGCCTTGGCCACGCCGGCCGACAGCGCGATCGACTCGCCGAGGCCGCCGCCCTCGAGCTGCACGACGTGCAGCGTCCAACGCGCCGCCAGTTCGCGCAGCTCGTCGCCGAAACGGCCGGCCGGCCCGTCCAGCACGACCACGAACTCGGTGCGGTAGCCGGCCGCGTGCAGCGCCTTGCCGATGCCCTCGACGACGGTGCGCGGCTGCGCTTCCGGCCCGCTGATGGCGACGACCACCGAGACCAGCGGACCGTTCATCGGGACGCCTCGCGGGCCGTGATCGAGATGCGCTGCCGGAAGAACTTCGACACCTTGACCTGCAGTTCGGCGAGGAAGCCGAGCAGGAACACGTTCGCCGCGGTGAGCAGCGCCACCGCACCGGCGGCCACGGCCGCCATGTCGTAGTCGCCGAACCACACCCAGCCCTGGTGTCGCGTGGCCTTGACGAAGCCGAGCACGAACATCATCGGCGACAGCAGGAAGAGCGGCAGCGACAGCAGCGTGAACCAGCGGATCGGATGGGCCGCGAACTGGATCAGCATCTTGATGCCGACCAGGTCGGCGAGCACGCGGAACACCCGACCGAGGCCGTACTTGGACTTGCCCGCGCGCCGCGGGTGGTGGCGCACCGGCAGTTCGGCGATGCGGGCCCCGAGACCGACGCCGAGCGCCGCCAGGAACCGGTGCATGTCCGAGTAGAGCACGAGGCTGCGCACCACCCAGCCACGGTAGGCCTTCAGCGAGCAGCCGGTGTCGTGGATGCGGGCGCCGGTCACGCGCGCGATCAGGATGTTGGCGATGCGGCTCGGCAGCAGGCGTGTCGCCACCCGGTCCTGCCGGTGCCGCCGCCAGCCGCAGACGACGTCGTAGCCCTGTTCGAGCTTCTGCACCAGCCGTCCGATGTCGGCCGGGTCGTTCTGCAGGTCGCCGTCCATCGACACGATGACGCGGCCGCGGCAGGCGGCGAAGCCGGCCGCCATCGCCGCCGTCTGGCCGTAGTTGCGGCGGAACAGGATCAGGCGCAGGTGCGCGTCCGCGGCCGCGAGGGCGCGCAGCACGTCGCGCGTGCCGTCCCGGCTGCCGTCGTCGACGAGCACGATCTCATAGGGTCGGCCCAGCTGCTCCATCGCGTAGCTCAGCGCCTCGTGCAGCGCCTCGACGTTCTCGCGCTCGTTGTAGATCGGCACGACGACGCTGACGACCGGGCGCGCCCGGGGGGCTGCCGGGGCCGGCGCCACGGGCTGCGGTTCCGACGGTTGTGCACCCGGCTCGCTCACGGACTGACCTGCCATCGTGAACGGCAGCCCGCCACGGCGCGAGCGTTCTCCGCACGCTTTCCGGCGCCGCCCCGGGCCCGTGTCGATGGTCGCATCACCCCGCGCACGCGAGCGCCGCCACGGCGGCGCAGACCACGGCCAAGAACACGAACGCCGCCCGCCGCCGCCCGCGACGACGACGGCCGGGGCCGATCAGGACGGGGGCGAACTCGCCGGGCAGCACCCGCTCGGCGGCGGCGAAGTCGCCGCGCTCGATGTGGCGCAGCGCCGACCGCACGCGACCGGGCAGCTGCTCGGCTCGCTCGGCGATGCACAGGTCGGCGACCGTCAGACCCTTGAACTCGCGGCACAGACGGGTCGGCGGCGCCAGTTCGGCCGGGCCGACCGGACCGTCGACGGCGCGCAAGGGTGGCCGCGCCCCGGCCGGCGGTGGCCACGCCGCGTCGGGCTCGTCCGTTTCCCCCATGGCGGCCGTGCTATCGACGCAACGACCACCTGGGCTGGAGCCGCAGCGCCTATGGTGACACCGGACGGCGGACGGGATACCTTGTCGCCAACGAACTTGCGGCGTCCGTTCGGGAGTGCCGCGCCGCTGCGCCATGGACCGGCCCGTCCGAATCGCCGTCGTCGGCCCGATCGACGACCGCCTGCTCGCCGACCTGGCCGCCTTGCCGAGCCCGCCCGAGGTGCGCCACTGGCCGTCCCTGCGCGCGGGCGGCGTGCCGCTGCTGTCGTTCCAGCCCGAACTGCTCGCCGTGGCCTTCGGGCCGGACGCCGCCGAGGAGGTCGGCGCGCTGCGGTTCCACCAGGGCCTCTGGCCGCTGGTCGGTATCGTGGTGCTGACGGATGCGGCAGGCGAACGCCAGCACGCGGCCCTCGCCGCAACGCTCGGCGCCGAGTGCCTGGCCCGTCCGTGCCCGCCCGAGCACCTGGCCGCGGCCGTCGAAGCCGCACGGCATGGCGGTCCCCGGCTGCGGCCGGAGGCGCTGCTCGACCTCGCCCGCGGCGTCGCCGACGAGACGAACAACCCGTTGCTGTTCGCCGCCGGACATCTGCAGCTGTTGCGCGCCACCCTCGAGGCGACGCGCGACGCCGCCGCGCGCGACCAGGTGGAGGCCGCGCTGGAAGGCATGCAGCGGGTGCGGGCCGCCGTCGACCGCCTGCGGCTGGTCGCCGAGGCGGCCCACGGTCCCGCCCGCCGCGAGTCCGTCGACCTCGCTGCGCTGCTCGCCACCGCCGTCGCGGCCAGGCGCGGCGGCCGCGCCACCGCCACGCTCGCCATCGCCCCGGGACCGCACGCCGTCCCGGGCGACCCCGAGCAGTTGCAGGCGGCCGTGTCGGCGCTGGTGCAGTTCGCCGACGACCTCGCCGGTCTCGGTGCCCGGAGCCATCTCGAACTCGCTGCGCTGCCGGCGGCCCGTCGCCTGCAGCTGACGGTCGGCGGCGCCGCCGTGCAGGCCCTGGACGCCGGCCAGACCTTCGCGCCCTTCCAGCCCAACCGCGCCCTGCGCACGCCGGGCCTCGGCCTGGGGCCGTTCCTGGCCAGGACGATCGTGGTCGGCCACGGCGGCCGGGCCTGGGCCCAGCGGGAAGCCAACGGCGACCTGCGGCTCGAGTTCGTGCTGCCGGCCTGAACGCCGCGCCGCAGGGTCGGCGACGTCACATCGGCGTCGGTGCCATCGCCGCGACATTGGGGTCCATCGGCCCCAGGATGCGCTTCACGATCGTGCTCTCGACGAGCGACCAGACCATCGACGTCACCATGTAGAGCATCAGCGCCGAGGCGTAGCCGTAGAGCATCACGCCGAACAGGATCGGCATGTAGCGCATCATCGCCTGCATCTGCCGCTGCTGCGGGTCGGTCGGCAGCGGCTGCCGCAGCGACATCCAGACGAACAACCCGATCCAGCACAGCGGCAGCAGGTTGAAGTCGTGCGGCCAGAAGCCGAGCTGGAACAGGGCGTCGGCGCGACTGAGGTCGTCGATCCACGACACGAACGGCTGATGCCGCAGGTCGTAGGCGGTGCGCAGCGCGGTGAACAGGCCGATGTAGATCGGCATGGTCAGGAAGATCGGCAGGCAGCCGCCGAGCGGCGGCAGCATCTTGTGCTCGCGCTGGAAGGCGACCATCGCCTGCTGGTAGGCCTTCTGGTCGTCGCCGTACTTCTGCTTCAGCGCGTCGAGCTTGGGCTTCAGCACCGCCATCTTGCCGGCGTAGGCCCGCATCGACTTCTGCATGTGGAAGTTCAGCGGCGCCAGCGACCCGCGCACCAGCACGGTCAGCATGATGATCGCCGCGCCCCAGTTGCCGATCAGGTCGTGGAACCAGCCGAGCAGCCACAGCAGCACCTTCGCCATCGGCCGGCCGCCGGGCACGGTGATGCCGCCGCAGCAGGGCGGATTGAGGTCGACGTCGAGGATCGGCGCGAAGCGATCGGGCTGCGGCAGCGTGCCGAACACGCGGTAGGACTTCGGCCCCAGGTAGAGGCCGTAGGCGATGCGGGTTTCGCCGCCGACCGGCGGGATCGCCAGCTGCAGGCCATAGCGCACCCGCGTCGAACTGAACGCCTTGACCGCGAGCGACGCGTCGTCCTGGAAGGGCACCGTGTCGACGTCGAAGCGCTGCAGGGCGGTGCGCGCCGTCTCGTCGTGCGGCCACAGGAAGGCGCCGAAGAAGCGGTTCGTGCTGCCGGCGAACGCCAGCCCCCGCGGGTCGAGCTCCAGCGGCTGCACCTTGCCGGGGGCGGGCGGCACGGTCGCGACGGTGCCGTCGATCGCGGCGGCGATCGACACCGCCAGCGTGCCGAACAGCGACGACTCGGCCGGGCTCACCAGCGCCGGACCCGACAGCTGCAGTTCGAGGTTGCCGGTCGCCGTCGCGGCGACGTTGCGCAGCGCGATCTCGAGCGTGAAGCCGCGCCCGCGCGGATCGTGGCGCAGCACCTTCGTCAGCACGAGCCCGGTCGTCGAATCGAGCGTGAACGCGACGCCGTCGGCGAGCGGCTCGGCCGCCCACGGCGCCGTCGCCGGGTCGATCGGCAACGCCGCCGACGGCGCGGCGAACAACCGCAGCGCGTGGTCGCCGCCGTTGCTGGCCAGCAGCAGGTAATCGCCCGGCTGATGGGTCGGCTGGCGCGCCGCCTGCAGCGACACGAAGTGGTCCATCGTCTGCAGCCAGACGAGGCCGGCGCCCTGCGTGGCGAAGCGGGCGCGGAAACTCCCCGGCGAGCCGGCCACCCCGAACTCGCGCGTGAAGGCGACTTCGGCCGGCCCGCCCTGGGCGCGGCCGAGCCCGGCGGTGGCGAGCAGGAACAGGAACAGCAGCAGCTTCGGCATCTTGGTTCGTTGGCGGCGCCGCGGCGAGCCGACGCGTGGTCGGCCGACGCGCGGGTTCAGCGGCCCTGCGCCAGGCGGTCGGCGAGGTAGTCGGGCAGCTCGGGGATGGCGCGGATCTTCGCCATCGTCGCCTCGACGTCGTAGGCGAGCCGGTGGAAGCGCACGACGCCGTCGGTGCCGTCGGTGCCGTCGTAGGTGACGAACGACAGGCGCGGATCGCCGTCGCGCGGCTGGCCGACCGAACCGATGTTGACCATCGCCTGGCCGTCGACCTTCCACTCCATGCCGATGTCGGCGGGCAGCAGGAAGCCGCCGCTGCGCCGATAGACGCCCGGCACGTGGCTGTGGCCGACGAAGCAGAGGTTGGCGTCGCCCATCAGCGCGAAGCACTCGCCCATCTTCGCCACGTCGGTCGCGTCGCGCGGCACCAGGTACTCGCGCACCGGATCGCGCGGCGAGCCGTGCACGAACAGCATGCGCCCCTCGCGATGCTCCTTCGGCATGCGGTCGAGGTAGTTCCAGAACTTCATGTTCTCCTCGCGGGGCTGGTCGCGGCGGCTCAGCTGGTCCCGGGTCCAGTCGATCGCGGCGCGGGCGCGCGGATTGAAGTCCGAGGCGTAGAACATGGCGCCGTGCTCGTGGTTGCCGAGCAGCGAGAACTCGGCCCGGGCCATCACCGTGCGCAGGGTCTCACGCGGCTCCGGACCGTAGCCGATCACGTCGCCCAGGCAGACGATGCGCTGGCAGCCGAGTCGGTCGATCTCCTGCAGGCAGGCGGTCAGCGCCTCGACGTTGCTGTGGATGTCGGAGATGAGCGCGAGCATGCGGCGGGCGGCGGAAGGTAAGGGCTCGGCCAGCGACGTGCAAAGGGCCGCGCGCTAACTTCTTCCGCCCACCGTGCCCGATCCCGCCCCCGCGTCCGACCCGCCGCTCTGGGTCGTCACCGGCCCCACCGCCGCCGGCAAGACGGCCCTCGCCGTGGCGCTCGCCGAGCGCCTCGGGCTGGAGATCGTGTCGATGGACTCGATGGCGGTCTATCGCCGCATGGACATCGGCACCGCGAAGCCGTCGGCGGCCGAACGCGTCCGCGTGCGCCACCACCTGATCGACGTCGTGGAGCCGCACGAGACCTTCGACACCGCCCGCTGGTGCGCGGCCGCGGCCGCGGCGCTCGACGACATCCGCCAGCGCGGCCGCTCGCCGCTGTTCGTCGGCGGCACGCCGCTCTACCTGATGGCGTTCTTCAAGGGCCTGATGGCCGGCCCCGCCGCCGATCCGGAGGTGCGGGCGGCGCTGGCGGCGCGGGAGGCAGCCGCCCCGGGCTCGCTCTACGCGGAACTGCAGCAGCGTGATCCGGCCGCCGCCGCCCGCATCGACCGCCGCGACCAGCGGCGCCTCGTGCGCGCCCTCGAAGTGCTGCAGCTCACCGGCCGGACCATCAGCGAGCAGCAGCAACACTTCGCCCGCGCCGGCTGGCAACGCCCATGCCGCATCGTGGCGGTCCGACGCGAACGGGACGACCTGCACGAGCGCGTGCGCCGGCGCGTCGAGGCGATGCTCGCGAGCGGCCTGCTGGCGGAGACCGAGGCGATCGAGCGTTCCGGCGGCTTCTCGCCCACCAGCGGCGCGGCGATCGGCTACGCCGAATGCCGGCTGTTCCTGCGCGGACGGTTCAAGGACCTCGCCGAGCTGCGCAACCGGATCCGGCGCAACACGCACCAGCTGATCCGCCGCCAGACCACGTGGTTCCGGCGGCTGCCGGAGATCGTCTGGCTGCCCGCCGACGCCAGCGTCGACGCGCTGGCGACTTCGCTGCAGGGTGCAGCTTCCGCCGACGACGGCCGATAGGATCGCGGCGCCCCATGTGCGGCTTCGCCGGGATCTTCCCCCTCGTACCCTTCGCTTCGCCCGAGGACCTTGCCGCGCGCGCCGCGGCGATGGCGGCGTCGATCGCCCATCGTGGGCCCGACGCGCAGAGCGTGCTGGTGGAGCCGTTCGCCGCCGTCGGCTTCCGCCGGCTCGCGATCGTCGACCTGGTGACCGGCGACCAGCCGGTGCAGAACGCCGACGGCTCGATCCAGGTGTTCCTCAACGGCGAGGTCTACAACCACCTCGAGCTGCGCCAGCGCCTGCGGCGCGAACACGGCGTCGAGGTCGCGACCGGCTCCGACGCCGCCGTGCTGCCGCACCTCTACGAGCGCTACGGACCGGGCTTCGTCGACCTCTGCAACGGCATGTTCGCGATCTGCGTGCTCGATCGCCGCGACCAGAGCTGCCGGCTCTACCGCGACCGCCTCGGGATCAAGCCGCTGTACGTGGCGGCGACGCCGCGGGCGGTCGTGTTCGGCAGCGAGCTCAAGGCGCTGTTCGCGAGCGGTCTGGTGCCGCCGGCGGTCGACGAAGCGCAGCTGGTGCCGTTCCTGGAGCTGTTCTACGTGCCGGGCCGGGCGACGCTGTGCCGCGGCGTCGAGAAGCTGCTGCCCGGCGAACGGCTGCTGCTGCGCGACGGCGCGCCGCCGCAGCGCGAGCGCTGGTGGCGGCTGGCCGACCGGCGGCCGCCGCGCGACGGCGAGGCGCTCGACGAACTGGACGCGCTGCTGGCCGACGCGACGCGGCTGCAGCTGATGGCCGACGTGCCGATCGGCATCAGCCTGTCGGGCGGCCTCGACTCCGGCCTGATCGCCCACTACGCGCACCAGGGCGACGCCCGGGTCCGCGCCTACACGATCGCCTTCCCGGACACCGATCCCGGCGAACTGGCCTGCGCGCGGCGCACCGCGCGCCAGTTGGGCATCGAGCAGATGGAACTGTCGGCGCCGGCCGGCGACTTCCTCGCCGACCTCGACGAGACCACGTTCTTCAACGACGAACCGGTGGCCGACCCGGCGTTCTATCCCGCCCTGCTGGTCGCCCGTGCCGCGGCGGCGCACGTCAAGGTGCTGCTGGCCGGCAGCGGCGCCGACGAGCTGTTCGCCGGCTACGGGCACTACCGCCTGTCGGCGCGCCAGCAGGCCTGCCGGCTGCTCTACCTGGCGTTCGGCGACCGCCTCGGCGGCCGGCTGGCGGGCAACCGGCATCCGCCCGCCGTGCGGCAGGCGCTGCGCGCCTTCGGCCACACCCGCCTGCCCTGGCACGCCCTGGCGATGACGCACCTGCGGCCGGCGGACCGCGCGGCCCTGCAGCCGCTGGTGCGGCGCGACCACCTCGAGGAGGTCGCCCAGGCCTTCGTCGACGGCGCGCACCTCGACCCGCGCAACCAGCAGCTGTGCGTCGATGCGACGACCTACCTGCCGCACCAGCTGCTGAGCCTGCTCGACCGCACGACCATGGGCGCGTCGATCGAGGGCCGCGTGCCGTTCCTCGACCACCGGGTCGCCGAGTTCGCCCTCGCCGTGCACGGCCGCCACAAGTACGGCGGCGCGCACGAGAACAAGCGCATGCTGCGCCGGCTCGCCGCGCGCTACCTGCCAGCCGAGGTCGCCGGGCGGCGCAAGCTGGGCTTCCCGAACTCCGTCGCCGCCTGGCTCGGTCCCGACCAGCTGCCGGCGATGCGCGAGCGCCTGCTGGGCGCCGGCACGTTCGCCGCCGGCGCGCTGCCGCGACCGTGGCTGCAGTCGCTGCTCGCCACGCCCGAGGCGGCCCGCGACAACGCCCTCACGCTGCACTCGCTGCTGGTGGTCGACGCCTGGCACCGCGTGTTCTGCCGCAGCGGCGCCGCCGCCGCCGCCGGCGCGCGGCCATGAGCGCGCCGCCACTCGACCTGCGCCGGAAGACGCTGCACGGACTCTGGTGGCAGTTCCTCGGCGTCGGCGGCCAGCGCATCGTCGCGCTGGTCGCGCCGATCGTGATCGCCCACACGATCGCCAAGGAGGACGTCAGCCTGTTCCTGATCGTGCTGACCGGCATCGGCGTCGTCGAGTCGTTGACGATGTTCATGGGCGAGCAGTCGACGATCTCGTCGTCGCGCGGCGCCGAACGGCGCTACCTGGACACGGTGTTCACCGTGCGCGTGCTGCGCAGCCTCGTGATCAGCGGCCTGCTCTGCGCCCTGGCACCGTTGCTGGCCTGGTTCTTCTCCCGCCCGGAGTACGCCGAACGCTACTGGCTCACCGGCCTGTTCCTGACCCTGGCCGGCAACGGCCTGATCGACGGGCTGCAGAGCCCCGCCCGCGCGGCGCGGCTCAAGGGCATGGAGTTCCGTCGCGTCGTGCTCGGTGATTTCGTAGCGGCGGTGCTCGGCACGCTGTGCACCGTGCTGTTCGCGTGGCTGTGGCGCGACGTCTGGGCGTTGCTCGCCGGGTTCCTGTGCGGCACGGCGATCCGCACGCTGGTCAGCTACGCGTCGGCGCCGCATCGGCCGCAGTGGCGCCTCGAACGCGAGGCGCTGCGCGAGTTGTTCCACTACTCGAAGGGCGCCGCCGGCACGCCGTTCCTGCTGGTCGCCATCTTCTCGTCGCCGGCGATCGCGCTCGGCCGCTTCGGCCACGACCAGGGTGGTCTGGCCGTGTTCGACTACGCCGGCCGGCTGGCGCGCCTGCCCGAGGACATCTTCCTGCGGGTGCTCGGCCCGGTGGCGATCCCCGCCTACGCCACCCTGCGCCACGACCTGCCCCGCCTGACCGAGGCCTGGCTCGGGGCCCTGCGCAGCTTCCTGCTGGTCGGCGTGCCGATGACCGTGGCGATGGCGTGGTGCGGCGGTGCCCTGCCCGGCATCGTGTTCGGCGCCGACTACGCCGAGGTCGACGGCCTGTTCGCGCTGCAGAGCGTGCACGGCGGCCTCGCCGGCCTGACCGCCGTCGTCGGTCCGCTGTTCTGGGCCATCGGCATCCCGGGCCGGGACCGCACCGCGCAGTTGTTCCGCGCCCTGACGATCTACGGCCTCGGCATCCCGCTGGCGATCCGGTTCGGCGTGATCGGCTTCGCCTGGGCCATGGTGGCCAGCATCGTCGTGGCGCTGGCCCTGTCGCTGTCGGCGGCGCTGCGGCACCTCGGCATCCCCCTGCGCCGGGTGCTGGCCAACGGCCGTGATGGCGCCCTGGTCGGCGGCCTGCTGCTCCTGGCCCTGGTCGCCGTCGAGTGGTTCGTGCCTGCGGCCGGGTGGTGGCGCCTGTCGCTCGCCGCGCTGCTGGCCGGACCGGTGATCGCAGCCACCGGGCTGAGCCTGCTGCGCCAGCGACGCATCGGACCGCCGATGGCTCCTAGCCCAGCGGATGGGGACCTGCCGCCATGACGGACCAAGACGACGTCCCCGCCGTGGTGGCCTTCGCGAAGGCCCGCGGCGCCGAACTGGCCGCCGACCGGGCCGCGGCCCTGCTGCGCTACCTCGACGCGATGCTGGTCGTCAACGAGCAGATCAACCTCACCGCCGTGCGCGATCGCGCTGCGGCCGTGGTGCTGCACGTGCTCGACGGGCTCGCGTTCGCCGCCACCGGGCTGCGCCCGCGCCACGTGCTCGACCTCGGCTCCGGCAACGGCTTCCCCGGCGTCGCGATCGCCGCCCTGCACCCCGGCGCCTCGGTCGTGCTGATGGACCGGACCGGCAAGAAGGTCCGGGCGATCGGCGGCTGCCTCGTCACCGCCGGCCTCCCCGGGATCGAGACCCTGCACCTCGACGCGGCCCAGGCGCCGGCCCTGCGCCGCGACCTGCGGCATGCCTTCGACGTCGTCGTGGCGCGCGCCGTCGGCCGGCCGGCCGAGGTCGCCGCGCTCGCCGAGCCGCTGCTGCGTCCGGGCGGCAGCCTGGTGCTCTGGCTCGAAGCCGACGCCCCGTGCCCGCCCCGCCTCGGCAAGCTCTCGCTCGAGCGCCGCCACGCCTACGAGCTGCCGGCACCGGCCGCCCGAGAGCGCCAGTTGGCGCACTGGCGGCACCGGCAGTGACGCCGGTGGCCGCCCACGTCTCCCTCAGCGGTTGGTGAACTCGTCGACCGGCGGCAGGCTCATCACCGTCACCAGGCCGAAGCGACCCAGGTGCTCGCCCTTCGTCGTGTTCGACGGGTAGTTCACGTAGGGATCGTTGGCGTCGTAGTTCCAGATGTGGCGATCGATGAAGTCCTGGATCCGCATCAGGTCGCGGCCGAACGCGTTGTTGCGCCCGTCGTTGGCGCGGCGCACGCCGCGGAAGAAGGCCTGCGTCTCATAGCTGCTGCTCAGCGCGGTGACATCGCGGATGCCGAGCTTCTGCTGTTCCTTGGTGACGTTCGCACCCTGACCTTGCCAGCTGAAGGTCGAGCAGGCGGCCAACGGGAGGAGCGTGAGGGCGAGAGCGAACTGGCGCATGGGGTGCGGTGGTTGGGGTCTCGGGGACGCCGCGCGGGGAGGGCACGCGCAGAGGCCGGACGGTAGCGAGGCGGAAATCACGGCGCAACCAGGATTCCCCCGCCACACCCAGGCAGAGGGCGGCGCGACCTGGCAACCGCCACCGGCGCCGCTGCCGGCCACCCCGGCCGCGCGTAGGCTCTGCGGCGTGCCGGACCCAGCCGCCAGCCCGCCCTGCCCCGCCCGCCTCGGCCTCGCGGTCCTCGGCGGTTCCTTCAACCCGCCGCACCAGACCCACCTGCGGCTCGCGCGCGCGGCCCTGCGGGCGCTGCCGATCGACGAGCTCCGCATCGTGCCGGCCGGCGACCATCCCCACAAGCGCGGCGGCGACCTGGCCCCGGCCGGGCACCGCCTGGCCATGTGCCGGCTGGCGTTCGCCGACCTGCCGGCGGTGGTCGTCGACGACCGCGAGGTGCTGCGGCGGGGACCTTCGTTCACCGTCGACACGCTCGCCGAGCTGCGGCGCGAGCACCCGGACCGCCCCCTGTTCTTCCTGATCGGCAGCGACAACCTGCCGCTGCTGCCGACCTGGCGCGACCACCACCGTCTGCTGGCCCTGGCGACCGTCGTCACCGTCCCCCGCCGCGGCCATCCGGTCGACGCCGCCGGCCTCGCCGGGCTCGACCTCACCGCCGGCGAACGCGCCAGCCTGCTCGAGCACGTGCTGCCGGAACCGGCCGACGAGATCGCCGCCAGCGAACTGCGCCGCCGCTGGTGCGCCGGCGAACGCGACCTCGACGAGATCCCCGCCGCCGTGCGCCGCTACATGGCCGCCGAACGCGTCTACGACCGCAGCATCGGCTGACGGCCGGCGCCATACTGCGCGCCGATGCCCCCGCTGCCGCACCCGGCCGCCGCCGCCGCCTGGACGCTCCTCCTCGTCGCCACGGGCCTGTGGTGCAACCGGCGCTGGCTCGGCTGGCTGCCGGACGACCTGCCGCGCGCCGGTCGCAAGCAGCACGCCCGGCCGATGCCGCTGGCGGGCGTGCTGCTGCTGCCCGCCGTCGCACCGTGGCTGGCGGCCGCCGGCTCCTGGTGGCTGCTGGCCGGCCTCGTCGGCGCGGCGGCGATCGGCTTCGTCGACGACTGGCACAAGGAACTCGGCCGCGACCTCGACTGGCGCTGGAAGGGGCTCGGCCTCGCCGCCGCGGCCGCGGTGGCGGCCGTCGAAGTCCTCCCGCCTGCGACCGCGCCGGTCACCTGGCTCGTGGTCGTGGCGCTGGTCTTCGTGCTGACCAACGCGACCAACTTCCTCGACAACACCGATGGCGTCGCGGTGGCGCTGGCCGCGACCAGCCTGCTGCTGCTCGGCGGCATCGACGGCACCGCGGCGGCGGTCGCCTTCGCGGCGCTCGGCTTCCTGCCGTGGAACTGGCCGCGGCCGCGGGTGTTCCTCGGCGATGCCGGCGCCTATGCGCTCGGCCTGGCGACCGGCGTGTTCGCCGCCGGCGGCGCGCTCGCGCAGCCGGCAGCCCTGTGCGCCGTCGCGGTGCAGCTCGCGGATTTCGTGCAGGTCTGCGCCGCCCGGCTGTGGCTGCACCTGCCGCCGTGGGTCGGCGATCGCCGGCACCTGACCCACATCGCCCAGAACCTCGGCCTGCCGCGCCGCGCCGTCGCGCCGGCGTTCAGCGCGATCGCGCTGCTGGTGGGCCTGGCCGGGCGATGACAGGGCCCGCGACCGGCTTCAGGTCTCGCCGCGCATGCGATCCCACTGCGGCCGGCGCCCGTCGTCGGCAGGTGCCCGTTCGAGCAGCCAGTCGAGCTGATGGTTGCGGCGCTGCCGCCAGCCGGCCCGCTCGGCGCTGTCGGTCGGGTAGGCCAGCGCGGCGGCGTGGAACACCAGTGCCGCGGCCCAGCGCACCGTCAGCACCCCCGGCGCGCGCAACAGGATCGCCTCGGCCGCCGCCGTCGCGCCACGGACGTCGCCGGACTGCAGCACCAGCAACACCCGCATCGCCTCGAGTTCCGGCGGCACCCGCAGGAACTCGGCGCGCAGCGCCTCGAGGTCCCGCAGCGGCAGCGACGGGTCGAAGGTCGCCGCCAGCTGCGCCAGCCGGGCCGCCGGGGAATCGGCCGCGAGCCGCTGCAGGGCGTCCCGATGGCGGTCGACGGCCTCCTTCACGCCGAGCCGAGAGGCCGCCTGCCACGCCCGCAGCAGATCGAGCGGATCGCCGCTCGCCTCGTGCGCCCGCAGGGCGAACGCCTCCGCCTGCCGCAGCATGCCGGCGGCGGCCGTCGCATCGCCGGTGCCCGCCTGCTGCAGCTGCAGCAGGATCTCCGCACCGAGACCTTGTTCGATCGGGCTGGCGCCCGGGGTCGCGGCCCGCGTGCCGAAGAGGGCCTGCGCCCGCTCCGGTCGCTGCCGGGCGAGTTCGATCCGCGCCGCCGCGGCCAGCAGGTCGGCCGCCTCGTCGCGCTCCGGCTCCTGCGCCAGCAGCGCGGCGAGGCGCGACAGCTCGCCGGGCTCGGGTTCGGCGCGCTCGGTGGCCGCCGCCACCTGCCGCAGCAACTCGGCGCGCGCCGCCGCCGCCTCGCTGCGCTGCAGCAGCGACCGCCAGACCAGCACGACCGCGACCAGCGCCAGCAGGGCCAGCGCGCCACCGGCCAGCGCACGGGCACGGGCCCGGACGCGGGCCGATCGCGACGGCGGCCGCTTCACAGCACCTTCACCGCGATCATCGTCAGGTCGTCGTCGAACGGCCGGCCCGCGGCGTGCTCGTGCAGCGCGCGCTCGACGGCCGCCAGCACGCCCTCGGCCGATTCCCCGCGTGCGGCCGCCAGCACGCCCTGCAGGCGCTCGACGCCGAACACCTCGCGCTGCGGCGACATCGCCTCGTCGACGCCGTCGGTGTGCAGGAACAGGAGATCGCCGGACTCGATCGGGATCGGCGGGCTGGTGGCGTAGGCCTGGTCGCCGACGACGCCGAGCACCATGCCCGTCTTGTCGAGCACCTCGGCGCCGGAGCGGCGGCAGATCACCAGCCCGGGATGGCCGGCGTTCACGTAGCGCACCGTGCGCGCCCGCGGATCGACGATCACCAGCAGCAGCGACATGAAGTTGCCGGTCTCGACGCTGGCGACGAGCCGCTGGTTGAGGCGATTGACGATGACGTCGGCCTCGTCGATCAGTTCGAGGTAGCTGCGCAGGGCCGCCTGCACCGCGTGCGTCAGCAACGCCGCGCCGACGCCGTGCCCGGTCACGTCGCCGACCATCACCGCGAACCGGCCGTCGCGCAGCGGCACGAAGTCGTAGGTGTCGCCGGAGGCTCGCTCGGCCGCGGCGTAGCGCAGCGCCAGCTGCAGGCCCTCGACGTCCGGCGGCGGCGGCGGCAGCAGGTGCTGCTGGATCCGGCGCGCGATCTCGACGTCCTTCTGCAGCCGCACCTTCTCGAGCGAATCGGCGTGCAGGCGCGCGTTCTCGACCGAGATGGCCAGCTGCGCCGAGATGGCTCCGAACAGGGCGAGGTCGCGGGCGGAGAACTCGCGCCGGACGGCGCGGCTGTCGACGTAGATGACGCCGACGGTGCGGTTCCTGGCCTGCAGCGGCGCGCACATCACCGCCCGCAACTTCAGGTCGTAGACCGACTGGCCGAGTTCCAGCGCCTGCTGGTCGGACTGCACCACCGAACGCACGGCGACGCCTTCCTCGAGGCAGCGCCGCACCAGGCTCCGGCTCCACTGCAGGTCGCCGGCCAGCGCCCGGCCCTCACGGTCCTGGGCCACGCGCACGGACAGCTCGTCGGGCCCGCCGCCGAGCAGCAGGATCGCCCGCTCGGCCTGGGTGACCCGCAGCGAGCGGTCGACGATGTCGCGCAGCACGCTGTCGAGGTCGATGTTCGCGGTGACCGCGGCGATGGTGTCGAGCAGGATCTCCAGCGACCGCGAGTCCTCGGTGGCGTCGCCGGTCAGCAGCGTCGAGGACTCCCGGCCGTCCGCGGGCGCGGCCCCGCGCGGCGGGGCCGACGGCGGCGGCGCTTCGTCGTCACGTTTCCTGCTGAACCACCGCTTCATGGGCTTGGTCGGCGCGGGCCGGGGCCCGGCACTCTAGCGAGCGACACCCCGCAGTCGCCAGCCGCCACCCGGCATTGTGGTCGGCGCCGGCGGCCAAAATCCGCGCGCTCGTTGCGCCTGCCGAACGGCCCGGCCAGAATCGCGCGGCGCGACGGACCAGACCTCCCCGCCGCCGCCCGCACCCGACCATGAAGATCGACAAGTCCCTGCACGACGACTACGCCGTGCTGACGCTCAAAGGTGAGTTCGACACGTTCTACTGCCCGACGCTGATGCAGGAGGTCGAGTCCCTCGTCGAGCGGGGTGTCAACCACCTGGTGCTCGACATGCGCCTGGTCAAGTTCATCAACTCCACGGCGCTGGGCGCCGTCATCAAGGCGCACAAGCGGTGCCGCGCCGACGGCGGCGACCTGGTCGTCGCCCAGCCGTCGCCGTTCGTCCGCGAGGTGATCCGCAAGGTCGGCATCGACAAGCTGATCGCGATGCACGACACCGAACAGGAGGCGGTCAAGGCGATCATCAAGCACCTGAACCAGAAGGAACTCGCCGGCGACGCCCCGGTCGACTCCGAGAAGGTGCTGATCGGGTTCCCCGACGAGACGCGCAACAAGATGCTCGGCGGCGGCAAGCGGCCGAAGCTGCTGGTCGGCACGATGGCCAACGTCGACGGCCACAAGGTGCAGTTCCTGTGGAGCAGCGACAAGGCCGGCCTGACCAGCGATCAGGCCCGGCAGCTGTTCTTCGCCGGCAGCGAGGTGCAGCTGAAGTTCCAGGTCAAGATGATCAAGAAGAGCTTCTTCGAGCTGCTCGCGGTGGTCGACGCAGCCGAATCGGCCGGCGACTCCGGCCTGCGGATCACGGCGAAGTTCCAGAAGATCGCCGAGGCCGACCGCGAGGCGCTGTCGCAGTTCGCCGCCGACATGGCGTTCCTCAAGAACCAGCTGCCCGGCGGCTAGGCAGCCGCCAGAGTCTCCCGGAGTCCGCCCCCCCCCGAGCCCGGTCGCCGGCCGGCGACCAGGCGCGCCGCGGGCCGGCACTGGGGAGCGCCCACGCCGTAGGCGCCCAGCCGACCCGGAACCCAGCCGGCCCGGAACCCAGCCGACCCGGAACCCAGCCGACGCGGAACCCAGCCGACGCGGAACCCAGCCGACGCGGAACTCAGCCGACGCGGAACTTGCCGGAGCGCCGGATCTTGCGCTTGATGACCTTGCGGCCACCAGCGGTCTTGCTGCGGGTGCGGAAGCCGACCTTCTTCAGGCGCTTCAACTTCGAACGGCGGACCTTGAGCTTCATGACGGCACTCGGGTAGAGGCGGGCGCGAAGCGGGTTCGCCACCGGCCGAATCGGGGCGGAGATCCTAACGAGCGGCCGGCTGCCGGTCAACGCATCGACGCCGCCTGCCCCGCGGGCGTTTGACCCTGCCGTCGGCGCCCGGCATCGTGCGCGGATGCGCGTGCTGCTGCTCTGCCATGGCCTGCCGCCAGACAGCGTCGGCGGCGTCGAGCAGCACGTCGACGGGCTCGCGACGGCGCTGGCCGCCGCCGGCCACCAGGTCCACGTCTACGCCCGCGCCGACCTGCCGCACCTGCCGCAGGGGGCCTGCACCACTGCGACCGGGGGCAACCCGAGGATCACGCGGGTCGCCTACCGCTGGCAGGGTGTCGACTCCCTCGACGCCACCTACCTGTGCCCGCCGATGGCGGCGGCGCTGCGCGCCTTCCTCGACGCCCGCCGCCGCGCCGGCGAGTCGTTCGACGTGGCCCACGTGCACCACCTGACCGGGATGTCCACCGACACGCTGGCCGAACTCGCCGCCGCCGGCATCCCGACCGTGCTGACCCTGCACGACTACTGGCTGTTCTGCCCGCGCGGCCAGATGTTCCATCGCCGCGAGGAGGCGTGCGCCGCGGCCACCCCCGCGCGCTGCGCCGAGTGCCTGCAGGCCACGTTCCCCCACTGGCTCGACGCCGGCAACCGGGACGCGGCGGTGCAGGCGATCCAGGCCCGGGCGCTGGCGGCCCTGGCCTTGCCGCGGCGGCTGGTCGTGCCGAGCGCGCGCGCGATTCCGCCGTTCGCCGCCCTGGGGGTGCCGCCGTCGCGCTTCCAGGTGGTCGAGAACGGCGTCGACACCGGGCGCCTGCACGAACTCGAGCCGCCGCCCGCGGGACCCGGGCCCCTGCGCATCGGCTACTTCGGCACGCTGCTGCCCAGCAAGGGGTTGCACGTGCTGCTCGATGCCGTGCTGGCGCAGCCGCCGGGCACCGTCGGCCTGCGCATCCATGGCAACGCGGTGCCCTACCACGGCGACGCCACCTACCTGACCCGGTGCTTCCAACGGCTGCCGCCGGGCGCGCCCGTGCACTACTTCGGGCCCTATGCGGCGGACGCGTTGCCCGGCCTGCTGGCCGGCGTCGACGTGGTCGCCGCCCCGGCCTTGTGGCACGAGGCCTTCGGCCTGACCGTGCGCGAGGGACTCGCCGCCTCGCGCCCGGTGCTGGTGAGCCGTATCGGCGGCCTCCAGGACGCCATCGAGGACGGGGTGCAGGGCCGCGTGCTGCCGCCCGGCGACGTCGCCGCCTGGCAGGCGGCGATCGGCGAACTCGCCGCCGACCGCAGGCTGGTGCAGCGTCTCGCGCGGGCCGCGCGGCCGCGCGCCCGCGGCTTCGCCGCGATGGCCGCGGACCTGCTCCAGGTCTACGCCGACGCGCGCGCAACTTGACCGCGACCGGCCCCACCTCCTACGCTGCCGCGCCTTTTCGCGCCGCCGGCCCCACGCCCGGGCCGCTCCCACCCGCAGGAACATCGATGACGGACACGGTCACGAACGACCCCATCCCCTCGCTCGACCCCGCCAGCCTGCTGGCCGGCGAGATGACCCCCGGCAAGCTCGACGCCTTCCGCGCCGCCGTGTTCCAGAGCGTCGACTCCGTCGAGCAACTGCGTGACTGGCTCGCCACGCCGACCGCCAAGGGCACCGCCCGCGGCATCGCCCTGTGGGCGCTGGGTCGGCACGCCGAGGCCTTGCCGGCGCTGGCCGCCGACAAGGGCAACCCGGTCGTCGCCCTCTGCCTGGCCAGCAGCCACGCTGCGCTCGGCAACCTCGACGAAGCCGCACGCCTGCTCGCCAACCGCGAACGCGATGCCGCCCAGGCCCTCGTGTGGCTGCGGGCCCTCGACGGCTTGGGCGACGGCGAGCGCCTCGCCAAGGACGCCGACCGCATGCAGGCGCTGCTGGGCCCCGCCGACCGCAAGTACTTCGCCGGTCGGGTGCACGAACTCAACCACGACAGCGGTGCCGCGATCGCCTGCTACGACGAGGCGCTGGCCGCCGACCCCAACCACAAGCAGGCCCTGTTCCGCCTCGCGGTCAACGTCGACCTGCGCGGCGAGGACGAGGAGGCGCGGGAACTGTACGAGCGCTCGCTGATGTCGCCGCCGGTGAACGTCGCCTGCGTCGTGAACCTCGGCGTGCTCTACGAGGACATGGGCAACTACCGCCGGGCGATGCAGTGCTTCGACCTGGCGCTGCAGGCGAACCCCGAGAACGCCCGCGCCCGCCTCTACCGCCGCGACGCTGCCGCCGCGCTGAACATGTACTACGACGAGGACCAGGAGCGGCGCGACGACAAGCGCAACAAGCTCCTGCGCACCCCGATCAACGACTTCGAGCTGTCGGTGCGCAGCCGCAACTGCCTCGCGAAGATGAACATCAAGACGCTGGGCGACCTGGTCAAGAAGACCGAAGCCGAGCTGCTCAGCTACAAGAACTTCGGCGAGACGTCCCTGACCGAGATCAAGGAGATCCTGAAGAACAAGGGGCTGCGCCTCGGCATGACCGCCGACGAGCTGATGAGCAAGGACCTCGGCGAGGCGACCGAGCCGGTCGCGCGGCCGGAGGAGCAGCCGGACCCGAACAGCCCGGATCCGACGCGCCGGCCGATCACCGAGCTCGACCTGTCGGTGCGCAGCCGCCGCATCGTCGACCTGCTGAAGATCCGCACGATCGGCGACCTCGCCCAGAAGACCGAGGCCGAGCTGCTCGCCTGCCCGAACTTCGGCCAGACCTCGCTGAACGAGATCAAGACCAAGCTCGACGAGCTGGGCATGTCCCTGCGCGGCTGAGTTCCGCCCCCGGGCCACGTGTACGACCACCTCGTCGGCGAAGTCGTCGAGAAGCAGCCGTCGCGCGCGGTGCTGCGCTGCGGCGGGGTCGGCTACGAATGCCGCATCTCGCTGACCACCGCCGGCCAGCTGGGCGTCGGCCGCACGCAGCAGGTGTTCACCCTGCTGCACGTCGTCGACGGCACGCCGTCGCTGCTGGGGTTCGCCACCCGCGACGAACGCGACCTCGCCCGGCGCCTGCTGTCGGTGAGCAGCGTAGGCCCCTCGATCGCCCTGGCGTTGCTCAGCGTGCATGCCCCGGGCGAGCTCGCTGCTGCGATCGCCCGCGGCGACGTCGCCGCCCTGCGGCGCGTCAAGGGCATCGGCCAGAAGATCGCCGAGCGCCTGTGCCTCGAGCTGCGCGAGGCGATGGCCGCGTTCGCATCCGCCGCCGGCGGCCCGGCCGTGCCGCTGCCGATGCAATCGGCGGACGACGCCGTAGCCGCCCTGGTGACGCTGGGCTTCAGCGAGAAGGAGGCGCGCGACCGGGTCGATCGGGTCCGGCGGCAGCCCGAGGCGGCGGCCGGCACCGACACCGAGGCCCTGGTCAAGGCCGTGCTGCGGATGTGAGGTCGGCGCCGCCGGTCGGCCCGGCGCCGCGGGCGAGCACGACCAACAGCAGCTGCACGTCGGCCTGCCGCACCCCGGCCAGGCGGGACGCCTCGCCGAGCGTCAGCGGTCGCCGCTGCGCCAGCCGCGCCCGGGCCTCGCTGCTCAGACCTGGCACGGCGGCGTAGTCGAACTCGACGGGGATGCGCCGCTGCTCCATGCGCCGCAGCCGCTCGACCTCCATCGCCTGGCGTTCGACGTAGCCGGCGTACTTCACCTCGGCCTCGAGTTCGGCCAGCTCGGCGGTCGAGAGCGCCATCGCCGCGAACTGCGCGTCCCAACCGAGCAGGTCGGCGGCGCCGATCTCGGGGCGACGCAACCACTCGACCAGCGGGCGACCTTCGCGGCGCGCCGTCGCCAGCCACCGGTGCGCGGCGAGCAGGCGACCTTCCTTGGCGCGCACCGCCGCGGCCGCCGCCGGCTCGACCAGGCCGAGGCGTTCGCCGAGCAGGGTGAGCCGGCGGTCGGCGTTGTCGCTGCGCAGCAGCAGGCGGAACTCGGCCCGGCTGGTGAACATCCGGTAGGGCTCGCTCGGGTTGACCCGGCACAGGTCGTCGACCATCACGCCGAGGTAGGCGGTGGCACGATCGAACACGACCGGTTCCTGCCCGCGCGCGAAGCGGGCGGCGTTGAGGCCGGCGACGAGGCCCTGGCCGGCGGCCTCCTCGTAGCCGCTGGTGCCGTTGATCTGGCCGGCCGCGAACAGGCCGCGCAGCCCCGCGACCTGCAGGTCGCCGCGGATCTGGTCGGTGACGATGTGGTCGTATTCGACGGCGTAGCCGGGGCGCAGCACCTGCACCTGCTCGAGTCCGGGGATGGTGCGCAGGAACCGCTCCTGCACCTCGGGCGGCAGGCTCGTGCTGACGCCGTTCGGGTAGATCTCGACCGAGTCGCGCCCCTCGGGCTCGAGGAACACCGGATGCGACGGCTGGTCGGCGAACCGCACCACCTTGTCCTCGACGCTCGGGCAGTAGCGCGGCCCGGGTCCCTGGATCCGACCCTGGAACATCGGCGAGTGGTGCGCGTTGGCCCGGATCACCGCATGGGTCGCCTCGCAGGTGCGCGTCAGCCAGCAGCACATCTGTTCGACCTCGAGCCGGGCGGTGCGGAACGAGAACGGCTGCGGCGGCTCGTCGCCGGGCTGCACTTCGCAGCGCGTGAAGTCGATCGAATCCCGGTGCAGGCGCGGCGGCGTGCCGGTCTTGTGCCGACCCAGCCGGATGCCGAAGGCGCGCAGCGACGCCGCGATGCGCGCCGCCGCCGGCTCGCCGTGGCGACCACCGGGCGTCTCCCAGGCGCCGGCGAACAGCCTCCCGCCGAGGAACGTGCCCGTCGTCAGCACCACCGCGGCGGCGCCGATCCGCGAACCGTCCGCCAGTTCGACGCCGTCGATGCGATCGAGGCCGGCGCCGGCGCGCAGCGCCGTGACCTCGCCGGCGAGCACCGTCAGGCCGGGGTACGCCAGCACCCTCGCCACCATCGTCCGGTTGTAGGCATCGCGGTCGCACTGGGCGCGCGGCGAACGCACCGCCGGTCCCTTGCTGGTGTTCAGCATGCGGAACTGGATGCCGGTGGCGTCCGTGCACAGGGCCATCTCGCCGCCCAGGGCGTCGATCTCGCGCACCAGCTGGCCCTTGGCCAGGCCGCCGATCGCCGGGTTGCACGACATGCGGCCGATCGCGGCCGGATCGAGCACGACCATCGCCGTGCGCGCCCCGAGCCGCGCCGCGGCGGTCGCCGCCTCGACGCCGGCATGGCCGCCGCCCACCACCAGCACGTCGAAGTCACGCGTCACGGCCGGATGCGATACCCGGCGCCCG
>JAHBXX010000069.1 GCA_019636245.1 Planctomycetota bacterium | reverse complement strand
CGGCGCGCGCCGGCCGTCACCGGGCCGGCGCGGCCAGGAGTCGTCCGGCCACCTCGTGCGGCCGGTGGCAGACGACGACGTGCGGCCGGGCAAGCCCCAGGCTCGCGAGCCGCTCGGCGTCGGCCGCGTCGGCGACGAACACCGCCTCCGCGACCAGCAGGCCGGCGAGCAGCAGGTCCCAGCGGTTGCGCAGGTCGTCGGCGCGCGGCTGCCGCCACGCAGAACGGCGGCAGCAGGCGCGGCAGCGCGCCGCATCGTCGAACTTGGTGCACGGCTCGCCAATCGCATCGACGAGGTCGCCGCGCTGGCAGACGATCTCGGCGCTGCGGACGACGGCGAACGCCGCACAGCCCATGCGGTCCGCGAGCCAGGTGACGCTCGGCGAGCCGCCGGCGCCGGTGCCCAGGTGCAGCACCGCGGCGGCCGGCGCCGCCCGCAGCGAATGCGCCAGCGCGCGCTCGAGCGCCGGGTCCTGGGTGCCGGCCGCCACGGCGTGCACGCCGAGCGCGCGCCGCGGGAACGGTCGGGCGCGCACGGCGCCGACGTCGGGCGGCGTCGCCGCGCCCGCGCCGAGTCCGCAGAGCCACTCGACCTCGGCGCCCGCGGCCAGCAGTTCGCCGGCCACCGCCGCCGCCATGGCGGCGCTCCAGTGCGCCGCGCCCCCGCGCCCGGGAGAACTCACCAGCACGACCCGCATCGGCGGCAGGCTACCCACCGCGCACGGCCTGCCACAGCCGAGAGCGCGTGGCCGCATCGAGTTCGCCGTCCAGGAGCCCGTGCCGCAGCAGGAAGTCCAGCGCCACCAGGGCACAGTTGGGCTTCCACGGGTCGCCGCTGCGCAGCGAGGCGGCGACCTCGGCCGCCGGCCAGGCGGCGAAGGCCTGGACCTCGCCGTCGATCGGTCGCGGCTCGAACGCCGCCGGCAGTTCGAGGTCGAAGCAGGCCAGGCGATCGTCGTGCAGCGACAGGCCGTCCTGGCGTCGGTAGGCGATCACGCCGGCCGGCACGGCGCGGGCCGCCAGCTCCCCTGGGATGCCCGCCTCCTCGGCGCACTCGCGGACCAACGTCGCCCGCGCCGAACTGCCGGCACGCTGGCCACCGGCGACCAGGTTGTCGAGGTGTCCGGGATACGTGCGGCGATCGGGCGCCCTGCGCGCGACCCAAAGGCGCAGCCCCGAGGCGGTGCGCACGTAGCCATTCAGGTGCACGCCGCGCGCCACGGCGCCGAGCCACGGCACGGCGATGCGGTCGAGTTGCGCCAGTTCGTCGCCGGTGGTGCGATCGAGCAGCGGATAGGGCTCGCCGAGCGGCGCCGCCAGGGCACCGGCGCGGTGCAGACGTTCGACGAGCGCCGCGAGCGAATCGCAGCGCGCGGCCGCATCGGCGCCGCGCAGCTGCGGGCCGCGCGCCGTGCCCTCGAACGCGCCGAGGTCGCCGAGCAGGAACGGCAGGCGGTCGCGATGCACGCGGCCGGCGGGGCGCCCGGCGGCGACCCAGGGCACGAAGGCCGTGAGGTCCGCGGCATGGCAAGCCACGATGCGTTCGCGATAGCCGATGCCGCCGCTCTACCCGGCGCCGCCGCGGCGTGGAAGTGGCGGCGCGCGTTCGGGTATGGTCGGCGCATGCGGTTCCACGGCGCGCGGACGGCCGGAGACGGCGTCGAGACCGGTCGCCGGCGGAAGGAGTCGCCGCAGGTCGGACCCGGCGGGCGCAGCGCCGTGGCCAGCGCGTCATGATGCGCCGCGTCGGCTCGCTGGTGCACGCATGGCTGGTGCTCGACTTCTTCGGCGATGCCCGGCGATCGGGGGCGGCCAGCAGCACCCTGACGACGTCGATCTTCACGCAGTCGTTCCTCGCCCTGGTGTTCGCGGCGCTGCTCTACCCCGACACCCCGGTGGTGCCGTTCGTCGCCGCCAACCTCAGCCTGTCGTCGCTGCTGGTGGCCGTCGGGCTGCTCGACCCCGAAGTCGGCGCGAGCCGACGACAGGCGGACCGCGTGCTGCTGGCCTCGGCGCCGATCGGCCCCGCCACGGTGCTGCTGGCCCGCAGCAGTCATGCGGCGTTCTACATCGGGCTGGTGACGATCGGCATGGCGCTGCCGCCGGCCGTGCTGCTGGGCTTCCTGATCGGCGATGCGCTCCGGGCTCTGGCCTACGTGGCGCTTGCGGTCGTCTGCAGCGGCCTGACCGCCGGTGCCCTGGCGGTCGTCGCGCGGGCGGCCGGCCGCGTGCTTGGCCAGGCGAAGACCGCGCTGATCGCGGGCACGATCAAGGCGATGTTGCTCGGCGGCGGCCTGGTGCTGTTCGCGCTGGGCCTGCAACGCCTGCAGCAGCGCGCCGAGGACCTGCCGATCGGACGGCTCGGGGCCGAGCTGCTGCCTGCCTACCAGGCGGCGCGATGGCTCGCCGACCCGGGCGGCGAGGCGTGGCGGCTCGGGGCGCTGGCTGGCGCCGGGCTGGCCCTGCTGGCCCTGGCCCTCTGGCTGGGGGATCGGGAGCCGAGCGGCGCCGGCCGCGTGAGCGGGCGCACGCCGCTGCGCCGCCTGCTGCAGCGACTGGAGCCGCGTGGGCCCGGCCTCGGCATCGCCGACTTCGTCGCGGTGACGATGTGGCGCAGTCCCGGGTTCCGCAGCCGGGCGCTGCCCCTGCTCGGGCTGCCGGCGGGCATGGCGGTGCTCAGCCTGCCTGGCCGCGGCGACGCGCACGGCTTCGTGTTCACGTGCCTCCTGCTGCAGCTGCCCGCCATCTACCTGCCGTTCCTGGTGGCGTTCCTGCCCCAGGCCGACCAGCCGGAAGCCGGTTGGCTGTTCGCCCAGGCGCCGGCGCTGCCGCCCGCGACCCTGCGCGGCGCGACCTGGCGGGCCCTGGTGACGCACGTCCTGCTGCCGGTGCACACGATCGCGCTGGCGCTGCTCGTCCTGGTGCAGCCCGGACCGGACGCGGTCGCCGCCGTGGCGTTCGCGTTCGCGGTCGCGGTGCTGGCCAGCCGCTGGATGGTCGGCATGCTCACCACGGTGCCGTTCACCGTCGACGGCGCGGCCCAGGCAGGACCGGACCTGGGCATGCTGTTCGCCGCGGCGTTGGTGCTCGGCGGGACGGGAACGGCATTCGGCGGGCTGCTGCCGCCCGGCGGCCGCTGGGTGGTCGCGGCCGTGGCCGTGGTGGCGGCGATCTGGGTCCTGCGCCGCCCCATCGCCGACCGGGTGGCAGCAGCGAAGCCGTCGGGAACCCAGGCAGCCGGCGGTCCGGAGCCAGAGGCCGCCGAGGCGGCGGCCCTCGACACCGGGTCCGCGCCGGCGCGGCCACCTGCGTCCCTGGCGCGGGAGCTGTGGGCGATCGCCGTGCTCTACGGCGCTGTTTGCCTGCTGCCGGCCCTGATTGGCACGGTGTTCGCGGCCTGAGCCGCCAATCGGCAGCGGCCCGTTGCCAAGCCGCGGCCGGACACCTACCGTGGGGGCTTCCCCAGCGAGGAGTGCCCCATGGACGCGATGCCCGGTGCGCAACCGAAACTGCCGCCGAATCCGGCGTGGATCGTCGGCACCAACCCGGCGCCCCCCCGTGAGCCCGCCGTCGCTGTCGCCGACCCGGCCGATGCACCGTTGCGGAGCTCGACCTCGGAGCGCGGTCGCGTCAGCGTCGACCCGATGCGGACCACCGACCGGTATCGGTTGGTGATGCCCTACGCCGAGGCCTTGTAGGGTCCGGGGCGCGCGGGTGGCATGCGCCGGGGTGCTGACGCTGGGCGCCCCGAGCAGGTGCCGTTCAGCCAGCGCCAGCGGGATGCCGATGGTCGGCGCATGACCGAGGAGCACGATCGCCGCCGGGGGCAGCGCGTTCGCGTGGCTGCGGCCGCGACCCTGGCCACGCAGGGCAGGCTCAACGCCAACGACCAGGCCTTCTGCGCCGTCCGCGACGTTTCCCGCAGTGGAATCGGCCTCGAGACGGGCCAACCGCCGCTCATCGGCCAGCGGGTGCTGCTGCGGCTGGCGCTCGACGAGACCGTGCACGAGCTGCGCACCCTGGCGACGCGCGTGCAACGACGTGCGCGCAGCGACTACTACGAGGTCGGGCTCGACTGGAGCGGCTGCACGCCGGAGCAGCTCGCCTTCCTCGAGGAAGTCCTCGCCGTCGTCGAGACCCAACAGACGCTGTAGCCGGGCCGGCGGCATCCGCGTCGGCAGCGCCGGACGTCGGCGCGACCCAGAGGTTGAGAGAGAAACCTCTCGAGAGCTCTGCGCGGCCGCGCAGGCGGCCGCCGAGTGGCATTCTGGGAGCCCGGATCGTGGTTTCTTCTCGGGCTCTCAGGGCACCAGCGCGGCCATGTCCGCGGGGAGTGGCGCCTCCAGGCTCACTTCGCAAGCCCGCATCGGATGGTGGAAGGTCAGCCGGTGGGCATGCAGGGCGTGGCGATCGAGCACCAGCGCCCGGCGATGCTCGGCGGTCAGGGTGCCCGCCAGGTGGTGCAGGAAGAGCGTCTCGTCGGGTCCGTACAGCTTGTCCCCGACCAACGGGCAGCCGATCGCCGCGAGGTGGACCCTGATCTGGTGCGTGCGGCCCGTTTGCGGGCGGACCTCGAGCAGCGAGCAGTCGCCCGATGTCCGCAGGAGGCGATACGCGGTGCGGGCCGGGGGACCCTCGCCGGACTTGCCGGTGGTGAGCTTCAGCCGCACCGCCGAGCGCTTGTCGGGCACCAAAGGCAGGTCGACGAGGCCCTCGGGGGCCGGCGGCCGGCCACGAGCGACGGCGAGGTAGGACTTCTGCACGGCCCGGTCCTCGAACTGGCGCGCCACCAGGGCATGGAACTGCTCGTCGAGACCGACGGCGACCACCCCGGAGGTTTCGACGTCGATGCGGTGCAGCAACCGCGGGACGACGTCGTGGTCCGGAGCCTCGGGGCGACGGTAGCGCCGGTGCAAGGCGTGGATCAGGGTGCCCTCGAGACGACGACCCGACGGATGCACCGCCATTCCCGCCGGCTTGTCGACGGCGATCATCCACGCGTCCTCGTAGAGGATCGGGAACTCGACTCCCGCACCGGGATCCGGACTCGCCGAAGGATTCGGCGGCACGCGCACGAGGATGGTCTCGCCGAGCCGCACGCGGCGCGAAGCCGCCACGGCGCGGTCGCCGACCTGCACGAGGCCAGCGTCGATCAGACGGTGGATGCTGGCTCGCGAGCGCCAGGTGAGGACCGTCGCCAGTGCGAGGTCGACACGCTGGCCCGCCAGACGCGTGTCGATCAGGATGCGGACTTCCTCGAGCGGCCGACTCAGGTCGCGCGGTGCCGCACCTGGATACTTCGGCAGCATGCGGCCAACGGGCCCGCGACTACGCGTCGACCTTCTGCACGGTCGTGTCGGCGGTCAACGGATCGAAGTCGGGTCCATCGTTGCCGCGTCGGTCCGAGCCCTTGCCGGGACGAGCGCGACGCTTCTTGTTGTTCCTGGTCGGCGGGCCGCCACCACGCTTGCGCTCCGCCATCACGATGTTGCGCAGGCGCTCCCGCTCCTCGCGGCGCCGCTTGTCGCTCGACTTCTCGTGGTAGGCGTGCTTCTTCGCCAGACGGAAGATGCCGGCGTAGTTGCACTGGCGCTTGAAGCGGCGCAGTGCCGCCTCGAGGGGCTCGTTGGGTCGGACCTGGACTCGGATCATTGGCGGGATGGGGGCGATGTCGGCGGGGAGGAGATCGACCGTCCGCGCGTGTCGGTGGCGTGGCACGACCAACAGGCGTATCGTGGCGGCACGCCCGTGCGCGGGCGAAAGGGCGGAGCACGATACCGCAGGCGATCGGCTTGGCAATCCCGCACTGCCCACTTCCCATGTCCCGACCGAACCCCGAACGAGACGTCGAGCGAGTCGGCACGATCGAGCGGTTCACGTTCCGCAACCCCGACACCGGCTGGGCCGTGGTGAAGCTGTGCAGCGAGTCGGACGGAGGCACCTTCGTGGCCGTGGGCGAGATGGCCCAACTAGCAGAAGGGCAAAGGCTTAGGGTTTTCGGGAAGGAGACGAGCCACCCGCGCTTCGGGCTGCAGGTGCACGTCAGCGCGTTCGAGCCGTTGGCGCCGTCCACGACGGAGGGCATCGAGGCCTACCTCGCCTCGGGTCTGGTCAAGGGCATCGGCCCCGCAACCGCGAAGAACATCGTGGCGGCGTTCGGAGCGGACACCCTGCGGGTGATCGAGCACGAACCGGATCGCCTGGAGCAGGTGCGACGGCTCGGCCCACAGAAGCGCCAGGAACTGCGCGATGCCGTGCTCGCGCAGAAGGACCTGCAGAACGTGCTGGTGTTCCTGCGGGCGCACGGGCTCGGCGCCGGCCTGGCCAGCCGCATCGTCAAGCGGTACGGCGCGAAGGCATCGGCGCTGATCCAGGCCAATCCGTACCGACTGGCGGACGAGGTGCTCGGCATCGGCTTCCGCACCGCGGATCGCCTTGCGGGCCAGATGGGCATGGCTCCGGACGCGGACGAGCGACTCGATGCGGGGCTGGAGTTCTGCCTGCGCCAGGCCTCGAAGGAGGGGCACACGTTCCTACCCGAGGACGTGCTGCTGCAGCGCGGCAGCGAGCTGCTCGGGTGCCGGGCCGAGGAACTGACCGAACGGATCCGCAGTCTCGCCGCTGCAGGGCGCGTGGTGCGGCAGTTGCCACCGGGTCCTGCGCTGCTGCACGACCACCCGACGCCGATCGTCTACCCGCGCCAGTTGGCGGTCGCCGAGGACGGCATCGCTCGGGCGTTGCATCAGCTGGTCGTCGGCAACCAGGCGAAGCTGCCGATCCAGGCGGAGGCCGCAGTCTCGTGGTTCGAGCAGACCTCGGGCATGCAGCTGCCGACCGGCCAGAAGGAGGCCCTGCGCCGCGCCCTGGCCGAGCCCGTGTCGGTGATCACCGGGGGGCCCGGCGTCGGCAAGACGACGATCGTGCAGGCGTTGGCCCGCATCCTGGCCCGCAAGCAACTCCGGTTGCTGCTGGCGGCCCCCACCGGTCGAGCCGCCCGACGGCTGGAGGAGGCTGCCGGCCATGCCGCCAGCACGTTGCACCGGCTGCTCGAGTTCACTCCGGGCATGGGCCGCTTCCAGCGGGACGCGGAGAGGCCGCTCGAGGGCGACATGCTCGTCGTCGACGAAGCTTCGATGCTGGACGTCCCCCTGGCCTACTCGCTGCTGCGTGCCGTGCCACCGGGCATGCACCTGGTGCTCGTCGGCGACCGCAACCAGCTGCCCTCCGTGGGGCCTGGCAATGTGCTGGCCGACATCCTGGCCAGTGGCCTGGTGGCCAGCACCGCTCTGACCAGGATCTTCCGGCAGCAGCAGGGTTCGAAGATCGTGCAGGTGGCGCATGGACTGCTGCAGGGGACCGTCCCGGATGCCACGAACGACGACGGCGACTTCTACTTCGTCGAGGCTGAGAGTTCGGCGCAGACGCACGCCATCGTCCTCGAATTGGTGACTCGACGGATCCCGCAGCGATTTGCGCTCGATGCACTGCGGGATGTCCAGGTGCTCTGTCCCATGTACCGGGGCGAGGCTGGCGCGGATGCCCTGAATCGGGACCTCCAGGATGCCATGAATCCGGGGCAGATCGTGGTCGAGCGGGCCGGCCGCCGCTTCCGGGTCGGGGACAAGGTGATGCAGGCGCGGAACGACTACGACCGGGAAGTCTGGAACGGCGACGTCGGTCGGATCGTGCACATCGACAAGGGTGCTGCCACGGCACTGGTCCGGTTCCCTGATCGGGAGCACCGCTATCGGTTCGAGGAACTGGCGGACCTGCTGCCCGCCTACGCCATCTCGGTCCACCGGTCCCAGGGCAGCGAGTATCCGGCCGTGGTCGTGCCCGTGGTCACCGACCACTTCCTCATGCTCCGCCGCTCGGTCCTCTACACCGCCATCACGCGCGCCCGGAAGCTGGTGGTGCTGGTCGGGTCCCGCAAGGCCCTCGAGATGGCCGTCCGCAACACCGGCGAAAGCCATCGCCACTCGGCGCTCGCGCAGCGCTTGCAGGATCTGCTGCGAGCGGACCACACAGCAACGTCTCGACGGCACGACCTGCCGTAGCGGGATCCTCGCGGCGCTGGCGGCGCCCTCCAGCGAATCCGCGCCACGGCGGCGCGCGACGCCCCATCGAAGGGCCTGCAGCGGTCAGAGGCCCAGCGCCGCGTGGACCGCCAAGGTCGCCGAGGAACGATTCAGGGTATAGAAGTGCAGGCCAGGCGCACCTTCGCGGAGCAACGCACGGCCCTGGTCGACCGTCCACTGCACACCGGTTGCCACCACGGCGGCCTGATCGTTGGCGACGATCCGGAGTCGTCGATGCAATTCCTGTGGAATGCGCGAGCCGCACAACTGCGTGAAGCGTTCCGTCTGCCCGACGTTCGTCACGGGCATGAGCCCAGGCACGATCGGCACCTGGATGCCGGCCGCTCGAGCTCGTCGCACGAACGCTCTGTAGTCCTCGTTGTCGAAGAAGAGCTGGCTGACCAGGAAGTCGACGCCCGCGGCGACCTTGCGGCACAGGTTCTCCATGTCGAGCTCGAGGTCCCTGGTCTCGACGTGACCCTCCGGGTAGCACGCGGCACCCACGCAGAAATCCAAGCCCAGCTCGCGGATGTAGGCCACCAGTTCGTTGGCATGCCCGAGGCCACCGGGAACCGGCTCGAACTTGCTCGAGCCCTTGGGCGGATCACCCCGCAGCGCCAACACGTTCTGCACTCCGCTGTCCGCCAGGCGCCGCAGGATGCCCCCGATCTCCTCCCTCGTACTGCCCACGCAGGTGAGGTGCGCCATCGTGACCACGCCAAGCTCGCGCTGGATGCGCGCGACCAGATCGAGCGTGCGGTCGCGCGTGCTGCCGCCCGCCCCGTAGGTGACCGAGACGAAGGACGGCCGACAGCGACGCAACTCCTCGACCGTCCGGTAGAGCTGCTCCACGCCTTCGTCGGTCTTCGGTGGGAAGAACTCGAAGGACACCACCGGGGTGCCCTTCCCGAACATGCTGCTGATCTTCATCGGAGGAGGCGGCGCCGAGCGAACGGCTCCGCTGAGGCACTCTCTATACCCGGGTTGCCGCCCCCAGGA
>JAHBXX010000068.1 GCA_019636245.1 Planctomycetota bacterium | reverse complement strand
GAACGTAGTTCGTCCTGTGCACCTCGATCGCCACACGCATCAGCACCTCCTCGCCGCCCACCGAGGGAGGCACGGTGAGCTCGGCAATGTCTGCCGATCCATTCAAGTTCGTGACGGAGGTGAACATCTGTCCCTCGACGCCCACTTCGACGAACGCTTCCGGCACCGAAGCCAGCGATACGGCGTCACAGACGCCGACCCGGACCACTCGTTGTGTGGGCCCTGACTGCGAATAGACGGAGGCGACAAGCGAGGCGGTGACCAGACCGAAGGACATGGAACGCATGAGCTGTTCGTGCAGGGTTCTCGGGGTTGTGGGCGTTGGGGGTTGGGGCGACGTGGCCTTGCCGGCGTGGGCAACCCCACTCCCTAGTACGCTCGCGCCTTAACTGGAACGCCCTCGCGCCCGCTGAGCGGATGCTCTAACCCGATGATGGATAGCAGCTTGCGCTGAGCGAGGATACCTCGGTTCGGCCGCAAGCGGGTGCGAGGGAGGCGTCGAAGGCCGCCCGCCGGCGGCGCGCCGCATCCGCTGCCGGCCATGCCCATGGAACTTGCAGAGCCTGACCGATGCCTTGACCCTTGTGGGCGGACCTGGCGTCGGGGAAGCCCGACCTGACGGACCCGCCGTTCCGGCTCAGCGTACCTTCTTCTTCTTGCGCCGCTTCTGCGGATCCGAAACCCCACCCTCCGGCGTCGTCTCCGGCTGCCGCATCGTCATCTCCAGCAGCGCCACCTGGCTGCGCAGCGGCGGCTCGTCGGCGCGCCGCTCGATGCGCACGCTCTTGCCGCTGGCCAGCACCCGGCGCGCCTTGACGTTGTCCGCCAGCGCCAGGCCGAGCACCTCGTCCATCACCCGCTTCTTCAGCTCGGGGTCGAGGATCGGGGCCGCGACCTCGACGCGCCGGTCGAGGTTGCGCACCATCCAGTCGGCGGACGACAGGTACACGATCGGGTTGCCGGCGTTCTCGAACTGGTAGACCCGGCTGTGCTCGAGGAAGCGGTCGACGATCGCGACGACCGAGATGTTGTCGCTGAGCCCGGGCACCCCCGGGCGCAGGCAGCAGACGCTGCGCACGCACAGCTGGATCGGCACTCCCGCCCGCGACGCCTCGTAGAGCGCCATGATGATCTGCGGGTCGGCGAGGTTGTTGAGCTTGGCGCGGATGCCGGCCGGCTTGCCTGCCTTGCGATGCTCGATCTCGTTCCGGATCAGCTGCAGCACCTTGTCGCGCAGCGTGAACGGCGCCACCAGCAGGTGCTCCATCTGCGGTACGCGCGTGTAGCCGGTGATCATGTTGAAGGTCTCGGCGACCTCCTCGCCGACGTCGGCGCGCGCGGTCAGCAGACCGAGGTCGGTGTAGAGCCGCGCCGTGCCGGGGTTGTAGTTGCCGGTGCCGAGGTGGCAGTAGCGCTTGATGCCGTCGTCCTCGCGCCGGACGACCAGCGTGCACTTGGCGTGCGTCTTCATCCCGACGATGCCGTAGACGACGTGCACGCCGGCCTGCTCCATGCGCCTGGCCGACTGGATGTTGGCTTCCTCGTCGAAGCGCGCCTTCAGCTCGACGACGACCGTGACCTGCTTGCGCAGCTGCGCGGCCTCGATCAGCGAGTCGACCAGCGGGTTCTTGCTGCCGGCCCGGTAGATCGTCTGCTTGATCGCCAGCACCCGCGGATCGCGCGCCGCGAAGCGGATGAACTCCTCGACCGTGGCGAACGAGTCGTAGGGGTGGTGCAGCAGCACGTCGCCCTCGCGCAGATCCGAGAACAACTCGTCGGCCGACGTCCAGCCCCACAACCGCCGCGGCTGCGCCGGCGGGTCCTTGAGGTCGGCCTGCTCGACGATCTGGTAGAGCTCGAGGATGCGGCCGAGGTTGACCGGTCCGTCGCACAGGTAGACGTCGTCCATCTCCAGGCCGAAGGCCTTCAGGAAACGCTCGACCACCTCGGGGTGCGCGCCGCTGTCGATCTCGAGCCGCACCGGTTCGCCGCGGCGACGCTTCACCAGCTCCTTCTCGATCGAGCTCATCAGGTCGGTGGCCTGGATCTCGTCGACCTCGAGGTTGCTGTCGCGCGTGACCCGGAACGTGCTGACGTGCAGGACCTCCAGGCCCGGGAACAGCATGCGCAGGTTCTCCTGCACGATGTCGGCGGTGAACACATGGATGCGTTGGCCGTCGATCTCGGGCAGGCGAAGGATGCGCGGCAGCGTGCGCGGCACCTGCACCACCGCCATGCGCTGCGTGCGGCGCGGCTGCCGCGGATCGTGCAGCAGCACGACCAGGTTCAGCGACTTGTTGAGCAGCACCGGGAACGGGTGCGCCGGGTCGATCGCCAGCGGCGTCAGGATCGGATAGATCTCGCGCTCGAACCAGGCGTCGAGCCAGCGCTGCTGGCCGACCGTCATCTGCCGCACCGGCCTGAACTCGATGCCGACCTTGGCGAGCTCCGGCCGCAGGTGATCGCGCCAGGTGCGGTGCATGTCGGCGGTGAAGGCGTGCGCATCGGCGCGGATGCGGTCGAGTTCCTCCTGCGGCTTGATGCCGTCGGGGTTCTCGCCCTGCAGGCCGGCGTCGACGAGTTCCATCACGCCGGCGACGCGGATCTCGAAGAACTCGTCGAGGTTGGTGCTGGCGATCGCCAGGAACTTGACGCGCTCGAGCAGCGGGTTGGTCGGGTCCTGCGCCTCCTCGAGCACGCGCCGGTTGAACGCCAGCCACGACTGCTCGCGGTTCACGAACAGCACGGTGCGGTCGAGGGCCGCGAGCGGAGCGGTCAGGGGCGCTTCCTCGGCGCTCCCGCCGCCGGTCGGCGACGGCTCGACGCCGCCGGCGCCGGGATTCGGCGTCACCGAGGGCTCGGGTTGGCGGTGCAGGCGGCCGAGGCTGTCGTCCGGCATCTTCGACGTGGGTTCGAACTGGGGCAGTTCCGACATGGGGGCCTCGACTCTAGCGGCGCCGATTGCAGCGCCGCCGCGGCCGGGGCACCACCCCATCCCCGGTCTTCACCGTTTCTTGGCGCCGGGTCGGCTCCTCATCGGCGCCGATCCCGCCCTGGGTCAAACCCGCGCCCCCGCGCTCAGGGTGGCCGAAGTCGCTACCGATCCACGGCTTGGATCGGAGCGGCAACCCAGGAGGAAGACGAGTGTCGCTACGAACCGAGGATCTGCTCCGTGGCATGGTCGCCATGGGCGCTTCCGATCTGCACATCAAGGCCGGCAGCATGCCGGGGTTCCGCATCGACGGCGAGGTCCGGCAGCAGGAGCAGTTCGGGCGGCTCACGCCGGACGTGACCGCCGATCTGGCGCGGCAGATCATGAGCCCCGACCAGTGGCAACGCTTCGAGGCCGAGAAGGACATCGACTTCTCGTTCGCGGTCAGGGATCTGGCGCGCTTCCGCGTCAACTGCCTGCACCAGCGCAACGCCGTCGGCATGGTCGTGCGCCAGATCCCCGACTCGATCCCCGACCACCGGCAGCTCGGCCTGCCGCAGGTCTGCCTCGACCTCGCCGCGAAGCCGCGCGGCCTGGTGCTCGTCACCGGCCCGACGGGCTCCGGCAAGTCGACCACCCTGGCGGCGATGATCGACTACATCAACCAGACCGAGCACGGCCACATCCTGACGATGGAGGACCCGCTCGAGTTCGTGCACCCGGACAAGAACTGCTTCGTCACCCAGCGGCAGATCGGCCAGGACTGCGGTTCGTTCCGCGAAGGCCTGCGCCGCGCCCTGCGCCAGGATCCGGACGTGATCCTGATCGGCGAGATGCGCGACCTCGAGACCATCTCGATGGCCATCTCGGCGGCCGAGACCGGCCACCTGGTGTTCGGCACGCTGCACACCACCAGCGCGATCTCGACCGTCGACCGCATCGTCGACGTGTTCCCGACCGACGCCCAGCAGCAGGTGCGCGTGCAGCTCGCCGGCACGCTGCAGGGCGTGATCTCGCAGACCCTGGTCGCCCGCACCGGCGGCGGCCGCGTCGCCGTGCGCGAGATCCTGGTGGCGACCGACGCCGTGCGGTCGCTGATCCGCGAGGCCAAGTCGGCGCAGATCCTGAACCTGATGCAGACCGGCAAGCAGTTCGGCATGACCACGCTCGAGGACGAACTGCTGCGCCTGCACGGCGAGGGCTCGATCGCCGGCGAGGATGCGGTGGCCAAGGCGAACCGGCCGGACGACGTGCGCCGACGGCTGGCGGAGTCGCCGCGGGCGGCGTCCGCCCCAGGGCCGGCCGCGGCGGGGTCCGGCGCGGCCAAGGCGGGCCCCGCGGCCGCGCCCGGCGTGGGCCTCGGCGTCCAGGGCGTGCGCCGCCCGGCGATGCCGGTGGTCGGCCGGCGCTGAGTCGTCCGGCGGGCGGCCGGCGGGGGCGGGACCGTTGCCATGGCCCCGCCCGGGACTATCCCCTCACCCCTGGGTGGCGGCAGGTAGACTGCTGCCCCCACGGTCGAGACCCCCCCATGATCCGATCCGCCGCACTCGTCTGCACCCTGCTGGTCGCCGCTGCCACGGCGCAGACCACCGCCACGGTGCCCAATCTGCCCAGCGCCCAGAACGTCGACCGGCCCTTCCCCGGGGGCATCGGCCGCTACCAGCAGTGGTTCTCGGCGGCGAGCCTGCAGGCGTTCCTGCCCGAACCGATGCGGCTGCAGCAGATCGAGTTCTTCGCCGGCTCCAGCCTGACGGCGAACGCCGCGCTGATCGACTGCGAGATCCTGCTCGCGCACGGCCTGGGCTCCGGTCTGACCGGCACGTTCGACACCAACTACGCGTCGCCGCCGGTCGTCGTCGCGCCGCGGCAGAACCGCCAGTTGAACGCCGGTGCGCCCGGCGCCGTGGTGATGACGATCCCGTTCACCACGCTGTTCACGTGGGATCGCCAGCGGCCGCTGCTGCTGGAGATCCGGGTGCACGGCAACAGCCTGGGCAACCAGCCCTTCCAGTACAACTTCCGCGGCGCGACGACGGCGCTGGGGCTGACGTCGCGCGTCTACCAGGCCGGATCGCCCGGTGCGACCTCGGGCCTGACGCAGCAGGGCGTCGGCATGGTGGCGCGCTTCACCGCCCGACCGGGTGCCGTCGTCGACTTCGGTGCCGGTTGCGTCGGCGGCGGCGGCGTGGCGCCGAGGAACGTCGTCGTGCAGGTGCCGTCGCCGGGCATCGTCTGGCAGCACCAGCTGACGCAGGCGGCCTCCCAGGAGATCTGCCTGTGGGTCATCGGCGACGACCGCACCCAGGTCGACGGGGTGCCGCTGCCGCTCGACTTCACCCAGCTGCTCGGCTATCCGCCCTCGGGCTGCCTGCTGCGCACGAACATCCTCAGCTCCGGCTTCTACATCACGGTCGGCGGCGGGCCCGGCCAGGGCTTCGCCTCGTTCGACTGGCAGCTGCCGGGCGTCAGTTCCTACGTCGGCTTCTCGTTCTTCACGCAGTGGTTCGTGCTCGACCCGCTGTCGCCGAACGGCGTGCTGACGGCGACCCAGGGCGTGCACAGCATCGTCGCCCCGATCGGCGGCTGAGGTCCGCCGCCGAGGTCCCGGCCGCGCGGGGCAGGGCGTTCTTCCCCGATCGAAGGATTCCGGGAAGGATCGTCCACTACCGGAGTAGTCGAATCACGACTACCATGGTAGTAATCGAGGCATGAAGGGACCCCGCCACCTCGGCGAGCTGCAGCTCGCGATCCTGCGCGCCCTCTGGCAGCAAGGCGACAGCGCCGTCAGCGACGTGCACGCCGCGCTCCGCGACCGCGGGCTGGCGCTGACGACCATCGCGACGATGCTGCGCAAGATGGAGGAGAAGGGCCTCGTCGCCCACCGCGAGAACGGGCGCCAGTTCCTCTACCGGGCGCGGGTCGCTCCCGAGCTGGTGCAGCGCAACCTGGTCAGCGAACTCGTCAGCCGCCTGTTCGACGGCGACCCGCTGGAACTGGTCAACCACCTCCTGCGCGCCGGCGAGATCGAGCTCGACGAGCTCGATGCCCTGCGGCGCAAGGTCGCCGAAGCCGAGCGCAACGCGCCGCGGGAGCGGCCATGACCGGGTCCATGGCCGTCGACGTCGCCGCCGCCTGGCTGGGCACGTTCGCGCTGCACTCCGCCTGCGTGCTGGCGGCGGCCCTGCTGCTCGATCGCGCGCTGCACGGCCGCGCCTTCGGCTGGCGCGAGTTCGCCCTGCGGCTGTCCCTCTGGGTCGCGCTCGCCAGCAGCAGCCTCCAGTGCTTCCTGCTCGGCGGGGCGCCGGTCGCCGCGACCTGGGTGTCGGCGACCACGCCAGGCGTTGCCGGGGTGGCCGTGCCGGCGGTGGCCGCTGCGGCGCCGCCGTCCATCGCCGCGGCGCCCGCCGGGCCTGCCGGGCCGTGGCTCGTGCTCGGCGCGGTCGCGGCGGCGTTGCTCGGCGTGGGCCGTCTCCTCGGGTGCCGCGCGCGCCTGCGTTCCTGGCTGGCATCGCGGCAGCCCGAACGGGACCCGCGCGTGCTGTCGATCGCCGCCTCGGCGGCCGCGGCCCTCGGGCTGGCGCGGCCGCCGCGGCTCAGCCGGAGTGCGCGGCTCGACAGCCCGATCGCCATCGGGTGGCGGCGGCCGGAGGTCGTGCTCCCGGCCCGCGTGCACGAACTCGGCGACGACGGCCTGCGCGCCCTGCTGGCGCACGAACTCGCGCACCTGCGGCGGGCGGATCCGCTGTGGCTCGATGGCATCCGGTTGCTCGAGGCCCTGTTCCCCTGGCAGCTGCTGCTGCCGCTGGCCAGGCGGCGGTGGCAGCGCCTCGTCGAGGTGCGGTGCGATGCGCTGGCGGCGCGCCACACCAGCCCGGCCGCGCTCGCCGGCTGTCTGCTCGACGTCGCCGGTTGGTTGGCAGCGGACGCGCGGCCGGTGGCGCCCGTTTGGGCCATGGCGGTCCGCGGGTCGGCGTTGCGCGACCGCGTCGAGACCGTGCTGCGCGCGACGGCGGCAGCGACCCCGTCGCCGGTGCGCACGACGACGGCCGCCGCCGCGGTGCTGGCCGGACTCGCCATCGCCGCGCCGGGATCCGCGATGCCGCAGGGCGCCGCGACCGCCGCGGCGGCCGTGGCTGCGGCCCGGTCACCGGCGGCGCCGCCCGACGCCGTCCTGGCCGAATGGTCCGCGCTGGCCGCCGACGCGCGGCGGCTGCAGGCCCGGCTCGCCCGCCGGCCCGTCGGGCCCGAACTCGAGCGGCTGTTGCCGGTGCTGGTGCACCGGCTGGCCGCTGCCGAGCAACTTGCCGCGCGCCTGGAACGGCGCCTGCAGGACCTGGATCGCCGACCCCGCTGAACCCATCGAGGAGGAACCCATGAGATCGATGCCTGCCATTGTCCTGGCCCTGGTCTGTCTTGCCGCGTCGTCGTCGCCGCTGCTGGCGCAGGACCCGCGCGCGTCGGCCCGGCCGTCGCGGCGGCCCGTCGCCGACCTGGAACAGCAGCTGTTGCGCGCCATCGAGGTGCTCGAGCGCGAGGATCTCGGTCCGGCCGAGCGCGACCGGCTCCGCACCGACCTGCGCGCCCTGGTCGAGCGCGTCCGTCAGCAGCCGCCGCCCGCACCGCCTTCGCCGACCGTCTGGCGGGTCGTGGCCGACGACGACCCGGGCGACGAGGCCGTCGTGGTCGAAATGGCGTTGGAGGCGGAGGGCCAGCAGAACCCCGGCCAGGCGCGGCCTGGCGCCACGGTGCGCATCGTCGAGACGAGTCCGGCCGCCGTCGCGGCACCGAGGGCGCGCGTGGTGCGTGTTCCGGCGCCACCGCCACCGGTCCGGCCCGCGGCGCCACCGCTTGCGACTGCGCCCACGGCGCCCGAAGCCGTGGCCGAACGCGAGTATCGGGTCGCCAGGGCGGCCAAGGCCGCCGCCGACGGCGCCGCGGCGGCGACGCCAGCCAGGGTACGGGCCGAGCAGGTGGCGCACGAGCGGCGAATCGACGCCATGCGGCGTGCGGAGCGCAAGCATGCCGGCGCCGCGGCGGAGCGCCCGGTGGAGCCGGTTCCTGCCGAGGGCCCGGGCGACGCCGAGGCCGCGGAGGTGCGAACGATGGTCGAGGAACTGCGCCAGGAGATGCGGGAGATCCGCGAGCTGATGGAACGGCTGCGCGAGCGCACGCCGGGTCGCGGCTAGGCCGGGCCCGCCGCGGCGCTACGGCGCCGCGGCTTCCTCGTCGTCGCTGACGTCGCGCGCGAACGGCTCGGCTTCGCCGCCGAGCAGGCGCCGGCGCACGACGCGCGCGAACGGGTTCCCCGGATTGGCGGCGATCGCGCGCTCGAGCCAATCGAGCGCGGCCTCGCGGCGCTGCAGCAGGTGGGCGGCCATCGCCGCGAACAGCGGCGCACGTTCTTCGCCGTCCGCGGACGCCCCGGCCGCGGTCTCGAAGTGCGCCAGGGCCCGGGCCGGGTCGTGGCCGAGACCGCGCGGCGACAGCAGCGCCCGCAGGCCGAGCACGAGGTGCAACTGCGGATCGTCGGGGGTGCGTGCCTGCGCCGCCGCCAGCGCCTCATCGATGCGCGGCCGCCAGCGCAGCGCGGTGACGAATCCCGTGATCCTCTGGCCGAGCAGGCAGGCCTCGAGGCGGTGCAGATCGCCGCTGTCGTCGCCGAGGGCACGGGCGCGTTCCACCGCGCCGAGGCCGAGTTCCACGTCGGCAGCCACTTCGGGTGGCAGGGTGGCGAACGTCGGCTGGCCGATGACCAGCCCCCGGCGCCGGGTCCGCAGCAGGATCCGCTCCAGGGCGGCCTCGGCGAGCTGGTGCCACGCGGCCGCGTCGTGTGGGTCTGCGCCGGTGTGCGCGAACAGGGCAGCGACGACCGCATCGATGGCGGCAGGGTCGCCCGATCGCCGCGCGGCCTGGACTGGCGTTGCGTCGGCCAGCCAGGTCGCAGCTGCCGGTGCTGTCGCGGCGCAGGCTGGTGCGATCGCGGCGGGTGGGGAGGCCAGCGCCAACGGCAGTCCGAGCAGCCCGATGCCGGTCAGGGCGAGGCCGGCGCGGACCTTGAGGAGCGGGCTCGATCGCGGCGGCCTGGTCGCGGCGGCGGTCATCGGGCGGAAACCAGCAGCTCGACGGGATGGCGCACGGGCGTTCGTGGCCGGTTGCTCGCAGGTGGCTGTCGATCCGCGGCAAGGGGTAGAGGCCGGCGGAACCGCGGCCGTGCTCGGCCAGGCACGGCGACACCGGTTCGAGGGCTGGCACCTGGGCCGGCAGCTGCCGTGGCGTGGCACGCACACGCCTCCTCCGGGGTGGACGTCGGCCCCCGCACGGCGATGGCGGGTCCGGGGCTCGGCGCCTGGCGTTCCGATTTTTTTCCGGCGCCCCGATGGGGTGACGGAAGGAACCCGTGCCGTCGGCGCAAGCGTCTTCG
>JAHBXX010000067.1 GCA_019636245.1 Planctomycetota bacterium | reverse complement strand
GGGATGTTACTCCCGCTAGGACCTGAACCTAGTGCGTCTGCCAATTCCGCCACCTGGGCCCAAGTGGGGGACGAGGAAGCTAGCGCGCGCCGCCCGTGATGCAAGCGGCAAGGGTGCTTTCCCCCGTGCCGCCGGCTTGCACCTGCCGCCGGCATCCCGTAGCCAAGCAGCACCGATGGCGAAGTCCGGCAGCACGAAGCCCGCAGCGACGACGGACGTGCTCGTCGGCGAGAACCGCAAGGCGCGCTTCCAGTACGAGATCCTCGACACCTTCGAGGCCGGGCTGGTGCTGCGCGGCACCGAGGTCAAGGTGCTGCGCCAGGGCCAGATCAGCCTCGACGAGGCCTACGCGCGCATCGACGGCGGCGAACTGTGGCTGATCGGCGCCAACATCCCCGAATACAGCCACGGCAACCAGCAGAACCACGAGCCCAAGCGCAAGCGCAAGTGCCTGCTGCACGCGCGCGAACTGAAGAAGCTGCGCGAGCGGTCGCAGGTCAAGGGGCTGACGCTGGTGCCGCTGCGGGTCTACTTCGGCGGCCGCGGCTTCGCCAAGGTGACGATCGGGGTCGGCAAGGGCCGCAAGCTGCACGACAAGCGCCAGCACCTGAAGGACAAGGAAGCGAAGCGGGAGATCCGCCAGGCGTAGCGGGCCGGGCCGCCGGGCCCTGGCGAGGCAATGCGTGACCCGGGCGGCGCCCCGGCGGACAATGCCGCGATGACGCGCTCCGTATTGCTGCTGGTCGGCCACGACTACGAGGACCTCGAACTGCACTACCCGCGCCTGCGGCTGCTCGAGGCCGGCTACCACCCGGTGGTCGCGGGGGCCACCGCCGGCGCGACCTGGCGCGGCAAGCACGGCTACCCGTGCATCAGCGATCGCGCGTTCGCCGACGTCGTCGCCGAAGACCTCGATGGCATCGTGATCCCGGGCGGCTGGATGCCCGACAAGCTGCGCCGCGACCTGCGCGTGCTCGACCTCGTGCGCGCGTTCGACCGCCGCCAGAAGCTGGTCGCCAGCATCTGCCACGGCGGCTGGATCTGCATCTCCGCCGGCGTCGTGCGCGGCCGGGACTACACCGGCTCGCCGGGGATCAAGGACGACCTCGTCAACGCCGGCGCGCGCTTCCACGACGAGACGGTCGTGATCGACGGCCATCACGTGTCGTCGCGCAAGCCCGACGACCTGCCGCAGTTCATGAAGGTGTGCCTGGAGGTGCTCGGCGGCGGGGAGGCTGCGGCGCGGTCGGGCCGATGAGAGCGGCCGCCCCCGGCTTGCCGCCGCGACCGCAGGCCGTGGGCCGTGGTGAGGCGCACCCCTCGGTTGACGCGCTCGTCCAGGACGCGTAGACAGGGGCGCGCATGGTCACGCTGCCGGAAGGACTGCGTCGCCTCGCGATCGTGGGCTCGGCGCTGCTCGTCGCGGGCACCCTGGCCTGCCAACGGGATCGCCGGGCCGCCGACGGGCCGCCGCCGATGCTGCCCGCGCCGTCGGGGAACTTCGCGGCGGAGCCCACTGACGACGGCTCCACGCTGCGCATCCGCCGGCGCACCGATGCAGCGGGGGTGGCCTTGCCCTACTGCACGATCACCGCTGCGGCGTGGCTCGGCGAGCGGCTGGGCGACGAGATCCTGGTGGCCGGCGTGCGGCCCGACGGTGGCTTCGAGTACCGGTCGGTCACGTTCGCGGGCGATGCGTGGACGGCCGCGGCGCAGGGCGCGGCCACGTTCCCCGCCTACGTGGCGCAGATGTCCTGTGCGCACGGCCGGCTGGCGGTGTTGCTCGGCGACGGCAGCATCCTGACGGCGCCGTGCCTCGATGCCGAGGATCTGCCGACGGAGGAGGAGTTCGAGCGGGTCGGGGCGGCGTCGGCGGGCGTTCGCCAGCACCTGCAGCTGTCCGCGGTCTCGGTGACGGCCTTCGACCGCATCGAGGTCTTCCAGCATCCGGGCCACCGACCGGCGTTCGTGCGGCAGGCCTCGGGGGAGTGGAAGTACGACCTGGAACGCCAGGAAGGCCTGGATGTGCTCGAGGTGGAGACGCCGGCGCGCCTCCCCGGACGGGTGCGCTTCCGCAGCACGTTGGCGGGGCCGGTGGTGCTGGCGGCGGAAGGCACGTCGTGGTCGGTCCCGGTGGCGGACGGACCCACCGCGGACGGCTGGGGGGTGTTGCCGGCGGACGTGAGCGCGGCGCTGCGGGCCGAGCGACGCTACCGCCTGCAGGCGCAGGGGCGGACGGGGGCGTGGTTCCACCCGGCCGTGATCACCGGCGAGGCCTGGTGCGTGGCCGGGGCGCGCCTGCAGGAGTGCCGCGTGCTGGAGTCGGGCGTGCGCGCGGAGCGCGGCGGCGTGGCGTTCCGCACGACGCTCGAACTCGAGCCCGGATCGGCCATCGGGTCGGTGCGGAAGGTGGCGTTCGTCGCCGTCTCCGGCGCGTCGGCTCCGCCGGTCGTCGAGCGCGGCGGTCGCACCTGGCTCGTGCCCGAGCGGGCGCTGCAGGTCGACCGGGTGCTGGCGGCCGGGCGCACGGCGTTCGCGCTGGCCGTGCCGGTGCCGTTGCCCGCGGCGGGCGCAGCCGAGGGGCAGTGGGTGCACGTGCAGCTGGTCGTGCGGTCGGCGGCGGGGACGCTGCTCGGCGCCACGGGCGTGCGCAGCGTGCCGATCCTGCGCGACGAGGGCACGCACACGGCGGCGCAGGAGGCGGCCGGTCGGCGGGCGGCGGCGGACTCCTGGTCGGCCCACGGGATTGCGGCGGTCGGACCGTTCTGGGAGGAGGTCGTGTCGCGGTAGAGAGGGAGTGGGCGCGGCCTGGGTCGATGCGCCGTGGGGCTCATCGGCCGCGGGGGTGGATGCGGCCGCCCCCGCGCGCCGTTGGCGCGTGGGCTTCGGTAACGCGCAGGCCCTCGCGACCTACGTGCGCACCATGGCGATGCCGCAGCTTCGCGCTGCACTGCGTGCCGTGGAGCGGCCCGACGATCCGCCGGCGATCCCGTCGTGTCCGGCCGCCGAACTGCACGCGATGCAGGCCGAGGCCCGCCGGAACCCGCCGCCAGCGCCGCCTGCCGAGGTTCGGACCTTCCTGCGCCGGTTCCCGCTCCCGCTCCCGCTCGCGAACCGGAGCAGGTCGCGCCGCCGATGAAGCTGGCGTTGCCGAAGGACGCCGGCGCCACGTCGGCGCGGCTGTCGCTGGCCGCAGCCGGCGAATGGCTCGGGCTGCCCCCCTTCGCGGTGCCGGGCGGCGCCCGAGCGCTTCGAACGGATCGACATCGAGTCGAACGCGACCGACGTCGAGCGCATGGCCAGCGATCGCGAAGCACAGGAGCGGTTGCTGCTGCGGCTCGCGAACGCGGTGCGCGGGTTCGGGTACGTCGGCGGCGGCGCGATCTCGCTGCGGCGGTACGATCGCATCCCTCAGAGGCCGCCGCGTGCTTGTCGCACCCGGAGAGGTCGGCCCGTCGTCGCGTTCGTCCGCGGCGTCGGGTCGTCCTCGTTCAGGGTGCCCATGGCGCGGGTTGCATGCACCCGGTTCCACCAGGCGGATTGCGTGGCCTGGAACTGACCACTGAGCTACGCTGCGTCCGATGAAGCATCCGGGAGGGCTCGCCCCCTCCAGGCGTCGTCGGAAGTAGCAGTGACCACCCAGCGCCCACCCCTTCCGGACTTCAACGCCCCTCCCTTGGTTGAGGCGGTGCTAGGGATTCAGTTCGAGCCACTGCCTGCCCTGGACGTGCTCCAGATCGGACGCCTCTGGGCGCTCTTCCGGGATGAGTATCCGAGGCACGAACTTCAGCCGATGCTGGCTGCGCAGTTCGAGACCTTCGAACGGCCGGTGATGGAAGAGTTGGTGTTTCCCCTCGGAATGGACTCGCCACCAGCTCGCTGCTGGTTCCTGAGCGAGGACGAAACCGCCCTCGTGCAGGTCCAGGTGGACCGCTTCATCCTGAACTGGAGGAAGAAGGGCGGCAAGGGCACCTACCCGCGCTACGAGAGCATGCGTCACCGCCTAGAGCAGGCGTTGGCGAAGTTCGCCGGCTTTCTCCAGTCGGAACAGCTCGGCGAAATCGCGCCCAACCAGTGCGAGGTGACCTACGTGAACCACATGGAACAGGGCAAGGGATGGACGAAGCCGTCCGAAGTTGCCTCGGTGTTCCCAGGTTTCGCCGGGCGATGGTCCTCCGAGTTCCTGCCCGAGCCGGAGGATGTTCGAGCAGCCTTGCGGTTCGTGATTCCGGGACCCGACCAAGCCCCCCTTGGCAGGCTCCACGCACAGATCGAACCGAGGTATCGTCGCCAGGACAACTCGCCGCTGCTGGCGCTGACCATGACCGCACGACTCTGCCCCATGGCCAAGGACCTTGCCGGAGCGATGTCCTCTCTGGACCTCGGACGTGAGTGGATTGTCAGAGGGTTCGCTGCCCTGACCGCCGATCCGATGCACAAGATCTGGGAGAGGTGCGATGCCTGATTCACTTTGCACGGCTGCCAACAGCGAGACCGGCTTGTCGCCGCTCCAGGCAGGAGGTCAACAGGAGGGCTCGTTGCTGTCGACCAGGGAGTCGACGGGCGCGGGTGCATGGCCGTGGTCGACACCGAGTGGGGTCGTCTGGTCCAACCCGCCGGCGGCTCGGCTTCAGAGTGTGCCCGCATGGATGAGCCCTGCGATCGCGCGCCTGAACGCACTGCTCTGCCTGCCCCAGAACTGGAACACCTACGGCTCCATGCCGATCGCGGCGGCGACGATCCGTCGTGCCTTTCAGTTCATGGTTCACGCGCTGCCGTTGCAGGCTCCGGCTCCGGCGATCGTCCCAACGCCAAGTGGCGGGATCCAACTTGAATGGCACCAGGACGGCCTCGACTTGGAGATCGAGTTGCTGCCTACCAGGATCGAGTGTTCAGCAGGTGACCAGAACGGAGTTGTCGAGTTTTCCCTGCGCACCCAACTCGACCTGCTTCGGTTGCGCGCCTATCTCGCCCGCTTGAACTGAACTACCCTCGTGGGCACATGGGCGGAACTGGAGGAGAGCCAGCAGACGATCCATCGATCCTGGCGGATGACCCGCTGTGGAGGCGAGTGCATCCAAAGCTGGTCATCTTCGACCAGAATCAGGGTGTGTACCGCCCTTCGTCAGCAGCGTTCGACGATCACCCAAACGCGACTCCGATGTCGATCGTCCTCGGCAAGGATGCCCTCGCCAAGGGGCGCACGGGCGAGGATCTCCTTGCGAAGTTCGATGGCTATTCCCTGGCGGCGATCACGGCCAGGGACGCACGCGCGAGCAAGCAGATCGTCTACCGCGCGCCGGTCTCGGACGAGCCGGATCACGGCGAGGTCAAGGGTGACAAGCCCAAGGCTGTCCGTCGCAGTTTCGCCGAGGCGGCAAAGTGGGTCGTGCTTCGAACGCCGTCGTAGCTCGCTACGTGCCGCGCCGCGGCCTGCTCTATGTGACGGCCGCGCTGACCGGCTTGAGGCGGGCGGAGCTGGCCGGGCTGCGCTGTGCTGACTTGGACCTCGGCGACCGGCCTACGGTGTCGCCGCGGCCATCGACGACGAAGGCCAAGCGGCGCGACCCGTTGCCGCTGGACGCCGGTCTCGCTGCACGCCTGAAGGTGCATCGCGAGGACATCGCACGCGAGCGCGGCAAGGTGCCGGCGCCGACCGACGCCGTGTTCCATGTCCCGAAGAACCCCTGCGAGCAGATCGCGAAGGATGCCCGCTGGTGCGGCCTCGACGTGATCGACGCCCACGGCAGGCGCCTCGACCTACACGCCTTGCGGGCGTCAGCGGCAACGAGGATGGCGACGGCAGGCGTGCCGATGCAGATGGCTCGCCGGTTGATCCGCCACACCGATGCGCGACGGACGGCTCGCCACTACGAGAAGATCGGCGTCGAGGACCTGCGGCCCGGCATCGCGATGGTCGGCGCCGCGTTCTGGGGTATGCCTGTGGCACCACATATGGCACCAAGCGCCGCGTCGCTCGCCGCCGCCGCTGTCGGTTGCTCGGCGCCGCTCGCCGAGGCCGGAACCACGATCGCCCACCAGTCCGAAGTGGCGTCGGAGCGACACGCTACGCCGGTTGAAGGCGCAGCGTGCCGCTCCGTGCCGATCGCTGACGAATGGTGGAGGCGGCGGGAATCGAACCCGCGTCCCGAGATGCTCCGTCCTGGGCCTCTACGCGCGTAGTCCGTCGTTTGGTGTCACCGCGGCTGCTCCGACGAACAGGATCACCCGCGGCCAGCCCGACTGTGTCTCGTCGCGTCCGGGCCGAGCAGCCGACCGCGACCAGCCTGCTGTGTGTCGCCTCGGCCCCCCGCAGGCGAAGGGACCTCGGCGCTCGTCACCTAGTTCTTAGGCAGCGAGGGAGTAGTGCGTGTTGGCACTTGAGATGTTCCGGTCGGATTCACGAGGTGCCCGGCCCTCGGCGCGCCACCCAGGTCGAGTCGGCATCCGGTCGAAGCCGATCGCCCCCGTGGACGCGCACGTTATCGGCGACCACGCCCCGGGACGCAAGGTGGCCGATCGGCCGCCGCCGCGCCGCCGCGTTGGCATCGTGCGCCGACGCCCGGCACGATGCCGCCGATGCACGGCAGCGTGGCGGCGGGCGGCCTGCGTCCCTGGCTCGGCCTTTCGACCTTCTACACCGCGTCGTTCGCGGCGCTGGCCGTCTACATGCAGTTCTTCCCGCTGTGGCTGCACCAGGAGCGCGGCCTCAGCGGCGCCCAGATCGCCGTCGTGCTGTCGGCGCAGACGCTCGCCCGCACCATCGCCGGGCCGCTGTGGTCGCACCGCGTCGATCGCAGCGGCCGGCCGCGCCGCTACCTGCGCCTGCTGGCGCTGGCCAGCACCGGGGTGTTCGCCCTGTTCGCCGGCACCGCGGCGCTGCCGCTGCTGTGGGGCGCGGCGTTCCTGTTCGGCGTCGTCTACTCGCCAATGCACCCGATCCTCGACGCCCTGGCGATCCAGCAGGGCGCCCGTTGGGGCTTCGCCTTCGGCCGCGTGCGCCTGGTCGGCTCGCTGTCGTTCCTGGTCGTCGTGCTGGCGGTCGGCTGGTGGCTCGAACGCAGCGGCGCCAGCGCGGTGTTCCCCCTGCTGCTGGCCTGCCTCGCCGCGACTGCGCTCGCCGGGCTGGTGCTGCCGGAAGGCGCCGCCCCGGCCGCGCCGCCGCCGGAGCCGGCGAAGTGGTGGTCGCTGCTGCGCTCGCGGCCGTTCGTGCTGCTGCTGGTGGCGTCGTCGCTGATCCAGGGCAGCCACGCGCTCTACTACAACCTGTCGACCGTGCACTGGATCGGCGCCGGCATGGGGGAGAACCAGGCCGCGGTGCTGTGGGCCGAGGGCGTGCTGGCCGAGATCGTGCTGTTCTTCGTCGCCCGCAACGTGCTCGACGGCCTGCGGCCGACGACGGTGCTGATCGTCGGCGCCGCCGCCGCTGCGGTGCGGTGGCTGGTGCTGGCGTCGACCACTTCGTTCGCGCCGCTGCTGGCGGCGAACTGGCTGCACGGGCTCAGCTTCGGCGCCACCTACCTGGGCGCGCTGCGGGCGCTCGACCGGCGCGTGCCGGCGCACCAGCGCGCGACCGCGCAGGGCCTGCTCGGCGCCGCGTCGTCGGGCATCGGCATGGTGCTCGGCGCGCTGCTCGGCGGCTTCGCCTATGCGCGCGGCAGCGGCCTCGCCTTCCTGACGATGGCCGCGCTCGCCCTGGCCGGCGCCGGGCTGGCCCTGCGCCTGCGCCAGAGGGCCGACAGGGACCAGACGCCGCTCACCAGCAGCACCACCCCCAGCAGCGCGTAGGGCCACGGCGGTCGCTCGGGGGGCTGCGCCAGCGCGAGCTGCACCCAGCGCTGGACCTCGCCGAGCGGCGCCGCCGGCGGCGGGGGCGGCGCTCCGCCGGGCAGCACCTGCAAGGCCGGCACCGCCACCAGCAGCACGACCACGACGGCGAGCAGGTTCTTCCAGCGCAGGATGCCGAGCCGCCGCCACAGCGGCATCAGCACCGCGAGCGCCAGCAGCGAGGCCGTGAGCGGCCATTCGAGTTCGGGCGCCGTCGAGGTGAACGGGATGCAGGGCGACAGCAGCACCACGGCCGCGAGCAGCCACGGCAGCGCCGTGCGGCGGCGCAGCGGCAGGTCGAGGAAGTCGTCGAGCCCGGCGGCGGCCAGCACCGTGATGCCGAGCAGCGACCACCACCAGGCGCTGGCCGGCAGGTGCTGCACGATCGGCGCCGCCGCGGCCGAGGGGGCGAGCCCGGGCCACAGCGTGACCGCGACCGCGGGCGCCGAGCCGGCGGCGGCCAGCAGGAGCCAGCGCCCGGCCGAGGCGTGGCGCTGCCGCCGCAGGATGCCGAGCGCGGCGAAGAACAGCAGCACCGGCCCCGGCACCCGCAGCACGGCGGCGAGACCGAGGCCGTGCGCGCCGGGATGGTGCGCGTGCAGCACGTCGACCATCCCGTAGGGCGCCGCCGGGAACGCATCGCGCAGCGGGTCGAGCGCGACGAACGCGGTGGCGCCGAGTCCGGCCAGCACCGCCACCACGACCAGGGTCGCGACCGGCGTCGCGGCCTCGTCGCGTTCGCCGCGGGCCGACGCGCGCCACAACAGGCCGCAGGCCAGCAGCGTGCCGGCCATGCCGACCGCGGTGACGCCGGCGAGCCACGGGACCGCCAGCATGGCTCCCGCCCACGGCAGCCACGCCGGGCGATGGTCGGGACGGCCGCAGCGGGTCGCCGCCTCGAGCGCCAGCGGCGCCAGCGCGGCGGCGAACTGCTCGCGGGGCGCCTGCTGCAGCATCAGCAGCCACGGCGACAGGGCGTAGGCGGTCGCCGCCAGGAACGCGACGTAGCGGCTGCGGCGCTGGGCCCGCAGCCACCGGTAGCAGGTGGCGCCCGCCAGCACCGGCGCGAGGGCGTCGCCGCCGGCGTCGGCGAAGTCGGTGCGGGTGCCGAACACCAGCAGGCTGCCGAGCAGCACCACGACGAGCACGGCCAGGGCCTGCACCAGCACGGCCCCGACGCCCTCGCGGCGGCCGCTGCCGTAGAGGCTCACGGGGCGCCCTTGGCGGCCGCCTGGCGCGGCCCGCGCGTGCCCTCGGATCGGGCGGCTCCTGGCGAGGGGGCGTGCACGCGGCTGTTTCGTCGCCGGCCCGTGGCCCGCTTGAGCCGCGGCGGCGCGCGTCAGGCGACGTCGGCGCGCCGGTCGCGGCGGCGCTGCCACCCGGCCAGGAACAGCAGCGTGGCCGCGGCAGCGGCTGCCGCCGCGAACCCGGGCCAGAGCCCCGGACAGGTGTAGGCGAAGCGCACACGGCAGGCGCCGGTGTGCAGCGGCACGACACGCTGGCTGTGGTTGGCGCGCCAGATCGGGACCGGCGCGCCGTCGACGGTCGCCGTCCAGCCCGGCAGGAACGTGTCGGTCAGGACGAGCCACGGCGCCGCGCCAGGACCGACCTCGAGTTCGACCAGGCTCGGCAGGTCGGTGACGAAGCGCACCGGGCGCGGCGGCGCGGCGGCGGCGGCGGAGGTGGCGCCCTTGGCGGCGTCGTCGGCCTTCTTCTCGTTGCTGTCGAGCAGCTTGGCGAGCGCCCACTTGGGCGCGGCGGCGTCGCCCGTGGCGGTGAACACGGTCGGGTTCATGTCAAAGCCCACGCACACCAGCGTGTTGTCGCTGGCGAACTCGCACTTGAGGAACGGCAGCCCCGCGTGGTTGAGCACCTGCACGTGGGAGCCCTGCGCCAGCAGCTGCACAAACACGACC
>JAHBXX010000066.1 GCA_019636245.1 Planctomycetota bacterium | reverse complement strand
CCGGCGCCCGCTGCCCGCACGGCGGCGGCCGAGGCGGCACGCCAGGCCGCGGCGCCAGCGCCGGCCAAGTCGACCAAGCGCGGCGGCATGGGCTTCATGGTCGCGCTGACCGTCCTGCTGCTCGTTGCTGCGGCTGGCGTCGCCTACTTCTACCTCGGCAACCCGGGCTTCTGAGCGAATCGCCACCATGGCCGACAAGAAACGCATGTCGCAGAACGAGCGTCTCCGGCACGACCGGCTGACGTTCTACAAGGACGACGTGGATCGCATCGACAAGCTGCTGGCCGAGTTCCTGCGCCTGTCGGGAGCGAAGTGCGCGCTGCTCATCGACAAGGAAGGCCACCTGGTCACCAAGCGTGGAGAACTTCGCACAATCGACATCGACACGATCTCCGCGCTGGTCGCCGGCTCGTTCGCGGCGACCAAGGAGATGGCCCGCCTGCTCGGCGAGGACGAGTTCACGGCGATGTTCCACCAGGGCGAGCGCGACAACATCCAGTTGTCGCTGGTCGGCGACCGCACGCTGCTGACGATCCTGTTCGACGACCGCACGACGGTCGGCATGGTGCGCCTCTACGCCAGCGAGACGGCGAAGAAGCTGGCGGACATCTACCGCGACGCGATGAACCGCACCGATGCCGACCCTGGTCTCGGCGAGGCCTACGGGTCCGACGCGAAGAAGACGCTCGACAAGCTCTTCGACTGAAGGCAGCGGGGCCTGGCGGGAAGGGCCCTTTCCGGCGCGTTCCGCCGGGCGCGCGCCAAGAAAAATCGGAAAAATCCGCGTGGCGCGCCGCGGGCGCATCCGGCGACGCAACCAGCACCTGGTCGCTTGATCTGTGGGGAGTGGTTGCGATTCGCAAATCGCGACGGTGCGCCGAAGAAGCAGTATCTCAAGCCCGGAGCGTGAGTTCCGGTGAATTCGCACCACCGGGGTGCCGATCTGGGACTGTGGCCGGAGTTCCAGGCTCACTGCGGTGTAGCCCATCACCGGCCTTACCCTTCCACAACCCTAACAAGGACAGAGTGTAATGGCTGCCAAGAAGAAGGCCACCAAGAAGAAGAAGGCCACCAAGAAGAAGGCCAAGAAGTGAGGCCTGCCGAAGGCCGCACGAGGCCGTAAAGGCCGCGGCCTTCGAATCGAATCCCGGACGGGGCGCGGCCATGCCGTGCCCCGTTCCTTTTCTGGGGAGAGTGGGGACGGGACGCGGCGCCGAGCGGCTGGTCAGTGGAGCCGCTGGCCCGGGCGTGCGCCGGCGTCGGGCGACAGCAGGAACACCTCGCCGTCGGTTCCGGCGGCGACCACCATGCCCTCGCTGACGCCGAACTTCATGCGCCGTGGGGCGAGGTTGGCGACCATGACGACGAGCCGGCCGACCAGCTGCTCGGGGGCGTAGGCGCCCTTGATGCCTGCGAACACCGTGCGCGGCGGGCCGCTGCCGAGGCTGACCTGCAGGCGCAGCAGCTTCTTGGCCTCCGGCACCGGCTCGGCGGCGACGATGCGCACGACGCGCAGGTCGACCTTCTCGAAGTCGGCGAGCTGGATCTCGGCGGCGAGCGGTTCCCTGGTCAGCGGGTCGGTGGGGTCGGGGGTCGGCGTGGCCGCCACGGCGGTGGTCGGCTCGGGCTCGAACATCGCCTGCACGGCGGCGACCTCGACGCGGGCCATCATGCGCTCGAACGGGGCCACCGGCGTGCCGACCAGCGGCTCCTGCGCCTGCTGCCAGCGGTCCACGGCGCCGCCCAGCAGGCGTCCGGTCTGCGCCGCCAGTTCGGGCAGCACGGGCGTCAGGTAGACCACGATCTGGCGGAACAGGTTGAGCACGACGGTGCAGACGTCCTGCAGTTCGCCGGCGCGGGCCGGGTCCTTCTTCAGCGTCCACGGCGCCTTCGCCTCGACGTACTCGTTGGCGGCGTCGGCAAGGCCCATGCACAAGCGCATGGCCTCCTTGGTGTCGCATGCCTCGTAGGCGGCGGCGATCGTCTCGCCGAGGGCGGCCGCGCGCGCGAACAGGCCGCCGTCATCCGGGTAGCGCACGGCCAGCCCCGTGGCCTCGACGAGGCGGGCCGAACGGCTGGCGAGATTGACCACCCGGCCGACGAGGTCGCTGTTGACCTTGCCGACGAACTCATCGGGCACGAAGTCGAGGTCGTCGATGCGCGGCCCGAGTTTGCTGGCGTAGTAGTAGCGCAGCCAGGCGGGATCGAGGGTCTGCAGGTACCGCGCGGCGGTCACGAAGGTGCCGCGCGACTTCGACATCTTCTCGCCGCGCACGCGGAGGAAGCCGTGGATCTGCACCCGCGTCGGCAATCGGAAGCCGGCGACCTTCAGCAGCGCCGGCCAGAACAGCGTGTGGAAGTAGGTGATGTCCTTGCCGAGGAAGTGCACGATCTCGCCGGCGTCGTTCCGCCACCAGTCGTCGAGGGGCTCGCCGGTGCGTGCGCACCACTCGGCAGTGCTGCCGATGTAGCCGATCGGTGCGTCGAACCACACGTACCAGTACTGGCCCGGTTCGTCGGGGATCTCGAAGCCGAAGTAGGGCGCGGGGCGGGACACGTCCCAGTCCTGCAGCGGCTGGTGCAGGAAGTGCCCGGCGAGGTAGTTCGCCACCTCGGGCTGCAGCACGCCGCTCGCCGTCCACCCGCGCAGGAACTCCTGCAGCGGCTCGAGCCGCACGAACAGCTGGCGACTCGGCCGCAGCTCCGGCGTGGCGCCCGAGTGCACGCTGCGCGGGTGCTTCAGCTCGGTCGCGGCGTAGGTCGAGCCGCAGGCCTCGCAGTTGTCGCCGTACTGGTCCTTGGCGCCGCAGCGCGGGCATTCGCCGACCACGAAGCGGTCGGCGAGGAAGGTCCGCTGCACCGGGTCGTAGAGCCGTTCGACCGAACGCTCGACGACCAGGTTCGCGGCCCGCAGTGCCTGCCAGATCTGGTCGCAGGCGGCGCGGCTGGCGGCGCTGTGGGTCGAACCGTAGTGGTCGAACGAGATGCCGAAGGCGGCGAAGTCGCGCTGGTGCGAGGTCGCCATGGCCGCGACGAGTTGTTCCGGCGCCACGCCCTCCTTCTGCGCCCGGATCATGATCGCCGTGCCGTGCGTGTCGTCGGCGCAGACGTAGGCCACGCGGTGGCCACGCAGCCGCTGGAAGCGCGCGAAGATGTCGGTCTGGATGTACTCGACCAGGTGGCCGAGGTGGATCGGGCCGTTCGCGTACGGCAGCGCGCTGGTGACCAGGATCTGGCGGCGGCTCATGGGGGGCGCCAAGGCTAGCCCTGCCCGCCCCCGGATCCACGCCGCACGCCTCGCCAGCGGCTACGGCGCGTGCACGGTGACCGCCAGCGGGTCGCTGACGCGCAGGCAGAAGCCGGCGAGCTGGAGGGCGATGCCCTGCACGACGAAGCCCTGCCCGACCATCGACGCCGGCAGCACGAACGCGGTGGTGCCGGGGTTGCCGTTGGCATCGAACAGGATCGTGGGCGGCGCGTAGACCGTGCCCCAGTCGCAGAACAGCCCGGGCCCCAACGTGATCACGGGCGCCGGCGACGGCTCGGGGTGGGCTGCGAGCCAGCCGAAGCCGTCGGCGCTCGGGAAGGCGAACCCGGTGAGTTGACCGGCCACCGGGAACTTGGTGCAGCGCACCCGGAACGCGTTGATCGCCATGCCCTGCCCCATGCGGTGCACGGGCGCGTTGTAGAGCCAGGTCTCGGTCGGATACGTGCCGGCGCCGCCGCCCTGCAGCACGAAGCGCTGCCGCGCCGAATCGTAGGCGAAGCCAGCACCCTCGCGACCGCTCGGTGCGGTGGTGTCCGTCTGTCGCTGCGTCCAGGTGACGCCGTCGAACTCCCAGACGTCGTTGAGGTGGCTGGCGCAGTAGTTGCCGCACAGCGGGTTGCCGTAGCCGCCGCTCAGCACGACGACGCCGCGCGCCGGGTCGTACTCCATCACGTGGTTCCAGCGCCGCGGCGGCGACTGTGCCGGGAAGACCTGCGTCCAGGTCGCGGTGGCGCCGTCGTACTCCCAGGTGTCGCCGAGGAAGATGCCGGCGGCATCGGACCCGCCGAACATCACCGTGCGCTGGCGCCGTGCGTCGTAGGCCATGCGGTGCGAGTTGCGTGCGGGCGGCGCGCCGGTGGTCGGGGCCTGCAGCCACTGCAGCAGGAACGTGCCCTGGCGCAGTTCGTGCGTCGTGCCGATCGCGCCACCGGCGCCGTAGCCGCCGAACAGCACGATGCGGTTGCGGTGGCTGTCGTAGACCATGTCGTGGCCGTAGCGTGCCGCCGGGGTGGTGCCGGTGGTCAGCGTCTGCAGCCAGTCGGTGCCGTTCCAGACCCGCAGGTCGCTGTAGTAGGGGCCGCCGAAGCCGCCGCCGCCGCCGAACATCGCCGTGCCGCCGACCAGCGGCGCATAGCACATCGCCGGCTGCAGGCGGGCCGGGGCGCTGGTGGCGCCATGGTTGGTCCAGGCCGTGCCGTCGAACGACCAGGTGTCGCCGAGCACGCCGCCGCCGCTCCAGCCGCCGAACAGGATGCTGCGGCCGAGGCCGGCGTCGAACGCCATCTCGGTGTAGATGCGGGCCTGTGGCGCCGGGTTGCCTACGCCGCCGATGCGCCACCGCTCGACCCACGGCATGAAGAAGACGCCGCCGGGCGGCACCTCGTAGAGGCGATCGCTGTGGCTGCCGAGCACGCCGGAGCCGCTGAGTTCCTGACCGCCGAACGACACGACGGTGCGGCGGGCGCGGTCGTAGACGGTCGCGAGGTTGATGCGCGACGGCGGCACGAAGCGGCCCAAGGTCGCGTTCCAGTTCCAGGGCGCGAACCACGACACGGCGAGTGGGTTGCTCGGGCCGGACAGCAGACCGTAGTAGGTGAACTCGCTGCCCGCGCCGAGGCTGCCGCCACCGCTGCCATTGCTGCCGCCGACGAGGACGAGCTCGTTGTGGGCCTCGTCCCAGGCCATCGAGTGGTAGCCAAGGTTGTCCGGCCACTCCGGTCCCGTCCAGGGGCACCACGACCAGCCGTTGCCGTCCCAGGCCCACAGTTCGGAGTTCGTCAAGCCGTTGCCGGTGCGGCCGCCGTGCAGGTAGGTGCGTCGGGTCGACGCGGCATAGGCCATCGCGTGGGCCATGCGTCCCGACAGGCCGAAGGTGGAGCGCAAGGTCCAGTTGGCACCGTTGAACTGCCAGGTCTGGCTGCTGTAGGTCGTGGCGCCGAGGCCGCCGAACAGCAGGATGCCCGGGTTGGTACCGCCGTGGTAGGCCATCGCCGGCTGCTCGAGCGGAGCCGGCGGCGCGTTCGCCGTCACCACCTGCCGCCAGTTGTCGCCATCCCACTCCCAGGTGTCGTTGAACCAGGCGGAGCCGACTCCGCCGAACAGCACCGTGACGCCGCGGGCTTCGTCGTAGGCCATCACGTGCATCGAGCGGGCCGGCGGGCTCGTCGTCGGCGTGCGGCGGATCCAGCCGAAGCCGTCCCATTCCCAGGTGTCGGCCATGGCGTTGGTGCCGGGGCGGTAGCCGCCGAACAGGACCGTTCGGCCGCGGGCTTCGTCGTAGGCCATGGCATGGTGGCTGCGGCTGTCGGGCAGCTGGCTGGGGCTGCCCCAGGTGGGGCCTTGGGCGGTGCCGGTGACGGCCAGCAGCAGACCGGCGGCGAGCAGTCGGTGGCGGGAGGGGCGCGGATCGTGGGCGGTCATGCCTCCAGCAGCGGCAGCCGCGCCGGAACCACACACCGGCCGCGCACGCAGGGCCGAGCCGGCGGCGACGTGCGGCGGCGCGCATCCGCCGGCGGTGCGTTCGCGAACCCGACCACCGGGCGCTGGCTTGCTTGCCCGGTCGGGCCCCCTATCCTGCGGCATCCGCGCCGCTTCCAACGCCCATGAGCGATCTGTACAAGGCCCTCGACTTCTTCGCCGTCGACGAACTCTACTCCGACGAGGAGCGCATGATCCGCGACACCGTACGCTCGTGGGTGTCGGAGCGGTTCATGCCGGTCATCGAGGAGCACAACCGGGCCGGGACGTTCCCGAGCCAGCTGATCCCCGAACTCGGCGAGATGGGGGTCTACGGCGCCAGCCTGACCGGCTACGGCTGCGCCGGCCTGTCGCCGATCGCCAGCGGCCTGATCTGCCAGGAACTCGAGCGCGGCGACTCCGGCCTGCGCTCGTTCGTGTCGGTGCAGGGCTCGCTGTGCATGTACCCGATCTGGGCCTACGGCAGCGAGGAGCAGAAGCAGCGCTACCTGCCGAAGATGGCCGCCGGCGAGCTGATCGGCTGCTTCGGTCTCACCGAAGCCGACTTCGGCAGCAACCCGGGCGGCATGCTGACCAAGGCGGTCAAGGACGGCGACCACTACGTGCTGAACGGCAGCAAGTACTGGATCACGAACGGCAGCGTCGCCGACGTCGCCGTGGTGTGGGCCAAGTGCGAGGGCACGATCCGCGGCTTCCTGGTCGACAAGGGCACCAAGGGCTACCGGGGCAAGCCGATCAAGAACAAGTTCTCGCTGCGCGCCTCCGACACCAGCGAACTCGTGCTCGAGGACGTGCGCATCCCGGCGAAGCAGATGCTGCCCGGCGTCGAGGGCCTGAAGGGTCCGCTGGGCTGCCTGACGCAGGCGCGCTACGGCATCGCCTTCGGCGCCATCGGCGCCGCGCAGGCGGCATTCGACGAGGCGTGCCGCTACAGCAAGATCCGCATCCAGTTCGACAAGCCGATCGCGCGCTTCCAGCTGGTGCAGAACAAGCTGGTCTGGATGGCGAACGAGATCACCAAGGCGCAGCTGATGTGCTGGAAGCTCGGCAAGATGAAGGAGGCCGGCACGATGCAGCACTACCACGTGTCGATGGCCAAGCGCAACTCGTGCTGGATGGCGCTCGAGTGCTGCCGGCTGGGCCGCGACATCCTCGGCGCCAACGGCATCACCGACGAGTACCAGATGATGCGCCACATGTGCAACCTCGAGTCGGTGATCACCTACGAGGGCACGCACGACATCCACGGGCTGATCATCGGGCGGCAGCTGACCGGCGAAGACGCGATCCTGTGAGCCCCGGGCCGCGCCTGCTGCACGTGCTCGCGGAGACGGGCTACAGCGGCGGCGAGGTGCAGCTGCGGCTCCTGGTCGAGCACTTCCAGCGCGCGGGCTGCCACAACGAGGTCGTGCTGGCGCCGGGCGCGAGGTTCCGCGCCGCCGCCGAGGAACTGGGCCTCGCCGTGCACGAGGCGCCGCTGCGCCGCTGGTGGCGGCCGGACCTGTGGTGGAGGCTGCGCCGGGCCTACCGACGCGCGCGGCCGGACGCGATCCACTTCGCCGATGGCCGCGCGCTGATCCTCGGCGGGCTCGCCGCGCTCGGCCTGCCGGCGAAGAGGTTCACGATCCGGCGCATCGACTACCCGGTGAAGAAGGGCCTGCTCGGCGGCTTCCGCTACACGCGGCTGTGCGACCACACGATCGCGATCTGCGACGCGATCGCACAGCGTTTGCTCGCCGGGGGCGTGCCCGCGGACCGCATCACGCGCGTCTACGACGGCCTCGACCCGACGCCGTGGACCGGTCTGCAGCAGCACAAGGGGCCGGCGCGCGCGCGGCTCGGCATTCCGGGCTCGGCGCAGGTGATCAGCCAGGCCGGCGTGCTGCGGCCGCGCAAGGGCCAGCACGTGCTGGTCGACGCGTTCGCGCAGCTGGCGCCCGAGTTCCCGCGCGCGGTCCTGTTCCTCGCCGGCGGTGGCAGCGAGCACGCACGCCTGCGCGCGCAGGCCGACCGGCTCGGGCTCGGCGGACGCGTGTTCCTGCCGGGGCCGGTCAAGCCGGTCCACGACGTCTACGCGGCCAGCGACGTGTTCACCATGCCGTCGTTCCACGAAGGCCTCTGCAACGCTTGCCTCGAGGCCGGCTTCGCGGCGCTGCCCCAGGTCGTCAGCGACGCCGGCGGCAACGGCGAGATCGTCGTCGACGGCGTGACCGGCGCGGTGGTGCCGCGCGGCGATGCGTCGGCGCTGGCGGCGGCGCTGCGGCGCTACCTGCGCGATCCGGATCTCGGCGTGCGGCACGGCGCCGCGGGGCGCGAACGTTGCCTGCGCCACTTCACCGCCGACCGGCTCGGGCCCGAGGTCGAGGCGGTGGTGCGGCGGTTGCTGGCGTAGCGCCTACGCCGCGGCCGGCCACAGCCACGCGAACGTGGCGCCGGTGACCAGCGCGTAGGCCACGCCATCGACCACGAACTTCCAGGTCGTGCTCCACTTGACGCCCTTCCAGATCGAGCTGTCGACGCTCGCGAACGCGTAGCCGAGCATCGCGCCGGCGCTGGCGAAGCGGAACACGCGCATGCCGTCGGTGCCGGCCGGCAGGCACAGGCTGGCCTGGTAGGCGACGAACAGGCCGACGACGACGCAGAGGGCGAACCACTGGCCGAGCGACCGGCCCATGTTCATGCCGCCCAGCACGATCAGCGTGCCCATCGGACCGCGCCGCATCTTCTCCTGCATCGCGGGGGTGCCGAACTCCTGCATCGAGCCGCACCAGGGGAACCGGTACTGACCAGCCGGCACGACGCCGCGCAGGGCGTCCAGCACCCGGTCCTCCTGCGGCATCTGCCCGTAGTCGTTCTTGTGGATCGGCAGCGCCATGTGGATCACGGAGCTGACCAGGAACACGAACACCGCCGACAGCAGGATCGGCAGCCAGAGCGCGAGCAGGTCGACCATGCCGGCATTGGGCCGCCGCGGCCGTGGCGGCGCAAGCCTGCTGGCCCTGCTGGGACCGTTGGCATCGAGTTGTTACGTTGCTCTCCTGCCCCGGCCGTTCGTGCCGATAGCCGCCGCCGTGACCGAGTCCGACCTGAAGACCGACTGCCGCCACGTGCGCTGGGATCGACCCTGCACGCCGCACAAGCGCCGCGGCAAGGTCTGCGCGACCTGCGACGAGCACGACCCGATCGTGCACCGCGTGCTGATGGTCAAGCTGGCGGCGACCGGCGACGTGCTGCGCACGACGGCGTTCCTGCCGGCGATCCACCGGACCTGGCCGCGGGCGAAGGTGACCTGGCTGACCAGGCGCTCGGCGGTCGGGCTGTTCGACGGCAACCCGCTGGTCGACGAGGTGCTGGCGACCGACGACGCGGTGACCGCCGCGCGCCTCGCCACCGAGACGTTCGACGTCGTGCTGTGCCCAGACGCGGATCCCGACGCGGCGGCGCTGGCGGCGATGGCGCACGGCCGGCAGCGCCGCGGCTACGTGCGCGACGCCGCCGGCCGCGTGGTGGCGCTCGGCGAGGGCGCGGCCCGCTGGCTGGCGATGGGGCTCAGCGACGCGGCGAAGCGACAGAACCGAGAGACCTACCAGCACCTCGTCGCCGACGTGCTCGGCCTCGACCGCGCGCTCGTCGCCGAGCCGATCCTCGAGCCGAGTGCAGCCGATGCCGCCTTTGCGCGGGCGTTCGTCGACGGCCTCGGCGGCCAGGGGCCGCTGGTGGGGCTGAACACCGGCGCCGGCGGCCGTTGGGCCTACAAGGTCTGGACGCCCGAGCACCAGCAGGCCTTCGTGCGGCTGTGCACCGGCGCCGGCGCCCGCGTGCTGCTGCTCGGCGGTCCGGAGGAGGTGCAGCGCCATCGCGAACTGCTGGCCGCCAACGTCGGCCTCCCCGTGTTCGATGGCGGCAACCACAATCCCTACGGCCGCTTCGCCGCCCTGGTCGAACGTTGCCGCGTCGTCGTCACCAGCGACTCGCTGTGCGTGCACGTCGCCGCGGCGCGCAAGGTGCCGGCGGTCGTGCTGTTCGGGCCGACGTCGGCGGCCGAGATCGAACTCTACGGTCGCGGCGCCAAGCTCGTGCCGCCGGGCTTCGACTGCCTCTGCTGCTACCTGCCGCGCTGCGACAAGGTGCCGCACTGCCAGGCGGCGATCGAGCCTGCGGCCGTCTGGGCGGCCGTGCAGCCATGGCTCGCTGGCGCGCCGGCGAACCGCTAGCCTGCTCCTTCGTGTTCCTCGGACTCGACGTCGGCGGCACGCGCTGCCGCGCGGAGTGGTGGCCGCCGGAGGCCGCGTCCGGCCACGACGCGCCCGGCGTGCAGCCGGCGGTGCACGGGCCCGATGCCGCCATGGCCGCGCTGGCGATGGCGCTCGCGACCGCCGCCGGCGAACGCGCCCCGGTGGCCGCGGTCTGTGCG
>JAHBXX010000065.1 GCA_019636245.1 Planctomycetota bacterium | reverse complement strand
CGACGCCGCCGGCCGGATCGCGTTCGCCGAGGAACTGCCGCGCGGTGGCCTGGTCCTGCGGGCGCAGCAGCAGGCCGCCGATCGCCGCGCGTGCATGCCGCGCCGCGGCGATCCAGTCGCCGCGCCCGGCGGCGGCCTGCTGCAGGAAGGCGTGCGCAGGTCCGGCGCCGAACCCGTCGCCGCCGGCCGGCAGTTCGAGGCACAGCGCCGCCGTGGCCGCACCGACCGCCTGCAGCACCTCACGGTCGCGCGCCAGGCTGCGCCACAGCGCGACGAGCCGCTGGCGCGACAGGCGGTTGCGACGCGGATCGACCGCCACGGCGGCGGCCACCGCGGCGAACGCCTGCCCCGCCGCCGCAGGGTCGGCGCCGAGCAGCCGCTGGCCGACCGCGGCGGCGAGCGGGAAGCCGCGCGCATCCGGTCCGCGCCGCACGAGGTCGCGCTCGCGCTCCGGCTCGGCCAGGGCCGGCAGCAGGGCCAGTTCCGCCAGCAGGTGCAGGTCGGCGGGCGCGAGGGTCGCGCCCATCGCCGCGATCAACTCGAACGGCAGCGGCGCCAGCGCCTCCGGCAGCGGCCCTTCGGCGAGCGCGGCCCGCAGGGCGGCGGTCATCCGGGGCCTGGCCGGGCCGGCCACCAAGGCGCGCAGCGCCACCTCGCGCAGCACCAGGCCGGTGTCGCCGGTCGCCGGCGACTCCCACAGGGCCTGCAGGCGCGCCAGCACGGCCGGATCGGCGCACGAGGCCGCCCAGGTCGCCAGTTCGGCGGCGAGGTCGGCATCGTCCTGGACGGCGGCCGCATCGAGCAGCCGCAGCGCCAGGTCGGGCGCCAGCGGCCGGGCATGGTGCGCGCAGCGCCGCACGAAGTTCGGCGTCGCCCCCGGGGCGCGCGCGACCAGTTCGGCCGTGGGCTCCCGCACGCCGAGCGCCACCAGCCCGAGCCGGACCTCGTCGAGCCGCCGCGCCTGCGCCTCGGCCGGCATGCCCGCTGGCGGCGGTGCCGCCAGTTCCGCCTGCAGCAGGTCGATGGCGAACGGCGTCCGCCGGCGCGACAGCATGTCGACCGCCTCGCTCCACGCCGACGACCCGCGCAGGTGGGGCCAGAGCTTGCGCACCGCGACCTCGCTGCCGCGCTGCAGCAGCGCCGCCATCGCCGGCTCGAGGAAGGCACCCTCGGCCGCGCCGCCGGCGAACGGCCGCAGCAGGGCGCGTTCGAGCGCCGGCCCGAGCACCGGCCGGCGCGCCAGCGCGCGCACCACCCGCAGCGCCAGGGCCGGGTCGGCGCCGAGCCAGTCGAGCAGCCGGTCGGCGGGCAGGCGATCGACGGCGACGGCCAGCAGCCGGGTGAGGTTCGCCAGCCGGTCGTCGTCGCCGGCCTCGGCCCAGCGGATCAGCCGGGCCTCGACGAGGCGCGCATCGAGCAGGGCGGCGAACGCGCGCTGCTGCAGCGGCCGCGGCGCCGCCGGATCGTCGAGGACCGCCAGCAGGCGTTCGCTGCGGGCCGGCCGGTCGAGCAGCGGCGCGGCATGGCGCAGCCACAGTTCGTCGAGCGGCACCTCGCCGTCGAGCGCCGCCCGTACGCGTTCGAGCACCGCCGCCGCGTCGCGCCGCGCGACGTGGTCGCACACCAGTTCGGCGTCCGCCGGCGGCAGCGTCACCGCGACGGCCAGCAGCTGGCGCGTGCCCGCGGCGGACAGGCGTTCGAACCACGGCATCGCCGCGGCCACGTCCACCGTCCCCTGCAGCAGCAACGCGTGCAGGCGCCCGAGAGCGCCATCCGCGACTGCCGGTGGCAGCATCCCCGCCGCCAGCCGCCAGCCTTCGCCGGGCTCGCCCGCAGCGAGCGCCTGCAGCAGCAGCGCCGCGTCCGTGGCCGCGAGCGGCTGCCCCCGCGCGGCCAGCGCCAGGCAGCGCTCGTCCAGCGTCCGGCCGGGTGCGGGCGCCGCCTGCAGCTCGACCCATGCCCTCGCCGCGGGGCGCGGCGCCAGCGCCAGTTCGCGCAGCAGGCGATGCGCCGCCCGCGGCGACCGGTCGAGGCCTCGCAGCAGCCCGGGCGGCAGTTCCGGCCATGTGTGTCGCACGATCGCCGCCGCCATGGCCCCCGCGTCCTCGTCGTCGCCGGCCAGGGCCGCCAGCACCCCGTGCAGGTCGAGTTCGCCGCGCTCCTGCAGCGCCGCCAGCCGCTGGCAGTCCGGCGCGGCCGCGGCGACTTCGAGGGCCTGCGCAGCCTCGCCGCTCGGCTCCTGCGCCGCGACCAGGCACGCCGCCCACAGCCCGGCGAGGCACCGCGCGTTCATCGCAACACCTCGGCGATCGCCAGCGGCAGATCGCTGGCGATCAGACCCGCCTCGCCGGTGCGGCGGCGCAGCCGGTCGGCAGCCTTGCCGTGCGCGAACACGGCCAGGCAGGCGGCGCGGAACGGCGGCAGGCCCTGCGCCAGCAGCGCTCCGAGCAGGCCGGCCAGCACGTCGCCGCTGCCGCCGGTGGCGAGCCCGGGGTTGCCCGTCCGGTTCCGGTACCAGCTCGCGGCCGCGCCGACCAGGGTGCCTTCGCCCTTCAGCACCACGACGGCCCCGCTGCGCGCGACCAGCGCCTGCAGGGTCGCGCGGCGGTCCGCCTGCACGGCCGCGCTCGTCGTCGCGAGCAGGCGCGCCGCCTCGCCGGGGTGCGGCGTCAGCACCACCGGCGCCGCCGCGACGAGCGGCCGCCGCAGCGGCGCGAGCACGTTCAGCGCGTCGGCGTCGAGCACCACGGGGGCGCGGCTCGTGCGCAGCACCGCGCGCACCAGGGCGCGGGTCGCCGCGGTGGCGCCGAGGCCCGGCCCGACCACGATCGCCTGGGCCGCAGCCACGGCGGCACGCAGCGCCGGGGGCGTGCGCGCGATCGTCGTCGCGCACGGCTGGGCCACCGCCGCGAACGGCTGCAACGCCCGCGGCACGCAGACCTGCACCAGCCCGGCGCCGCCGCGCAGCGCGGCGGTCGCCGCCAGCACTGCGGCGCCGAGCATGCCGTGGCTGCCGGCCACCACCAGCACGGTGCCGAACGTGCCCTTGTGCCCCGCCCGCGGCCGCGGCGGCAGGCGCCGGTCCGCGGGCCGCAGGACCACTGCGCGCGGCAGGCGCTGCCGCGGCCCCGGGCTCACGGCAGCCCCCACGGCGCGACGCAGTGCACGTCGCCGACCGGCCGCCGCTGCGTGTTCTCGATCGGCGGGCGATGGAAGGGCTGCAGCGCCGGCGGCACCCGGCCATCGGCGAAGGCGCCAAGGCGCAGCAGCAGGTCGACGACCACGGGCTGGTAGCCGCGCTCGGCACCGTCGTCGATCTTGATCGCGATCCCGACCCCGCCCGGCCAGCGTGCCCGCCGCGGGTCGGGCGCCAGGGCGAGCGCGTAGACGCCCTCGGCGCCGTTCTTGGCGAGGCAGGCGCCCGGCCAGGTGCGCACCAGGGCCGTGCAGAGCCGGCGTTCGCCGGCCAGCAACACCGGAGCGCGGCCGGTGGCGGCGAGGATCCTGCGGCATGCGGCGGCCCGAACGGGCGGCAGCGCGGCCGGGTTCGCCAGCCGGCTGAACGCCCGCGCGAGACCTGTGAGCGGCAGGCGGAAGGTCGGCGCGCCGCAGCCGTCGAGGCCCAGTTCGAGCGGCTCGGCGCTGCCGGTCATCGCCGCGACCGCGGCCTGGACCTCGCGCTGGGCCCGGCTGTCGGGCTCGAGGTAACGCGACAGGTCGTCGCCGCAGTCGCGCGCCAGCAGCAGGAAGCCGGAGTGCTTGCCGCTGCAGTTGTTGTGCACCTTGCCCGGCTTCTCGTCGCGGCGCAGCAGGTCGCGCCGGCTGGCCGGGTCGAACGGCGCGTGCGGGCCGCAGCCGAGCCGGCCCTCGTCGAGGCCGCCGCGCGCCAGCAGCGAGCGGACCGCGGCCACGTGCTCGGCGGCGCCATCGTGGCTCGCGCACAGGACCGCCAGTTCGGCGTCCGGCAATCCGAGCCGGTCGGCGAGGCCGCGTTCCACGAACGGCAGCGCCTGCAGCGGCTTGACGGCGGAACGCACGAAGGCCGGCCGGTCGGCGTCGCCGAGCGCCAGGACGCGTTCGCCGTCGTGGCAGACGACGACCGTACCTCGGTGCCAGGACTCGATCTGGCCGCTGCGGGTGGCGACGCTGAGGACCGGGTTGGCGGCGACAGGGAGGACGGCGGCTTCCACGGCGGCCCTTATAGCCGCCGCGGCGCGCTCGCGTCCCTTCCCGCGGCGGCTATAAGGGTGGCGCGGCCGCCCATGGATCTCGTCGAAGTCGAACTCGCCCGGGTCGTGATCGACCAGAAGGGCGACCACCAGTTCATCCACCTGCGCGAGCGCAAGGGCCACCGCAGCTTCGCGATCGTCATCGGTTTCAACGAGATCGAGGAGATCAACCGCAAGCTGAGCGGCAAGCAGCCGCCGCGGCCGATGACGCACGACCTCGTCGGCCGCATCCTGGCCGCGCTCGAACATCGCCTGCACCGGGTGGTGATCAACGAACTGCGCGAGGGCACCTTCTACGCCAACCTGGTGCTGGTGCCGCGCGACACCGGCACGGCTCCCAGCGGCAACGAACGCCTCGTCGACTGCCGCCCGTCGGACGCGATCGCGCTGGCGGTGCAGACGGGCGCGCCGATCCTCGTCGCCCGCGAGGTGTTCGAGGCGGTGGCGGCGGACGGATAGCGCCCGGCGGCGCGCGCGGCTAGCGTGTGCCGCGTGGCCCGGTCCCCTGCGGTGGGATGGCAGAGCGGCCGATTGCGGCGGTTTTGAAAACCGCTGAGCCCTCACGGGCTCCGGGGGTTCGAATCCCTCTCCCACCGCCACCCTTGCCCCACCCCACCTGCCCGGCGGCACGACCGCGTGTCGCCACCGGGCCGATGCGGGCGCAGCGTCGCGGCGCCCGCGGCACGAGCGGGCCGCCGCGATCGGCGAGAACGCAGTTGCGCCCGCAACAGCCGCCGGCTCTACTCGCGCCGCCGCCGGAGAGGTGGCAGAGTGGCCGATTGCGTCACCTTGCTAAGGTGATGTACCGGTAACGGTACCGGGGGTTCGAATCCCCCCCTCTCCGCCAGCCTTTCCGCCGTGCCCACGCGCCCCCTGCTCGCCTGCGTCGTGCTGTCCGCTGCCTGCTCGGGCCCCGCGACGCACGTGCACAACCCCGCCGCGCACCGGGTGTTCGTCGACGGCCAGGAGCTGCCGTCGGCGCCCGCGGGCTGGGTGCTGCCGTTCCGCTACTACGGCAAGAGCCGCTGGGATGCCGCACCCGGCGACCGCGACGGCAAGCCCGACTGGTCGCTGCAGCCGGCCGCCGGACCGATCGTGATGCCCGAGCCGGCGAGCCCGTGGCTGTTCCCGTTCGACTTCCCGCTCGAGGTCGCCCGCCGGGCGTTCGTCGGGCGCGAGGACCAGACCGTGCACATCCAGCTGCCGCCGACCCCGCCGGACCTGCAGGTGCCGACCGAAGTGCCGCCGCTCGGCCTCGCCGACCTGCTCGAGCGCGCCGCCGCGGCGCGCGTGCAGCGATGACCGCCGACGCCGCCCTGCCGGCGCCCGGCACGACCGTCGTGGTGCACGGCCTCGGCCGCTTCGGCGGCGGGCGCGAGGCGGTGCGCTTCCTGGCCCGCCGCGGCTGCCGGGTGCGCGTCGCCGACCGCAGCGGTGGCGCCGACCTGCAGGCGGTACGCACGGCCCTGCGCGACCTGCCCGAGGTCGACTGGCAGCTCGGCCGCGAGGACGAGGCCCTGCTCGACGGCGCCGAAGTGCTGCTGGCGAACCCGGCCGTGCCCGACCAGCACCCCCTGCTGGTGGCGGCGCAGCGCCGCGGCCTGCCGATCACGCAGGAAGTCGACCTGTTCCTGGCCGCCTATCCGGGCACCGTGGTCGCGGTCACCGGCACCAACGGCAAGTCGACGACCTCGACCCTGCTGCACGCCGCCCTGCGCCGCGCCGGCCGCGACGCGCTGCTCGGCGGCAACATCGGCCACAGCCTGCTCGCCGACGAGGCGAACTGGCACGCCGACCAGGTCGCGGTGCTGGAGATCTCGAGCTTCCAGCTCGAACGCCTGCACCCCGGGAGGCGAGTCGGCGGCGGCGTGTTCACCCGCGTCGGCCGCGACCACGTCGACCGCCACGGCTCGCTCGCCGCCTACCACGCCGCGAAGGCGCGGCTGGCGGCCATCGCCACCGACTTCGTCGTGCACGCCGCCGAGGACCCGGTCGCCAGCGCGTTCCCGACCGCCGCCCGCCAGCGCCTGCGGTATGCCGCCACGACGCCCGCGCCCGGCACGACGGGGCTGGTCGACGGCTTCGTCGCGGTGCGCCCCGACCAGGGCCCGCCGGAGCCGATCGTGCACGCCGCGGCCCTGCGCCTGCTCGGCGCCTTCCAGGTCGAGAACGTGATGGCCGCGGCGACCGCGGCGCATCGGCTCGGCGCCGGCGCGCACGCCATCGGCCTGGCGCTGGCCCACGCGCCGCCGCTGCCGTTCCGGCTGCAGCTGGTGGCCGTTCTGGGCGGGGTGCGCATCTACGACAACGCCGTCTCGACCGAGGTCGAATCGACGCGCGCCGCCCTGCAGGCCCTGAGCGGGCGCGTGCACTGGGTCGGCGGCGGCAAGAGCAAGGACGGCGACTTCGCCGGCGTCGCCGCCGGCGTCGCACCGCACGTGGCCTCGGCGCACCTGTTCGGCGCCGCCGCCGAGCCGCTCGGCCGCCTGCTCGCGGACCACGGGCCCTGCACGACGCACGACCGCCTGGCGGCAGCGCTGGCGGCGGCGCTGGCCACGGCGCGCCCCGGCGACGCGGTGCTGTTCAGCCCGGCGTTCGCGTCGTTCGACCAGTTCCCGAACTTCCGCGCCCGCGCGCTCGAGTTCCACGCCTGGCTGGCCGCGCAGCGCGGCGCCGAGGGCGCCACCACCGCCTGACCGCGGCTCCGGCCCGGGCGCCGTTCCCTTGGCGGCAACCGCGCTCGCTCCTACACTCGCGTCCCTCCGATGGAGTACTGCACGGCCTGCCAGAAGGCGATCGCGACCATCGTCGTCATGGATCTCACGGACGGCGCCGTGACCGGGTCCCAGCACGTCTGCCAGGCCTGCGCCGAGCAGATGGGCATCGCCCAGCCCAAGCTGCCGCCGAAGTTCTCGGCCGAGCTGCTCGAAGACCTGCTGGGCGGACTCAAGGGGGGCAGGTCGGGCGGCACCCGCCCGCGCGTGGAGGCGTGCCCCGGCTGCGGCATGACGCCGGTGGAGTTCCGCACCAAGGGGCGCTTCGGCTGCCCACGCTGCTACGAGACCTTCCGCACCGACCTGCTGCCGCTGCTGCATCGCATCCACGAGGCGCAGGCCCACCGCGGCCGCCTGCCGGCGCGCGCCGCGCCGGTCGAGCCGGCGGCCGAGGACCCGTCGCTGCTCGATCTGCGGCGACGGCTCGAGGATGCGGTGCGCGGCGAACGCTACGAGGAGGCCGCGCGGCTGCGCGACGACCTGCGCCGCGCCGAGCGCGGCGAGGAGTCGAGCCGGTGAGCAAGCGGCGCGGCGGCCAGCCACCCGAGTTCCGGCCCGGCGCCTGGCTGGCCGGCACCGGCCCCGAGCACGACATCGCCATCTGCACGCGCGCGCGCCTGGCCCGCAACCTGCAGGGCTACCGCTTCACGCCGCGACTGACCGAAGGCGAATCGCGCGAACTCTACGACTTCGTCAGTTCGCGCCTGCGCCAGCCCGGGCTGCCGGAGCAACTCGGCATCGTCGACCTCGAGACCGTCGACGAACTCGAGCGATCGGTGCTGGTCGAACGGCACCTGATCAGCCGCGAACTCGCCGCCAGCAAGCGGCCGGCGGGCGTCGCCGTCGACGCCGGCGAGAACGTGGCGATCATGATCCACGAGGAGGACCACCTGCGGGTGCAGGTGTTCGCCTCCGGCCTGCAGACCGAGGCCGTGTGGCGGCGGGCCGAGCGGCTCGACGATGCGCTGCTGCAACGGTTGCCGATGGCGTGGTCGGAGGAGTTCGGGTTCCTCACCGCCTGCCCGACCAACACCGGCACCGGCCTGCGCCTGTCGGTGATGATGCACCTGCCGGGCCTGGTCTGGGCCGAGGAGATCGACAAGGTCACCACCACCGCGCAGAAGATCCACCTCGCCGTCCGCGGCCTCTACGGCGAGGGCAGCCGCGCGCTCGGCGACTTCTACCAGGTCAGCAACCAGATCACGCTCGGCCGCGACGAGGCGCAGATCCAGGCCGACGTGTTCCTGGCCGTCACCCGCTTCGTGCAATGGGAACGCGAGGTCCGCGAGGCGCTGCTGCGCGGCACCGCGCGCACGCGCACCCTCGACCGGGTCCATCGGGCGCTGGGCACCCTGGAAAGAGCCCAGATCCTGACCAGCGAGGAGGCCCTGGGCTGCCTGTCGGCCCTGCGTTTCGGCGTCCAGACCGAGCTGCTCGACGGCTTCGACCTGCCGTCGATCAACCGGGCGCTGCTGCTGTCGCAGCCCGGGCACCTGCAGCGGCACAGCCGCGAGCGCCTCGAGCCCGACGCCCGCGACCAGCGCCGCGCCCAGTTGCTGCGCGAGACCCTCGGCTGCGAGCCCTGAGGGGCCCCACCCGCCACCGGGCGGGCGCCGCCCCTCCGCCGAAGGGCTTGGTGGACGGGAAAATCCGGCCCGGCGCACGCCCGGCGCTGGATCTCCAACTGAGGTAAATCCTATATCCCCGCCGTCCGATCTATGGTCTGGTACGACCCAGGCCCCCCGAGGTTCCGCCGCATGTTCGATCGCTTCACCGACCGCGCCAAGAAGGTCATGAGCTTCGCCCGCCAGGAGGCGATGAAGTTCAACCACGAATACATCGGCACCGAGCACATCCTGCTCGGGCTGGTCCAGGAGGGCAGCGGCGTCGCCGCCAACGTCCTGAAGAACATGACCGTGGACCTGGAGAAGATCCGCCACGAGGTCGAGAAGATCGTCAAGACGGGCCCGTCGATGGTGACGATGGGCCAGCTGCCGTTCACGCCGCGGGCGAAGAAGGTGCTCGAGCTGTCGCTCGAGGAGGCCAGCCAGCTCAGCCACAACTACATCGGCACCGAGCACCTGCTGCTCGGCCTGATCCGCGAGAACGAAGGCATCGCCGCGCAGGTGCTGATGAACCTGGGGGTCAAGCTCGACGAAGTGCGCGAGGAGGTGCTGGAGTTCCTCGGCGCCTCGGAGAGCAACAGCGACGACGAGGGCGAGAGCAGCGAGTCGTCCGGCAGCGGCGGCACCCCGTCCAGCTCCGGCTCGGGCACTCCCGCCAGCAGCGGCAAGAGCAAGACGCCGGCGCTGGACTCGTTCGGCCGCGACCTCACCGACCTGGCCCGCGAGGCGAAGCTGGATCCGGTGATCGGCCGCGACCAGGAGATCGAGCGCGTGATCCAGATCCTGTCGCGCCGCACCAAGAACAACCCGGTGCTGCTGGGCGAGGCCGGCGTCGGCAAGACCGCGATCGTCGAAGGCCTGGCGCAGCGCATCGTCAAGGGCACCGTGCCCGAGATCCTGCGGCGCAAGCGGCTGGTCGTGCTCGATCTGGCGATGATGGTCGCCGGCACCAAGTACCGCGGCCAGTTCGAGGAGCGCATCAAGGCGGTGATGACCGAGGTCCGCCGCGCCAAGGACGTGATGCTGTTCATCGACGAACTGCACACCCTGGTCGGCGCCGGCGGCGCCGAGGGCGCGATCGACGCCTCCAACGTGCTGAAGCCGGCGCTGTCGCGCGGCGAGGTGCAGTGCATCGGCGCGACGACGCTCGACGAGTACCGCAAGTACATCGAGAAGGACGGCGCGCTCGAGCGCCGCTTCCAGACCGTCAACGTCGAACCGCCGACGCCCGAGCAGACGCTCGAGATCCTGAAGGGCCTGCGCGACAAGTACGAGGCCCACCACCGCGTCACCTACACCGACGCCGCCTTCCAGGCCGCCGTCGACCTGAGCACGCGCTACATCACCGGCCGCTTCCTGCCCGACAAGGCGATCGACGTCATCGACGAGGCGGGCGCCCGCATCCGCATCAAGTCGATGACGGCGCCGCCCGACCTGCGCGACATGGACACCGAGATCGCGCGCCTCAACAAGGAGAAGGAGGAGGCGGTCGCGAACCAGGACTTCGAGCGGGCGGCCGACCTGCGCGACCAGGCGTTCAAGCTCGGCAAGAAGAAGGAGGAGATCCAGCGCGAGTGGCGCGAGCGCGAGAACTCGCGCGAGTCGGGCGGCCTCGTCGACGAGGACGTGATCGCCGAGACGGTCTCGAAGATGACCGGGATCCCGCTGAGCCGCCTCGACCAGGCGGAGGCGGAACGCCTGCTGAAGATGGAGCAGGAACTCGGTCGCGACGTGATCAACCAGGAGCGGGCGATCGCCGCGATCGCCAAGGCGGTGCGCCGCTCGCGCGCCGGCCTCAAGGACCCGAACCGGCCGATGGGCTGCTTCGTGTTCCTCGGCCCGTCGGGCGTCGGCAAGACCTGGCTGTCGAAGTGCCTCGCCAAGTTCATGTTCGGCAGCGAGGACGCGATCATCCAGATCGACATGTCCGAGTACATGGAGAAGTACAACGCCTCGCGGCTCGTCGGCGCCCCCCCGGGCTACGTCGGCTACGAGGAGGGCGGCCAGCTGACCGAGAAGGTCCGCCGGCGCCCCTACTCGGTCGTGCTGCTCGACGAGATCGAGAAGGCGCACCCGGACATCTTCAACATGCTGCTGCAGATCATGGAGGAAGGCCGGCTGACCGACTCGTTCGGGCGGCACATCGACTTCCGCAACGTGGTCCTGATCATGACGTCGAACATCGGCGCCAACCTGATCAAGAACAGCACCGGCCTCGGCTTCGGCAAGGCGCCTGGCAGTGACAAGCAGAGCGGCGCCGACAAGATGCGCGAGCTGATCCAGGGCGAGATCGAGCGCCACTTCCGGCCCGAGTTCATCAACCGGCTCGACGAGATCGTGGTGTTCAACCAGCTGAACCGCGACGACATGCAGCGCATCGTCGAGAACGAGCTGCGCAAGGTGAGCTCGCGCATGAAGCAGAAGGGCCACGATCTCGAGGTCGACCCGTCGGTGATCGACTGGCTGATCGAGAAGTCGTTCCACGAGGACTTCGGCGCCCGCCCGCTGAAGCGCGGCATCGAGAAGCACCTCGAGGACCCGCTGTCCGAGCAGATCCTGAAGGGCCAGCTCGACACGCCCTACCACATCAAGGCGTTCGCCAAGGACGGCGAAGTGCACTTCGAGATGTCGGCGAGGCCGGCCGAGGCGAAGCCGGTGGCCGCGGCGAAGGGCGGCGACGGCAAGGGCGGCGAAGCGCCGCCGAAGAAGAAGTAGCGCCGATTCCCGCCACCGGCGGCCGCGGCGGCGCACTCTGCGGCCGTGCACGACGCGTACCTGATGCTGGCGCTCGCCGAGGGGTTCGGCGAGCGCCCCGTTCCGGCGCTGCTGGCCGCCGACCTGGACGCGGCCCGCTGCCTGCGCGAGCC
>JAHBXX010000064.1 GCA_019636245.1 Planctomycetota bacterium | reverse complement strand
CATGTACTGCACCACGGCGCGCACCTGCGCCTCGCTCAGGTCGGCGCGCCCGCCCTTGGGCGGCATGCCCTTGGCAGTGCCGTTCAGCACGCTCTTCACCAGCGCGTCGAGCCCGGCCTTGGCACGCGGTGCCCATTGCGCCGCGTCGCCGAACTTCGGTGCGCCGGCAATGCCGGTGCCATGGCAGCCGGCACAGGTGCCGTCGTAGATCGCCTTCGCGGCGGCCCGGTCCTGCGCAAAGCTGTCGGCGGCGGCCCACAGCAGCGCGACGGCAGTGAGGGCGGCGAGCAGCAGTCGCATCGCGGCCTCCTACGGGCGCGCCGGCGCCGAGGCCGCCGCGGCGGCGGCGGGCGCGGGCGCCGGGGTCGCCAGCTTCTGCAGCGTGCTCTCGTGCACCTGCGTCGGCGTGTTCGGCAGGCCCGAGTGGCACAGGTTGCAGTTCTCCGCCGACCAGGCGATCTCGCCGTTGTGGCAGGCGCCGCAGAACTGGCCGTCGATGATCTTCAGCATGTTGATCTGGTTGCCGCCGGCCTTGAACTGGAAGCCCAGGTCGGCGTGGCAGACCTTGCAGCGGAAGCGCACGCGGTGGAACCAGTGCGGGAACACCACCGGCCGCATGCCGGCCGCATCGGAATAGTTGTTGATCACCACGTCGCCGTACTCGGCATGCACCGCGGGCGGCACGGCCCCCCACAGCAGCAGCGCCACGCACGGTGCGACGAGGAATCGGAGGAGGGCTCTCAAGGGGTTTCTCCAGGCCATCAGAAGCGGCGCTGCACGCGCAGGAACAGCGCCGAGACGGCGCGCCCCTCGACCCGCGCGATGCGGGCCGACAGGCGCGCATCGAGGCGGCCGATCGTGTAGTCGAGGCGGTTCTCGAGCGATTCGGTGACACGCTCGCGCGGCGCGTCGATGTCGCCGTCGGCGCGCCGCTCGAGCTGCGCGCTGTTGACCGACAGCAGCGCGCTGAACCGCAGCCGCGGCACGCCGAACGCACGCTGGTGCTCGTAGCTCAGCGTGCCGCTGCCGTAGTGCTGCCAGCTCGCCTCGCCGCCGCTGCGCAGGCCGGTCAGCGCGTCGAGCTGCTCGGTGTCGCTGCAGGTGGCCTGCAGCGTCAGGTCGCCGGACCAGCTCGCGTGCCGGTCGATCTGCGTGCGCCGGCTGAACTGCAGGTTGACGAGGCGGAAGCGCCCGTCCGCCTCGGCCCGCGTACGCGACTCGCTCAGCGTGATGCCGGCGTAGCTCTGCGTCGCGCCGCCCGCCGCCGACTGCCAGTACAAGCTCGCCGAATGGGCCAGCGTGCGCGAGGCCACGGCGGTCTCCGAGTCCTGCAGCACGCCCAGGCTCTGCGTCGCGTTCAGCGCCAGCGATTCGCCGGCCCCGAGCACGATGCTGCGCACGAAGGACTGGCCCGCCTGGGCCGCCAGCGTGCGGCGCAGCGGGTTGCCGCTGGCACGCGTCGCGCCGGCGCTCGCGGCGGCGGTCGGCAGCCAGCGCCAGGCCCCCAGCGCGACGCCGTCGCCGGTCCACTGCGCACCGAGGTTGCCGGTCAACGAGCCGCGGCGCGGCGCGCCGTCGCTGTCCACCAGCGTGCCCGAGCCGGCGCCGAACACGCGCCAGCGGCGCGACAGCTCCTGCGTGACGCCGAGCGACGCATTCATCGAACGTGCGCGCAGGGTGCCGTCGCCGCCGTCCACGCCGGCATCGACCCAGCGCGCGCTGCCGGTCAGCATCAGCGGCGCGTCGGCGCGGTACAGCGGTTCGCCCTCGCCCGGGCGCCAGGTCGCGAAGCTGGCGATCTGGCGGATGTCGGTGCCGAACGCCGGCAGCGCGCCGCTGCGCTGCTGCACGTCGTTCCAGCTCGCCAGCGTGTCGACGTGCAGCGTGCCGGCGCCCTGGAAGCCGTGGCGCAGGCTCAGCAGGCCGATGCGGCTGCGGTCGCCGGTGTCGCTGCGTTCGTTGAGCGTCAGCGATGCACCGGCGTCGATGCTGTGCGCCCCCTGCTGCCACAGCGCGCTGGCGCGCAGGGCGGAGACATCGTCGTCGGCGCCCTGCTCGGTGCTCAGGCGGCTGCGTTCGGCGACCAGCTGCAGGCTGGCGTTGCCGCGTTCGGGCCGGTACGACTGCGTCAGGCTGAGGCGCTGCGAGCGGTAGTCGGCGCCGAGCGCATCGCCTTGCACGCGGCTGTCGCTGACGTCGGCCTGCAGCTCGAACGGAAAGCGGCTTTGTGGAAACACCGAGACCGCGAGCCGCCCGGTCGCGGCACCGCTGGTCGTGCCGGCGGGCTCGCTGCCCGCCCCGTCGGTGTGGTCGCGCGCGAGCAGCGTGCCCAGCCCGGCGCGCACCTGCACGAACCAGGGCTGCCACAGGTAGCTCGCGAACTCGACGTCGCCGACCAGCGCCGCGTGGCGCGTGCGCAGTCCGTCCTCGAGGCGCAGCCAGCGCCCGTCCAGCGCGATGCTGCCGCCGATCTGCCAGGGCGCGAACTCGAAGCGGAAGCCGCCGCCGTGGCGCAGCGGCTCGGCGGCCGCGGCGGCGAGGTCGCCGGTCGGCGGATCGGGATCGACCGGGCCGGGCAGGAAGGCCGCGGCACCGGCGGCGCCGGCGCGCCACAGCAGCAGCGCCGCAGCCACCGGGGCCAGGGACCGGGTGCGCCGGCGCCAGCGGGTCGACGGGACACGCACGCTGCAGGCTCCGGGGGGCCGCGCCAGCCGCCGCGGCCGCTCAGCCGGAGCGCGCCTTCTCGGTCGTGGCGCGCAGCGGCGCATAGTGGCTCTCGTCGATGCGGATCGTCGCGCCGCGGCGCAGCTGCGCGATCAGCGCCTTCCAGCGCGCCTCGCCCTCGTCGCGCTGCCAGAGCTCGGCGGCGCGCTCGCGCACGTCCTCGAAGCGGCGCTGCACGGCGGCGCGGCGGTCGTCCAGGCGCAGGATCGCGACGCCTTCCAGCAACTGCACCGGGGCGCCGAGCTGGCCGGGCTGCAGCGCGTCGACGATGCCGTGCACCGCCTCCGGCAGCATGCCGCGATGGGTGTAGTCCATCGCGCCGCCGCGTGCCGCCGAGCGGTCGCCCGAGTGCAGCCGCGCGAGCTCGGCGAAGTCGGCGCCGGCCTGCAGCTTGGCGTGCAGCGTGCGCGCCTCCGCCCAGGCACCGTCCCAGGCCGACTGCGGCGAGCTCGGGTCGACACGCAGCAGGATCACGCCGAGCTTGACCTGCTCCGGCTCGACGAACAGCTCGCGGTGGCCCTCGTAGTAGGCGCGCGCCGTCACGGCATCGGGCGCGGCGACGCGCCGCACCGACTGCTGCAGCTGCTCGAACAGGCTGTCGCGCTCGAGCTGCGGCAGCACCGCGGCGAGCATGCGGTCGCGGTTCGCGGCCCAGTTCGCGCTGCCGCGGTACTGGCGGTCGTAGCCGGCCACGGTGGCGTCGATCTGGCGCCGGTCGGGCTGCAGGCCGCGGCGCTTCGCCTCGTCCAGCAGCAGCACGCGGTTCACCAGTTCGTCGCCGACCTCGCGCTGGAACAGCGCCAGCTCGGCCTCGGGCGGCTTCGCGTGGTAGTACTTCCTGCGCATCGCCACCGCCAGCGCACGCTGGTAGTCGGCGGCACTGAGCACCGTGTCGCCCACGGTGGCGAAGGGCCGGCCCTCTGGCGCCGGCCCGGCCGCCGCGGCGGCGAGCGCGGCACCGGCGAGCGCGGCACCCGCGAGCGACGCCGCGAGCAGGCGCGACAGGACCGGCAGCAACATCATCGCCGGCCCCGCCCTACTTCACGTGGCACGCGGTGCACACCGCGCTGGACGCGTTCGAGATGCGCAGGAAGGTCTCGCCCGCCACGCGCCCGGTGCCGGTCGGCCCGGCCTGCCCGGTGGAGACGTGCGGGTCGTGGCAGCTCGCGCATTCGACCATCGGCCCGAGCCCGCCGGCGGCGCGCACGTACAGCGGCAGGTCGGTGCGCTGCTTGCCGGCCCCGCCGGTGTCGACCCAGAAGACCTGGTTGCTGTTGATCGTCTGCGTCAGCGGCTGCACGAAGTCGCCGTCGTTGCAGGTGCCCGAGACGGTCGCGCCGGAGCCGGTCAGGCCGCCGCCGCAGTACTGGATGCCGATCGGGTGGTCGTTGGACAGGTCGGTGCCGATCAGCGCCGCGCCGCTGGACAACCGGCCCGCCGCATTGACCGTGGTGCCGGTCCAGGTGAACGCGCGGCCGTCGTTGCCGCCGCCGTCGGCGACCACGCCGCCGGAGCCCGGCGCATTGATGATGTTGTCCATCGCCTGCGTGCCGTCGTGGCACGAGAGGCAGGCCATCGAGATCGACCCGACCGCGGCGACGGTGCCATCCAGCGACGGTGTCTGCAGCGTGTCGTAGGTGATGTAGGTGCCGCCGCCCGGCGGCGCGCCCGCCGTGCCGAGCCGCTTGTTCCACAGCGGCGCCGGTGCGTTGACGTCGCCGCCGTGCGGGGTATGGCAGAACACGCAGATCTCGGCCGTGTCGCTGACCTGGTTGCGGCCGGCCGGCCCGGGGCCGGAGCCGAGGTTGTGCTTGGTGTCGGCGATGCCCGCCGCGGCGGGGCCGGCGAGGCCGAGGAACAGTGCCGCCCAGACTGCTGCGGATGCCGCCCCCCACCTCGCGCGACGCCATGTGCATGGCAAATTCATGTCGTCCCTCACTCGATGATTGGTTGAACGGGCGTCAGGCCCGGCACTCCCCAATGCCCCGCTTGACGAGCTCGTTTCTGCACCTTCTGTGCCATTCGTCACGGGCCTTCCGCCCCGGGGTGCGCGGGCCGCGCGCTCCAGCTTTCGGGAAGCGTCGTTCCCGGGATCGGGAACGCGTACGGGCCTCGGCGCGGTCTCAGCGCGCCGGTGCACGCCGGCCCAGGTGCCCGGCGTTCGCCGCCAGCGCCGCGGGGCGGAACACGTCGATGCGGCGGTACCACTGGTCGACGACGTAGACGCGGCCGTCCTCGTCGACCGCGATGCCGGAGGGCAGCATGTACTTCGCGGGGCCGTCGCGCTCGGAGCGGTCGCCGACGAACAGCAGCAGTTCGCCCTCGGCGTTGAAGATCTGGAAGTTGCCGAACGCGGTGTCGACCACGTAGACGTTGCCCTCGCGGTCGACCGCCACCTCCTTGGGCCGCGCGAACTGGCCGTACTGCTTGCCCACGCTGCCGAAGCTGTGCAGGTAGCGGCCCTCGCGGTCGAACACGACCACGCGGAAGTTGCCACCATCGACGACGTACAGTCGCCCGTCCCGGCCGATCGCGAGGTCGCGCGGCAGGTTGAACTCGCCCGGCCCGCTGCCGCGCTTGCCGATGTCCATCAGGTGGGCGCCGCTGACCGCGTCGAACACACGCACCTGGTGGCGCTCGGAACTCACGCCGCCGATGTCCACCGCGTACAGGCGCTCACCGGCCGGGTCCACCGTGACGCTGGACAGGCGCGCGAACCACTGCTCGCCGCCGATGCGGCGCAGGAAGGTCCGGTCCGGCCCGTAGACGAACACCGCCTTCGAGCCGATGTCCGCGACGTACAGCCGCCCGGCCGCGTCGACGTCCAGCCCGATCGGCTTGATCAGCTGGCCCGCGCCTTCCTCGTCGCCGATGCGGTACTGGCGCCCGGCCGGCACGTCGAACACGCGCACGAAACGCGCCACCGTGTCGGAGACGAAGATGCGGCCCTGGTGGACCGCCACCGCATACGGCTTGGACAGCAACTCGCCGGACGCCTGCTCGCCGGTGACGAGCCGGCGCAGTTCGCTCGCCGCCTCCGCGGGCAGCACGTCGGCGCTGCCGCGGATGCTGCGCTCGAACACGAAGCGCGGCTCGTCCGGCGGGCCCGGGAAGACGAGCGGCTTCGGTGCCGCCACCGGCGGCGGTGCCGAGGCGCAGGCGGCCAGCAGCAGTGCGAGCAGCGTCGCAAGGGCACGGAGCACAGGTGCGCCCACAGGCGGCCTCAGCGTTCTGCCACCCCGCGGCGCCACTCGAGATCCAGCGGCCGCCGCGGATCCGGCTCCGCCGGTCCGCTGACGGCGCCCCCCTGGGGGGGAGCGCCGCAGGCGCTACGGGGGGGGGCCATCACTTCACTGCGGCGGTCATATAGTCGATCGCCGCCTTGATGTCCTCGTCCTTCAGGTCGGCCGCGCCGGCCCTCGGCGGCATCGCGCCCTTGCCCTTCGTCACGCTCGTGAACAGCGCGTCCTTGCCGGTCGCGATGCGCGGCGCCCAGGCGGCCTTGTCGCCGAACTTCGGCGCGTTGGCCACGCCGCTCGCGTGGCAGGCCACGCAGGTGCGCTCGTAGACGGCCTTGCCGTCGGCGGCCTGGACTGCCGGCGCGACCGCCGTGCCGAAAACGAGAACGAGACTTCCCGGAATGGCGAACGTCCGCATGTGTTTCTCCTCGTGGATGTGCTGCCGGCCCGCCCCATGCCGGCCGCGTCGGCGGGCGCCGGCTGCAAGCCATGTGCCACGCGCTGCGCGTGGCAGAGAACTTGCAGAACGCCTGGCGTGATGCGAGCGCTGATCTCCGGCCCGTGGTGCGCGCTGCTGCGCGGCTTGCTGTACGGCCTGTCGTGCAGCCTGCTGCATGGCCTGTGCGTCGCACCGGCGTTGGCGGCGGACGAACGCGCCGCGCTGCTGTATCACAACTACTGTTCGGTCTGCCACGGCGATCAGGGCAACGGCCGCAGCCGCGCGAGCGGCTCGCTGTCGACGCCACCGCGCGACTTCACCTCGGCCGCGTCGAAACAGGAGCTGACGCGCGAGCGCATCGTGCTCGCGATCACCCACGGCCGGCCCGGCACGGCGATGGTCGCGTGGCGCTCGCAGCTCGGCGCGGCGGACATCGAGCGCCTCGCGGACTACCTGCTCGAACGCTTCGTGCACGCCACGGCGCCCGCCGACCCGCACCGCCGCGCCAGCCCAGGCGCCGGCGTGTCGGGCACGCGCGCGCACGGGGGCCGCGAGGCGGACGCCGCTTCCACTCCCGTGCCGGTCGACATGTCGGCCGGCCTCCCCAACGGCCTGCAGGGAGACGCGTCGCGCGGGGGTGCTTTTTATCGCGCCAACTGCGTCGCCTGCCACGGCGCGCGCGGCGACGGCAACGGCCCGCGCGCCTATTTCATCCGCCCGCCGCCACGCGACTTCACCGCGGCGGCGAGCCGCGCGCGCTTCAACCGCACGGCGCTGTACGCGGCGGTCTCCGAAGGACGGCTCGGCACCGAGATGCCGGCCTGGCGGCAGGTGGCGACGCCGCAGCAGATCGGCGACGTCAGCGAGTACGTGTTCCGCACCTTCATCCGGCCATGAGGCGGTCCGCCGCGCGGCCTCTCGCGCTGGCCGCCGCGCTGCTGCTGGCGGCCTGCGGCGGCGCGGCGGGCGAGTCCGAGCACGAGTTCGGCCGGCGCGTCTACAACGCGCGCTGCTACTTCTGCCACGGCTACTCGGGCGACGCGAAGACGCTCGCCGCGAGCGTGCTGCAGCCGCCGCCGCGCGACTTCACGCGAGCCGCCGCGCTGCGTGCGCCGCAGATCGTCGCCGCACTGCGCAATGGCCGCCCCGGCACCGCGATGGCCTCGTTCCGCGGCGTGCTCGACGCGCGCGAGATGCAGGCGGTGGCCGCCTTCGTCGAACGCGAGTTCGTGCGCGAGGCGCGACCCAACACCGCGTACCACACCGCCGCCAACGGCTGGCCGGACCATGAGCGCCACGCGGCGGCCTTCCCGTTCGCGCTCGGGCGCCTCGCGGCGGACGTGCCCGCCGAGCAACTCGACGAGACCCAGCGTCGCGGGCGGCAGCTGTTCCTGACGGCCTGCATCTCCTGCCACGAACCCGCCGGCGCGGATCCGGGACCCGCCTGGAGCACCCGGCCGGTGTCGTACCCGCGGCTCGGCTTCGTGCCGGGGCAGGTCGATGTCGACGCGGTCTCGAGCGCGAGCGTCTACGCGAAACACGACGCGGCGCCGCACCTGGACGGCCTGAGTGCGGCCGAGCGTCGCGGCGAGGCGCTGTTCCAGGCCAACTGCGCCTTCTGCCACGGCGGCGACGGCACCGGCCGGAACTGGATCGGCCAGTTCATGGAACCGCCGGCCCGCGACCTGACCCGCTACGACCGGCGCTCGATGCCGCCGGCGCGGCTGCGGCAGGTCATCCGCGACGGTCTCGCCGGCACCTCGATGCCGGCCTGGCGTTCGGTGCTCGCGCCGGCCGAGATCGGCGCGGTGGCGGCCTACGTGCAGCGCGCGTTCCTGCGGCCGGACGGGCCGCCGGCCGGTCACTCGAGGTCGACGCGCGCGAGCGCGGCGGACGCCGAGGCGGCGTCCGCGGCCGGGCCCGCCGACGGCGCGACCAGCGGCGCGATCAGCGGCGCGATCGGTCCCTTGCCCAGCACCTCGGTCTCGGCCGGCGCGGCGCGCAGGTAGAGCCAGGCCGGGTGCGGGTAGAACTGGGCCGCGTAGTCGTAACGCTGCACGGCGGCCTGCCGCTTGACCAGCACCGCCGGGTGCTGGCCCATGCGGTGCGCCGGCGGACGGGCCCGGGCGGTGGTGGACAGCAGCAGGGACGCCAGCAGGACGGCTGCCAGGGAGATCATCGGGCTCATCGTCGGCTCCTCGGGGGTGGTGGACAGGTGACGCCACTGTCCGCGCCGCGGACTTGCCGATGACTGACGGATCGGGCGGTGCCGGCCGCCCCCGCCCCCCTAACTTGCCGGCGCGGCCCCCCGGCCGGTCAGCTCGCGGTACAGCGCTTCCGTCTGCGCCGACGGCGCGATCCCCAGCACCGCCTGCAGCAGCTCGCGGCAGCGCCGGTAGGCGGCGATCGCCTCGGCGCGCTGGCCGGCGGCCGCCAGCGAACGCATCAGCGCGCGGTGCAGCGACTCGGCCAGGTTGTCGGCCTCCAGGGCGCGCCGGTACAGCGCGCTGGCAGCCTCCGCCGCACCGGCGCGCTCCAGCCGTTCGCCGAGCCGGCCCAGGGCGCTGAGCACGCGGGCCCGCAGCGCGTCGCGCGGCTGCAGCACCCAGGTCGGCTCCTCCTGGCCGAGCAGCGGGCCGCGCCAGGCCTCGAGCAGCTGTTGCGCGGCGCGCTCCAGCGCCGCCGCGTCGCCGTCGCGCAGCGCCGCGGCGTCCAGCGCCTGCTCGAGCGCGTCGACGTCGCTCCAGGCGAGCGTGCGCGACAGCGTCAGCTTGCCGCCGGACAGGTCGATCAGGTCCTCGATGTCGAGCAGCTTGCGCAGCCGGAACAGGGTCGAGTCGAACGAGGTCTTGGCGGCGGCGCCGTCGGCATCCGGCCACAGCGCGTCGGTCAGCGCCTGGCTGTCGACCGCGCGGCCGCCCAGGGCGACCAGCAGCTTCAGCAGGTCCAGCGGGCGCTGTTGCGCCTTGCCGCTGAAGCGCAGCGGCGCGCCGTCGCGCTCCAGCGCAAAGCCGCCGAGCGCATGGATGCGCAGCCGGAACGGCCAGGCGGCGCTGGCGCCCGGTGGCGCCACCAGCCGGTTGTGGCCGATCAGGTCGCGCACGTAGTCCGGCTCGATGCCCTGCACCAGCGCGAAGTCGGCCAGGCGGGCCGCCGCGTCCGGCCGGTTGCGCATGAAGACACGCTGGCCGCGGCCACGGTAGTCGGCCAGCACCGCCGCCAGCCCGGCGCGGGCGGACGCCACGTCACCCCGGTCGAGCTGGAGTTCGACCAGCAGCAGCTCGCGCATGCGCTCGAAACTGCGCCGTTCGCCGGCGCCGGCGGTCATCGCCATCGCCTCGCCGAGCGTCTCGAGCGCCCCCGGCAGGTCGCCGACGCCGGCGCGCGCCTGCGCCACCCGCGCGGTGAAGGTCGGGATCTGCAGCGTCGGCAGCCCGGTTTCGTGGGCCAGCGTCAGCGAGCGCTGCGCATCGTGCAGCGCGCCGGCGGCCAGGCCGAGGCGCTGCCGCAGCGTCGAGCGCAGGTTGTGGAAGTACGCCAGGTCCATGCGGCGCAGCGGCGAGAGGCGCCGCTCGATGCCGTCCACCAGCGTCTTCGCGGCCAGCAGGTCGCCCTGGCTGATCAGCGCCTCGGCGCGCGCGTGGTCGATCTCGAAGAGGTAGGCCTCCAGCCCGTAGCGTTCGGCGATCGTGCGGGCCTCCGCGGCCACCTCGGCGGAGCGCTCGTAGCGCCCGTTCAGGTAGTGCCAGAACGACAGGTGCGTGCGCCACCACACCTGCATCAGCGGGCCGGCCTCGCGGCTCGCGACCACGGGTTCGGTGCGCGCGACCAGCGCCGCCGCCGCCGCCTCGACATGGGCCCAGTTGTAGTGGTTGAACAGGATCGATGCGGCCATCAACCGCACGTTCGGATCGGGCTCGGCATCGAGCAGTTCGTCCAGCCGCGCCGCGCTGCGTGCCAGCTCGGGGTCGCCCGGACGGCGGAACAGCAGCGCGATCACGTGGGCGGCACGCGCGCGCAGCTCGCTGCCGCGGTCCAGCGTCTCTTCCCCGGCGCCCTCGGCGCTCGCGGCGAGCAGGCGGTCCAGCTCGGGCAGCCAGCGGTCCAGCGGGCGGAAATCGGCCCACTCGTAGTAGCTGCCGGTGACGAGCGTCGCCAGTGCGAGCGCCTGGCCGCGCCGGTCGCCGGCGGCCCGGAACCCGTCGAACGCCCGCTCCAGCGCCGGCCGGCCGCGCAGCGGCTGCACGAAGATCCACGCCCGGCCCTGCCAGTAGGCCAGCCAGGGGTCGGCCGCGCGCCACTCGGCCGGCAGCGCGTCGATCCAGTCGGACAGCGCCTGCGCCCGCCCCTGGCGGGCCCACTCGAGCGCGTTGGCGTCGATCAGCGTGCGCAGCGTGGCCCAGTCGCCGGCGGCCTGCGCGAGTTCCAGCGCGTCGTGCACCTGGCCGCGCGCGGCCAGCAGCTGCGCGGCGGACGCGGTCAGCGCCCGCAGTTCCTCCGGCTCCAGCCGGCGCTGCGCCTCGCCCTGCAGGAACTCGCGGAACAGCGCGTGGTAGTGATAGGTCGGCGGCGTGCCGGCGCGCCGGTCGACGAACAGGTGGCGACGGAACAGGGACTCCAGCAGGCGCGGCGCCGCCGCGTCGCCGGTCAGCGCGCGGGCGTCGGCCGCGCTGACCGACGGGGCGACCGCGGTCACCATCAGCAGGCGCCGCTCGGCCGGCGTGGCGCGCTGGAAGATCTCGCCGGCGAAGTAGCTGAACACCGCGTCGCGCCCGGCGCCCAGCACGGCCTCGTCGACCCGCCCGCCGGCGCCGCGCAGGTGCTCGCGCCACAGCACCAGCGCGGCCACCCAGCCGTCGGCCTGGCGCTGCACGCCGGCCGTCCGCTCGTCGGGCGAGTCGCCCGCACCGAGGATCGCCGCCGCCTCCTCGTCGCTGCAGCGCAGCGCGGACGCATCGATGCGCGCGATGCGCTGGCCCGCCGCGAGCCGCGCGAACTCCGGCGGCGGATCGGTGCGCGAGACGACGATCAGCGTCGCTCCCTCGGGCATCTCCTCCAGGCCCTGCGCCAGCGCGGCACGCTGCTCGGGCAGCGTGCGCGCCGCGTGGAAGTTGTCCAGCACCAGCACGCAGCCGGCCGGCAGCTGCGCAAAGAGGTCTCGGAAGAACGCCCGCGCGAAGCTGCCGGGCTCCTGCTGCGGCTGCGGCGGAAACAGTCCCGTGCCGCGGGCGCGCCGGCCCGCCAGCGGCTGCAGCGCGAGCTGCATGTAGTGCACGAAGGTGGCGGGCGAGGCATCGCCGGCATCGATCTGGTACCAGAGGTGGCGCCGGCCGCGCGCCTCGAGCCAGCCGGCGACCAGCGTGCTCTTGCCGGCGCCGGGCGGCGCGCCGACCCAGACGATCGGCCGGCTCGCGACCGCCGCGTCGAGCAGCGCGAACAGGCGCGGCCGCGGCAGCGCGTCGTGCAGGCGCGGTCGGGTCAGCTTGGCGAGGGCGGGGGTGCGGGGAGCCACGGCAGGAGCAGGCGGGCGATCCGCAAACGTTAGCACCGCGCGCGCACGGCGGCGGTCGCGGCGCGCACAATGCCGCCACGTGCGCTGCGCCGCGGAGGATCCGACCATGGCCCTGACCATCACCGCCGAGCACCTGGCCGCGATTGCCGGCCGCGCCACGCCACTGATGCCGGCGCTGGCCGAGTGGATGAACCGGCTGTGCCCGGCGTACGAGATCGATTCCGCGCAGGAGTACAGCCATTTCCTCGCGCAGGCCTGCCACGAGACGGACCACTTCCGCACACTGCGCGAATATGCCTCGGGCCGGGCCTACGAAGGGCGCCAGGACCTGGGCAACACGCGGCCCGGCGACGGCGTGCGCTTCCGCGGCCGCGGCATCTTCCAGACCACCGGGCGCGCCAACTACCTGCAGCTGGGCGTCCGCAAGGGCCGGCGCGACCTGTTCGTCGACACGCCGGAACTGCTCGAACAGCCCGAGCACGCGGTGTGGAGCGCCTGCGAGTTCTGGCAGACCCGCGGCCTGAACGACATCGCCAACCACGCCGACACCGACGTGCTGAAGAAGAAGTTCAAGGGCGCGCTGCTGGACACCTCGCCGGTCGAGTACATCAGCTACACGATCAACGGCGGCAACCGCGGGCTCGAGGACCGCAAGAAGTTCTACGCGATCGCGCGGCAGGTGCTGGAAGCGGCCCCGGTCGACATCCCCGCAGCGCGCGGCGCGCGCACGGCGGTG